>NZ_AP025497.1:1904487-2539316 GCF_024347535.1 Vibrio kanaloae | reverse complement strand
CCCAGCTAGGAAGCAGTTCAGCCAACCTTTTCATTAACAATGGATTTCGTGTACCACCGCCACACACATAGAGTGCAGGCTGCTCACCCAAGCGATAAGTCTCCACTTCATTGGCTATCGTCAATGCGGTGTACTCACAAAGCGTGTGCTGAACATCTTCTGCTGCAAGGTCTTTAAATTCTATTAATTGTTGCTCTAGCCAAGGCAGGTTGAACAGCTCTCTGCCAGTGCTTTTCGGTGGTATCTGAGATAGATAAGACTCATTTAACAGCTGTTCGAGCAAGGCTTGATTGAGTTGGCCTTTAAGCGCAAACTGCGCATCGCGGTCAAACTTCTCTCCTGTGTGCTTATCTACCCAAGCGTCCATCAACATATTGCCAGGGCCTGTATCATAACCGAGTGTTGGCTGATTTGGTCGCAGCACCGAAATATTCGAGATACCACCAATATTCAACACCACAACTGAGCTTTCTTGCGGGTGAAAAATAGTATGGTGGAAGGCGGGGACTAATGGCGCACCTTGCCCACCGAGTGCCATGTCTTTGCGTCTGAAATCGGCGACCGTTTGTATCTCTGTTTTAGCAGCAATGATATTGGCATCACCCAACTGCATGGTAAATGGCGATTCGCCGCTTGGCTGGTGGAATACCGTTTGACCATGATTACCAATGGCCGTCACTGAAGATGCTGGAGTTCCTGATTTTTCGAGAAGTTGCAGAACCGCGTTAGCAAATAGATGGCCAAGCTGGTGGTCAAGTTCACCAATGGCAATCAAATCCGTTCTCTGGCCAAGACAGACTTCAAGCAGACGGGCTTTGATATCTTCAGGCATAGGGAATTCATCATGATCAAGCAATGTGATACGAGTGCCTTCTATTGACACTAAAGCCGTATCAACGCCGTCCATACTCGTGCCTGACATCACGCCAATATATAACTCTGACTTCATTGTTCATTTCCTAAGTTGAGCATGTGGATCTTCTGGTGAGCGATAACTTCGGCACCATCCTGAGCGTTACCTTGAATGTCTAAAGCGCGAGCTTGAAGCCCTTGAGAGAGCTTAGAACGATAGAATTGTCCTAAGCTTCCTAAAAACATAATTGGTAAGCTGTTGTTTTCTGAGCATGTTCGTGTGAGCTTCTCTATTTCTTCAATACCTTGTTTTAATATGGTACTTGCCGTTGAGCAGCGCTGTTCTATATCAACGAGCTCTCGTGCAAATTGCGCATAATCGGTCGCATTGGCCGTGTTGAGCCACTTTAGAATGTCACTACGTTCGCTGCCTATTTTATTCATGACAAGCAGGCTTGTTAAAGAGGAACGTTTGTCATCAAATTCGGCTAGAGTTTGCTGCACCGCTCGAAATCCAAGCCAAGCGCCACCCCCTTGATCGCCAATCGGGAAACCCCACCCGCCAAACTGATGAGTCACATGTTGGTTGTCTAACTGAATGGCAACTGAACCGGTCCCAATCGCAATGCAGTTAACGCCTTGCCCTGCGTTAGCACCAAACACTGACGCTTCAGCATCGGTTGTCACATATAGGTGTGGGCAGTGGGCTAACGCCGATTTTAGCTTGGCTTTTAAATGACTATTTCCAGCACCAGCAACGCCAACCACAATATAGCACTGTTTGGCTTTAATCTGATTAACACTCAACATTTCCTCAATATAATGAGTCAGTTGAATGATTGCCGCCTCACCATACAAGGTCAATGACGTTGCCGCTAAAGTACGTTCTTGAATGACACTTGGTGTAGTTGATATTTGCTTCAGTCTCATGGCGGTTTTGGTTCCACCGCCATCGACTGCCAAAGTATGGGTAATCATTGGCTAAACCGTTTGTAGTTTATTAACTTCTTGAGTCTGCTTCTTACCTAGAAGGCACACGATTAATGATACAAACGTGCCCACGCAGAGTTGATACGGAAAGGCTAATCGAACACCCACCCAATCCGCGTTAACCGCGCCCATCACACTGTCCCACACATAAGCTTGCATCAGTAATGTCGTTAAGAAGCCTGCCATTAGAGCTAAAGCGACTGAAGTTTCGTTGCCGCGTTCAGTGAAAATCGCCGTGAAGTAGACGCCCAGTAATCCGGTGTAAGCAAACACCATCACACTTAAAGCGAACGATAACAGTGACATGTCTGTGTACTGTTGCCAGTAGTAACAAAGGATACCCATGCTACCTAAGGCTACGGCCGCTGCAGCCATTCCAAATCGGCCAGCTTTCACGTAATGGAAGTCATCTTGTTCTCCTTTACGAGCTTCTAACCAAGGTTTGTAAATATCTTGTACCGCAACCGAAGACATCGAGTTTAAGCCAGAGTTTAGTGTTGATAGTGCCGCGGCAACCACACCAACCGTTACTAAGCCACGAAGACCTGCAGGCATTTCATTTAATACGTAGTACATGAAGATCGTGACGTTTTCGCCATTAAAATTTTGCACGACGTCTTTGCCTTCAACACCCATCAGTTCAGGTCTTTGGTAGAAGACATACAAGAGTAAGCCAATCGACATAAATACCAACACGACAGGAATCGAGAAGATGATTGAGTTGATCATCGCCTTTGAACCTTGCTTGGCATCCTTACAAGTCAAAACGCGTTGAGTCATGTCTTGATCAAGACCAAATGCACCGATGTTTAACAAGACAAAACCAGTGATACATGCCCAAAAACTGAAGGTGCCAGCAGGGCTAAAGTCGAGCGTGAAATCGAGTAGAGTCAGCTTCGAAGGTTGTCCTTCACCCGGGTTAGTAAGTACCTGAGCAATTTGGCTAAAGTCGGCAGGGATCTGACCCAGTAGGTAGATAATTACCGCAATAGCTGCACCGACATAAACAACGAGTTGGATTAAGTCACTCCAGATCACGGAACGAATGCCGCCCATATAGGTATAAGCGAGGCCAACGGCAACAAGAATCACAACAGAAGTGACTACGCTGCTTGGGTCTATGTTGGTAAATAGAATCATGGATACTGCGATAGCTGCCATGTATAGGCGCGCACCAGAAGCAAACACACGCCCGACTAAATACATGACACCTGCACGCTGTTTGGTCTTCTCACCAAAGCGTACCTTTAGTAGTTCATAAACGGTAGAGACTTTGTTGTGGTAGAAACGAGGAATTAGAACGAGCGCGACAAAAATTGCACCAAGAATACCGCCAATGTTGGTCGCTAGGTAGGTAAGATCACCACGGTAGCTAGACTCTGGTCCACCTAAAAACGTCGCTGCAGATTGCGAGGTTGCCAGTACCGAGATAGCAACAACCCACATCGGCATTGAGTTACCACCTAAGAAATAGTCTTTGGTACTTGTGATTTTTGTTCGGCTAAAGTGCCAACCTGTAAAAGCGATAATGGCGAAATATATCGCGAATACCGCCCAGTCCAGTGAGGTAAATAGTGAATTCATAGCAGCTCCGTAGCATGAATAGGGTAGAGGGTGTTTATTGTTATTTTTTCAGAATGTCAGTTTGAATAATGAGTTTCAAAATCTATTCCTTGGTGGAATAGTGACCAATGGTTTTCTTTGACAGCGATCCCAGAAGGTTGTGTTAGCTATTCCAAACGGCAGAATGTGAAGGAATAATTATTCCAATCAAAATACAAAACTCGTTATGATAACGAGATGCGGTCAGAGGGAAGGGGAAGAGCGTTTAATGAAAGGCATTGCGAAAGTTAAAGCGTTATTACCAAAACTCTCGCCATCAGATTCGCTGGTGGCTCGTTACGTATTGGATCATCCACAACAAGTTAAGCAGCTCTCGTCTCCTGAGTTGGCTAAAGCGGTAGGCGTGAGCCAGTCGACGATCGTAAAGTTTAGTCAGAAACTCGGTTACAAAGGTTTTTCTGAGATGAAGATGAAGCTCTATCAGAGTGATATGACTTATCAACCTGTATCCCAGCGCGGGATACATGGCACTATCACCAGAAAAGATCCGCCTGATACCGTGATGGACAAACTTCTTGCAAGTAAAACACAATCGCTTGAGCGTACCGTGTTATTAAATGAAGGCGAACAGCTGAGCAATGCCGCTGATTTACTGCACCTTGCTAATAAGGTACAAATCTCAGGAGTGGGCGCATCGTCTCTAGTCGCCAAAGACTTCGCTTACAAACTGATGAAAATAGGCCATGCTGCAAATGCAGAGCAAGATGCCCATATTCAGATTGCTAATGCTGCTTCTCTCTCTGAAAATGATGTCTTGGTTGCGATTTCCTACTCGGGAGAAACCAGAGAAGTGGTGAAGGTTGCGCAGCTGGCGAGGTCGAAAAAGGCCAAGGTGATTGTGATTAGTCAATTATCTCCTTCTGCTTTAGACAAATATGCGGACATCAAACTTATCTCGGCAGCTGACGAAAATCATATTCGCAGTTCATCGATTACTGCTCGTGATAGCCAGCTTTTTATTACTGACTTGTTGTTCATAGCGTTAACTCAGCAAGAAGAGCAAGCCGACCAATTAATTGAACAAAGTAAATCTGCAGTAGCGGAATTTAAGCAATAGAAGGAAATTTTATGGGACCGTTGTGGGTTGATGTTGCAGGCTACGAACTGACCGCTGAAGACAGAGAAATTTTAGAGCATCCAACCGTTGGTGGTCTCATCTTATTTACTCGAAATTATCACGATAGCAAACAGTTATCGGCGTTAAACAAAGAGATCCGTAAAGTTGCCAAGCGTCCTATTTTGATTGGTGTTGACCAAGAGGGAGGACGAGTACAACGCTTCCGCGACGGCTTTTCAATTATCCCTGCCGCGCAAGAATTTGCGGCCAAGAATAATGGTGAGCAGTTGGCAGAACAGGCCGGTTGGTTGATGGCTGCGGAATTGATTGCCCATGATATCGATCTGAGCTTTGCGCCAGTCTTAGATAAAGGTCACGACTGTAAGGCGATTGGTAGCCGAGCATTTGGTGAAGATATCGATACCATTGTTCGTCATAGCAGCGCTTTCATCAAGGGCATGAAGTCGGTTGGCATGGCGACAACAGGAAAGCACTTCCCTGGACACGGTGGTGTGATTGCTGACTCTCACTTAGAAACGCCATATGACCCTAGAGACGACATCTTTGAAACAGACATGGCAATCTTCAAGGCGCAAATTGAAGCCGGAATATTGGATGCCATGATGCCAGCTCACGTGGTTTTCTCTCACTATGATGATCAACCAGCGAGTGGTTCACAGTATTGGCTGCAGAAAGTATTGAAGCAGCAGCTTGGGTTCAAAGGCTTGGTGTTCTCTGACGATTTAACGATGGAAGGCGCTGCCATAATGGGCGGACCAGCCGATAGAGCGAAAGCTGCCTTGAATGCAGGTTGTGACATGGTGTTGATGTGTAATAAACGAGATGCACAAATTGCAGCTCTCGATCACTTAGCGATTCAAGAGGTGCCTTTAGCCAACTCATTGCTTAAAAAACACAGCTTTGATTTGTCGATGCTTCACTCGGATGCTAGGTGGAAAGAGACCTCAGAGACGATCAAGCGAATGCTCGGCAGTGAGTGATAAATAAACACATAATAAATTTAGATAGGGCGATATGAGAAATATCGCCTTTTTTGTATGTGCGGGGCGTGGTTTAGGCCTTTTTATTTCTCTGAACAAGTTAAAGTAAATGTGTAAATTAATATTTACATCAAATGTTTTTTTTAATGTACACTTGAAATCGTTTTTTTAGCTGTTATTGTGTTTTTAAAGATTGTTAGCCCAAATGGAAATGTTGGGTGTAAAAATAAATATACAGGTTGAGTTATGCAGAAAAGTGAATTAAGCAATGTCAATATCATCGACGAACAGGTACTGATTACTCCTGAAGAGTTAAAAGCAAAACTGCCTTTGAGTGATAATGCTCGTCGTTTCATTCAAGAGTCTCGTCAAACTATCGCAAACATCATTCATAAGAAAGATCATCGCATGCTTGTTGTATGTGGCCCATGTTCTATCCATGACATTGAAGCGGCGAAAGAGTACGCGAAACGCCTAAAAGCCTTATCTGAGCAACTTAGCGATCAACTGTATATTGTTATGCGTGTTTACTTTGAGAAACCTCGTACCACTGTGGGTTGGAAAGGTTTGATCAATGACCCGCATCTAGACGGCACTTTCGATATTGAGCATGGCCTGCATGTTGGCCGTGAGCTACTTGTTGAACTCGCTGAGATGGAAATCCCACTAGCGACTGAAGCATTAGATCCAATCAGCCCGCAATACCTAGCAGATACCTTCAGCTGGGCGGCAATTGGCGCACGTACTACTGAATCTCAAACTCACCGTGAGATGGCAAGTGGTCTTTCAATGCCAATCGGTTTTAAAAACGGTACCGATGGCAACCTAGGCACTGCAATCAATGCAATGCAGGCGGCTTCTTCTAGCCACCGTTTCATGGGTATCAGCCGCGAAGGTCAAGTTGCACTACTAACAACGCAAGGTAACCCAAATGGTCACGTGATTTTACGTGGCGGTAAGCAGACGAACTACGATTCAGTATCGGTACACGAATGTGAGCAAGAGCTGGGTAAATCTGGTTTAGAGGCAGCGCTAATGGTCGACTGTAGCCACGCGAACTCTCGCAAAGATTTCCGTCGCCAACCCCTAGTTGCTGAAGATGTTATTCACCAAATTCGTGAAGGCAACAAGTCGATTATCGGTCTTATGATTGAAAGCCATATTAACGAAGGAAACCAATCTTCGGATATACCTCTCAATGAGATGAAATACGGCGTTTCTATTACCGACGCGTGTATCAATTGGGATTCAACTGAGGCACTATTGAAACATGCACATACGGAATTAGTCCCGTTCTTAGAGAACCGCTTGAAAGGTTAGTCAGAGTTTTAAATTTAAGTGCCTCATCTAATGGGGCATTTTAAGATCTGTTGCTAGCGAACCTACGTGATTGTGGGCTTATAGATTGGCACGGGGTTATAGATTAGTAAGGAATAAAATGGCCGTTGAACTGAACGAATTACGCGACCAAATCGATGCTGTCGATAAACAAATGTTGGATTTACTGGCTCAACGCCTTGCTCTGGTAGAGAAAGTGGGCGAAGTAAAAAGTGAACATGGTTTACCTATTTATGTACCAGAACGTGAAGCTGCGATGCTGGCATCTCGTCGTCAAGAAGCCGAGAAAATAGGGGTTCCACCACAGTTAATCGAAGATATTTTGCGTCGTACTATGCGTGAGTCTTATGCCAGTGAGAAAGATTCTGGCTTTAAGTGTCTTAACCCAGAGTTACGTTCAGTGGTTATCGTTGGTGGTAATGGTCAACTTGGTGGCTTGTTTGGTCGTATGTTCAAACTTTCTGGCTATGAAGTGAAAATCCTTGGCAGCCGAGATTGGGACAGAGCAGATGAGATCTTAGATAATGCGGGTCTTGTGGTTGTTACGGTTCCAATTCACCTAACGGAAGGTGTGATCACTAAACTAGGTAATCTACCAAGCGATTGTATTCTATGTGATTTGACGTCAATTAAATCTAAACCTCTGCAAGCAATGATGAACATCCACCAAGGCCCAGTGGTTGGATTGCACCCAATGTTTGGCCCTGATGTTCCTAGCCTTGCTAAGCAAGTGATTGTTTACAGTGATGGGCGGGGTTCTGAAAGCTACCAATGGCTACTGAATCAATTTGGTATTTGGGGCGCGAGCCTTTGCCAGATGGATGCCGCTGAGCACGATCACGGCATGACCTTGATTCAAGCACTACGCCACTTCACCTCTTTTGCTTACGGCTTACACCTGAGTAAAGAGAACCCGAACATTGATCAGCTTCTGAAGCTAAGCTCGCCAATCTACCGACTTGAGATTGCGATGGTTGGTCGTCTGTTTGCTCAAGACCCGAACTTGTACGGTGATATCATTCTTTCTTCGGATGAGAACATTGAGATGATTCGACGCTTCCATAGCTGTTTCGGAGAAGCGTTAGAAATCCTAGATGGCAAAGATAAGGCTAAGTTTGTTGAGATCTTCAACCAAGTGAGTGATTGGTTTGGTGATTACTCACAACAATTCTTGCAAGAAAGCCAAAGTCTTCTAAAACAAGCACATGACTCGATTCATCGTGGTTAATACCGATTTGAAATCATAAAAAAGAGCGACCATCTGGTCGCTCTTTTTTGTTTGTGCTGAACGCCATGAAAGCATTTGGCCTACTGTAGGCTAAAAGCAATTCGATCATCATAGGCCAAATCAACAGGTTCTAGTTAGCCGTGTCTAGTTAGTCGTAATGGGTTTCTTACTATCTTCACTCGATACGGTGTCGATGGTCGAACTGATGTAAGGCACGTTTGTCAGGTTGATTTGTAAGCGAACCACATTATCAATCAACTGAACCAGCGGGCCCCACTTCACTTTATTTTCTTTTTCAAAAACGTAATTGAAGTTTTCAGGCGTCCAATCCATCAGATATTGAGGATTCAGTGAACGACCAAGGAAGCGTACTTCATAATGTAAATGTGGACCGGTTGAGCTACCGGAGTTACCACAGCTTGCAATGACATCGCCTTTGCTCACAAATTGCCCGCTACGTACTTTGAATTTCTGCAGATGAGCATAAGAACTCATGAAACCAAATGAGTGGCGCATGGTTATGAAGTTACCGAAGCCTTTGTTACTTGGGCGAACCGTTTCAATGACACCATCTGCGGGGGCTAAGATGTCTTCACCACGCTTACACGTCAGGTCGATGCCTGTATGAACGTGGCGTTTACCTGTAATAGGGTTAGTGCGGCGACCATAAGAAGAAGAGATACGTTGATAAGCCATAGGGCTGTCGTTTGGAATCAAACGGAACATGGTTGCTCTTACCGCTGAATCGATGGCTGCGGCATCAATTCTGTCTTCTAAAGAGACATCATCGGTCAGTAGTTCTTCGTCAGCAAGGCCAAGTACCGACTCAACGTCAAATACACGCTTACCAAGCAGTTGAATCGTGCCTTCTTTCTCTGTCAATGTTTGCGATAGAGAATGATTGGTATCAACTTGTTCAGCATAAAGAAACTCGGTTTGTTCTTTTTCAACAATCAGCGTCTCAATTAATTGTTGGGCATCGTTCGCTTGCATCGCGAGCTCTTGTTGGGTTTCAAAGTGCATGTATGCAGCGCCGCCAATTAATAGCGGTACTGAAAAAATCGTAGTGGTGCACATGAGCACGGCTTTTCGGCCGAAGTAAAACGTCTGTTCCCCCTGACTAGAGGGAATAGTAATGGAAACTTTTTTAGACATGGTTCTGTACTAATTAGATGCTTTTAATAGAAAAAAGGTAACTGAGATCTTATTCACAACCTAAGTCGGTAAGGTGCTTAATCTCTCTATAAAGCAATTCATCGTCGCCAACATTAAGTTCCACAAGGCGCTTAAGGTGACTGATACTATCAATATCTAAATGCTCTATGCGTAAACGCATTGAGGTATTGATGGTAGAGACTATCGTTGCTTCTAACTGAATATTGATATTACTGTTTGTCAGCGTAAAGCTGACCTGAACAGGAACATTGCCGCTGAGTTGTTGTAATTCATTACATTGAATGAGTAGGCCATGAAGAGATAAGTCTTGTATCGATCCAGATATGTTTCCTTGTCCTTGTGACAATTCTACTGGGACTTGATAAACAACTCGTGAAAACTGACGTCTTTCTATCATAACGAATATCTCTATATCAATGTTTAATACGTAATTCAGATATATCAAAGGCCGCTATTATCGCGGCCTTTGTTCAGAATACAAGCTAATTTACTTAGCTATACGCTTGTACTTGATGCGGTGTGGTTCCGCCGCTTGAGCGCCCAGAGTCTGTTTTAGCCACTCCGTGTACTCAGTGTAGTTACCTTCGTAGAAGTTAACTTGACCTTCATCACGGTAGTCTAAGATATGGGTTGCAATACGGTCAAGGAACCAACGGTCATGCGAGATAACCATTGCACAGCCAGGGAATTCAAGCAGTGCTTCTTCAAGAGCACGTAGCGTTTCAACGTCAAGGTCGTTGGTAGGCTCATCGAGTAGCAGTACGTTACCGCCCGCTTTTAGCAGTTTCGCTAAGTGAACACGGTTACGCTCACCACCAGAAAGCTCACCGATGATCTTCTGTTGGTCGTTGCCTTTAAAGTTGAAACGAGAACAGTAAGCACGCGCAGGGATTTCGAAGTTGTTGATCTTAATGATATCAGCGCCTTCAGAGATCTCTTGGAATACTGTCTTAGTGTCGTCCATGCTGTCACGGAACTGATCAACAGAAGCAAGTTTAACGGTTTCGCCTAGTTCAACTGTACCTGAATCTGGCTGTTCTGCACCGCTTAGCATCTTGAATAGTGTTGATTTACCTGCACCGTTGGCACCGACGATACCGACGATAGCGCCTTTAGGCATGCTGAACGATAGGTCGTCGATAAGAACGCGATCACCAAACGATTTAGTCAGGTTGTTCACTTCAAGAACTTTGTCACCTAGACGCTCACCTGGCGGGATGAACAGTTCGTTGGTTTCGTTACGCTTCTGGTATTGACCTGTCGTCAGTTCTTCAAAACGAGCCATACGAGCTTTAGATTTAGCTTGACGGCCTTTAGGGTTTTGACGAACCCATTCAAGTTCTTTCTCGATTGTCTTTTGACGTGCGCTTTCGCCCGCTTTTTCTTGCTTTAGACGCTCGTCTTTTTGCTCTAGCCAAGACGTGTAGTTACCTTCCCATGGGATACCTTCACCACGATCAAGTTCTAGAATCCAGCCAGCAGCGTTGTCTAGGAAGTAACGGTCGTGGGTAATCGCCACAACAGTACCGCTGTAATCGACGAGGAAGTGCTCAAGCCATGCTACTGATTCAGCATCCAAGTGGTTGGTTGGTTCATCAAGCAGCAGCATGTCTGGCTTTTCAAGAAGTAGGCGACAGATAGCAACACGACGACGCTCACCACCGGATAGGAATTCAATTTTCGCATCCCACTCAGGAAGACGAAGTGCATCAGCAGCACGCTCTAGAGCTGTCTCTAGGTTGTGACCGTCTTTTGCTTGAATCAGTGCTTCTAGTTCGCCTTGCTCTTTAGCAAGTGCATCGAAATCTGCATCTGGTTCTGCGTAAGCTGCGTAAACCGCATCAATACGCTTAAGTGCGTCAGCAACGTCAGAAACCGCTTCTTCTACGATTTCACGAACGGTTTTTGATTCGTCTAGTACAGGTTCTTGCGGTAGGTAACCTACTTTAAGACCTTGTTGTGCACGTGCTTCACCATCAATATCAGTATCAATACCAGCCATGATACGTAGTAGGGTAGATTTACCTGAACCATTTAAACCCAAAACACCGATTTTAGCGCCAGGAAAAAAGCTAAGAGAAATGTCTTTAAGAATTTGACGCTTAGGTGGAACAGTTTTGCTCACCCGAGACATGGTATATACGTATTCAGCCATTGCCGATCGATCCTAATTATTGTTCAAAATTGTCTGCTATTTTATACCAATATCCTCAAAGATGTTACTCCTAGGACAGAAAAGCCACTCTTGAACGAATCCTTACCTATTATTGTCACATTGGTCATTAAAACTATATTTAATAGGCTTCTGAGGCGAAGTGTTAAATATTAATAATATTTACACTCAAATCCTTTACATTTGATGTGAGGTCGGGCGTAAATAGATTTCACGTATTCATACACGCACTAAGGAAAGAGCGAATGTTTTTCCGAATTGGTAATACGAAAATTGCTGTGGCTGCATCGGCAATTTTGTCTTCATTTTCACTGGCTCCGATGGCTTTAGCGAGCAATGCATCTGAGCTTGAAATGCAGCGTGATGTTTATGATAGAGCGCAAGAGGTTTTAGACAACCATGATCTAAAAGCCTACTCCGCGCTACGTAACAAGATTCAAACATATCCTTTAACACCTTATACCGATTATCGAGCTTTTCTTATTGGCTTAGGAGAGCGTACACCTGCTGAGGTGGATGCTTTTATTGAACAGAATAAAGCACTGCCATTTTCTAATCGCATGCGCGCACCTTATTTGGATTCATTGGCTTTTCAAAAGCAGTGGAAGACCATCCTTGAGTTTCAAACTAAAGAACCTGTTGGTGAAAAATACCAATGTATCTATTACCGAGCGCATTACGAACAAGGCAATAAAGAGCTTGCTTTTAAAGGGGCTAGGCAACTTTGGTTAAGTGGTCGTGGTGTTGATGACGCCTGTGATCCTCTGTTTGAGAGCTGGGATCAAGCGGGTTTAAGAACGGATGAGCTGATACTAGAAAGGATGCTGTTAGCGTTCGAAGGTCGTAGCGGTAAATTGATGACTTATCTAATTAAGCAATTGGATAGTGATGAGTCAATTGCCCAAGCGAAACAAATGAAGGCGTTGTACAACAAACCTGAGGATGTTCTCGCGTTCGCTAAGAAGCACCCTGAGAATGAATTTTACCAAGCTCAAACCGAGTTTGGTTTCGAGAAATTGGCAAGGAAGTCAGCAAGCAGTGCTCAGGAGGTGTTTGATGAGGTCATCAAGGCTCAGAAGTTCTCGAAAGAGAAATCTCAAGAGCTTGCCGATTACCTAGCATTTCGTTTGATTAATACGGATTCTGAAGAGTTGATGGAGTGGCGAGACAAAATACTCGTGAGTTCATCAAAGCAAGTGTTGCTTGAACGACGTGCTCGTTTAGCTATTCAGCATGCAGATTGGACTGGCTTACAAGAGTGGATAGCGCGCTTGGATGATAAACATCAAGCTTCGCTGCGTTGGCAATATTGGCAGGGCAGAGCTGAGATTGCGTTGGGTGATACTGCCAAAGGCAACAAGCGACTAGCCGATATTTTAGGTAGGCGTAATTTTTACAGTGTCGCGGCGGCTAAACAGTTAGGTAAGCCCGTTCAATATCCTACATCAGTACTCAAATACAATGCTGAGATGATGAAGCCGTTCGACACATCTTTGGTTCGTATTGGTGAATTGATTGACCGAGATAAAATTGCGGCAGCGAAGAGTGAGTGGCGCTGGTTATTAACCAATGTAGACAAAGATCATAAGGCGATGTTTGCTGCCCATGCCGCGACACAGCGTTGGAATCACTTAACAGTAACGGCGAGTATTGCTGCGAAGATGTGGGATAACCTCATTCTGCGTTTCCCTGTTGCGCATAAATGGTGGTTTAATTTCTACGCTGAAAAGCACGGTATTGATCCCATCACTTTAATGGCTTTATCGAGGCAAGAGAGCGCTCTGGATTCAGAGGCACGCTCTCCTGTTGGGGCTCGTGGTATCATGCAAATCATGCCGAAAACGGCTCAATACACGGCTAACAAACATCAAATTAAGTATCAGGGCAGCGATGATCTTTATGATGTCGGTAAGAACATTGAGATTGGTAGTCACTATCTAGATGGTTTACTTTCTCAATATGACAATAACCGTATTTTTGCTTTGGCTGCTTACAATGCCGGGCCGAGCCGAGTGAGGCAGTGGCGTTCACGCAGTGACGAAAAGCTCGATGCGTATGCCTTTATTGAAATGATCCCTTTTAAAGAGACCCGTGGTTACGTCCAAAACATCTTGATGTTTGAAGCTTATTACCGAGATATCTTAGGAGTGAAGGGGACATTCTTAGCTCCTCATGAGGTAAAAACGAAATACTAATACTCGGTGCTTTGTCCTAAATTGAGTTGTATCGAAAGCAGTGAGTGCGAACCATTTGCACTTACTGCTTTTTTACATTGGATTACATCAAGTGTTTAGGTATAAAGTGTTGAACGCTTTTAATCATTAAGCGAATACTTAAAGTCATAATTTTAAAGTAAGTGTAGAGATATGGCATCAAAACCTGAATATGATAATTGGCAACAACTAATGGACTTGGTAAAAATAGCGGCTGAAAAAGATCAGCATGAGTTGTTGTTGACCATGATGATGACCTCTGACGAACGCGATGCTTTGGTTGCTCGAGTAAACATCCTTTGTGAACTTATGAAAGGGGAGATGTCTCAGCGTCAAGTGAGCCAAATGCTTGGAGTCGGTGTGGCGACGATCACAAGAGGCTCGAATGAGTTAAAAGCCAAATCTGAACAAGAGAAAGCCGCTATTGCCGAACTATTGCTGAAGTAAATATTGAATAATGTCAGTTCGAATTTAACAACAAACGCTAACGAAATGTTAGCGTTTGTTGCTTCTATATAGCACTGTTTGACTTCTTGAGGTTGTAATGAGGGGTATTCGTATGATTAGTTATCGGAGAAATGTTCAGGGTTTACAAATGGGATCAATGCTAAGATCAAAGCCTGATGATATACCGAGCTGCGCGAGAGTTGGTTGTGTGTCAGCAGACCAATCGCCCCACCTTTTTGCTTGATGTTGTCTGTACCGAAGACTTCATCCATTACATCACCTAACTCGTTTGCATGTTCTAGCTTCTCAAGTACCGCAGGTGGCAGCATCAGACTTGCCGAGCGTGACTCTCCACGCTGACCATTCGCTTCAATCACCATCCATGCAAAGGTAACACTGCCTTCTATTCCAGCTTCTAGACCGACATAGAAATCCGCATCCGACTGCGCTTGAATAGCGTTGTGCACGCGGTTCACTGCACCTTGATAGGTTTCATCATTGCTCATGGGTTGTTCAGCAACCCCGCTGGGTACGCTAACACCGATAAATTCGAATTCAGTATTAGGAAAAGCAGACAAGAACGCGCTTTTAACAGCGTTAACTTTAGCTGGGTTCAGTGATGCAATAACGACGGATTTCATGTGTTGGATTCTTACTGTTATGGATTAGACTGAGTTGATGCTGTCGGTACCACTCATGCAGTTCTTCTAGTGGCATGGGTTTACCAAAGTAATAGCCTTGCAGCATATCGCATTGTGCTTCTTGCAACCACTGATGCATATCTTTTGTTTCTATACCTTCGGCTGTTACCTTTTTGCCTTGAGCATGGCACAGCCCAATAATCGGTTTCACGATGTTTTGATTATCGGTCTTAATCAAGGTATCCAAAAATGCTTTATCGAGCTTAATTTTTTGAGTTGGATACTGCACCAGCTGAGTGATAGAGGTGTAACCAGAGCCAAAGTCATCAATCGCTAATCGGTAGCCCATCCTAGACAGCTCGTTGAGCAGTGGGAAGCCTTGAGAATTTGAATAAAAGGTTTCCGTGATTTCAAAATCAATCAAGCTTGGCGGAATAGTATTCATTTTAGCCTGTTCATCAATGAATTCAGCAAGGTGTGTGGTTTCAATCCCGGCTGAAGATAAGTTAATCGACAGTTGAATTGAATGGGTAAATTGAGCCTGAAGTCGATGAAAAGAAGCAAAGGCATTCTGTATCACCCAGCAATCAACTATCTCAAATAACCCTGTTTGCTCGGCAATAGGAATGAATTCATCGGGCGGAACTAAACCAAGCTGCTTTGAATGCCAACGTAGTAAGGCTTCAACGCCAATAATATGGCTTCCGGTTGAATCCATATAGGGCATATAAACGAGTTTAAATTCATCATCAAAGTTTTTGTCTCTGAGTGCGCGTTCAATATTTGCTTGGCGTTGAATCGCTTTGTCTAAATCTCGTGAATAGTCAGCAAATTGGTTTTTACCTGCACGCTTGGCTTGATACATGGCGGTATCAGCATTAGAGAGTAACTTTTCAATCGAGTAACCATCGTTAGGATACGTTGCAATGCCGATACTGACCGTAATCGGAAAACTCCCAGACTGAGTAACAAAGCCTTTTTGCAACGGAATGAGTAAGTCATCAGAAAACCTATGGGCGATGTTTCCTTTGTCAGTTGGAGCGTTAATGTACACTACAAATTCATCTCCAGAGAGTCGTGCGGGCATACAATGAGCATCGAACTCTGTTTTATAATGGGTACAAATAGCGGAGATACGCTTGGCAAAACAGACCAGTATCGAGTCACCGATTTGATGTCCGTATGTGTCGTTTACAAACTTGAAGTTATCCAAGTCGAAATAGAGTACCCAAGTTTCGGTATTCGAGCCGGGTTTCGGGAGAGATTGCTGAACAAAGGTTTGAAACTGATGCCTGTTCGCTATATGGGTTAATTGATCATTTTCTGCTAAGAGCTTGGTTTGTTGGTAGGTGTTATCTAGCTCTTGGTACATGTCATAAAAACGCTGTGATAGGCGACCAAGCTCATCGCGAGTGCCTAAGCGTTCAATGTTCTTGCGCTGTTTTTTTTCTACTTGTTGTAACTGTCGATCTAACCGTGTTATCGGAGTAATAACATTGCGAGATAATAGTATCAGCAGTAAAACGACAGTGATAAATGCAGATAGTGCAAATGACAAACTTAGCTTGTTCCAAATGGAGTCAAGCTTGTTCTCTAATAGAAACTGCGCAGGATCTACTGTGGCATATAGTTCAGGCGCAAGTTTTATGGAATGGGTAACCCCATTTTCTAGAGAAACCGCAATTGGTGTAAAAAACAGGCTTGTTTGATAGTCGAACTCTATCTGTTTTCTCAACGCAGTAAACTTGTCGAGTGAGACGGATGCGACAACAAAAAACACATCGTTGAATTGGTTACTTATGGTTGGGGAGGCCATTTCATTATCTAACATCTCATAGTGGACCAACATTCCCTCCCCTTGAGAGTTTTGTATATAGTTGGTACTCGATGTCTCTAAGGTATCTTGATAATGTTGATCAACGAACTCCAATATATTTTCATCAATCTGAGCTAAAGAGTCGTCACTATTGTCAGCGTAATAACTGAGTTTACGATCGCTATCGAGTATCGCTAATCCAGTATAACTTTCATCGCCATCTTGTAAGAAATATATGGCCTCCCTAAGGTTATTGACCAGTTCAAGATCGCGAGATAAATTTTGTTCAGTGAGAAAGTAACGTTTCACCATGTCACTTTGGGTCAAGGTATAAGCGTAACTATGTAGAAATGACCGAGATTGTCGAAAATGCCCGGCTAACTTCTCCATGTTGAGCTGTAGAACGTTGTTTTCACGTTTAATGAAGCTGTTTTTCTGAGTTGAATAAATAATATAGCTAGAAGCAGCGGCACTGATCAGGATCACAGGGGCTATCAGTAGTAATATTTTAGTACTTAGCTTCATAGTTAATGACAACACTATTTATAATTTAGCGCTTGAGTTTATGTTACTTAATGTTCACTCGCTATTAATTAAACGTAGTTCGATGCATTCCTGTGAAGGGAATTAGATTTTTGTTCTATTGTTAGTAATATCATGAATGAAAGACGTAATTGGATAGCAAGATTTGCGAGGTGAGGGGTACCTTCAGGCCTGAGAACAGCCTGCTAACGAATAACTAATTGAGATATAAGCAAAATATCACTTCTGTCTTTCGCCCAATATGTTCAGTTATTGCGTTAGCAGCGATCTTATTTTATTTATTGACCTACAGTAGGCGAAATACTCCGTCTATTACTAGTAGATGAATGCTTACGATAACTTAACCTGAGTCGCTTTGATGTTTTCACTTGGGTAACAACCCAACACTTTCAAGTGACGAGTAATGGCTGTCAGTTCGGTTATTGCTTGTTGCATCTTATCTGAATCCAGGTGTGCTTCTAAATCTACATAGAACATCTCTTCCCACGGGTTACCCATGATAGGACGAGACTCCAGTTTAGTCATATTGATACCTAAGCGCTGTAAAATCAGTAGAGTTTCGACTAAAGAACCTGCCTCTTGAGAGGTCGACATGATCAGTGTCGTTTTTGCAGGGATTTGAGTCGACACTTCAACAGGTTTACGAGCTACCACGATGAAACGAGTATGGTTTTCAGTTTGGTTTGCAATATTGCCTTGGATTGCTTGTAGGCCGTAAAGCTTACCGCTAGATGCATTACCAATAGCAGCAACATCATCGTCATCTAGCTCTTTCACTTTTTTCATTGCATCTGCGGTGCTTGCGCATGACTCGAGGTTCACTCCTTTAAGACGACTTAAAAATTCGCTGCATTGCTGATGGGGCTGTGGGTGCGAATAGAGTGTTTTGATGTCTTCTAAACGGATATCACTTTTCGCAACAAGGCAGTGCTCAATAGGCTGAGAAAGCTCACCAACGATGTAAAGCGTCGTGTGTTGTAGTAGGTCGTAGACTTCGTTGATTGACCCTGAGCTGGTGTTCTCAATCGGTAGGACACCGTAGTCTGCATGACCAGACTCAACTGTTGATGCGACTTCTTTGAAGTGATTACAGTTCAGCTCAATCAATTCCATATTCTTGCGACTGAAGTATTCGCGACTCGCAAGGTGCGAATATGATCCCTTAGAACCTAAAAATGCAACGCGAGCCAATGGTTTACGGCTTTGCGGGTTCGCTAGGTTTTGTAAGTATGACTGCTGTAGTAAAACGGAATCTTCGATGATGGTGTGAAACAGCTTGGTAATGTACTGCGCATCAAGTTCGTATTTATCTTTGCCGTTGTTGATCAGCTTAACTAATAGTTGCTGCTCTCGTACTGCATCACGAACTGGTTTTGATGTCTCTACCTTGCTTTTAGCGACTTCGATACTTAGCTTGCGACGCTCCGAAAGTAGCTTCAGGAGTTCGTCGTCTAAATCATTAAGACGAAGGCGGATATCATCCAGTGAAATTGAGCGGTCAGTCATAAATGTGTCCTTATAAAAAAGCCTCCCTAGTGTGGGAGGCTTCTTGTTCGTTTTTGACTTGTTTTTCTAAAACGACTTAGCCTCCGATTTACGGAAGAAAAAAGAAGTCAAAAATAAACAAAGATTGAGTATGCATAAAAAGTGATTGTTTTATGAATGTTTAAACACAATAAGCAAGCGAGCAACAAGCGTCAAGCAAAAAAATAGCGCCCTGAGGCGCTATTGTTTAATCTGTTATCTTTCCTTATTCTACTTCAGCTTCTAGCTCTTCGATTTCAGGCTTGTCAGCGCGGCGCGCTTCTGGTTTATGGCGTAGCTTGTTGAGTTGACGCTCTAGTTTTTGTTCCACTTCGTTGATCGCTACGTAGAGGTCGTCATGAATTGATGAGGCAACAAGTTGGCCTTTTGGTACGGTTAGTACCGCTTCAAATTTCTTCTTCTTGTTTGGTTCTTCGCTAAAGCTCGCTTGGCAGCCAATGATGTCTACTTGCCATTTATCCAGCTTCTTAAATTTGCTTTCTATGTGATCACGGATTGCAGAGGTAATGTCGATGTTTTTACCAGTGATGTTCATTTTCATAGAAGTTTTCCTCTGTTGTATCCCTCATGGGTTAACTTCAGATTACGACTTTCAGGAATAAAGAATGTGATCTAGATCTTATTTTGGCTGGGTGGGATAAGCATTAAAATCAAATGTGATCTTACGCAAGTCTTGATATGTTTTTGGCGAAAAATGCTTGTTATCCTTATGAAAAACGATAACTTAGAGGCAAGGCTTCGCTAAAAATTAAACCAGTTTTTAGAGGCGTTTTACAGCCTATAGAAAGTGCTTGATTGAAATTTACTCAATAGTGTTTTGTGATATAGGTCTCGTGATATAGATCGCTACGTAAGCTTCTTCAGAATTAGATAAACAAAAGCCGCATAAGTTGTCTTATGCGGCTTTTGTGTTTTTAGCCTTATCTAAAACCTTTGTTCCCCAAGTGCTAGGATTGAAGGGAAATTTAATCATTAGTGTTCAGTAATCTCGCTGTACCGTCCTCTCGGATGGCATTGATAGCTTGTAATTGTTTATAGATTACGAAGTAACGATTGATGTTGGCAACATAGGTTACGGGTTCTTTACTCACGTATTTGCGAGTGATGATTTCTACGTTTTTAAACCAAATGTTTGGGTTGTAGCCTTTTTGCTTAGCAAGGTGCCTCATCTTTCTGATTTTCGCGGGGCCCGCGTTGTAAGAAGCCAAAGTGAAGTAGATTTGGTTGTCCGATGATATTGCTGGGTCGTCAAAGTATCGGTCTTTGATAAAGCGCATGTATTTCACACCCGCATGGATGTTGTTATCTACCTTGTGGATGTTCTTGATGTTGACGTTTTTATCTTTTGCGGTACTCGGTAATACTTGCATCACACCAATAGCTCCACGATGAGAAACTCTGCTTTGATCAAGCCCTGACTCTTGGAAACCTTGTGCAGATATCATCAAAGGGTCGAATTCGTATTTATTCGAATACTTTTCAAAGACATCTGACAGCTTAGCTACTCGGTCTATTTTATTTGGGTTGAGTGCTCTACCTAACCAGCGAGTGTTGTCGATGTATTTCTGATAAATAACATTCCCAAGTAGGGTGCCTGTTCGTGCGGTCTTAACGTATTTGTTGATCTCTTTCTTTAACAAAGGGCTGTTTTTTCTCAATGCCCATGCTATTTGGCCATTTTCACGTAAGGGCAAGTCATGATGAACTTGAATGTTTTCCATTACGTCAGTCCAAAGCTTGGCTTTATGGCTGTCCAGAATTGTGCCTTGTATATAACCTTGGTTGACTAGCTCTATCAGCTCGTAGTCTTGCAGTGACTCTTCAATGAAGTGGACATGCAGTGGAGGTAAATCCAGTTCATTAAGGTCTTTATTTAACTTTTGCACGCTCTCGAAGTAACTCGAGCTTGCTCGGATCCATACTTCTTTACCGCTCAATTGTTTGATTTTGGTGATAGGTTCGGTCTTTTTCCCTGTGATAATGAGTTCTTTACCATCTTTAATCATTGGATCTGAAAAATCGATGGTTCGTAGTCGTTTGTCGGTGATCGTTAGGTTAGCGACAGCGACATCACCATAGCCAGATTCTAAAGAGGGAAGTAGATCATCTCGTTGTACGGGGATTATTTGAACATTGAGGTAGGGGTGTTTCTTACGAAGGCTTTTCTCAAAGTGGTAGAGCATTTCTGCCACGATGCCTTTTGGCTTGCCATCCTCGATGTAATAAAAACCAAGATCGGCAGATACGAGCACTCTCACCATTCCTTTGGTTTTAAGTACATCTAAGTCTCCCATGTAAGGCTTATTGCTTAATGGGGACAACTCCAATGAGTGGGAATATTGGCTAAATAGCATGATCCCAATAAATAATAACAACCTACTCACATCCACACTCCATGTTGATGATTTGTTAAAAGTTATTTATTGAAGATATCGTGTATTATGCGATTCATCAAGTTTGCGAAATGTGGTTTAAAAAAGCGCGCTAATAAATTAGCGCGCTTTTTTAGATTGATATGTAAGCAAGTTGATTAAGGTAGTGGGTTTAGCTCAATTAACTTCTCTGTTCTTAAAACTGCATCTTCTAAACCAATTTTTTTATAAGCTTTTAACTGTATTTTTAAAGATTTACGAGCTGCAATGGTATCTGGGTAAGTCTTTTGCAGCTCTTGTGTGCGGTTTACTGCCGCAATCCACGCTTCACGCCTTAGGTAGAAATCAGCCGTTGCTAGATCATATTCCGCTAGGCGGTTTTTAAGTGCAAACATGCGTTTTTGTGAGTCTTCAGCATAAGGGCTGCTAGGGAAGCGTTCGAGGAGTCGCTTGAAATCAGCAAAGGCAAGCTTCACTGGTTCTGGATCTCGGTCACTTCGATCGATATTAAAAATATCGTGCATGAAATTTCGATCTTGCGCCATGTGCGTTAAGCCGCGCATGTAAAGAACCCAATCTTGTTTTTCATGAGTTGGGTTTAAGCGTAGGAATCGTGAAATGGTGGCAAGTCCGAGTGCCAAGTCATCATTTTTGTAGTACGCGTAAATCAGATCGAGCTGTACTTGCTCGGAATAGGCGCCGAAGGGATAGCGAGAGTCTAAGGCTTCTAGCTTTTCGATTGCAGAAAGCCAGCTACCGCTCTGCAGTGACTCTTGAGCGTCAGAGTAGAGAACCGATGGTGGTACATCTGGCACTATCTCTTCACTACTTGAACAACCAACCAAGAGTGATACGGCTAATAGACCCGATAAAGTAAGGTGTTTCATGTCAGGCGTCGATTCCTTGAATTAAATATTTCGTAAGCTTCCGTTACTTTCTAACCAGTAACAGATACAATGATGCAATTATTCTATTTTATCCATACTAATGGGTATTAGTCTCACGGTTTTTAAAAAAGTTCGATATGGCTCAGCAGATCACATTAACAGACACAGTAAAAAGCAGCCAGTTAGGTCAACGTTTAGACCAAGCTGTCGCTGAACTATTTACCGATTTTTCTCGCTCTCGTATTAAAGAGTGGCTTCTTGATGGCAAAATCCAAGTGGATGGTGAAGTTATCACTAAGCCACGTGTTAAGGTTTTAGGTGGTGAGGAGATCATCTTGCAAGCTGAACTTGCAGATGAAGAGCGCTGGGAAGCACAAGATATTCCTTTAGACATTGTCTATGAAGATGATGACTTATTGGTGATCAATAAACCTCGCGATCTGGTTGTACACCCAGGAGCAGGCACACCGGATGGAACCATACTAAACGCATTGCTTTTCCATTATCCTCAGATCGCAGAAGTACCTCGTGCGGGTATTGTGCACCGTCTTGATAAAGACACCACTGGCCTTATGGTTGTGGCTAAAACGGTTCCAGCTCAAACTCGTTTAGTGCGTGCTCTTGCTAAGCGTCGTATCACTCGTGAATATGAAGCAATTGCAATTGGTAAAATGACCGCTGGTGGTGTTGTAGAGAAGGGCATTAGCCGTCATGCAACTAAGCGTACATTAATGGACGTGAACGAATTAGGAAAGCCAGCGGTAACTCACTATCGTGTTGCAGAACACTTCCGTGAGCATACTCGTATTCGCTTACGCCTAGAAACGGGTCGTACTCACCAAATCCGTGTTCATATGTCATACCTTCAGCACCCGCTGCTAGGTGATGTTGCATACGGTGGCCGTGCTCGTATTCCAAAAGGTGCATCTGAAGAACTAACGACGATGATTCGTTCTTTTGATCGCCAAGCACTACACGCAGTTATGCTTAAATTTGTTCACCCTATTACAGGTGAAGAAGTTGAATTTCACGCTCCTGTGCCAAATGACATGGTCGTGATGGCTGAAGCGTTACGTGTTGATGCTCGCGAAAACTTAGAAGACGACATTTAATCATGTCGATGATCATCCCTAATTGGAATGCCCCCCAAAACGTCAAAGCGTTTGCTTCGACGCGTGTTGGTGGTTTTTCTAGCGATGCGTACCAAGGTTTAAACTTAGGTACACATGTTGGGGATGATGCTTCATTTGTTGAAAATAATAGAGCATGGCTCAAGCAACAAGCGAACATGCCTGCTTCACCGATATGGTTAAATCAAACTCACTCAACAGATGTCGTTACGGTTTTAGAACCGACGACAGATATTATTGATGCTGATGGTGCATTTACCACTGCAAAAGGTGTCGTATGCTCTGCGATGACGGCAGATTGTTTACCGGTTATCCTCACTAATACTAACGGTACACAAGTTGCGGCGGTTCATGCAGGTTGGCGTGGTCTTGCTGGTGGTATTCTTGAAAATGCAGTCGCAAAGTTCTCAAATATTGATGAAGCTAACCAGGTTATCGCTTGGCTTGGTCCTGCTATTGGTGAGGATGTGTTTGAGGTAGGTTATGATGTATTGGACGCTTTTGTTAGTTTTGATCCTCAAGCGAAATTAGCATTTAAAGCCAAATCTGAACCTGGCAAGTGGTTAGCAAACATGTCTCAACTCGCGACTCAACGATTGCATAAAGCTGGCGTGACTTCAGTGACAGGTTCGAATCTGTGTACATACGCTGATTCAGATACTTTCTATTCTTATCGTCGAGATGGTGTTACTGGGCGTCAGGCTACTTTTATTTGGTTAGAGTAACCTCTAGCGACCGCAAATGGCCATCCTGCTCATTTATATTTTCATATAAGCTCTATTCTTCATTCTTACCCCTTGAAAACCCACGCTCTCGTATCCATCTTTTAGTCATAAGATCAATATCTCTAAGAGTAAGAAGGTTGATATGCGTCTCGATCGATTCACTAGTAAATTTCAAATTGCGATATCTGATGCTCAGTCACTCGCATTAGGTCGTGATCATCAATATATAGAACCCGTACACCTAATGGTGTCATTGCTAAATCAAGATAGTAGTGCGATTCGTCCACTTTTAACTATGTTGAATGTTGATGTTGTTCAGTTACGTTCGAAATTGAGCGAAATGTTAGATCGTGTGCCGAAAGTAAGTGGTATCGGCGGGGATGTTCAGCTCTCAAATTCAATGGGAACGCTATTCAACCTATGTGACAAGGTCGCGCAAAAGCGTCAAGACAGCTACATCTCTTCGGAAGTTTTCTTACTTGCAGCCATTGAAGACAAAGGCCCTTTAGGTAACTTACTTAAAGAGCTAGGTCTTACTGAACAAAAGTTATCTCAAGCTATCGAGCAAGTTCGAGGCGGTCAAAAAGTTGATGACCCAAATGCGGAAGATAGACGCCAAGCACTAGAGAAGTTCACCATTGATCTGACTGAAAGAGCAGAGCAAGGCAAACTGGATCCTGTGATCGGTCGAGATGATGAGATTCGCCGTACTATTCAAGTTCTGCAACGTCGTACTAAAAATAATCCAGTTATTATCGGTGAGCCTGGTGTGGGTAAAACCGCGATCGTAGAAGGTTTAGCGCAGCGTATTATCAATAATGAGGTGCCTGAAGGGTTAAGAGGTCGACGGGTACTTTCATTAGATATGGGATCTTTGGTTGCCGGCGCTAAATATCGTGGTGAGTTCGAAGAGCGCTTGAAATCGGTTCTTAATGAGTTATCCAAAGAAGAGGGAAATATCATTCTCTTCATTGACGAAATTCATACTATGGTGGGGGCGGGTAAAGGCGAAGGCTCTATGGATGCCGGTAATATGCTAAAACCAGCATTAGCTCGTGGTGAACTGCATTGTGTCGGCGCAACAACGCTTGATGAATATCGCAAGTATATTGAGAAAGACCCGGCACTAGAGCGTCGATTCCAAAAAATACTAGTTGATGAACCAACGGTCGAGGATACCGTAGCTATCCTAAGAGGCTTAAAAGAGCGTTATGAGCTTCATCACCATGTAGAGATTACTGATCCTGCTATTGTTGCTGCGGCGACTCTATCTCATAGGTACGTCTCGGATCGTCAGTTACCAGATAAAGCTATTGATTTGATTGATGAAGCGGCTTCGAGTATTCGCATGCAGATCGATTCAAAACCTGAGTCATTGGATAAATTAGAGCGGAAAATCATTCAACTGAAGATCGAACAACAAGCTTTAACCAACGAAAACGATGAAGCTAGTGAAAAGCGGCTCCGTACATTACAAGCTGAGTTGACCGATAAAGAGCGAGACTTCGCAGAGCTTGAAGAAGTATGGAATGCGGATAAAGCGGCCCTATCGGGTACGCAACATATTAAGTCAGAGCTAGAACAAGCTCGTATGGATATGGACTTTGCAAGGCGAGCTGGTGACCTTAATCGTATGTCAGAGCTTCAATATGGTCGTATTCCTGAATTAGAGAAACAACTGGATCTAGCGACTCAAGCTGAAATGCAAGAAATGACATTGCTTCGTAATAAGGTCACTGATGCAGAAATCGCAGTAGTGCTATCGAAGCAAACGGGTATCCCGGTATCCAAAATGCTAGAAGCTGAGAAAGACAAGCTTCTTAAAATGGAAAGTGCTTTGCATAAGCGAGTTATAGGTCAAGCCGAAGCTGTCGAAGTGGTGTCGAACGCCATTCGTCGTAGCCGTGCGGGTTTGTCTGATCCGAACAAGCCCATTGGTTCTTTCTTATTTCTCGGTCCTACAGGGGTAGGTAAAACAGAACTGTGTAAAACATTAGCGAACTTCATGTTTGATAGTGAAGATGCCATGGTACGTATCGATATGTCTGAGTTCATGGAGAAGCACTCAGTTGCTCGTTTAGTCGGTGCGCCTCCGGGTTATGTTGGGTATGAAGAGGGTGGGTATCTAACAGAAGCAGTACGTCGTAAGCCGTACTCGGTAATTTTGTTGGATGAAGTAGAGAAAGCTCACCCAGATGTTTTCAACATTCTATTACAGGTTCTTGATGATGGGCGCTTAACCGATGGTCAAGGTCGTACTGTGGACTTTAGGAACACGGTAGTCATCATGACATCTAATCTAGGTTCTGCTCGTATTCAGGAGAATTTCAATACACTGGATTACCAAGGAATCAAAAATGAAGTGATGGAAGTAGTAGGGAAACATTTCCGACCTGAGTTTTTAAACCGTGTTGATGAAAGTGTTGTATTCCATCCATTAGCTCAAGAACACATTCAATCAATTGCCTCTATTCAGCTTGAACATTTAAGTAAGCGTATGGAAGGCAGTGGATATGAACTTGAAGTTTCAGACAAAGCGTTGAAGTTTATTGCTCAAACTGGCTTCGATCCTGTTTATGGTGCAAGGCCTTTGAAACGAGCAATCCAACAAAGTGTTGAGAACCCGTTAGCGAAAGCGATACTTGCTGGCAAAATAAACCCAGATAAGAAAGTACAGCTATTAGTAAACAACGATAGAATTATCGTGCACCAATAATTTAACCACTAACAATAGGTACGATTGTCGAAACGATGCCGTAATCGTACCTATTTTGGATGATTTGCTTGAATAATGTTCGAACGGTCACCTGTGGCGGTTTTTTTTCGTTTTTGGCCTTGTGCAAAGGATTATTATCCCTATAATGCGCCCCCGTTACCAAGGGAAACCAAGCGGTTTTAATTGACTAACAAGATGGTAATAAGCATTTAAGGTGCTTTGAAAAACTAGCTGAAAAAAGTGTTTGACACTGAAATCCAATTCGCTAGAATGACCGTCCACTTAGAGAGGCTCCTTACTTAAAGGAACGCTCAATAAGTAAAGCTCTTTAACAATTTAAACCTATCAATCTGTGTGGGCACTCGTTGATGAATATCAAAACGTTATTGGTTCTTTTTCGAAAGAGCGTAATAGCAGTTACTTCGGTAACACAATGATTTCAATGAACTGAGTGACCAATACGAATAATTACTTTCTTTATAGAGAGGGGTTATTTGGCACAGTCAATTCATTACCATTCTGTTGGAATGGTAATAGCTTTAGAATTACATGTTCATTTTCGAATGAATATTAGTTTTGAAGTCAGTATTCGTTGAGTCACAAAATCTTAAATTGAAGAGTTTGATCATGGCTCAGATTGAACGCTGGCGGCAGGCCTAACACATGCAAGTCGAGCGGAAACGACACTAACAATCCTTCGGGTGCGTTAATGGGCGTCGAGCGGCGGACGGGTGAGTAATGCCTAGGAAATTGCCTTGATGTGGGGGATAACCATTGGAAACGATGGCTAATACCGCATGATGCCTACGGGCCAAAGAGGGGGACCTTCGGGCCTCTCGCGTCAAGATATGCCTAGGTGGGATTAGCTAGTTGGTGAGGTAATGGCTCACCAAGGCGACGATCCCTAGCTGGTCTGAGAGGATGATCAGCCACACTGGAACTGAGACACGGTCCAGACTCCTACGGGAGGCAGCAGTGGGGAATATTGCACAATGGGCGCAAGCCTGATGCAGCCATGCCGCGTGTATGAAGAAGGCCTTCGGGTTGTAAAGTACTTTCAGTTGTGAGGAAGGGGGTGTTGTTAATAGCAACATCTCTTGACGTTAGCAACAGAAGAAGCACCGGCTAACTCCGTGCCAGCAGCCGCGGTAATACGGAGGGTGCGAGCGTTAATCGGAATTACTGGGCGTAAAGCGCATGCAGGTGGTTCATTAAGTCAGATGTGAAAGCCCGGGGCTCAACCTCGGAACTGCATTTGAAACTGGTGAACTAGAGTACTGTAGAGGGGGGTAGAATTTCAGGTGTAGCGGTGAAATGCGTAGAGATCTGAAGGAATACCAGTGGCGAAGGCGGCCCCCTGGACAGATACTGACACTCAGATGCGAAAGCGTGGGGAGCAAACAGGATTAGATACCCTGGTAGTCCACGCCGTAAACGATGTCTACTTGGAGGTTGTGGCCTTGAGCCGTGGCTTTCGGAGCTAACGCGTTAAGTAGACCGCCTGGGGAGTACGGTCGCAAGATTAAAACTCAAATGAATTGACGGGGGCCCGCACAAGCGGTGGAGCATGTGGTTTAATTCGATGCAACGCGAAGAACCTTACCTACTCTTGACATCCAGAGAATCCAGCGGAGACGCAGGAGTGCCTTCGGGAGCTCTGAGACAGGTGCTGCATGGCTGTCGTCAGCTCGTGTTGTGAAATGTTGGGTTAAGTCCCGCAACGAGCGCAACCCTTATCCTTGTTTGCCAGCGAGTCATGTCGGGAACTCCAGGGAGACTGCCGGTGATAAACCGGAGGAAGGTGGGGACGACGTCAAGTCATCATGGCCCTTACGAGTAGGGCTACACACGTGCTACAATGGCGCATACAGAGGGCAGCGAGCCAGCGATGGTAAGCGAATCCCAAAAAGTGCGTCGTAGTCCGGATTGGAGTCTGCAACTCGACTCCATGAAGTCGGAATCGCTAGTAATCGTGAATCAGAATGTCACGGTGAATACGTTCCCGGGCCTTGTACACACCGCCCGTCACACCATGGGAGTGGGCTGCAAAAGAAGTAGGTAGTCTAACCTTCGGGAGGACGCTTACCACTTTGTGGTTCATGACTGGGGTGAAGTCGTAACAAGGTAGCCCTAGGGGAACCTGGGGCTGGATCACCTCCTTATACGAAGATATTGACGATGAGTGTCCACACAGATTGATTAGGTTTAGAAAAGTTAAGAGACGATATTGGGTCTGTAGCTCAGCTGGTTAGAGCGCTCGCCTGATAAGCGGGAGGTCGGTGGTTCAAGTCCACTCAGACCCACCAATATCGACCTAGATGGGGCTATAGCTCAGCTGGGAGAGCGCCTGCCTTGCACGCAGGAGGTCTGCGGTTCGATCCCGCATAGCTCCACCATCTTTAAGTATTCTCTTAAGAGAGTCTTTAAAAATGGTTTAATTTATTGAATCAAGCTCTTTAACAATTTGGAAAGCTGACTGATTGATTACTTACGAGTAATTCAATCAAATTTAAAAGTTCTCAATGTTTATCTTTCATTAGATAAACACAACAAACACATTCAAGTGTCTTGTATTCGATTCAAACTTAGTTTGAATCACAATTGAGTCCGGCAAACAGTCATTGAGAATTAACCCTTCTTGATGACAACCAAAAACCTTGGTTAGTTGCCATACGCTTATTTGTCTTCACTTTTTAAAGTGAAAGCAAATACAAACCCTTTCGGGTTGTATGGTTAAGTGACTAAGCGTACACGGTGGATGCCTTGGCAGTCAGAGGCGATGAAAGACGTAATAACTTGCGATAAGCCCAGATTAGGTAGTAATAACCTTTTGAGTCTGGGATTTCTGAATGGGGAAACCCACGTGCATAAGCACGTATCCTGTTGTGAATACATAGCAGCAGGAGGCAAACCGGGGGAACTGAAACATCTAAGTACCCCGAGGAAGAGAAATCAACCGAGATTCCGAAAGTAGCGGCGAGCGAAATTGGATTAGCCCTTAAGCTTTTAATGATGCAGGTGAAGCCTCTGGAAAGTGGCGCAGTAAAGGGTGATAGCCCCGTAACCGACACATCATCATCAGTGAAATCGAGTAAGGCGGGACACGTGATATCCTGTCTGAATATGGGGGGACCATCCTCCAAGGCTAAATACTACTGACTGACCGATAGTGAACCAGTACCGTGAGGGAAAGGCGAAAAGAACCCCTGTGAGGGGAGTGAAATAGAACCTGAAACCGTGTACGTACAAGCAGTAGGAGCACCTTCGTGGTGTGACTGCGTACCTTTTGTATAATGGGTCAGCGACTTAATTTTAGTAGCAAGGTTAACCGTTTAGGGGAGCCGTAGGGAAACCGAGTCTTAACTGGGCGTACAGTTGCTAGGATTAGACCCGAAACCAGGTGATCTAGCCATGGGCAGGTTGAAGGTTGAGTAACATCAACTGGAGGACCGAACCGACTAATGTTGAAAAATTAGCGGATGACTTGTGGCTAGGGGTGAAAGGCCAATCAAACCTGGAGATAGCTGGTTCTCCCCGAAAGCTATTTAGGTAGCGCCTCGGACGAATACTACTGGGGGTAGAGCACTGTTAAGGCTAGGGGGTCATCCCGACTTACCAACCCTTTGCAAACTCCGAATACCAGTAAGTACTATCCGGGAGACACACGGCGGGTGCTAACGTCCGTCGTGGAGAGGGAAACAACCCAGACCGCCAGCTAAGGTCCCAAAGTATAGCTAAGTGGGAAACGATGTGGGAAGGCTCAGACAGCCAGGATGTTGGCTTAGAAGCAGCCATCATTTAAAGAAAGCGTAATAGCTCACTGGTCGAGTCGGCCTGCGCGGAAGATGTAACGGGGCTAAGCTATACACCGAAGCTGCGGCTACGTACCTTAGGGTATGTGGGGTAGGGGAGCGTTCTGTAAGCCGTTGAAGGTGGTCTGTAAGGGCTGCTGGAGGTATCAGAAGTGCGAATGCTGACATGAGTAACGATAAAGGGAGTGAAAAACTCCCTCGCCGGAAGACCAAGGGTTCCTGTCCAACGTTAATCGGGGCAGGGTAAGTCGACTCCTAAGGCGAGGCCGAAAGGCGTAGTCGATGGGAAACGGGTTAATATTCCCGTACTTCTTACAATTGCGATGGGGGGACGGAGAAGGCTAGGTGGGCCTGGCGACGGTTGTCCAGGTTCAAGTATGTAGGCGGAAAGTTTAGGTAAATCCGGACTTTCTTAACGCTGAGATACGATGTCGAGCACCTACGGGTGTGAAGTCATTGATGCCATGCTTCCAGGAAAAGCCTCTAAGCTTCAGATTGTAAGGAATCGTACCCCAAACCGACACAGGTGGTCGGGTAGAGAATACCAAGGCGCTTGAGAGAACTCGGGTGAAGGAACTAGGCAAAATGGTACCGTAACTTCGGGAGAAGGTACGCTCTTATCAGTGAAGTCCCTTGCGGATGGAGCAGACGAGAGTCGCAGATACCAGGTGGCTGCAACTGTTTATTAAAAACACAGCACTGTGCAAAATCGTAAGATGACGTATACGGTGTGACGCCTGCCCGGTGCCGGAAGGTTAATTGATGGGGTTAGACTTCGGTCGAAGCTCTTGATCGAAGCCCCGGTAAACGGCGGCCGTAACTATAACGGTCCTAAGGTAGCGAAATTCCTTGTCGGGTAAGTTCCGACCTGCACGAATGGCGTAATGATGGCCACGCTGTCTCCACCCGAGACTCAGTGAAATTGAAATCGCTGTGAAGATGCAGTGTACCCGCGGCTAGACGGAAAGACCCCGTGAACCTTTACTACAGCTTGGCACTGAACATTGAACCTACATGTGTAGGATAGGTGGGAGACTATGAAATTGCGTCGCTAGATGTGATGGAGTCGTCCTTGAAATACCACCCTTGTAGTTTTGATGTTCTAACGTTGGTCCCTGAATCGGGATTACGGACAGTGCCTGGTGGGTAGTTTGACTGGGGCGGTCTCCTCCCAAAGAGTAACGGAGGAGCACGAAGGTGGGCTAAACACGGTTGGACATCGTGTGGTTAGTGCAATGGCATAAGCCCGCTTGACTGCGAGAATGACAATTCGAGCAGGTGCGAAAGCAGGTCATAGTGATCCGGTGGTTCTGAATGGAAGGGCCATCGCTCAACGGATAAAAGGTACTCCGGGGATAACAGGCTGATACCGCCCAAGAGTTCATATCGACGGCGGTGTTTGGCACCTCGATGTCGGCTCATCACATCCTGGGGCTGAAGTCGGTCCCAAGGGTATGGCTGTTCGCCATTTAAAGTGGTACGCGAGCTGGGTTTAGAACGTCGTGAGACAGTTCGGTCCCTATCTGCCGTGGGCGTTGGAAAATTGAAAGGGGCTGCTCCTAGTACGAGAGGACCGGAGTGGACGAACCTCTGGTGTTCGGGTTGTCATGCCAATGGCATTGCCCGGTAGCTACGTTCGGAATCGATAAGCGCTGAAAGCATCTAAGCGCGAAGCGAGCCTTGAGATGAGTTTTCCCTGGCACTATAAGTGTCCTAAAGGGTTGTCGTAGACTACGACGTTGATAGGCAGGGTGTGTAAGTGCTGCGAGGCATTGAGCTAACCTGTACTAATTGCCCGTGAGGCTTAACCATACAACACCCAAGGGGTTTTGTGGACTCAAAGAGACAGACCTTGAATGCGTTTGAAGAGACTTTTATTGCTCTATTGAATAGAGAAACAGCTTTCCGAATTATTAATTGTCGCAGAGGCGTCAATTAAACAGAATTTGCTTGGCGACCATAGCATTGTGGACCCACCTGATTCCATGCCGAACTCAGTAGTGAAACACAATAGCGCCGATGGTAGTGTGGGGCTTCCCCATGTGAGAGTAGGACATCGCCAGGCTTTAAATTAAATCTTTAGGTTGACCGACCTGGAGATATGGACGCTCACTTGGTGAGTTGACCACTGCGGAGTGGTAGTTCAGTTGGTTAGAATACCGGCCTGTCACGCCGGGGGTCGCGGGTTCGAGTCCCGTCCACTCCGCCACTTATTCAGAGTTTCAGCTCTTTAAAACTGAAATAGGGGTGTAGCTCCAATTGGCAGAGCAGCGGATTCCAAATCCGCGTGTTGGGAGTTCGAATCTCTCCACCCCTGCCATATTTAAGGCTCTAGTCGAAAGACTGGAGCCTTTTTACTTTTTGGTGTTGAAACATGTCATTAGCAGAGCCGCAGATTCCCCGACTTACCAAAACAGCGCGTGTTGGGAGTTCGAATCTCTCCACTCCTGCCATATTTAAAGCTCTAGCAGAAATGCTGGAGCCTTTTTACTTTTTGGTGTTGAACATGTTATTAGCAGAGCCGCGGATTCCCCGACTTACCAAAACAGCGCGTGTTGGGAGTTCGAATCTCTCCACCCCTGCCATATTTAAGGCTCTAGTCGAAAGACTGGAGCCTTTTTACTTTTTGGTGTTGAACATGTCATTATCAGAGTCGCGGATTCCCCGACTTACCAAAACAGCGCGTGTTGGGAGTTCGAATTTCTCCACCCCTGCCATATTTAAGGCTCTAGTCGAAAGACTGGAGCCTTTTTTCTTTCCATTGTTTCAAAACTCGTTTCCTTCCATTTTCTCATTATAAAATGCCTTTTTTTCGCCAAAAATTACATTCAATACGTATATGTTTTCTGATGACGACTAGTATGAAAAGTAGAATTCATTCATTTGGAATAGTTATGAGGTTACTTTATACATCGGCTCTTATTTTTTATTCGCTTGCCGTATCGGCAACTCCGTGGGAAAAAGAAAAAAGCCCGACAAGAAACTCAACCTCATCAATAGGAAGTTATGCCAATGGTTGCCTCGATGGCGCACAGGCCCTGCCGATTAACGGGGAGGGTTATCAAATTATTCGCCCTCAGCGAGAGCGCTACTATGGCCATACTGAAGCCATTCAGTTTATTGAAAGGCTAGGTATAATTACAAGCGAGCAACTCAACACCAACTTGTTAGTTGGCGATATTTCACTACCTCGAGGGGGCCGCTTCTCATCTGGTCATTCAAGTCACCAGACTGGGTTGGATATTGATATATGGTTGAGGTTAACCAGTAAGAGGCTTACTGAGAATGAACTTACTGTCCCTAAACCTGTGAGTGTTGTGGATCTTACTAACTACAAACTGCGTAAATCTAATTGGACCGATGATCACTTTCAAGTTATTCGCTATGCAGCGAAAGATAAAAAAGTGGTGCGTATCTTTGTTCACCCTGTCATTAAACAGGCCCTTTGTGATCAAGATAGCTCTGATGTTAATGATAGATCTTGGTTAGGTAAAATAAGACCTTGGTGGGGGCATCATTCTCACTTCCATGTTCGTTTAAAGTGCCCGGAAGGCAGTTCAAACTGTATAGCTCAAGCAAGCCCTCCTAAAGGTGATGGTTGTGGGTATGAATTAGCAAGCTGGGCTCCGAAAACTGTGCCAGAGCCACACCAAAAAGTAGTGAAAAAGAAGAAAAAAAAGAAAGTTAAAGTGATGCCTAGTCAGTGTTTGGCTTTAATATCAAATCAGTAATCTGAGTTTGGTCGATCATCTAAGCGTTAATGACCCACTCGTATTTTCGTCTAAGATGTAGGGGAAATGTCACTCGATTATTTAGAGTTTATAAATACAGAATAGAACTTGTTACGTATATGAGTCGAGAGTATTTTATTTGATGTCTCTATCTCAGATGAAAATTGACGAGAATAGCTTGAGTATCAGTATGAGAAAGAGGGGGAAAGTATCTCTGAAAAGTGCTGGGTAAGAAAAGGTTCAACTCAATGATTCAGTTGAACCTTTTATCTGTCAGGTTAAGCCTTGAATGATGACAAACTTTTCAAGTAACTCGTCATCAGTTTCAATATGATTTGGGTCAGTGATAATGCATTTGGTAATGGGGCACACTGATTGACATGTTGGCTTTTCATAGTGACCTTTACACTCAGTACATAAATCAGGATCGATCTCAAAGATTCTGTCGCCCATAGTGATTGCACCATTTGGGCATTCTGGGTCACACATATCGCAGTTGATGCACTTGTCAGTTATTAGTAGAGCCATCTATCTTTCCAAAATAAACGTTATTTACCTGATGCGTTACGCGTATCTTGGCCTTTGTTCAAGTTGCGCATTAACAAACCGTACTGTAGGTCTAAATCTGTTGGTACAGGAATAAATACAAAGTGACCGTTGCCTTTCGCATCGTCTACAGCTTCAGATTTACGATTTTCCATGACTTCTAATTTGAAGACAACGTTACCTTTCGGTGTCATCATCTCTAAGCTATCGCCTAATAGGAACTTGTTCTTCACTTCTACTTCAGCTAGGTCACCACGGCGCTTGCCCGTGAACTCACCAACAAACTGTTGAGTATCAGAGATAGAGTAACCGTACTCGTAGTTTTGGTATGTGTCGTGTGTATGACGGCGTAGGAATCCCTCAGTGTAGCCACGGTGAGCTAGGCTCTCTAGCGTACCCATTAGGCTTTCATCAAATGGTTTGCCTGCTACAGCATCGTCGATAGCTTTACGGTAAACCTGTGCTGTACGTGCACAGTAGTAGAAAGACTTAGTACGACCTTCGATTTTAAGAGAGTGAACACCCATCTTCGTTAGTCGCTCAACGTGTTGGATTGCACGAAGGTCTTTTGAGTTCATGATGTAAGTACCATGCTCATCTTCAAACGCTGCCATTTTTTCTTCTGGCTTGTGTGATTCAGAAAGCAGAACCACTTCGTCTGTTGGTTTACCAAGACCTAGTGTGTTGTCTGGACGCTCATCTTGAACTTCAATGTCTTGCGTTTCTACTTCTTGAATAGCAACACCAGTAGGGTTTGCTTCAACGATCTGACCGTTTTCGTCTTCTTTCGCTGCTTCAGTTTTATATTCCCAACGACAAGCGTTAGTGCAAGTACCTTGGTTTGGATCGCGTTTGTTCATGTAACCAGAAAGTAGACAACGGCCTGAGTAAGCCATGCAAAGTGCACCGTGAACAAAGATCTCTAGTTCTGTTTCTGGGCAGTGTTCGCGAATCTCTTCGATCTCTTCAAGCGATAGCTCACGAGATAGGATTACACGCTCAACGCCTTGAGTTGACCAGAACTTAACGGTCGCCCAGTTTACTGCGTTTGCTTGAACAGAAAGATGGATTGGCATTTCAGGGAATGCTTCACGAACCATCATGATAAGACCAGGATCTGACATGATAAGCGCGTCAGGGCCCATATCTACAACTGGTTTAAGGTCGCGAATGAATGTTTTTAACTTAGAGTTGTGCGGCTGAATGTTACATACAACATATAACTTTTTGCCTTGAGCATGAGCTTCATCGATACCGATTTGTAGGTTTTCGTGATTGAACTCGTTGTTACGAACGCGAAGGCTGTAACGTGGCTGGCCTGCGTATACAGCATCTGCGCCGTAAGCGAATGCGTAACGCATGTTTTTGAGGCTTCCTGCCGGTGATAATAGTTCCGGTACAAATGGTTTTTGTGTCGTCATTGCTTCGTTCTCTAGTCTGATCTCAAGTCAGGTTGATACCACCAAGTGATATCAAAGGGGCGCAAATTTTACGCTAAAATGAGTTGGGTTGATAGCCCTAAAGATAACAATGGTATTAAGAAGAGCGCGGAGCTGGAGGAAATGCTGCAAGGTAGCTGGGAATTAAGCTCAGGTGCTGTTGACACCTGGGCTTCAAATTACATCAGTTAAGCGTTAGGTTGAGTTAACCCGCCTAATGATTCAAATAGGTTTGGTAGGAAAACACTGAATTCACCACATAGCAGTGAGAAGTCTGCATCAAAGCGCGCTGCTTGATCTTCGCGAGGAATATCGTCGTTCTCATCTTTTAGTTCGTCACTGAATTTCAGGCGCTTGATGCTGCCATCTTCAGCAAGAATGAACTCAATGCGATCTTGCCAGTTGATCAGAAGCTTAGTTACCACTTTATTGGCTTCGATGTGGTTTTTAATCTCATCAGCTTCTAGTTCTTGTTTCTTAACTCGAACGATACCGCCGTCTTCTTGGATTGATTTAAGCTCTGCTTCATCGAGCATAGTGATACCTTGAGGCGTATCACCAGATTTCACCCACTCTGTCAGAGTCGTTTCAATCGCTTGCTCTGGAATAGCAGGCACTACTGGCAAGCTACCCATTGTTTTACGTAGTAATGCTAGTACGTCTTCTGCTTTTTTGTAGCTGCTTGCATCAACCACAATGAAACCTTCTTTTGGCATGATCAGCGCGTATGTAAAATTACTGCGGCTGAATGCACGAGGAAGCAGATCAATGATGATGTCTTCTTTTAGGCTGTCTTTCTCTTTCTTTTTAAGAGGTGTTCCCGATTCTGCCTCAAGTGTTTCTACTTTTGCGTTCAGTGACTCTTTGATCACAGAAGCAGGTAGCATTTTCTCTTCTTTCTTTGCACAGATTAGAATGCGGTTTTCTGAGACGTGCGTCATCATATCGCCATGTTTGCCCATTGCGTGTACCCAACCAAATTTCTGTTTGTCTTGGCTACCACAAGGAGTAAAGCGGAATTCTTCAAGTTGTTTCTCTAGCTGATCTGCGTTGAAATCAATATCACGGTTGAAGCGATAGACTAGGCAATTTTTAAACCACATAAATATTTCTCATACCTTTTTAGAAGTGCCTCATGATATGAGATCTAATTCGATTTGTCCTTAGCTCTGTATCAAAACTTACAAAGTGAAATGTTTGAGACAGTTATATGAAAATTTGTTTTCAAAGGTCACAAAAGTGTCATAATTAACTCAGATAATGCAATGCGTTGATTACTTATAAAGGCTATTCAATTATGTCGAGAAGGATTCTGGTCGTTGAAGATGAAGCACCAATTCGTGAGATGTTGTGTTTCGTGCTTGAACAAAAAGGCTACCAAGCAGTAGAGGCTGAAGATTACGATACAGCGGTAAACAAGCTATGTGAACCTTTCCCAGATCTAGTGTTACTAGATTGGATGCTACCTGGTGGTAGCGGGATAAACTTTATCAAGCATATGAAGCGTGAAGAGTTAACTCGCAACATCCCTGTGGTGATGCTGACAGCTCGTGGTGAAGAAGAAGATAAAGTTCGTGGCTTAGAAGTTGGCGCTGACGATTACATTACCAAACCATTTTCACCAAAAGAGTTAGTCGCTCGCCTGAAAGCGGTTATTCGCCGTGTAACACCTACCGCATTGGAAGATGTGATTGATGTACAAGGTCTTAAACTAGACCCAGTCTCGCATCGCGTTACAGCAAGCGAAGGTCCCGTAGATATGGGACCGACAGAATTTAAAATGTTGCACTTCTTTATGACGCACCAAGAGCGTGTATACAGCCGAGAGCAGCTACTTAACAACGTTTGGGGTACGAATGTTTACGTTGAAGACCGCACCGTTGATGTGCATATTCGACGCCTACGTAAAGCGCTTGAATCGGCAGGTCACGATAAGCTAATTCAAACGGTTCGCGGCGCGGGTTACCGTTTTTCTACAAAAGCTTAATGTTGCTTCGCTGCAGTCTACGGAGTCCTGAATGGTTGAAAAGTTAACCTGGAAAAAGATGGTTTGGGAGCTGGTTTTTTTTTACGCACCATGGGTTTTTGTCGGATGGATATTCGGTTATTTACCTTGGTTACTGCTGGCTGCTACGGTATTGCAGCTCGGCTGGCATCTACACAATCAAATGCGTTTGTCTGCATGGTTGTGGGATGAGAAGCGTCTAACACCACCTTCAGGCTCAGGAAACTGGGAATCTCTGTTTAACGGTATTTACCGTATGCAACAGAGACAGCGTCGTAAAAGAAAAGAGTTGACCAACCTGATCCGCCGTTTTAGAAACGGTGCTGAATCTTTACCCGATGCCGTTGTGGTGTTTCGCGGTGAAGGGAATATTGTTTGGTGTAACAAGCTCGCTCAATATTTGTTGGGCTTTCGTTGGCCGGACGATTCTGGGCAACCGATCTCGAATCTGATTCGTACGCCAGACTTTATTAAATATCTGAACAAGCAAGATTTCTCTGAGCCATTAGAGATGCCTTCACCTCTGAACGTGGAGCGTATGCTTGAGTTACGTATTGTGCCTTATACCGAGGGTGAACACCTGATGGTAGTGCGTGATGTGACTCAACTAAAACAGCTAGAAGGCATGCGTCGTAACTTCTTTGCTAACGTTTCTCACGAATTGCGCACTCCAATGACCGTACTTCAAGGCTATCTTGAAATGACGGAAGATCCAGACATGATCGTCGGCCCGATGTGGACCAAGGCGCATGGTGTGATGACTGAGCAATTGAATCGCATGAACAGTTTGGTGAACCAACTACTGACTCTTTCAAAAATAGAAGCGGCGCCAATGCACGAGCTAGACGAAGTAGTCAATGTACCGGCGATGCTCGAAGTTCTTGAAAAAGAAGCCGCGAGCTTAAGTGGTGACTGTGGGCACAAACTTGAGTTTGATATCGATACGAGTTTACGAGTATTAGCCGATGAAGACCAGTTGAGAAGTGCGATATCGAATCTGGTTTATAACGCGGTGAAATACACACCACCAGGTGCTACGGTTAGGGTTCGTTGGTATCAAACAAGCCAAGGCGCGTGTTTGGATGTGTCAGACACTGGAGATGGTATTGAACCTCAGCACTTACATAGACTGACAGAACGCTTTTATCGGGTCGATAAGGCGCGCTCACGTGATACTGGCGGCAGTGGTTTAGGGCTCGCTATCGTTAAGCATGCGCTGAGTCATCATGATTCCCATTTAGAAATTCAAAGTGAAGTGGGGGTTGGTAGTCGCTTCCATTTCACGTTGCCAAATAGATTAACCGTGTCATGAGTTGTTTAATACGCAGGGTGCGTTTCTCAGTTAGTTTGTTGTTAGCATTTGCTTTGGTTCACACTGTTTATGCGGAACAGAGCGTCAAACCTCTTCCCGATTATTCCAAGGTGCCAGGTATTTCGGGGAGTTTGCTGTCGGTAGGTTCAGATACCTTAGCGGGAATGACAACGTTGTGGGTTGAAGAGTTCAAATCTTACTACCCGAACGTGAATGCTCAGGTCCAAGCTTCTGGCTCGGCGACGGCCCCTCCAGCTTTAACAGAGGGTACAGCTCACCTTGGACCAATGAGTCGTCCGATGCGCTTACGAGAAATTGAAGCGTTTGAAAGAGAGCATGGCTATAAGCCTACCGCGCTCAGAGTCGCTATCGATGCTATTGGCGTGTTCGTACACAAAGATAACCCGATCAAAGGGCTCAACTTCCGTCAGATAGATGGCATTTTCTCGGAGACTTTACGCTGCGGTGGTGTTAGGAATATCGAAAATTGGCGAGAGTTAGGTATTAAACAACCTTGGGCAAAGCATCGCTTCCAACTGTTTGGGCGAAACTCGGTGTCTGGTACTTATGGTTACTTTAAGCAGAATGCTTTGTGCGGTGGTGATTTCAAGAATCGAGTCAATGAGCAGCCGGGTTCAGCTTCTGTTGTTCAATCTGTTGCTTTGTCGATCAGCGGCATTGGATACACAGGCATTGGCTATCGTGTTGCGGGGGTGAGACAGATTCCTGTGGTTAAGACGGGTGATCAATATGTACACGCAACAAGAGAAAACATCCTAAGTGGCGCTTATCCGCTTTCGCGCTTCTTGTATGTTTATGTGAATAAACACCCAAACAAGCCGCTTTCTCCGGTCGAGCAAGAGTTCTTAACCTTTATCTTTTCTAAACAAGGTCAAGAGTTGGTGGAAAAAGACGGCTACGTTTCTATTCCTCACGAATACGCCAAACAAGAACTCGCAAAAGTAGGGCTTTAATACCCTTATTGGCAATTAGGCATTTTGGTTTTCATCAAAGCTTAGTTGCCATTCAGCATTACTCCAAAGTTCCTGTTCTGCGAGTAAGTCCGCCGCCAATAGTTTATTTTCCTCAAGCCAATCACCATCGGCACCACATATCTTCCAATGATCTTTCTCGATGACCTCAATGCGTGTTTTTAGGCGTGGAGAGTCGTTACGTTGACCATTGAGAATGATGGATAGACGTAATATGCGAATTAAGCTGATCAAGTGCTTACCCTTAAACAAATTCAGTTCAGGCATGTCTTGAAGCTTAAGGGCTTTGCGCTGGAAGCGAGCTAATATCGACATGACCATTTGTTGCTCGCTGTTAAAGCCTGGCATATTGGTATGCTCAAGAAGATACGCAGAGTGCTTATGGAAGCCTGAGAAGCTGATACTCAGTCCGACCTCGTGTAATAGAGCACTCCATTCGAGGAGTTCAAAAAGCTGACTTTTTTTCTTAATGCACAGTTCATCGCAGAGCTGATGTAAGAACTCGCTGGCTTGCTCTTTTACGCGAGTCGCGTGGTCGAAATCAACGGAGTGTTTGGTCGCGAGGTTCTCAGTGGTTCGCATGCGAATGTCCGAACGCTGAAAACGATCTTCCATCTCATACAGCAAGCCTTCACGAAGCGCACCGTCTGAAAAGTGCATCTCTTTGACTGAAAGAGCCATGAATATCGCAGTGAGAATAGCTACTCCGCCAGCAAAGACGGGTTGGCGCTCTTCAGCCAATCCTTTGAGTTTTATCTCTTCAATACTGTCGTTTTCACACAACACATCAATTAAATGGCCTAATCGTTTTTCAGTGATAATGGCATCTTCATAGCCCATTCCAACTAAGGCTTCTTTGATTGCTTTGATGGTGCCTGAAGAGCCAAGAGCCGCATCCCAGCCTTTCTTTTTATATTTAGCGGCAAGAGGTTCTAGGCGTTGTTGGGCTGCAATAATAGCCTTGGAGAAGTTCTTACGAGAGAGTTTTCCATTCGAAAAGTATCGTTGAGTGAAGCTCACGCAGCCCATCTGTTTGCTGTTGACGAGCTTCGCTTCAAACCCTTGACCGATAATCAACTCAGTACTGCCGCCGCCAATATCAATGACTAACTTGGAGTCTGACTCTGGTTGTGTGTGGGCTACGCCTAAATAGATTAGTCGTGCCTCTTCTTCCCCGGGAATCACCTCGATAGGAAATGGGAGTACCTCTCGCGCACGTTGGATAAATATATGGGCGTTGTTTGCTTGGCGAAGCGTGTGAGTAGCCGCAATGCGCACATTCTCGATTTCAAAGCCTTGTAGACGCTCGGCAAACATAGCAAGACACTCTAAACCACGTTCGATGGTTGCATTGCTTAGGTTTGATTGGTCATCGAGGCCAGAACCAAGCCGGACTCTTTGCTTATGTCGGCTGACTAGTTGTAACTCTTGTCCAATAACTTTCGCTACAACCATGTGGAAGCTATTTGAGCCTAAATCGATGGCAGCGACATGTTTGGTTGTTGATGCCACGGCCTCAAGTGGGGTGGTATTTTTAGAGTCTTCAGGCGTATTGGCCTTGATGTTTTTAGCTTGGCTCATCGTGAGATTGTTGTTCCCTAGCTTTTCGAGTCTGTTTCTCTACCTGCTTGAGGTAATCATAGATGGCGACTTGTGAGCGGCGTTTTTTACGGTTACCACGAGGGACGTAAGCGTTGCTCATCTCTTTGTCTATCCACCTTGCTTTAACTGTATCGGTAAAATGAATATTTACAATGTCGATGATGCGTTGTTTCAAACGTTCATCACGGATTGGCGCTGCGACTTCAATGCGGTGGTCGATGTTTCGTGTCATCCAATCCGCCGATGAGATGAACACCTTAGGGTCGCCATCGTTATGTGTAATCAAAACGCGTGGGTGCTCTAGGAATCGGTCGATGATACTGATGATTTCAATGTTTTCGCTGATGCCTTCTACTCCCGGAACAAGTGAGCACATACCTCGTATGATCATACGAATTTTGACTCCGGCATTGCTTGCACCATAAAGTTTGTTGATCAGCCCTTTGTCGACTAAGTTGTTCACCTTCAATGTTATTTCTGCTTTCTTGCCGGACTTGGCATTAGCAGTTTCTGTATCGATAAGACGGTAAAGATTTTTACGTGAATTACGTGGCGACACAATTAAGTGGTCAAATCTTACAGGGCGGTAAGGGTTCTCTATATACCCAAAGACATTACGCACCTCGTTAGTTAGCTCTTGATCGGCGGTGAGCAGCGAGAAGTCTGTGTAAATTCTTGCTGTCTTTTCGTGGAAGTTACCCGTACCGATATGCGCGTAATAAGTGATTTCTTCACCTTCTCGGCGGCTTATAAGAAGTAACTTAGAGTGGATCTTCAAACCTGTAGCACCAAAGATTACGTGAACGCCAGCGTCGGTTAGAATTTTTGACCATTCGATATTGGCTTCCTCATCGAATCGAGCTTGAAGTTCAACCACCACAGTTACGTTTTTCCCATTGTGAACCGCATCAATCAACGAGTTCATTAACTGAGAGTTTTTCGCTACACGATAGATATTGATCTTGATGCCGATGACTTTTGGATCAAATGAAGCCTGACGAACCAACTCTGCTATGTGATCAAAGGTATGGTATGGATAGTTTAACAAGATATCTTGATTCTTGATGGCATCAAAACTGTTATCAAACCCATCAAAGTCGGCGCATGACATAGGGGGTAACGGCTTGTTTTCTAAGTATTCACGACCTACATTCGGGAAACCAATGAAATCTTTAAAATTATGGTAACGACCACCAGGAATCAGGTTGTCGTAGTTAGAGATCCCTAATTTACCACACAAGAAATCCAGCATATTTTTCGGCATTGTGTGTTCGTAAACAAAACGCACAGGCATTGCACTGAGCCTTTGAGCGACACCTTCCGACATCTGTTCTAGCAAACTATGTTCGACTTCATGACTAAGATCGTATTCGGCATCACGTGTCATTTTCATCGCGTGACAGTTGAGTTGGTCGTATTCAAAAAAGCCTTTAAATAGGTCATCAATGCAGTATCGGATGATGTTATCAAGTAAGATGATCGTCTTGCGGCGCTTTCCTTTCTGCTCTGGAACCATGACAAAGCGCGGAAGGTGATCGGTCGGTATCTCTATGACGGCGTATTTGGATTGCTGCTCTTTTTGAAGTTCGACGGTCAGGTAGGCATATTCATCTTTTAAGAATTGAAGCACATTAATCTCTTCGGTCATCAAAAGGGGAGTGATGTGTGGAAGTACTTCTTTCTTAAAGTATTTTCTTATCCATTTCTTTTGAGGATCATTCAATTGCGTCTCGTTGACCAAGAAAATCCGTCGCCTTGCCATCTCTAGAATAAGCTCATTGTAGAGTTCATCAAAACGTTGGTTCAGCTTAAACGCTTTGGTTTGCATCTTAGTAAGCAAATGCTTTGAGTTATCGTGGATCCCACGTTCTTGGTTGATCAAAATACGACGTTTAACGTCAGAGAATCGAACTTTGTAAAACTCGTCTAGATTATTAGAAAAGATCCCAAGAAATCGCACTCTTTCGATAAGAGGCACCGTTTTGTCCGCTGATTCTTGTAAAACTCTCTCGTTAAAGGAGAGCCAACTGAGTTCTTTTTCTATATAGAGCTTTTCAGCGTTCATAATCCATCCTAGACATCTTAAAGAGTGTGAGATTACTCAAATTGTAAAAATGAGCAGAGTATGCTGTTTTTGTTACGGTATTATTTCACTCTACAGTTTCAGCAAAACTTACTATTATTTTCAGTTGTTTAATGTGAGTTGTAATATAATTGTCATGTAAACGAAATATTATGATATTAGCTCAAAAAAGGTAGATAGACAGATGACCGCAGCCGAAATTTCATTGAAAAAACGAGATAAAAAAAGATGGTTGAAAGACCGTCTTATGCGTTTTGCAGTGACGTTAGGTGGTGTGAGCGTATTGGCGGCACTGGTTCTTATCTTTATTTACCTAGCGATGGTTATTCTTCCTATCTTTGCTGACTCAAGTTTAGAGACAGATCAAAAAGTCCAACCTGTGATAGTACAAGATCCGATTGCAATGACGATCGATGAATACGGTCAACATGCTTTAGTGATCGATCGCGATGGTTCGGTAGATTATTGGACTCTTGATAATACTCAATCGACTCCATACTTCTCAGCGTCAATTATTGAAGACTCGGTTGCGTTTGCTCGAAGCGCGCCCTCAGACAATTGGTTCGCCTTTGCTAACCGCCAAGGCCAAGTGCAGTTGTTTCAGCCTAAGTTCTTAAAGCCTCTTGCCGTAAGAAAAGGTCAAGCCGATAGCCCTCGTATCAACTACCTTCAACTCAAAGGTAAACCGTTTGAATTTTTAGATGACATCGCTTTGAGTAGTGGCTTGAGCGTTGAAAAGCTAACATTTGCGACCGACAATAGTCTTTTGACGCTGGTGGCTCAGTTATCCAATAACCGCATTCTAATAAAATGGTACCAAGCGTCATTGACTGGTGAGTATTCAGAGGTTAACTCCCAATGGTTATCTAAAGAGTTTGGTCAGCAAGACCAGCTTTTAATGACGCCTAACGGGCACACTCTATATCTTCGCAACGCCTCTGATCTTACGATTCTAACCACTGAAGCGAACGAGTTCTCGGTTAGGGAAGTGATCGACTTAAGTTTAGGTGATGAGCTGCATTCCGTTAAGAGTATTGACTTGTTGTCCGGTGCTTACTCTCTGCTCGTGAGTCATTTTGATGGGCGAGTCTCTCAATGGTTTGATGTATTAAGCAATGAGAAACGTAGCTTGACTCATATTCGAGACTTTAAGTTACCTTCAGAGGTACAGTTCTTATTACCTGATACTTATCGCAAAGGCTTTTACAGTTTCTATCAGAATGGCACGATTCAAAGCCACTATACGACAAGTGAAAAGTTATCTCTGTTTGAGAAAGCTTATAAGAAGTCGCCACAACTCGCGGCCATGTCTGCAAATGAAATTCACCTCGCGACACTGAGTGATGGTGTTATTAGTCTTGCTTTAGTCGATAACCCATACCCAGAGATATCTTTTTCATCGTTATGGCAAAAGGTTTGGTACGAGAGCTACCCAGAGCCTCAATACGTGTGGCAATCCACTTCGGCAAATGATGATTTTGAAGGGAAATTCAGCTTAGTTCCTCTGACTTTTGGCACACTTAAGGCCGCACTGTTTGCGATGATGTTCGCGGTGCCCATTGCGGTACTTGGCGCTATCTACACCGCTTACTTTATGACTCCAAAGATGCGTCGAGTGGTAAAACCTTCGATTGAATTAATGGAAGCGCTACCGACGGTCATTATCGGGTTTGTAGCGGGTTTGTGGTTTGCTCCTATCGTGGAAACGCATTTAACTGCTATTGTCTCACTGTTGTTGGTGTTACCTCTTAGCACGTTGGTTGTTGGTTTAATTTGGTACTGCTTACCACACGACTGGGTGAGCCGTTTTCCTAATGGCTGGCATGCACTGATACTGGTTCCTGTGTTGATTATGACCACTGTGATCGTGCTTAACTTGGGTGGGAAAATTGAATCGTTGTTGTTTGCTGGTGATATCAAGCTCTTTTTAAACCACCATGGGATCGATTTTGACCAACGTAACGCTCTTGTGATTGGATTCGCGATGGGCTTCGCTGTTATCCCAACCATTTTTACTATCGCAGAAGACGCTATTTTCTCGGTGCCTAAGCACTTGTCGGATGGTTCTTTGGCGCTAGGCGCAACACCTTGGCAAACCCTTATTTATGTTGTGCTGCTTACTGCGAGTCCTGGTATTTTCTCTGCAATCATGATGGGGTTGGGTAGAGCTGTTGGTGAGACCATGATCGTGCTGATGGCGACCGGTAATACACCTATCATGGATTGGAATATTCTTGAGGGGATGCGAACGCTATCTGCGACAATTGCTGTTGAGCTTCCTGAATCAGAGGTTGGTAGTCCTCACTTTAGATTGTTGTTCCTAGCTGCGTTACTTCTATTCGTATTTACCTTCGCCGTGAACTCGATTGCGGAATGGGTAAGACAAAGGCTGCGAGATAAATACCGTGCTTTATAATTTTTATCAGAATCGTCAATCGCAACCAGTAAGAGAGCTTCTTCATGTTTAAGTGGATTAAATCGGGATCTCCTTGGATATGGTTAACTGGTGGTGCCGTTAGTATTAGTATGCTTTCGGTACTTGGCCTGATCTTATTTATTGGCTGGAAAGGGTTAACCTATTTCTGGCCTGCGCCCCTGTACCAATGGCAAGTGAATGAAACAGAAAGCCTTGCAAATGTGCCATTTCAGCATCAAGAGATGACAAAGAACCGTTTAATCGGTCAACTCTATGATCGTAAATACATTCCGGTTGAACAACTGTCGAATGTGCAAGATAAGAAGTTGCCGCAAGAGATTATTGATAAAGGGGTCGTTCGACGTCTTAGTATCAAAATTGCTAACCGCGAACTGTACCCTGCGGATTTCGTATCTATTCTTGAGGTGAACCTTAAAGAACCAACCACACCAGAAGAGTGGGCTGTGATCGAGCGTAGCCGCGGTGGGTACTTCTTCGGAAAGCCGGTTGGCTTTAGGAGTGCTGACGGTGTTCTAACCGATGATATCGAGAAAGAACTGGATGAAGGCTTAACTCACGCCGACACGTTGCGTGATGAAATTAAAAAGATCGTTAACCAAACGGTCCGCACAACAAGTTGGGCGTTAGAGCAATTACGTTTAGAAAAGCGTAAAAGAGAGCTCAATGACAACCTGTCAGATACAGAGCGACAAGAGCTGGAGTCTAAACGTTTGGCTTTAAGGAGTGAACTCGCCTCGGGAGAATATCAACTCGACTCTTTAAGACAGCAGCTCAACCTTGATACTCTGATTGTTGAAGATATGACGGGCAAAGTCGTTGAGATTCCGCTGAGTGAGATCTTAGACTTTTGGTTCCCAAATCAGATGACCTACCCAGAGAAAGTGCTGCATTGGTGTGAGCAGGTCTGGAAATTCTTATCTGAAAAACCTAGAGAGTCCAACTCTGAAGGGGGGGTGTTCCCTGCGATTTTCGGTACGGTACTTTTAGTGCTGATCATGTCGATTGTCGTTATGCCACTTGGTGTCATTGCCGCGATTTATCTAAATGAATACGCAAAAAACAATGCGCTAACTCGTTTGATTCGTATTGCGGTTATTAACTTAGCGGGTGTGCCATCCATCGTTTATGGTGTATTTGGTTTAGGCTTTTTTGTTTACACCATTGGTGGTTCTATAGATTCGTTGTTCTACGCGGAGCGTTTACCTGCGCCGACATTTGGTACGCCAGGCTTGTTGTGGTCGGCATTGACTCTGGCTGTGTTAACATTGCCTGTCGTGATTGTGACCGCCGAGGAAGGGTTAACGCGAATCCCGAGTTCTGTGAGGCATGGTTCTTTAGCTTTGGGGGCAACCCCATCTGAAACCTTGTGGCGTATCGTTTTACCGATGGCGAGCCCTGCGATTATTACCGGGCTTATTCTGGCTGTAGCACGTGCTGCGGGAGAAGTAGCGCCATTAATGCTAGTGGGAGTAGTGAAATTAGCGTCGAGTTTACCTGTCGATGCGCAGTTCCCGTATGTTCACCTCGACAGAAAATTTATGCATTTGGGCTTTCACATTTATGATGTGGGTTTTCAAACCTCAAACATAGAAGCGGCAAGACCACTGGTTTATGCGACATCATTTTTGTTGGTTACTGTGATTGTTGGGTTGAACCTGACCGCGATTAATATTCGAAATAACTTGCGTGAAAAGTACCGAACCTTAGGACAAGATTAAGATGTTCTCAATTAATGAAACCTTGGGCTATCAAGCGCCTTTAGATGTGCACAACCTAACTGAAGAGCAAACAGCCATCTCGATTGAAGGGCTGAACCTATACTATAAAGAAGCACAGGCACTTGATGATATCTCGATGACAATACCTAAAGGGCAGGTGACGGCGTTTATTGGTCCTTCGGGTTGTGGAAAGTCGACACTGCTTCGCTGTATTAACCGAATGAACGATCTTGTTGAAGGCTGTAAAGTCTCCGGCAAAGTGAAGTTGTACGGAAACAATGTTTATCATCCTAAGGTTGATGTAGCAACCTTAAGGCGTCGTGTTGGCATGGTATTTCAACGCCCGAATCCTTTCCCTAAATCCATCTATGAGAATGTGGTTTATGGGTTGAGGCTGCAAGGTCTGAGTAATAGTCGTGATCTTGATGATGCGGTTGAGCGTTCATTGCGTGCAGCGGCATTATGGGATGAAGTAAAAGATCGTTTGCATGAGAATGCCTTCGGTTTGTCTGGTGGCCAACAGCAACGCTTGGTTATTGCTCGAGCGGTTGCGATAGAACCGGAAGTACTTTTGTTAGATGAGCCAACATCGGCCTTGGACCCAATTTCTACTTTGACTATTGAAGAGTTAATCAACGAGCTAAAAACACAATATACCGTGGTAATTGTGACTCATAATATGCAACAGGCCGCTCGTGTTAGCGACCATACTGCCTTTATTCATATGGGGAAATTGATCGAGTACTCAGATACGGACTCAATATTTACGTCACCATTGAAAAATCAAACAGAAGACTACATTACAGGTAGGTACGGCTAACTGTTGAGTCGATGCTACCTAGAGCTAAACCACTCTATATAAACGGTTTGATTTATTTCTTTGTAAGGAGCTGATATGCATTTCGGTCGCCACATTTCAGGGCAATTTAACGTCGAATTAGAGTCGATCCGTACTCACGTACTCACCATGGGTGGGCTAGTGGAGCAGCAACTTTCATTTGCAATGCAAGCGCTTCACAGAGATGACGTTGAACTGGCTAAGAAAGTGATTCGTGACGATCATAAAGTGAATGCGATGGAAGTGTCTATCGATGAGGCATGCACGCGTATTATTGCCAAGCGCCAGCCCACCGCAAAAGACCTTCGTTTGATTATGGCGATCATCAAAACGATTACTGATTTGGAAAGAATTGGTGATGTAGCTTCTAAAATAGCGCAAGGTGCGATAGAGGCCCCCTCGGCCAAAGACCAGAAGTTTCATGTATCTTTAGAGCCTCTTTGTCGTCAAGCGATAACTATGCTCCATCAGGTATTGGATGCATTTGCACGTATGGATGTTGATGCCGCGGCTGAAGTACATAAGCTTGATGATAAGCTAGACGCTGAATACGAAGCTGTAATTCGTCAGCTAATGACTTACATGATGGAAGAGCCGCAGAATATACCTATTATCTTACAGGTTATGTGGTCAGCTCGTGCTATTGAACGAGTGGGCGACCGTTGCCAAAATATTTGCGAATATATTATCTATTTTGTTAAGGGCAAAGATGTTCGCCATCTAGGTGAACAGAGCCTAGATGACGTACTAAAATAAATTGAACTCATCTCTTTGAAAGGTGATTGCCAAACGACTTAAACCAACAGTTGGCAGTGACCGTAATGAACCTAATATATGTCATGAGTGAGACTCGGTAATTTGGTACTCTTCGGTTTATGTTAATGGTTATTACTCTTTAATAGTTAAAGCGAACCTCACATCAAATACCTTACTGGCATCAGTGACAGGAATCTGGTAATCATCAATATCATCACTCCCCATTTGAGCGGACGATCCGTTTTCCATTAGGCTAGCTCTTGTGGATTTCCCTGAAAGGTGAAGAGCAGGTACTTGGGTGGCGCATTGAATCATTTTAGCATTCGCAGCGTTAACGCCAGCCCCTGCCATGATATCAATTCGTCCGTCGGCTTGTTTGACCATTGCTGCCAATACATCGATGCCTTGCTCGGCATTAACAGCAAGTCCTGATGTCAGGACTCTTTCGCATCCAAGTGAAATGATCTGCTCTAATGCTGCTTGGAAATCAGAGCTTTGATCGATGGCTCTATGGAAGGTTATCCCAAGCTTTAACGAGTGCGCTTTTTCAGCCAGTTGTTGCATTTTTGGCATATCAATACTTCCGTTCGGCGCTAACACACCAAGTACGACCCCATCCAACCCTGCACTTGCACAAGCTTCAATATCTTCAAGCATACAGTTCATATCGTCGTTATCGAAAATAAAGTCGCCTTGTCTAGGTCTTATCATAGCGTAGACCGGAACGGACGAAATTATTGCCGCTTGCTTCATCATTCCGAAGCTTGGAGTTAATCCGCCAAGAGCCAATGAAGAGCAAAGCTCAATACGATTAGCTCCGCCTGCTAGGGCATTGTATAGGGACTCTAAGTTATCGATACAGACTTCAATTTCGGTGTTCATTACATTTTACTCGTTCAAATTGAGACTGAGGAAATCATAGCAATCTAGAGGTGATTCTGAATAGGTAGAGATAGAGGAAAATAGAGGTAAAGTTTGGCTTTGCGGTTACCCCTATTCATAGTGGATATGAGCAAGGAATAAATCATTATGGAAGCGATAGATGCAAAAAGCCCGAAGCGTTAACTTCGGGCTTTGAATAGGACTTTACTTCTTAACTGATTGGCGGTGCGCTTTGCGCTGTAGCTTATGCTTTATTTCTCTTTATAGAGAGTCATCCAACCATTCACCCGTGTTGAGTCGGGCTTAAGAATGTAATTACTTGCTTAGGTCGTCAGCGTGCTCAGATAGGAATGCTGCAACACCCTTTGGAGATGCGTCCATACCTGATTTACCTTCTTCCCATTGTGCAGGACAAACTTCACCGTTCTTCTCGTGGAAGTTTAGTGCGTCTACCATGCGTAGCATTTCGTCGATGTTACGACCTAGCGGAAGATCGTTAACTACTTGGTGACGTACAAGACCGTCACCATCGATTAGGAAAGAACCACGGAAAGCAACACCGGCTTCTGGGTGCTCAACATCGTATGCTTTGCAGATTTCGTGCTTAACGTCAGCAACTAGAGGGTATTTAACTTGACCGATACCGCCGTCAGCGATAGCAGTGTTACGCCATGCGTTGTGAGAGAATTGTGAATCGATAGAAACACCGATTACTTCAACGCCTTTAGCTTGGAAATCTTCTAGACGGTTGTCGAAAGCGATTAGCTCTGAAGGACAAACGAAAGTGAAGTCTAGTGGGTAGAAGAAAACTACCGCTTTCTTACCTTTAGTGAATTCTGCGAAGTTGAAGTTATCAACGATCTCACCGTTACCTAGAACAGCTGCTGCAGTAAAGTCAGGGGCTTGACGACCTACTAGTACCATTTGGAATCTCCTAAAAAATTAGTTGGCCCAACACATCTTTGTTTGGGCTCCGTTTCTACGGGACAAACTATAGTACAATATGTACTATAGAAAAAAGCGAATTAAATAGATTAAGTTAATCGAAAAAAACGATGAGCTTATTCTTTGCCCAGTCCTTAGGTCTGATGACCTTTATCTAATTTATCCTACTCATATTACAAAGTAATTTCATGAATAAATGGCCAAGTCTTAAGCAACTTCACTATCTGGTTACGCTTCACGAAACTCGTCACTTTAGCGACGCAGCGGATCTCTGTTTCGTTAGTCAATCTACATTAAGTAAAGGCATTCAAAATTTAGAGGAGCTGATTGGTTGCCCTCTCTATGAGAAGAAAGATAAAAAGAGCCCATTAGTTTTTACTCAAGCGGGTGAGCTGGCGGTGAAGCATGGTCGAGAGCTATTGGCGAAAGGGCAAGACTTAGTCGAGCTTGGTAGTTTGTGCAATGGCGATACGATGCAAGGTCAGCTGCGGCTGGGGTGTATCCCTACTATTGCCCCGTTCCTATTATGCGATTTGGTACAAGAAGCTAATCAACGCTTCCCACAGTTGAACTTGCTGTTACGTGAAGACACGACGACTAACTTATTGGCGGCACTGCGTCATGGTGAGTTAGATGTGTTGATTCTGGCTCTGCCTGTCGATATCGACAACATGGAGAGCAAAGTGGTTGGGCAAGATCCTTTTAGAATGGTGATCAGTCGTAATCAAGCTGATGGGATTCGTGTTCCTATTAAATATGATGATCTGCCAGACGAATCTGTTTTCTTGTTGGAGAATGAACACTGTTTAACAGAGCATGCAGTGTCGGCCTGTAAGTTAACAGACAAAGAGAAGATAAACCCGTTCACCGCGACAAGCCTACATACATTGGTTCAAATGGTGGCCAATGGTTTAGGAACCACCTTTATTCCGCAGATGGCCATCGATCATGGTTTATTGGAAAACCAAAATCTAGTGGTTATTGATCCCCCTGGTCAGCAGGCCTATCGCGATATTGGCCTAGTTTGGCGACCAAGCTCGTCTCGTCGTGAAACATTCCATCAGTTAGCGGATGTGGTTTCTGAGTTGTTGTAAGAGTGGCTATCTATAAATATTCATTTTTTTATTAATTATTATTTTTAAATTGTTTTTATTTTGTACATTCCTTTGTAAATGAAAATCTTTCTAGTAACGGCATTGAGCGCCCTATTTTAAGTTCTGTACCGCAATAGTATTCACTATGTTGAGCTTTCAAAGTGTCAAGATCAGAGTAATACACAAAACTAGGATAAATGGGGGCGAGAATCGCTAGCACTAAGATAAAAATGGATACTTCACGTGAGAGGTCTTTGTTTACATGCCCCGTCAGAAAATTGTAATTGAAGTAGATAAAGTAGGGTGAAAGGAATACAAAAAAAAAGGTTGTAATTGAGAATGAAGCTGTTGAAAAAAAATACACTTCTCCTTTACCTATCATGACTTTAGGCCAAAAAAAAATTGAATAACAAAGGAGTAGAGTAAAAAATAAAAACCAAGTATTCGTTTTAATTGTATCTTCTTTATTCATCCTATCCCTCAATTATATTTATATTAAAAACAACATAGCCCTGTTCAGCAGGGCTATGTTTTGATTTTAAGTGTGCCTATTTTGCCATTTTAGTCTAGCTTAGTGTTTGATGACTGTTCAGCTCCACTATTTGCCCCACCGGTACTTTCTCCATCGTTATCTGGACGATCACTACTTCGATGATTGGTCCCACCATCACTTCCGTTTTTCTTACCGTCAGTAGATTGATTGATTTTTGAGTTATTATTATCAAGCTTTGCAGCTTGTTGCGATCCCCATGATGAAACACTGAAAGTATTGCTTACGACATCTGTAGTCCAATGACCAAACTCTGTTAATTCTCCAGAATTTTTAACTGCATGAGTAGTAGCGGTCGCTCCTACACCCAGAAGATTATTCGTAGCATCAACGGCGTCAAACTCGTCGCCATCAATGGCGTCTATATAAGTTTCAACAGCTCCTGAAGAGGCTGCTATGACCTCAGCTGTAACTGTCACAACAGCCACAACTTCAAGTACCGGGGCTGAGCTTATAATGACTGGTGCAGCAATTCCGACAATTACAACAGTAGCAGCTACCTCATTTATGGTGTTACTAGCACTCCTCATGTCACTCAATGTATCAGCGTGAGCTTGATCCGCAATACTTTCCATGTTTGATATCGCTTCATGGTAACCCACAGTACCTAAATCGTATCGCCCATTCATAACGTCACCGATGAACTCCCCCGTAGGATCGCTATACCTCAGCGGGTTACCTCGCCCATAGGCATAAGGTGACCAGCGTTGCGGATCCGTGAATCGGGGCTCTCTTGCAAACACAGGATCGGGGGTGATGAATTGCCCGTAGCTATGGTTCATATAGCGTTGCGAGAAATAACCAAGTCCAGATTCTTTGTCTTGCTCTTTATCGGTAAAACGATAAACCGTTTTATCCGATTGACCAAACTGAGCTTCCACATCACCAAATGGTTCGTAATTGAACGCATTAATGACTTGAGCAGAATTGTCCATGGTCAGTTCTGTTGAGCCAAGGTGTTGTTTAATATAATAAACCTCTGGAGTAAAGGTGTCATCACCTTTGCTTGTCTTGGCCATACGGTGGCAACAACTACATGCGCAGCCGTACACCGGGCTCGTTAACCGATGGTGAGACGGGCATTAAAGATGAACTGGTGTCGTACTCAACGCGTTTCTGGGATGTGTCGAATGGTAACTTCTTCGCAAAAGATAGCTATCGTCAGCAAATGAAGGCCAACATCATGACAGACGAAGAGAGTCAATCGGCGTTTTTGAACCCGACGTATGCCTTTAAAGAGAGAAGCGTCGCGGCTTCTGGTTGGAGGTTGTCCGTGAAGTTGGGTGACCGATACGGTGAGATAGTGGACCTTGAAGGTTTGGATGATATCGAGCTAATAATTAAACACCGATACTACTCACGCAATGCAGAGACGTGTGGTGGGGGAGGCACTGGCCCGCTTATCCTTTTAAGGTAACCTAATATTGAGCCTCATAGCTTTATGAGGCTCTTCTTATTGTTATATTACTCTACATCCGCTTCTTCTGGCTCCGCATCTTCTTGTAGTTCTAGTAGGTTGATCGCTATCGTGACGAAGTCGCTGTCTGTAATAATACCCACTAATTCATAATTTTCTACGACAGGCAAGCAGCCCACTTTGTGTTTCTGCATATAGATAGCTGACTCTTTTAAACCCGCACGCGGCTCTACCGACATAACACTTTTGTGCATGATGTCGTTGAGGGGAGTGGCAAGAGTAAAGGATTGAGCTTGTGGGATGTTTTGTAGGCTGGATTCTTGAGCGGCTAGAACGTCTCGCTGTGTGACGACGCCAAGTAGTTGCCTGTCGGAATCAACGACCGGAATATGGCGAATATCAAGCGCTTCCATCATGTGCTTAGCATCGGCCAGTGAGTGTGAGCGCAATAGGGTATGAGGGTTGCGAGTCATCATATCTTCAACCTTGATCATACGAACCTCCTTCTTTTTTATTTGTTGCTATTACTATAGTTTTTTATCCAAAAAATAACTGAGATCTGACGCATTCTTGGGTGAGTTTTATGCAACTAATTCTTTAGTTTGAGGTGGTGAATCAGTAGCATTATTTTACGCCTCTTTACAATAATCCAGTGCTGTAAACCTTGCTATTGCGGCTCGTGTGCCTATACTAGCCCACTGCGAAATTTTTAGTCGTGTTTGTGATGTGTTTCTGGTAACGATTGACTTACCGTAACGATTGATCTGCAACCATGACTTATTATTCGTCAACAGCACAAATCTCATCAACTAAGACAAGACTACAAACATGCAAGTTTCAGATTTTCACTTTGACCTACCAGATGAACTCATTGCTCGCTACCCTCAAGAGGAGCGCACAGCAAGCCGCCTGCTTAAATTAGATGGCAACAGCGGTAACCTAGCTGATGGTTCGTTTAAAGACGTTTTAGACTTGGTTGAGCCAGGCGATCTTGTTGTTTTTAATAACACTCGCGTGATTCCTGCTCGTGTATTCGGTCGCAAGGCCTCAGGCGGTAAGCTTGAAGTGCTAGTGGAGCGTATGCTCGATGAGAAAAGCATTCTTGCGCATGTTCGTTGCTCTAAATCACCGAAGCCGGGCACTAAGTTGTTCCTTGGTGAGAACGATGAGTATGAAGCTGAAATGGTAGCGCGTCATGATGCGTTGTTTGAAATCCATTTCACATCCGATCAAAGCGTTCTAGAGATTCTTAACAATGTTGGTCACATGCCACTGCCTCCTTACATCGATCGTCCTGATGAAGATGCAGATAAAGAGCGCTACCAGACTGTCTATAATGAAAAGCCGGGTGCGGTTGCAGCGCCAACAGCAGGTCTTCACTTTGATGATAAGCTAATGGCTGGCATGAAAGAAAAGGGTGTTGAGTTTGCTTACGTGACGCTTCACGTTGGAGCTGGCACATTCCAGCCCGTAAAAGTGGACAACATCAATGATCACCACATGCATGCTGAGTACGTTGAAGTGCCGCAAGAAGTGGTGGATGCCGTAGCTGCTGCAAAAGCGCGTGGCGGGCGTATTATTGCGGTTGGCACAACATCGGTTCGTTCACTAGAAAGTGCAGCGCAAGATGCACGTAATAAAGGCACAGAGTTAGTTCCTTTCTTTGGTGACACAGAAATCTTTATCTTCCCAGGTTACGAATACCAGTTGGTGGATTGCTTGATTACTAATTTCCACCTACCAGAATCAACACTGATTATGTTGGTGAGTGCGTTTGCTGGTTACGACAATGTGATGGGCGCATACGACCACGCCGTGAAGAGCGAATATCGTTTCTTCAGCTACGGCGATGCGATGTTCATCAATAAGAAAACGAGCTAATTTAAGCTGGTTTAAGCGATACAAAAATTTACGGGTGCTAGCAGTAAGCTAGGAGTCGGGCAGGGTGTCTGTCTAATCTCTCGCAAGGAATACGCGACCGCTCCTCATAGAACCCACTGGACTGAACTTTTGTTTGGCTTAAGGTTCTGAATTAACAGTCAGATTGTTTCTCTGGCATATTGGAGGCTTCGTGAAATTAAAATACGAACTTAAAAAAACTAATAGCGGCGCGCGTCGTGGTCAACTTCAGTTTGAACGCGGTACCGTTGAAACCCCAGCATTCATGCCTGTAGGTACTTACGGTACTGTTAAAGGTATGACACCTGAAGAAGTAAAAGACACAGGTGCTGAAATCCTATTAGGTAACACATTCCACCTATGGCTACGTCCTGGCCAAGAAATCATGAAAATGCACGGTGACCTGCACGATTTCATGAACTGGCACGGTCCTATCCTGACTGATTCAGGCGGCTTCCAAGTATTCAGCCTAGGTGCAATGCGTAAAATCACTGAAGAGGGTGTTCATTTCCGTAACCCTGTCAACGGTGACAAGATCTTCATGGACGCTGAGAAGTCGATGGAAATCCAAAAAGATTTAGGTTCAGATATCGTCATGATCTTTGACGAGTGTACGCCTTACCCAGCGACACACAAAGAAGCAAAAGACTCAATGGAGATGTCTCTTCGTTGGGCTGAGCGTTCACGCAACCACTTCGACAAGCTTGAAAACCCGAACTCACTATTCGGCATCGTTCAAGGTGGTGTGTACGAAGACCTTCGTGATGTATCTGTTAAAGGCCTAACTGAAATTGGTTTTGACGGTTACGCAGTTGGTGGCCTAGCAGTAGGCGAACCAAAAGAAGATATGCACCGCATTCTTGAGCACACATGTCCTCAACTGCCGGAAGATAAGCCACGTTACCTAATGGGCGTAGGCAAACCTGAAGACTTGGTTGAAGGTGTTCGTCGTGGTATCGACATGTTTGACTGCGTAATGCCAACGCGAAATGCACGTAACGGCCACCTATTTGTGACTGAAGGTGTGATCAAGATCCGTAATGCGAAGCATAAAACCGATACAACACCACTAGATTCAGAGTGTGACTGTTACACTTGTAAGAACTACAGCAAGTCGTACTTACACCATTTGGATCGTTGTAACGAAATCCTAGGTGCTCGACTGAACACGATTCATAACCTGCGTTTCTACCAACGAGTAATGTCAGACATTCGTCAGTCTATCGATGAAGACCGCTTTGAAGAGTTCGTTGCAGAGTTCTACGCAAGAATGGGGCGTGAAGTGCCACCACTAGGCAAAGAATCTTAGTATTTCTTTTTTTGCGAGCCCTATCTCTCTTCCAAGAGGTGGGGCTTGAAAATAAAGGGATATAACCCAATTAGACAAACAATTACCAAAATATAATAGAGGATGTTTTTAATGTTTATTTCTCAAGCTCACGCAGCAGCAGAAGGTGCACCAGCAGGCGGCGGTTTCGAAATGCTTATCATGCTAGGTATGTTCGCTGTGATCTTCTACTTCATGATCTACCGTCCACAAGCGAAGCGTGTTAAAGAGCACAAGAACCTTATGTCTTCTATGGGCAAAGGCGACGAAGTTCTTACAAGCGGCGGCTTAATTGGCAAGATCACTAAGATTGCTGAAGACAGCGACTACGTTGCTATCGAACTGAATGCAAACAACGAAGTCGTTATCAAAAAAGACTTCGTTACAGCAGTGCTACCAAAAGGTACTCTGAAATCTCTATAAACAGCTAGAGGATCCTCGCTGTGCTAAACCGTTATCCGTTATGGAAGTATTTGATGGTGGTGTTTGCCATTGCTATCACTGCGCTATACGCACTTCCAAATATATACGGTGAAGATCCGGCAGTTCAAGTTACAGGGGCGCGTGGCGCCTCTGTAGATCTGTCTACGCTGGATGTTGTCACCAATGCTCTTGAAGCAGAGAGCCTTTCTACTAAATCCGTTGCTTTAGAAAACGGTTCCATTCTTGTTCGCTTTAACGATACAGATACGCAAATTAGCGCCCGTGATATCATCACAGAGGCACTAGGCGATGACGTTATCGTTGCTTTAAACTTAGCAGCTTCAACTCCTGATTGGCTTGAATCTATTGGTGCTGCACCAATGAAACTGGGTCTTGACCTACGTGGTGGTGTTCACTTCTTAATGGAAGTGGATATGGACGCTGCAATGGAAAAGCTCGTTGGCCAACAAGAAGAAGCGTTCCGCAGCGAACTTCGTGAAGAAAAAATTCGTTACCGTGCAATTCGCCCATCGGGTAAAGATGCCGTTGAAGTGCTTCTGCGTAACGAAGAGCAGCTTGCTGAAGCGAAATCGTTACTGCAATCTCAACACCAAGATATGACGTTCGTAGATTCTGCATCTAACGGTCGTTTCTCTTTGGTGGCTAACTTCACTGAAACTCGCCTTCAAGAAATCCGCAACTACGCGGTAGAGCAAAACATTACCATTCTACGTAACCGTGTTAACGAACTTGGTGTAGCTGAGCCTTTGGTTCAACGTCAAGGTGCTAGCCGTATCGTAGTGGAATTGCCAGGTGTTCAAGACACGGCTCGCGCTAAAGAAATTTTAGGCGCAACCGCGACTCTTGAATTCCGTGAAGTCGATAGCAGTGCAGATTTAGCTGCAGCCGCTTCTGGTCGTGCTCCTGCGGGTAGTGAAATCAAGCAAGATCGTGATGGTCGTCCTGTGGTACTTGAGAAGCGCGTTATCTTAGGCGGTTCAAGTATTACTGATGCAAGCTCTAGTGTTGATGAGTATGGTCGTCCACAAGTTAACATCTCGTTAGACAGCGAAGGTGGTAGCAAGATGTCGGCTTTCTCTAAAAAGAACATCGGCAAGCTAATGGCTACCGTGTTTGCTGAGTACAAAGACAGTGGTCGTAAAACACCTGAAGGTCGAGTTATCTTAAGTAAGCACGAAGAGGTGATTAACCAAGCGACAATTCAATCAGCGCTTGGTCGTAACTTCCGTATTACTGGTATCGACTCAACGGCTGAAGCTCATAACTTGGCACTTCTATTGCGTGCGGGTGCTCTGATTGCGCCTATCTCGATTGTAGAAGAACGTACGATTGGTCCATCTATGGGTCAACAAAACATCGATATGGGTATCATGGCGATGGTTTGGGGTATGGCTGCAGTTATGCTATTTACGCTGCTTTACTACCGTAGTTTTGGTCTGATTGCGAACATTGCGCTAATGGCTAACTTGGTGTTGATTATCGGTGTAATGTCGATGATTCCGGGGGCGACTATGACCCTGCCAGGTATTGCTGGTATCGTATTGACGGTCGGTATGGCGGTTGATGCCAACGTTCTGATCTTTGAGCGTATACGTGAAGAGCTTCGAGATGGACGCAGTCCACAACAAGCGATTCACCAAGGTTACGCGAACGCATTTAGCACTATCGCCGATGCCAATATCACGACACTACTAACAGCAATCATTCTATTTGCTGTCGGTACCGGTGCGATTAAAGGTTTCGCGGTAACGTTATCAATTGGTATCTTGACTTCAATGTTTACAGCTATTGTCGGAACACGTTGCATCGTGAACCTGATGTATGGCGGTAAACGCGTTAAGAAACTGTCGATCTAAGGCTAGGAATTAATATGTTTCAGATTCTAAAAGCAGAAAAAATGATCGACTTTATGCGTTGGTCAAAATTTGCCTTTGTATTTTCTATCTTGATGATTGGTACTGCCATCTTTACCTTAACAACGAAATCGTTGAACTGGGGATTAGATTTTACAGGCGGTACTCTGATTGAAGTCGGTTTTGAGCAACCTGCAAACCTACCCGATATCCGTAGCTCACTAGAGGCTGAAGGCTTCGGAGATGCAACGGTACAGAACTTTGGGTCGGCACGTGAGGTTATGGTTCGCTTACGCCCGCGTGACGGTGTTGCAGGCGAAACGCTTGGTAACCAGATTCTGGCTGCAATTAAAGACGGTACTGGTGAGCAAGTTGAAATGCGCCGTATCGAGTTCGTAGGCCCTAACGTGGGTGATGAACTAACAGAAGCTGGTGGCCTTGCTATCATCGTTTCTCTTATCTGTATATTGATCTACGTATCAGTGCGATTTGAATGGCGTTTGGCAGCGGGTGCGGTATTAGCACTTGCGCACGATGTTATCATCACACTTGGTGTGTTCTCTCTAATGCAAATTGAGGTGGATCTAACCATCGTAGCAGCCTTGCTAACGGTAGTCGGTTACTCCCTCAACGATACCATCGTTGTATTCGACCGTATTCGTGAGAACTTCCGTAAGATGCGTAAAGGTGAAGCGCCTGAAGTACTGAACAACTCAATCACACAAACATTGAGCCGTACATTGATCACTTCTGGTACAACGCTATTCGTAGTTATCGCACTGTTTGTACAGGGCGGTGCTATGATTCACGGCTTCGCAACCGCACTTCTGTTAGGTATTACGGTTGGTACTTACTCTTCTATCTACGTTGCATCAGCACTGGCTATGAAGTTGGGTATTACACGTGAGCACCTAATGCCACCACAAGTGGAAAAAGAAGGTGAAGAGTTTGAAGAAATGCCTTAGGCCTTGGCTTAACAAGTTTCGGTAAACCAAAAAAACCGCTAGGCAACTAGCGGTTTTTTTTACGTCTGCATTTTGTGGGGAAGATCAATGCAATTTATCGGCGAAGTGAGTTGTACTTAATGTAACTAAGAGCCATCCTGCTCATATCTCATATCTCATATCTCATATCTCATATCTCATATCTCATATCTCATATCTCATATCTCATATCTCGTATCTTTGAATCGCAGGTACAAAAAAGCCTCGCAGTAGCGAGGCTTTGGAATTTCTATGTGTCCTTGAAACAGGGAGCGTTAACGTAAGGTCTGAATTACTTCAGCATACCTTCGTTAGCGTTCTCACGAACGTGCTTAAGAATAGACTTAACACCACGTGCGCTTGAAGCAACAACGTTACCAGAAGTCATGTAATCAGTACCGCCAGCAAAGTCAGTCATGATAGCACCAGCTTCACGAGCGATTAGATCGCCAGCAGCTAGATCCCATGGCTTAAGGCCTAGTTCTAGGTAACCATCAACACGGCCAGCTGCTAGGTAACATAGGTCAAGAGCAGGAGAACCTGTACGACGGAAATCAGCACAGTCGATGAATAGACCAGAGATGATCTTCATGAAAGATTCAGAGTGTTGTTTTTGCTTGAATGGGAAACCAGTCGCTAGAACAGTACCTTGAAGGTCTTTTAGTTGAGTAACACGCATACGAGCGTTGTTAAGCTGTGCGCCAGCGCCACGTTGAGCGGTGAATAGCTCATTTAGCATTGGGTCATAAACACAAGCAACTTCTGTACGGCCGTTCATGCGAACTGCGATAGATACAGAGAAATGAGGGAAACCTTTTACAAAGTTGTTGGTGCCATCTAGTGGGTCAACGATCCATTGTACGTCCGAGTCTTTACCTTCAGTTAGGCCTTTCTCTTCAGAAATAATGCTGTGCTCTGGGTAAGATGCTTTGATTGTCTCAATGATCATGTACTCAGCTTCTTCAGCAATGTTAGTAACGTAATCGTTGTTACCTTTCAAAGACGTTTCGATCTTATCTGTTGTTTCTAGAGATTTTGCAATATGGTTGCCAGCTTTACGCGCAGCGCGTATCGCAATGTTTAGCATTGGATGCATATGGTTTTTCCCACAAGATGTTAAAGAACAATTTAAAGCGGCGGCGAGTATACCAAAGTTTCCGTAAAAAGGAAGTGGTTGTTTTTTGAACTCTTGAATTCACATTCCGCGAAGGGCCTGATCATTTTACTTTGCTATGTGTTAATATCTCGCGATTAATTTTAAAGTGGTGTCATATAGCATGTTAGACAATGTAAAAGTCGTTCTGGTCGGTACGTCTCATTCGGGAAATATCGGCTCAGCAGCTCGCGCAATGAAAGTGATGGGGTTGAGTCAATTAGTTCTTGTAGACCCTCAATGTGAAGTTGACGAGCAGACCTTAGCACTGGCTGCTGGTGCTGGTGACATCGCAGAAAACGCGGCCATTGTTTCTACTCTAGAAGAAGCAGTAAAAGACTGTGGTTTGGTTGTAGGCTCAAGTGCTCGTTCTCGTACGCTTGAGTGGCCAATGCTTGAGCCTCGCGAGTGTGGCGAAAAGTTTGCAGTTGAAGGTCAAAAACATCCAGTCGCATTAGTGTTCGGTCGTGAACGTACAGGCTTAACGAATGATGAATTGCAGAAATGTCACTATCACGTATGTATCCCTGCTAACCCAGAGTACAGCTCATTAAACCTAGCGATGGCGGTACAGACTCTGAGCTACGAAGTTCGTGTTGCACACCTTGATATGGTGGCTAGCCAATATCAGCCACAACAACAAGATGAATACCCTCGTCACGAAGAGCTAGAAATGTTCTACGAGCACCTTGAAAAAGTGATCATTGAGACCCAATTTATCTCTAAGGATAAGCCTGGTCAGGTGATGAATAAGCTACGTCGTATGTTCAGCCGAGCACGACCAGAATTGCAAGAAATCAACACTCTACGTGGTATTTTGACTTCAATAGAGAAGAGTAAAAGCGACAAATAAATCCCACATAATATTTAAGGATGAATACTTGACCAATTTAGTCAGTTAAATACTTGACCAATTTAGTCAAGTATGGGAAAATTCCAACCACATAAACAATGTGGATACGGTGTGATATGAAACTTACATCTAAAGGAAGATATGCGGTAACAGCTATGCTAGATGTAGCACTGCATTCGCAAAAAAGCCCGGTTCCTCTGGCTGATATTTCAGAGCGACAAGGCATATCGTTATCTTACTTAGAACAACTGTTTTCTAAGTTACGTAAAGCTGGTTTAGTTGCTAGTGTTCGTGGTCCTGGCGGCGGTTACCGTTTAGGTGCTGAAGCAAGCGACATCGCTGTCGGAACTGTGATTGCCGCAGTGGACGAATCCGTTGATGCAACTAAATGTCACGGTCGAGCAGATTGCCAAGGTGGTAGTCGTTGTTTAACTCATACCCTATGGCGTGATTTAAGCTCCCGAATCAGTAGCTTCTTAAATGACATTACGCTCGGTGAGCTAATGAAAGATAACGAAGTTTTAGAAACTTCTGACCGTCAAGATATCGATCTTGCGGTTAATAATGGTTTTGCACATAAGAATACGAGCACTACAACGATTAGTGCAGCACCTCACGGTGTCAATGCCCGCTCTTAGCGGTCAGTTTTTACATTGGAGTAGAAAATGAAACTGCCTATTTATTTTGACTATTCAGCTACATGCCCAGTCGATCCACGTGTTGCTGAAAAAATGGTTCAGTGTATGACGATTGACGGTAACTTCGGTAACCCTGCATCTCGTTCACACCGTTACGGCTGGCAGGCAGAAGAATCAGTAGATAATGCTCGTGAGCAAATTGCCGATTTACTGAATGCAGATCCACGTGAGATTGTTTTCACATCGGGTGCTACAGAGTCAGATAACCTTGCTATCAAAGGTGCTGCGCACTTTTACGAGAAGAAAGGTAAGCACGTAATCACGTGCAAAACAGAACACAAAGCGGTTCTTGATCCATGTCGCCAACTAGAACGTGAAGGTTTTGAGGTAACTTACCTTGAACCTGAAGCAAACGGCATCATCGATCTAGACAAGCTACAAGCTGCAATGCGCGAAGATACTGTTTTAGTTTCTATCATGCATGTAAATAACGAGATTGGTGTCATCCAAGATATTTCTGCAATCGGCGAACTATGTCGCTCACGTAAGATCGTCTTCCACGTTGATGCGGCTCAGTCTGCGGGTAAAATCCCACTAGACGTACAAGAGATGAAAGTTGACTTAATCTCACTTTCTGCTCACAAAATGTATGGCCCTAAAGGTATCGGTGCACTTTACGTTCGTCGTAAGCCACGTATTCGTCTTGAAGCGCAAATGCACGGCGGCGGTCATGAGCGTGGTTTCCGTTCAGGTACGCTTGCTACTCACCAAATAGTGGGTATGGGCGAAGCTTGTGCTGTTGCTAAGCAAGACATGCAGAAAGATTACGATCACGCATTAGTACTTCGTGAGCGCCTATTGAAAGGGGTTCAAGATCTAGAAGCGGTAACGGTAAACGGTGATCTAGACCAACGTGTACCACACAACCTAAACGTGAGCTTTGCTTTCGTTGAAGGTGAGTCTCTGCTGATGTCTCTAAAAGACCTAGCGGTATCATCAGGTTCAGCGTGTACATCAGCAAGCTTAGAACCTTCATACGTTCTACGTGCTCTTGGTCTAAACGACGAACTAGCACACAGTTCTGTACGTTTCTCATTCGGCCGTTTTACTACGGAAGAAGAAATCGACTACGCGATTGCACAAATTCGTGTAGCGGTAAACAAATTACGCGACATGTCTCCTCTATGGGATATGTATAAAGAAGGGATTGATTTGAACACTGTTGAGTGGGCTCATCACTAATCTCACGGAACTAGAGGATTCGAGGTAACTATCATGGCATATAGCGAAAAAGTAATTGATCACTACGAAAACCCACGTAACGTAGGTTCGTTTGATAAAGAAGACCCAAGTATTGGTAGCGGCATGGTTGGCGCACCAGCTTGTGGTGACGTAATGAAACTGCAAATCAAAGTATCTGCAGAAGGTATTATTGAAGACGCAAAATTCAAAACTTACGGTTGCGGTAGCGCAATCGCTTCTAGCTCACTAGTAACTGAGTGGGTTAAAGGTAAAAGTGTTGATGAAGCAGCGGCTATCAAAAACTCTGAAATTGCAGAAGAGCTAGAGCTACCACCAGTGAAAGTTCACTGTTCAATTCTTGCTGAAGACGCAATCAAAGCAGCTGTTGCGGATTACAAAAAGAAGCGTTAATCGTTTCATTAAGTAATCACGAAAAATAAGCAATATTTGGGAGCATCCTTTGTGCTCCCCCTGAGTTCTCTATTTATATAAAACACAAGGTTGTAGTATGGCCATCACCATGACAGATACGGCAGCAAGCCGAGTTCAAGCTTTCCTAGATAACCGAGGTAGAGGTATCGGGTTACGCTTAGCGGTAAAAACGACTGGCTGTTCGGGTATGGCGTATGTACTAGAATTCGTTGACGAGCTTAACGAAGAAGACGAAGTGTTCGAGCATTCAGGTGTGAAGGTTATCATTGATCCAAAGAGCCTAGTCTACCTAGACGGTACTGAGCTTGATTATGTCAAAGAAGGCCTAAACGAAGGTTTTGAATTCAACAACCCTAATGCCAAAGGCGAATGTGGTTGTGGTGAGAGCTTCAACGTATAAACACTTCTATCGTTAAGCGTTTATTGTGAGCGAAGAATAAAATTAGGCTTTGTTTAAAAAGCCTAAACTTAGGACCACCGTTAAATGAATCATTTCGAATTATTTGGGCTACCACTTCAGTTTCAACTGGATGGTAGCCTTCTTTCTTCTCAGTTTAGAGATCTACAACGCCAATTCCACCCTGATAAATTTGCTACAGCTTCTGAGCGTGATCGCTTATTGGCCGTGCAAAAAGCGGCACAAATCAATGATGCGTATCAGGTGTTGAAGAATCCAATCAGCCGTGCTGAATACCTGTTGATTCAACACGGTGAGGATATTCGCGGTGAGCAGCAAACCATGCAAGATCCAATGTTTCTAATGGAGCAGATGGAGTTGCGTGAAGAGCTTGAAGGTATTGCCGACAGTTCTAACCCTGAAGATGCATTACTAGCATTTGAAGGAAAGGTTAGCAAAATGTATAAACAACAACTAAGTGCTATCCAACAAGAACTCGACAGCGAAGCTTGGTTAGAGGCAGCAGACCGGGTAAGAAAGCTTAAGTTTATTGCAAAATTAAAGAATGAAATTGAGCTAGTTGAAGATCGTCTGATCGGCTAGTTTGCATAACAAGGACACATCCATGGCACTACTTCAGATAGCAGAACCAGGGCAAAGCGCCGCTCCTCACCAGCACAAGCTTGCTGTGGGTATTGATTTAGGTACAACAAACTCATTGGTTGCGGCAGTGCGCAGTGGTGAGGCGAGCACACTCGTGGACCAACAAGGCCGCAGTATTTTGCCTTCCGTTGTTCACTATCAGTCAGAGTCATACACAACTGGTGATGAAGCGCGTGCAAGTGCACAGACTGATCCTAAAAATACCATTATCTCAGTAAAGCGATTAATCGGTCGTTCACTGTCAGATATTCAACAGCGATACCCATCTCTGCCATATCAATTTGAAGAAAGTGATAATGGTTTGCCTGTGATTCGCACAGAGCAAGGTAACAAGAACCCAATTCAAGTATCTGCAGATATTCTGCGAGCGCTAGGCCAACGTGCTGAGTCCACGTTAGGTGGAGAGCTTTCTGGTGCTGTGATTACCGTTCCTGCGTATTTTGATGATGCACAACGTGCAGGTACTAAAGACGCAGCACAGCTTGCTGGTCTCCATGTTTTACGTCTTTTGAATGAACCAACGGCTGCAGCCATTGCGTACGGATTAGATTCAGGTAGAGAAGGGATCATTGCCGTTTACGACTTAGGTGGTGGTACGTTTGATATCTCTATCTTACGCCTATCGAAAGGCGTCTTTGAAGTACTTGCAACGGGTGGCGACTCTGCATTAGGTGGTGATGATTTTGACCATTTAGTCGCGGAGCACTTTCAAGAGAAAATGGGCTTATCAGTACTAACAGCAGAACAGAATCGTATTCTGCTAGATGCAGCAACAGAAGCGAAGATTGGCTTATCTGAAGCTGAAAGTGTTGATGTTGAAGTGCTTGGTTGGTCTGGTTCATTAACTCGTGAAGAGTTTGAAGAGATCATCAAGCCGCTGGTTAAGAAAACACTGCTTTCGTGCCGTCGTGCACTGAAAGATGCGGAAGTTGACGCGGACGAAGTTCTCGAAGTGGTCATGGTTGGTGGTTCTACTCGCACATTGCTTGTACGTGAAATGGTCGGTGACTTCTTTGGTCGTACACCACTAACCAGCATTAACCCTGATGAAGTGGTTGCGATTGGCGCATCGATTCAAGCGGATATCTTGGTCGGCAATAAGCCTGATTCTGAAATGTTATTACTGGATGTTATCCCGCTTTCCTTAGGTATTGAAACCATGGGCGGTTTGGTTGAAAAAATCATCCCTCGTAATACCACGATCCCTGTGGCTCGCGCACAAGAGTTTACCACGTTCAAAGACGGTCAAACTGCAATGACAGTGCACACCGTGCAAGGTGAACGTGAAATGGTTGACGACTGTCGTTCACTGGCTCGTTTTGCTCTAAAAGGCATTCCCCCAATGACAGCGGGAGCGGCGCACATTCGTGTGACTTACCAAGTGGATGCTGATGGTCTATTATCGGTTACCGCTATGGAGAAGAGCACTGGCGTTCAAGCAGAAATCCAGGTTAAACCTTCTTACGGCCTAAGCGACGACGAAGTGTCTAACATGCTGAAAGACTCGATGACGTTTGCCAAAGAAGACATGCAAGCACGTGCTCTTGCGGAACAACGCGTAGAAGCTGATCGTGTTATCGAAGGCTTGATTGCTGCAATGCAAGCTGATGGTGACGAGCTCCTAGATGAACAAGGGAAACAGCAACTTGTTCAAGCGATTGAAGTGTTGATTGAAGTGCGTAATGGCGACAATGCTGATGCCATTGAACTAGAAATTAAGAATATCGACAAAGCGAGCCAAGACTTTGCTTCTCGTCGTATGGATAAATCAATTCGTGCTGCACTGTCAGGTCAGTCAGTCGATAATATTTAATAGTTAGAGAATAGATAAGCATGCCAAAGATTATTGTTTTACCTCACGAAGAACTATGTCCAGAGGGCGCTGTTTTAGAAGCAAAAACTGGCGAAACGGTTCTTGATGTTGCATTGAAGGCCGGTATTGGTATTGAACACGCGTGTGAAAAGTCATGCGCCTGCACTACATGTCATGTTGTGATTCGCGAAGGCTTCGATTCTTTAGAAGAGAGTGATGACCTAGAAGACGACATGCTGGATAAAGCATGGGGCTTAGAAATGGAATCTCGCCTTGGTTGCCAAGCTAAAATGGCTGATACAGACCTAGTTGTTGAGATTCCAAAGTACACATTGAACCTAGCGTCTGAAGATCACTAAGAACTTCTCTGCAGTTATGGTGGTTTCGCCATGACTGAGATAACGGTTTAACAAAACTGACCTAAAGTATAGATCATAAAGGTGACAGAGCGTCGCTGATAAATATAAGGAAGTGTTATGAGCTTGAAGTGGATTGATTCGCGAGATATCGCAATTGAACTATGTGATTTGTACCCAGATACTGATCCTAAAACGGTACGTTTTACCGATTTACATCAGTGGGTGCTAGACCTTGAAGAGTTTGATGACGAGCCTAATCACTCTAATGAGAAAATCTTAGAGGCGATTATTTTGTGCTGGATGGATGAGATGGACTAAGCCTCTTGTCTGATGATTTGGTCGTGGGTTGGGATCTGTCCAATATAAAACGCAGCCAAGTTAACAATTCTTACTAAAAAAGCGGACCTTATGGTCCGTTTTTTATCAAAATGACATTTTACTTCTACATAATGCTAACATCAGTGCGCTAATAAAAAATAACCGAGCCACTCAAGCAAGGTGGTTCATGACAAGGAGAAATCATGTCTACACAGATGTCTGTATTTTTAAGTCAAGAAGCTGCCCAGCCTCAGTGGGGAGAAAGAGCTATTTTATCGTTCTCTGAAGCGGGATCGACAATTCATATTGGCGAAGGCCACGATTTAGGCGCGGTTCAACGTGCTGGTCGTACGCTTGATGGACAAGGTATTGCATTCGTATCACTTCGTGGTGAAGGTTGGGATCTCGAAAGTGTTTGGGCTTTTTATCAAGGCTACCGTGGACCAAAGAAAAAGAATGCATTGGAGTGGGATGCACTTTCAGAAGCCGACCAAGCTGAACTAGAGGCTCGCATTCGTTCTACTGATTGGACTCGTGACATTATCAACAAAACCGCTGAAGAAGTGGCACCTCGTCAATTAGCGACGATGGCTGCCGAATACATCAAGTCAGTGGCTCCTACGGGCACAGTTAAAGCGAAAATCGTTAAAGACAAAGACCTACTAACCGAAGGTTGGGAAGGCATCTACGCGGTAGGTCGTGGCTCTGAACGCACATCTGCGATGCTTCAACTGGACTTCAACCCAACCGGTGATGAAAACGCGCCGGTATTTGCTTGTTTAGTCGGTAAAGGTATCACTTTCGATTCAGGCGGCTACAGCATTAAGCCTGGTCAATTCATGACTGCAATGAAGGCTGACATGGGCGGCGCGGCAACCATTACGGGTGGTCTAGGCCTTGCGATTGAGCGTGGCTTAAACAAGCGTATCAAACTTATCTTATGCTGTGCAGAGAATATGATCTCTGGCCGTGCGTTGAAGCTTGGTGACATCATTACCTACAAAAATGGTAAGACGGTTGAGATCATGAATACTGATGCGGAAGGCCGCTTGGTTCTTGCTGATGGTTTGATGTACGCAAGTGCACAAAACCCAGAGCTGATCATCGACTGCGCAACACTAACCGGTGCGGCTAAAAACGCATTAGGTAACGACTACCACGCGCTATTAAGCTTCGATGATGAGCTGTCTCATCAAGCACTAACGGCGGCAAACCAAGAGAAAGAGGGCCTTTGGCCACTACCTCTTGCTGATTTCCACCGTGGTATGTTGCCTTCTAACTTTGCTGATCTCTCAAACATAAGCTCAGGGGATTACTCTCCGGGTGCAAGTACAGCAGCTGCGTTCCTTTCTTACTTTGTTGATGACTACAAAAAAGGTTGGATTCATATGGACTGCGCGGGTACTTACCGTAAGTCTGCAAGTGATAAATGGTCGGCAGGTGCGACTGGTATGGGTGTCCGTACTCTGGCTCGTCTTCTTATCGACCAAGCAAAATAATAATAAGAGTGCGCGGTATTTAATGCCGCTTATTCATAACACTAAGATCGAATGATCTCAGTACTTTCAGTATTTAATAACAAAAAATGAAGTGAAGGAATCCCTATGGCTCTAGAAAGAACGTTCTCAATTGTTAAGCCTGATGCAGTTAAGCGTAACCTTGTTGGTGAAATCTACCACCGTATCGAGAAAGCAGGTCTAGAAATTATTGCTGCTAAAATGGTTCGTCTAACTGAAGAGCAAGCGAGTGGCTTCTACGCAGAACATGAAGGTAAAGAGTTCTTTGGACCACTTAAAGAGTTCATGACTTCTGGCCCTATCATGGTTCAAGTGCTTGAAGGCGAAAACGCGATCGCTCGTTACCGTGAACTTATGGGAAAAACTAACCCAGAACAAGCGGCTTGCGGTACTATCCGTGCTGACTACGCAATCAGCATGCGTTACAACTCAGTACACGGCAGCGACAGCCCCGAGTCTGCAGCTCGCGAAATCGAATTCTTCTTCCCAGAATCTGAAATTTGCCCGCGTCCTGCTGAGTAAGCAGACAACAGTAAGTATCAATAAAGGCTTCACTTCGGTGAAGCCTTTTTTGTAAGTGGTTTTACGTTACTCCCGAAACTACGAAGAAGTGCAGTCGGGAATATTTTCTTTAAATTGGGTAATCTCAGGCCAATAAATTAAATTGTTCAAGTTTTAATCGCTTAAGTTTGAATGTCTTAATAAACACAGGGTTTTACAATGCTTGTTGAAGTTGCGTAAAGCCTGTACAATTCGCGCCCTTAATTATTGTTCCGTCATTGAGAGGCATCATGACCACAGCTAAAGTCAATCTACTCGATTTTGATCGTAAAGGTCTTCGTCAATTTTTCGCAGAAGAACTGAATGAGAAAGCGTTTCGAGCAGAGCAGGTGATGAAGTGGATTTATCATTTCGGTGTTGATGACTTCGAAAAAATGAACAACATCAACAAAAAGTTACGTGAAAAACTTGAGCGTCGTTGTGAGATTGTTGCACCAGTTGTTTCAGAAGCTCAACACTCTTCAGACGGCACAATTAAATGGGCAATGAGCGTTGGCGATCAAGATGTTGAAACCGTATACATCCCAGATGGTGACCGTGCGACGTTATGTGTATCGTCTCAAGTTGGTTGTGCGCTTGAATGTAAATTCTGTTCTACTGCTCAACAAGGCTTTAACCGTAACTTAAAAGTTTCAGAGATCGTTGGCCAAATCTGGCGTGCATCTCGTGAAATAGGCCTCGAGAAAGAAACTGGCCGTCGCCCAATTACTAACGTCGTAATGATGGGGATGGGTGAGCCCCTGCTAAACATGAAGAACCTAATGCCGTCATTAGAAATCATGCTTGATGATCTAGGTTTCGCACTGTCTAAGCGTCGTGTAACCGTATCAACGTCTGGTGTTGTTTCTGGCCTTGACCAAATGACAGACAACATTGATGTTGCGTTGGCTATCTCTCTACACGCGCCAAACGATGCACTACGTAGCCAGATCATGCCGATTAATGATCGTTGGGATATTCAAGATTTCCTAGCGTCTGTTCGTCGTTACATTGCTTCTTCAAATGCTAATCGCGGTAAAGTAACGGTTGAGTACGTTCTATTGGATCATGTGAATGATGATATGGACCATGCTCGTGAGCTTGCAGAGTTAATGAAAGACACGCCGTGTAAGGTTAACTTAATTCCATTTAACCCTTACCCGGGATCGCCTTATAAGAAGCCAAGCAACTCTCGTATTGATCGCTTCCAAAAAACATTAATGGAATACAATTATACCGTAACCGTTCGTAAAACTCGTGGTGATGACATTGATGCCGCATGTGGGCAGTTAGTGGGTGATGTGATTGATAGAACCAAGCGCACTAAAATGATCAAAGCCGCATCAGAAGCGAACTTGATTGCAGGTGGTGTGATTGAAGTAAAAGCGGTATAAAAGATAGTTGAACTTAAACAAGCCAGAAGCATTACTTCTGGCTTGTTGCTTTTCAGGGGGAGAGGTTTTGTCATTTTGAGCTTCTTCTCTGTACTTTCTTACACTTTTCGTCAAATTTTGGACAAAAGCATGAGCTGACGGTAAATTTTGTTTAAAGTGTTTTTGCCTTGCAATGGCATTAGCTTATGATTAAATAACCTTAAATTAATTTAAGTGCTCGCTTGTTACTAATCATCAATATGTCTATTTAGGTTGGCTACTTGATAAACTAGCTTCCTGAGAGGATCATTCATAATATTATGAGTGATGTTCGTCTTTAAGGGTTGATGATTTAGGTAACAAGACAAATTTCACATAAAGTGGGTTGCTAGATTGAGCTTAAACGATAATAAAAATGCTCTCATCAACCTGCGATAATCTTTAGAAGTTCACTTTTTATGAACACAGAACACGATACAAAAACACAAGAAACCGTTGCTCCAGCTTTGGAGGCGGGGACGCTTCTCAAAAATAAACGCGAGTCTCTTGGTCTTACACAAAAACAGATCTCTGATCGCTTAAAGCTTCGCGTTACTTTGATACAACAAATCGAAGAAAACCAATTTGAGTCAGATCAAGTGGCGACTTTCATGCGTGGTTACATTCGCTCATACGCGAAATACGTCAACCTTGATGAAAAAGTTGTACTGAGCGCACTTCACCATGCAGGTGATGCTCAACATCAAGAACAAGAAATGTTGAGCTTTTCTCGTAAAACAAAAACCGAGAAGCACAACAGTCGCATTATGTTGCTGACTTGGAGTATCTTCGCTGTTATTGCTGGTATCTCTTCATTGTGGTGGTGGCAGAATCAACAACAAGACACTTTATCTCAATCTCTGGTCAATGCTGAGAGCCCAGAAGAGCTGGTGGTTGAAGAGCCGCTTACTCCTGAGTTAGATTCATTAGCCGTTATCGAAAGTGTTGATGCTCTTACCGTGGTTAGTGCTGCTGAATCTTCAGATACAGTCACGCAAGTTGAAGAAACCCAAGCAGCCGCAGAGGTTGACTCTGTTGTTGCTGAACCAGAAGCTGTAACTCCCGAATCTGTAGCTAATCAGCTCGTTATGCAATTTTCTGCTGATTGTTGGATTCAAGTAAAAGATGCGGCAGGCAAGACTTTGTCTACCGGTATCAAAAAAGCAGGTCAGACACTCAATCTTTCAGGAACGGCGCCATACAAAGTGATTCTAGGTGCACCTGAGGGCGTATCGATGACATTTGCAAGTGAACCTGTCGACCTTTCTGGGTATACTTCAGGCAAAGTAGCTAGAATAACCTTACCTTAGAGTTAATATGCAACACGAATCTCCTATTATTCGTCGCAAATCAACCCGTATTTATGTGGGTGATGTGCCGATCGGTGATGGTGCGCCAATTGCTGTGCAATCCATGACCAACACAAGAACAACTGATGTAGCCGCGACCGTGGCTCAAATTCGAGCTTTGGAAAAAGTTGGCGCTGATATCGTTCGCGTATCTGTACCAACTATGGATGCCGCTGAAGCGTTTAAGCTAATTAAGCAGCAAGTTTCTATTCCTTTGGTTGCTGATATCCATTTTGATTATCGTATTGCCCTTAAAGTGGCAGAATATGGCGTAGATTGTCTGCGTATCAACCCCGGTAATATCGGTAACGAAAGCCGTATCCGCTCTGTTGTGGATTGCGCTCGCGATATGAATATTCCGATTCGTATTGGTGTTAACGGCGGCTCTCTTGAAAAAGAGATCCAAGAGAAATACACAGAGCCTACAGCAGAAGCGCTTGTTGAATCCGCGATGCGTCATGTAGATATCCTAGACCGTCTGAACTTTGATCAGTTTAAAGTCAGCGTTAAGGCCTCGGATGTATTCTTAGCCGTCGGTTCTTATCGCTTGCTCGCCAAACAGATTGACCAACCACTTCATCTTGGTATTACCGAAGCGGGCGGTGCTCGTGCTGGTTCTGTGAAGTCAGCCGTTGGTTTAGGTATGTTATTGTCTGAAGGTATCGGCGATACGCTGCGTATCTCACTCGCGGCGGATCCTGTTGAAGAGATAAAAGTCGGCTTTGATATTCTTAAATCTTTGCGTATTCGTTCGCGTGGCATCAACTTCATTGCGTGCCCGAGCTGTTCTCGTCAAGAGTTCGATGTTATTAACACCGTTAACGCTCTTGAAGAGCGCTTAGAAGACGTTATTACCCCAATGGATGTATCAATCATCGGTTGTGTGGTTAACGGCCCTGGTGAAGCTGAAGTGTCTCACTTAGGTCTAGCGGGTAGTGCACGTAAGAGTGCCTTCTATGAAGACGGTAAGCGTCAGAAAGAGCGTTTTGACAACGATGACCTTGTCGACAAGCTTGAAGCGAAGATCCGAGCAAAAGCATCGGTGCTTGATAAAGCAAATCGCATTGATGTAGAAAATTTAGAAGATTAATACAACACGATGAGGTGTGATTGTCTATTCGCACTAACATCTGGTCGTGAGAAATTACGGAATAAATACTGTGGCTAAAAATATTCAAGCAATTCGAGGCATGAACGACTGCCTTCCAACTCAATCACCACTGTGGCAAAAAGTAGAAAGCGCAGTTAAAAACGTGGTGAGCGCATACGGTTACAACGAAGTACGTATGCCTATCGTTGAAGAAACAAACCTATTTAGCCGTGCAGTTGGTGAAGAGACAGACGTTGTTTCTAAAGAGATGTACACCTTTGACGACCGCAATGGCGATAGCCTAACGCTGCGTCCAGAAGGCACAGCAGGTTGTGTACGTTCATGTATTCAAAATAGCCTTATCAACCGTGATGAACAGCGCCTATGGTACATGGGCCCTATGTTCCGTCACGAGCGTCCTCAAAAAGGTCGTTACCGTCAATTCCACCAATGTGGTGTTGAAGTGTTTGGCCTAGACGGTCCAGACGTTGACGCAGAACTTATCATGATGACAGCACGTCTATGGCGTGAGCTAGGCATCGATAAGCACGTTCGACTAGAGCTGAACTCAATTGGTTCTCAAGAAGATCGTGTAAGCTACCGCACTGCGTTAGTGGCCTTCCTAGAGCAACACATTGATGTGCTAGATGAAGACTGTAAACGTCGCATGCACACCAACCCTTTACGTGTACTTGATACTAAAAACCCTGATGTTCAAGCTATCTTAGGTGACGCACCTCGACTATCTGAATATTTAGGTGAAGAATCGAAGCAACATTTTGCTGGTTTGTGTGAACTTCTTGACGCTGTTGGTATCGAATACCAAGTTAATGAACGTCTAGTACGTGGTTTAGATTACTACAACCGTACCGTATTTGAGTGGATCACCGACAGCCTTGGTGCACAAGGTACAGTGTGTGGCGGTGGCCGTTACGATGGCCTTGTTGAGCAACTAGGCGGCAAAGCAACAAATGCGGTTGGTTTTGCAATGGGTCTAGAGCGTCTGGTTTTGATGATGGAAACGCTAGAACTAACAGAAGTTCGCCGTAGCGTTGACGTATATATGGTTGCTGCTGGTGAAGGTACAATGATCGCGGGCATGAAGTTAGCGAATCAATTACGCGACAACCTAGAAGGTGTACGAGTGATGAACCACTTCGGTGGCGGTAACTTCAAGAAGCAATTCAAGCGTGCTGACAAAGTAGGTGCTGTTGTGGCACTCGTGCTTGGTGAGAACGAAGTTGCTGACAATACTGTCGTGCTAAAAGATTTGGTTGGCGGCGTGCAAGAAACCGTGTCTCAAACGGAAGTTGCAGAGAAAGTGGCTGCGCTAATCTAAACCATTGAGCAAACGCTCATAATGAATACTAACGTCAGCACTATGCTGGCGTTTAAAGAATTAAAGAGGACAGGAAGTGGAACTTTACGATAGCGAAGAGCAACAAGTTGAAGCCATTAAAGATTGGTGGAAAGAGAACGGTAAAGCCGTAATCTTTGGTGCAGTTATTGGTTTAGGTGGTCTATTTGGTTGGCGCTATTATCAAGATTCAGTCGTCGAAGCGCGTGAAGCTGCTTCGGAAAGCTACACTTCTGTAATTTCAGCGCTTGATGCAAAAGGCGTTGCGGCTCAATCTGATATTCAAGCTTTCATCGATGCAAACAAAGACGCTGAGTACTCAGTACTTGCTGCAATGCAACTTGCAAAAGCACAAGTACAAGCGGGTGAGCTAACGGCGGCACTTGAACAACTTGAATGGGCAAAATCGGCAACGAAAGATGTGGCACTTGAGCCTCTGCTTACATACCGTGTTGCACGTATTAAAGCTGAGCAAGGTGAATTTGACGCAGCATTGACTGACCTTGCTGCAATGACTGATGAATCTTGGAAAGGCCGTGTTGCGGAGCTGCGTGGTGATATCTCACTTCGTAAAGGCGACACTGACGCAGCATACAGTGCCTATACAGAAGCACAGCAAGCTGTTGATGCGAGCCAAACGCTTCAAATCAAACTTGACGACCTAGCTAAATAAGGCGCTTTGAATGAAGAAGATGTTTCCAAAAGCGGCGTTATGTGCGATTGCTCTTGGCCTACTAGCTGGCTGTGCAGGTGAAGAAGACACCGTAATCATGGCGCCAGTACCAACAGTAAACAGTGAGTTCACTCCCAAACAAGAGTGGTCTACGTCGGTTGGTGATGGTGTTGGTCACTACTTTTCCAAATTGACGCCAGAGCTTGCTTACGACAAAGTGTTTGTCGCGAGCCGTGACGGTATTGTCAAAGCGCTAGCTCCCGAAACGGGGGAAAAGTTGTGGGAAAATGATCTTGAAAAAGAAGTGATCGCACGCTTATCTGGTGGCCTAACAGCAGCTTACGGCAAAGTGTTCTTAGGTTCTGAAAATGGCGAAGTGATCGCGTTAGACGAATCGACCGGTGAAGAGCTATGGCGTGTGTCAGTGAATGGTGAGGTGCTTGCATCACCTGTGACTGAAAACAACATGGTTATTGTGCATACCAGTCGGGGCATGTTGATCGCGTTAGATCAAGACAAGGGTGATCAAAAGTGGGCCATCAGCACTGAAGTACCAAGCCTAACACTACGTGGTGATAGCACACCAGTAGCGGTTTCTGGTGGTGTATTCTGGGGCACCGCAAATGGTCGTCTAGCAGCTGCTATCGTGGACCGTGGTCAGCTTATTTGGCAACAGCCAGTCGGCACGCCAAAAGGTGCAACCGAAATCGATCGTTTAGTAGATGTTGATGCATCTCCGGTTGTTCTTGGAGGCACCCTGTATACAGTGGGTATCAATGGTCAGCTAATCGCTATCGATCTCCGCTCTGGCAAGCCCGTTTGGAAACGTAACTACTCGTCAGCGATAGACTTAGCGAGTGATGGCAGTCGTTTGTTTGTGGTTACAGACAAAGATCATGTGGTTGCGGTTGATGCTCGTAGTGGTACTGAACTTTGGAGCACTCCATTGTTAGAAAACCGTCTACTAACGGCTCCTGCTATTATTAACGGTTATGTAGTTGTCGGTGATACGGAAGGTTACCTGCACTGGTTGGATCGTTCATCTGGTGAATTTGTTGCTCAACAGCTAGTCGATGATAGCGGCTTTGCGGTTGCACCAATTGAAATGCCTGAAGGCTACTTAGTGACGACTCGCAATGGCGATGTAAAGAAACTAACGATTAGCAAATAAAAGCGTGATATAATTCACAATCGGCTCCTGGTTGGTAACAGCTAGGAGCCGTTTTGTTGTTATAAATTAATAAACCATGTGGTTATAGGTAAGAGTTTAAACTTGCGAACAAGAGTTTACCTATAACTACATTTAGAGAAGAAATTGTAGAGGTTGTTATGGTACCTGTTGTTGCTCTAGTAGGGCGTCCGAACGTAGGTAAATCTACGTTATTTAACCGATTGACTCGAACTCGTGATGCATTGGTTGCGGATTTTCCTGGCTTAACGCGTGACCGTAAATATGGCCATGCTCATTTTAGTGAGCATGAGTTTATTGTTATCGACACTGGTGGTATCGACGGTACTGAAGATGGTGTTGAAACTAAAATGGCTGAACAGTCGCTAGCGGCGATTGACGAGGCTGATGTTGTCCTATTTATGGTAGATGGCCGTGCGGGCCTAACACCTTCAGATGTGGCAATTGCTAAGCACCTTCGTCAGCTAGAAAAGCCTTCAATGCTAGTAGTAAACAAGGTGGATGGTATCGACCCTGATGCTGCAAGTGCTGACTTTTGGCAACTAGGCGTAGAAGACATGTACCAAATCGCGGCAGCGCACGGTCGTGGTGTAACAGCGCTGATTGACCTTGCTCTTAACCCATTCGCAGAAGCGCTAAAAGCTGAGAATGGTGAAGTAAGCGATTTAACAGAGTTTGAAGACGAAGAAGAAGAGCAAGTTGATTTCACTGAAGAAGAGGCTGAAGAAGAGTTCCAGCGCCTTCAAGATCAACCAATTAAGTTAGCGATCATTGGTCGTCCTAACGTAGGTAAATCAACACTCACCAACCGTATTCTTGGTGAAGAGCGCGTAGTTGTTTATGATATGCCAGGTACAACTCGCGATTCTATTTATATTCCAATGCAGCGTGATGAGCGTGAATACGTTCTAATTGATACTGCGGGTGTTCGTCGTCGTAAAAACATCAATGAAACCGTAGAAAAGTTCTCTGTAGTAAAAACATTGAAAGCGATTGAAGATGCTAACGTTGTATTGCTGCTTATTGATGCCCGTGAAAATATCTCGGATCAAGATCTAAGCTTGTTAGGCTTTGCATTGAACGCGGGTCGTTCAATCGTGATTGCAGTAAACAAATGGGATGGCCTAGATAGCGACGTTAAAGATCGCGTTAAGAAAGAGCTAGACCGTCGTTTAGGTTTCGTCGATTTCGCACGTATTCACTTTATTTCTGCACTTCACGGTACAGGAGTTGGTCACTTGTTTGAGTCTGTTCAAGAGGCTTACAAGTCAGCGACGACTCGTGTTGGTACTTCTGTTCTAACTCGTATCATGAAAATGGCGACTGATGATCACCAACCGCCGATGGTTCGTGGCCGTCGCGTGAAACTGAAATACGCGCACGCTGGTGGCTATAACCCACCGATTATCGTTATCCACGGTAACCAAGTACGTAACTTGCCAGATTCATACAAGCGATTCTTGATGAACTACTACCGTCGTTCACTAGAGATTATGGGTACACCAATTCGCATTCAATTCCAGAACAGCGAGAACCCATTTGAGGCTAAGACAAACAAGCTAACAGTCTCTCAAGAACGTAAACGTAAGCGTATGATGAGCATGATGAAAGGTCGTAAGTAGCTCTTTCTAATAAATTTGATACCCGAGCCTGTCTCGGGTATTTTTTTAAGCAAAATTTACGTTAATCCATAATTAGTTCCTCTGTATCGCTATGGATTAACGAACCAGATTAGATTCCAGAAGAAGAACGATATGACAACTAGCGATTTGATCACACAAGCTGAAGTAATCACACCAACCATCACTCAATTTTGCCATCAGATTTGGCAGCTCAACGCAAAGGCGCTGCACGTTGAAAGTGACGACAGCAAAACTTACCTGATCACCGACGTAACACCTTTCCACCCAGTGAGTCATATTTGGCCCGATCACCCGGCAGACCAAGGATTTGTCACTGTTGATGATGACGTGCAATATCCAGTTGAAGATTGCCTTGTGGGAGCAATAGAACAATCTACTGGAAAGCTTTGTATCGCAGCAGATATTCCTGTTAAGCGTGATGCTGAAGGCTGGGTATTTGTTGTTGTCCATCAGTTATCGGCATCAGCTTCTATGATTAATATTCACGACGAAATCGTGTTGTCGGTTGATAAAGAGTACCAATCCAGCCTTAGCCGAGGTCACAGCGCAGGTCACATTGCTTCCTTAGCGCTGAATAAAGTCTTAGCAGAGAGTTACTGGCGCAAAGATGCCGACAGAAAAGATCCGCTCGGCAGCTATGACTTTAATAGTTACGCTCAAGTGACGAGCTTTGTGACTCAAGAGTTGTGTACCGACAAGTATCGCTTGGGTAAAACTCTGAAGAAACGGGGCTTGAACGTTGCAGACCTGCTAGCAAACCTTGATGGCATTGAAACTGATATCAATCAGATGATTTCTGGCTGGCTTGCAGAGCCGACGCCAGTAGCAATGAGACTGGAAGGCGAGGCATTAACAGACTCTCGTTACTGGGAGTGGCAGTTGGATGCTGATACTTTAGTGTCTATACCGTGTGGTGGCACTCACATTGAGAATACGTCAGAGCTTAAGGCATTGTCCGTTAAGTTAACCCAGTTAGATGACCAGCACATTGAAATGCTGACGCATGTAATTCGATGATTCAGATTACAGATCGAAATGACTTATGCTGTTTGCTTTGCTTTATTTTGTTTATTTTAATATAAATGACTATATAAAATTGAAATGCAGCACATGTAACTTATGCTTTCGGTGTGTGGTGATATAAATATTCTTTTTAGGGTAGATCGCTGATCAAAACAGATAAAGCAAAAGATCAACCTATGATCTTCGGTTTTCTGTCGTACTCATCTAGTCTGCCAATAGCAACTAATACGATCTTGCACAAGAACGATCTGCGCCAAAATATATAATTGAAAGCACTGACGAATGACGCAACAATCTGTCTTAGAAGCCTATCGAGAATTAAAGAGTTTGTTTCGAAAGCTACATAAGCTTCATCAGTAGTAGATTATAAAAATAGTAGTAAATTAGGAAGTGCTAATGAGTGAAAATATCTGCCCTAAATGCCAGTCTGAGCTAGCTTGGGATGGCAAGTATCACTGTGAAAGTTGTCAGGCTCACTTTACTAAAGTTGGGTTTTGCCCTGAGTGCAGCAGCCAACTTGAGAAGCTTCAAGCCTGTGGCGCGGCGAGCTATTTTTGCAACGGTGATTGCAACGAGTTGAAATCAAAGTCGAGAGTAAAATTCGAATTTCAACCAGCGGAATAGCCTTAAACTCATGGTTTGAACGACTATCGGTGATGTTATACCAGAGACTCAATACTAAAGTGTTGGGTCTTTTTTGTATCTGAAGAACAGGAATGTGTCATCTTGGTTCATTCCCACCGTCACTGCACCAGTATGAAACATAGTTACATGATTGCTATGCACTCTATTGGTGTGAGTTTCTTTTAAACTCTATTAATACAATTACTTATAAATAATTTCGTTGGTTTGTAAGTTTGGCACTCTTCTTGTAACTCTGTAATTGAATAACAAAAATACAATTATGGAGTAATATCATGAACAAGGTGTTCAATTTATCGCTAGCTGCACTGTGTACAACACTTTCATTTTCTTCTGCAACGGTGTTTGCTGCTGATGAGACCATCAAGGTCGGTGTTCTACACTCACTCTCTGGCACCATGGCGATCAGTGAGACAACGCTAAAAGATACCGTGCTAATGCTCATCGAAGAGCAAAACAAAAAGGGCGGTTTGCTCGGTAAGAAGCTAGAACCTGTCGTGGTTGACCCTGCGTCAAACTGGCCGCTATTTGCTGAGAAAGCGCGTGAGCTTATCGAAAAAGAGAAAGTGGATGTGGTGTTCGGTGGTTGGACATCGGTATCACGTAAATCGATGTTGCCTGTCTTTGAAGAACTCAACAGCATCCTTTTCTACCCAGTACAGTATGAAGGTGAAGAGTCTTCTAAAAACGTTTTCTACACCGGTGCCGCGCCAAACCAACAAGCGATCCCAGCAGTGGATTACTTGATGGAAGAGCTTGAAGTTGAACGTTGGGTACTTGCAGGTACCGATTACGTTTATCCACGTACCACCAATAAGATCTTAGAGGCCTACCTAAAAGATAAAGGTGTCGCCGAAGAAGACATCATGATCAATTACACACCGTTTGGTCATTCTGATTGGCAATCTATTGTTTCAGATATCAAAAAGTTCGGCGAAGCCGGTAAGAAAACCGCAGTGGTTTCTACTGTCAACGGCGATGCGAACGTTCCTTTCTATAAAGAGTTAGGCGCTCAAGGCATTTCATCTGAAGACATCCCAGTTATTGCATTCTCTGTCGGTGAAGAAGAACTGTCAGGTATGGACACTGAACCACTGGTAGGTCACCTAGCGGCATGGAACTACTTCATGAGTGTTGATACCGAAGCTAATGAAGAGTTCGTTGAAACGTGGCAGTCGTTCATCAAGAGTGAAAAGCGTGTCACCAATGACCCAATGGAAGCGCACTATGTTGGCTTCAATATGTGGGCTCAAGCGGTCACTAATGCGGGCACAACCGATCCTGAATCTGTGCAAGATGCCTTGATTGGCGTGTCTGTACCTAACCTTTCTGGCGGCTACTCTACCATGCTGCCAAACCACCACATTACTAAACCAGTCCTGATCGGTGAAATCCAAGACGATGGTCAATTTGATATCGTTTGGGAAACCACTGGACTAGTGGCGGGTGATGCTTGGTCGAGTTACTTACCTGAATCGGCAAAACTGTTCTCTAGCTGGTCGAAGCCATTCTCATGTGGTGCGTTTAACGTCGAAACCAAGAAGTGTTCTGGCGGTAACTAGATCGTCAATTCAGGAATATTGAGCCTTCCGGTTTGGGAAGAACGCGTCTGTTTAACGGGCGAAGCGAACGGAAGGCTCATCGTTTCAGGTAACAACCACTATCCACACATCCTCCAAGTAAAAATAACAATATCTAACTTGGTTGGTTAAGGAAGCAGGGATGAAAAACGTATTAAACGTATTTAAAGCGCTGTTGCTCATGGCAGTCAGTGCTCAGTTGGCTTTTGCTGGAATAACGGATGAAGCTAGCTTTACCAAGGCGCTAGTTGGTAAGAAAACATCGGATAAAGAATTGGCTATCGATTGGGTGATTGAGGCACAGACGGGAGACATTTCGAAACCTATTTTGGATGGCTGGTTAAACGGAGATCTTTACTACTTTAATGAGAAACAGAGCGAGCAGTACAAACAGCTCTACCTCATTCAAAGTATCAAAACAGCGACGTCAGCTCTGTCTGTATGGGATGATTCAACGCTGAATATCGAGAATGCGAGACAGTTTAAAAAGGTTCGCGTGAATAACAAACTTCGCGGGATCTTGCGCGGGGAAATCTCCTCGATTGGACTGAACAGCAGTAATCCTGATGTGCGCTATAAAGCGGTTCTGGATCTGTTAGGTACCAAAGACGCTGATATCATCGAACGCATCGCTGAACTCAGAACCAACGAATCAGATAGCAAAGTGGCAGAGCTGATGGATCTCTCATTGGCTATTTATACCGCCCTTGATCAAAGCGTAACCATTGAAGACCGAGTCACGTCGATTGAGCGAATCGGTGACTTCAAACATTCGGTGGTACTCAAAACCTTGAATCAACTGCTCAACAGCGAACAAGATCCAAAAGTCTTGGCAGCGGCAGAGCGTGCGATGGACGATTATCAACAAAGCCAATCACTCTATTCGGGTGTGGAAACGGTATTCTTCGGCTTGAGCTTAGGTTCGGTATTGGTGCTGGCGGGCATTGGCTTAGCGATTACCTTTGGTGTGATGGGCGTTATCAACATGGCTCATGGCGAGCTGATCATGATTGGCGCTTATACCACCTATGTATTGCAGTTGTTGATGCCGAATCATGTTGGCCTAGCACTGATACTTTCCATTCCAGCGGCATTCATTGTATCCGGATTAGTGGGCATTGCGATTGAGCGAAGTGTGATTCGTCATCTTTATGGTCGCCCATTGGAAACCTTACTCGCCACCTTTGGTATTAGCTTGATCTTGCAGCAAGCTGTTCGTTCTATTTTCTCTCCTTTGAACCGCTCAGTGAGCACGCCTGAATGGATGTCTGGCGCACTTCAATTAAACCCAATGTTATCTCTGACCTACAACCGACTTTATATCATCTTGTTCTGTGGTTTGGTGTTTATGGGCTTATTAATGGTTCTGAAAAAGACACCACTAGGCTTACAGGTTCGTGCGGTTTCTCAAAACCGTGGCATGGCTCGTGCGATGGGTATTCGTTCTGAACGAGTTGATGCGATGACCTTCGGTTTAGGCTCTGGCGTTGCGGGTGTTGCAGGCGTGGCACTTTCTCAACTGACCAACGTTGGCCCTAATATGGGACAGGCTTACATCATCGACTCATTCATGGTGGTGGTATTCGGCGGTGTTGGCAACCTATGGGGCACGCTAGTCGCAGGTTTAAGCCTTGGTCTGTTCAATAAGATTTTAGAACCATGGGCTGGTGCGGTTCTCGCTAAGATTCTGGTACTGGTTTTCATCATTCTATTTATTCAAAAACGCCCACGCGGACTGTTCCCGCAACGTGGTCGTGCGGCTGAAGGTTAAGGACAACATCATGCAGTCAAAATCATTTGTACTTTCGGCAATGCGAGGTGACAAAGGTGGCCAACTGACCATCCTCGCCATTCTTGCGGCCGTCATTCTTATCCCACTGGCTAACACCATGTTACCAAGTGGGCACCCGCTACATGTCGAGACTTTCACTATCTCACTAATGGGTAAATACCTGAGCTACGCAATGTTGGCGTTGGCGCTCGATCTTGTGTGGGGCTATCTCGGAATATTGAGCCTCGGCCACGGTGCTTTCTTTGCGCTTGGTGGTTATGCGATGGGCATGTACTTGATGCGCCAGATTGGTGACCGTGGGGTTTATGGTGATCCAGTCTTACCAGATTTCATGGTGTTCCTTGATTGGTCGGCGTTGCCGTGGTTTTGGCAGGGTTTTGATCAGTTTTGGTTCGCGTGCTTAATGGTCGTGTTGGTACCGGGCGCATTGGCTTATTTGTTTGGTTATTTAGCTTTCCGCTCTCGAGTGTCCGGTGTGTATCTTTCTATCATGACTCAAGCGTTAACTTACGCATTGATGTTGGCATTTTTCCGCAACGAGATGGGCTTTGGTGGCAACAACGGACTGACGGATTTCAAAGACATCATCGGCCTGAGTTTACAGAGTGATGCGGTCAAGATAGGTCTGTTTGTCGCGACTGGTATTGCACTTACTCTCAGCTATATCGCGTGTCGCATGGTAGTGACCAGTCGATTAGGTCGTGTGGCACTGGCGATTCGTGATACTGAGTCCCGCACTCGCTTTATGGGTTACGATGTCGATGGCATCAAGCTATGGGTCTTTGTACTGTCTGCGGTTATCGCGGGTATTGCTGGGGCTTTATATGTGCCTCAAGTCGGTATCATCAACCCAGGAGAGTTTGCACCGCTTAACTCGATTGAGATTGTAGTTTGGGTTGCCTTAGGCGGTCGTGCCACTCTGTTTGGTGCAATCGTTGGTGCGCTGATCATCAACTACGCCAAGAGCTGGTTTACGGTTGAGTTCCCAGAGGTGTGGTTATTTGCTCTCGGTGGACTATTCGTTCTTTCAACCATGTACTTCCCACAAGGTGTGATTGGCTTTGTCAGTGAAAAGTGGCAACAGCTACGCAAGGCATCGAACTCAAAAGGCGAGGAGCAAGGTAAGGATGATCAGCATAAAGGCAAGGAGGCGACCGCATGACCACATTTAACAGCGTAAAGGAATCCGTTCAGGCGTTCACCCGTCGAGACGAAGTCTTTGATTACCTCAAACCCGATATTCATCCCGCCATCGATACTCGTCATAACGTGCTGTTGTATGTCGAAGGCGTTAATAAAAGCTTTGATGGTTTCCAAGCGATAAATGATCTCAACCTCTATATCAAAGAGGGCGAACTGCGCTGCATCATCGGCCCTAATGGGGCAGGTAAAACCACCATGATGGACATCATCACAGGTAAAACTAAGCCGGACACTGGCGAGGTGTGGTTGGGTTCGAACATCAACTTATTGAAGATGAATGAAGCCGAAATTGCCAATGCAGGCGTTGGGCGTAAATTCCAAAAACCGACCGTGATTGAGTGTTTAACTGTGTGGCAGAACCTTGAATTAGCCATGGCCGGTGACCGTTCAGTGTGGGCAACTTTCACTGCTGTGATGTCTGGTGAACAGAAAGACAAACTGACCTCTGTGCTTGAGTTGATTCATTTAAAAGACGAAGCGGCGAATTTGGCAGGTAACCTGTCTCACGGACAAAAGCAGTGGTTAGAGATAGGCATGTTATTGATGCAAAACCCTAGGCTATTGCTGGTGGATGAACCCGTTGCAGGGATGACTCACCAAGAGATGGACCGTACTTCTGAGTTACTTAACTCACTGGCAGGAAAGCACTCAGTGGTAGTGGTTGAACACGATATGGATTTCGTTCGTTCAATTGCCAGCCATGTCACCGTGCTTCATCAAGGTCATGTGTTGGCTGAAGGCACGATGGATCAAGTGCAGGCTCACCCTGAAGTTAAACAAGTTTATCTCGGAGAATAGGATGCTAGAGGTTAAATCAGTTAATCAATATTACGGTGAGAGCCATACGCTGTGGGATTTGGATATGCAGATCCCAGAAGGTAAATGCACGGTGCTAATGGGGCGAAATGGAGTCGGTAAAACCACGTTGCTGCAATGCATCATGGGGTTGGTTAAGGTCGAAAGCGGTGACATCTCATTGTCGGGCGAGTCGCTTTTGAAAACCGATGCTGAAGATCGTGCTCGCCAAGGCATCGGTTATGTGCCGCAAGGTCGTCAGATCTTTCCGATGCTCACGGTTCAAGAAAACCTAGAAGTAGGCTTGCCGATTCGAGAAAAGGGCGACCGTAAGATCCCTGAGTTCATCTTCGATATATTCCCAGTATTAAAAGAGATGCTGCATCGTCGCGGAGGTGACTTATCTGGTGGTCAGCAGCAGCAACTGGCGATTGGGCGTGCGCTGGTGGTTAATCCAAAACTGTTGATCTTGGATGAACCGACTGAAGGTATTCAGCCTAATATTGTGCAAGAAATTGGTGACATCATTCGTATGCTCAACGAGAAGATGGGACTCACCGTTCTGCTTGTTGAACAGAAGCTGCCATTTGCGAGAAAGGTCGGTGACCGATTTTGCATTCTCGACCGTGGTCGTCAGGTCGCAGAAGGTGAAATGACAGGGCTCAATGAGTCTTTGATTAAGGAGTACCTAACCGTATGAGCTCTCTATATTCTTCGAGTGAAGCAATAAATACTTCTTTAGCGGGAGTTTTGTCTCTGAATGAAACCATTGAACAAGATATTAGAGACGGTTGGCAGGCGAGCTTAAACCTCACCTTTGTCGACCGCGGTGATAAAACCGTATTAAAGAATCGTCAGCAGTTTGGTCCGCTTGCGGTGCAACGCCCCCTGTATCCTGATGGGGAAACGTGTCACACCTACTTACTTCATCCCCCCGGCGGAGTAGTAGGTGGTGACACTCTCAATATTGAAGCGACCATCGAAAGCGGCGCTCATGCGTTGATCACCACACCCGGTGCGACCAAGTTCTATCGTTCTAACAACAAGTACGCCAAGCAGAAGCAAACCCTTCGAGTGAAGAAAGGTGCACGTTTAGAGTGGATGCCGCAAGAGAACATCTTTTTTCCTAATGCACACGTTCGCCTAGACACTGAAATTCGCCTAGAAAAGGGTGCACAGTTTTGGGGTTGGGAGATGCACTGTTTTGGGCGACCTGCACAGAATGAGGGATTTGAGCGTGGTCACCTTGTAGGGAAAACGGAAATCTATCTTGATAATCAAAGGCTTCTTACTGAAGGTTTTAATTTTCACGGTGGCGATAAGTTAATGATAAATATGGGGTTACTTGATTATTCAATGATGGGAACCTTTTATATCACCTCAAATGAGAAGCAAGGTTTAGAGTTGGTACAGAGCTTGCTCTTATCTATTACACAGCAAGCTTCACAGCAATCAGTCACATCAAAAACGTCGAGTGAACCCACATTAATATTGGGTGCGACCCAGATAGAAGGATTGATTGTGGTGCGAGCCTTGGGTAATTGGAGTGAAGACATCCTCCAGGCCTTTGGTCAGATATGGCAAGCAACTCGCTCTCATTTATGTGGTACGACTCCTGATTTACCAAGGATTTGGGCGACTTAGCGATTAGCCCTTTTGTACCTAGGGTGACTTCCGGCTCTAGGTACATTTTTCAAGCTTGCTGTGCTTGAATCCCACTTACTGCTCATGCGTTTTTGAGCACTAAGAAACAACACTAACAGCGGGCGGCTAAATGGAATTAACACCAAGAGAAAAAGATAAGCTACTTATCTTCTGCGCAGGAATGCTGGCACAGCAGCGCAAACAAAAAGGCTTAAAACTTAACTACCCAGAATCTATTGCACTGATCAGTAGTGCCATTCTTGAAGGTGCCCGTGAGGGTAAAACCGTTTCAGAGTTGATGGATTTTGGACGCACACTGCTTACTGTCGATGACGTTATGGAGGGGATCCCTTCCATGATCCCTGATGTACAAGTCGAAGCCACTTTTCCTGATGGCACCAAGCTGGTGACCGTTCATGAACCTATCGTGTAGGGAGAAGTAATATGGCTGGTTCCACAAAGCAATACTCAGGATTCGTTCCCGGAAAAGTCGAAACTGCTTCCGGTGACATCACTCTCAATAAAGGCCGCGACACGACGTCCATTAAGGTGCAAAACATTGGCGATCGTCCCGTTCAAATTGGCTCTCATTACCACTTCTATGAAGCAAATCCTTCGCTGATCTTTGACCGAGAAGCCACTAAAGGCTTTCGACTCAATATCCCTGCAGGCACCGCCACCCGTTTTGAGCCGGGTCAGTCGCGCAGCGTCGAGTTAGTGCGTTACGCTGGTAAGTTAGAAATTTACGGCTTCCAAGGAAAGGTGATGGGCAAGCTCTAAGTGCTCTCACGGAAACAATAAAAACAACAAAGGATTGAACATGGCGACGATATCCAAACAGGCTTACGCCGAAATGTTTGGGCCAACAATCGGAGACCGAGTGCGTCTTGCTGACACCGATTTATGGCTAGAAGTTGAAAAGGATTACACGGTATACGGCGACGAAGTGAAGTTCGGCGGCGGTAAAGTCATTCGTGATGGACAAGGGCAAAGCCAACGTCCAAGTGCTGAAACACCTGACTTGGTGATCACTAACGCGATTGTGTTGGACTACTGGGGAATCGTAAAAGCCGATGTCGCCATCAAAGATGGTCGAGTTCAGGCATTGGGCAAAGCGGGCAACCCAGATGTTCAACCAGGCGTTGATATTGTGATTGGTCCGGGCACGGAAATTTTAGCAGGTGAAGGTTCAATTTTGACGGCTGGTGGCATTGATTCACACATCCACTTTATCTGCCCACAACAAATTGAAGAGGCATTGGCGTCAGGTGTGACAACCATGATTGGCGGAGGCACAGGGCCAAACACCGGCACCAACGCGACCACATGTACGCCGGGGCCTTGGAACATGCACCGCATGCTAGAGTCACTCGATCAATTCCCGATGAACTTTGGCTTGTTAGGCAAAGGCAATGCCAGTCAGCCAGAAGCATTGCGTGAACAAGTAGCGGCAGGCGCAGTGGGTTTGAAGTTGCACGAAGATTGGGGAACCACTCCCGCTTCAATCGATACCTGTTTGAGCGTTGCTGACGAGATGGACGTACAAGTCGCGATTCATACCGACACTCTGAACGAATCTGGTTTTGTTGAATCGACACTTGGCGCAATCGGTGATCGTGTGATTCATACTTATCACACCGAAGGTGCCGGTGGTGGTCATGCTCCCGATATTATTCGCGCCGCAGGTGAGCCGAACGTTCTGCCTTCCTCAACCAACCCAACGCGACCTTATACGGTCAATACGGTCGATGAGCATTTAGATATGTTGATGGTCTGTCATCACCTTTCACCGTCAATTGCTGAAGATGTCGCGTTCGCCGAGTCACGTATCCGCCGTGAAACTATTGCCGCTGAAGATATTCTTCATGATTTGGGCGCGTTCTCAATGATCGCTTCTGATTCACAAGCGATGGGGCGCGTAGGCGAGGTGGTAACACGTACTTGGCAAACCGCACACAAGATGAAAGTGCAGCGTGGCAGCCTAAAAGAAGATTCAGACTACAGCGATAACTTCCGTTTAAGACGTTATGTCGCTAAGTACACCATCAACCCTGCGATCACTCATGGTATGTCTCATGAAATCGGTTCGATCGAAGCCGGGAAATTAGCTGACCTAGTTCTATGGAAGCCAGCCTTTTTTGGCGTGAAACCAAGCGTAATTTTGAAAGGCGGCATGATCGCCATGGCGCCGATGGGTGACCCAAACGCTTCAATCCCAACCCCTCAGCCAGTTCACTACCGCTCTATGTTTGGTAGCTACGGCAAGGCGTGTCAGAACACATCGATGTTGTTTGTCTCTAAAGAAGCCAAAGCGCAGAACATCGATAAGAAATTGGGTTTGCAGAGTTTGATTGGTGTTGTCAGCAATTGCCGAAATATCAGCAAATCCGACATGAAGCTCAATGATTGGATGCCGAAGATTGAGGTCGACTCTCAGACGTATCAAGTGCGCGCCGATGGTGAATTGCTGACGTGTGAGCCTGCTGAAGAGCTGCCAATGGCTCAGCGGTACTTTCTATTCTAAGCCTTTGACTAAAGAATCTTATTTTAGTGACCCTATTTTGAACGTTATAAATCTCACAAGGAGATTGAGGTAAGAGCATGATTGAACTGACTCAACTGAATACTCAAATACAAAATGCACCGGACGGCTATTTGAGCCTGCCGATCGATAGCCGCATCAAAAGCCGCCTTAAGGTGATGCTAGATGACGGGCGCAATGCCGGCCTGTTTCTACCACGAGGTCATATCTTGCGTGGTGGCGAACAACTCTCAAGTGAATGTGGTTTAGTCGTAGAAGTGAAAGCGGCACCGGAAACCGTTTCAACCGTTTACTGTGAAGACCCACACTTGCTAACGCGAGTGGCGTATCACCTTGGCAACCGTCATGTTCCGCTGCAAGTGGAAGCGGGTTGGGTTCGTTACCAACACGACCATGTTTTAGATGAAATGGTTGAAGGTTTAGGCGCAAAGGTGACCACCGAGAAACAACCCTTTGAACCTGAAGGTGGCGCTTATGGCGGTCGCTCAGGTGGACATCATCACCATCATTAATCGAGTCATTTGAGACTCACCCATTTATAGATACAACCACGATATTAATAACAATAATACCAATCACAGTAAGTAAGTGATCAACAATAGCGCAGAAAAAAGGCTTGAGAACAAGGCATAATTTTTCGATAAGTAGTTATTCTACAATCAAAAATTATAACGCAGTTATCGAGCGTTTTAGCAAGCTAGGGTGAGCAATTATTTACTACGATTGGTATAAAGCAAGGAAGACGCGATGAACTTTAAAACAGCTGCTGGCTTATGTACTTTCACAATAGCTTCTCTAACAACATCAACATTGGCTTTCGCTCACCCAGGTCATGGATCTCACTCGGTTCATGAATCTCACTCATTTATGTCTGGCTTAACTCATCCTGTGACAGGTATGGATCACCTGATCATGCTGATCGCTTTTGGTCTATTAATTGGCGCACTGTCATTTTCAACCAAGATAAAAGCCGCTCTGATTGGCGGCGGATTAGCTTCATTGGTCGTGGGGCTTATCGCAGGCCAAGCCCTAGGTTTCTCTGTAATAGTTGAACCGGCAATCATCGCTTCTCTGTTCGTCGTCAGCCTATGTTTATGGCACGTATTCTCACCATCCACCAAGCGTGTAAACAGCGTGTTAGTCGCTTCGATTGCAATGCTGTTTTTCCATGGTTACGCACACGGCGTTGAAGCCGCGAGCAACCTGACTCAATTTGCAACGGGTATGAGCATCACTGCTTTGGCATTAATGGTTATCGGTACGTTTGTTGGCCGCGCGGTTTACTCTAAATGGATGTCGGTCGGCGTGGCTTCAGCAAGCGCACTATTACTGTTAGGTGCGTAAGCTCTCGAACTTTTCGATTCTAGAGGACAAAGAACAAGAGTATGACCACAACAGAAAATGTCGCAATTTATCGTCTGTTCCAATTGATCAGTCCGTCGTTGCCGATTGGTGGCTTCACTTATTCGCAAGGGCTAGAGCTGGCGGTTGAGGCGGGGTGGGTGACTAATCGCGATAGCATGGAACAGTGGCTTAATACCATTGTCAGCTCTAGTGTCGCGACCTTGGAGTTACCTATCTTAGAGCGCCTTTATCACGCGCTAGAAAAAGGTGACCTCGATGAGATTGAGCATTGGTGTAACTACTTGTATTCAAGCCGTGAAACCAGTGAATTGCGAGCGGAAGAGAAGCAACGTGGACATGCCTTGAATACCTTGTTGAAGCGCTTAGATATCGATATTTCGCTGGTAGATTCTGTTGATAGTCATCCAAACCAATTGTTGGGCATGTGTATGGCGGCCCAGCATTGGGGTATTGATTTAGAAAGCCTCAAGCAAGGTTACTTATGGAGCTGGCTTGAAAATATCGTTACCGCAGGCGTCAAGTTGGTGCCTTTAGGTCAAACCGACGGGCAGTTGGCACTGATTAATATCACCAACACCTTTCCTGAGGTGATCGAAAAGGCACGCTCGATAGAAGATTGGATGATAGGTAGCTTTTCGCCATCAATGGCATTAGCAAGTTCACTGCACGAAACACAATACACGAGACTATTTCGTTCGTAGCGGTCAGCGCAAACGATGTAGTAAAAAGAATATAAGGAAGTAGACAATGGAAAGTTATAAGCAACCACTTCGAATTGGTATTGGCGGCCCGGTAGGGTCGGGTAAAACAGCATTGTTAGAGGTGCTATGTAAGGCGATTAGAGACAAGCTCAACATTGCCGTAGTAACCAATGATATCTACACCCAAGAAGACGCAAAGATACTCACGCGAGCAGAAGCGCTGGAACCAAATCGGATCATTGGTGTAGAAACGGGTGGCTGTCCGCATACGGCGATCCGTGAAGATGCCTCGATGAACCTCGCGGCAGTAGAAGAGCTGGCTAAGTTACACAAGAACCTCGATGTGGTATTCGTCGAAAGCGGTGGTGACAACCTCAGTGCCACGTTCAGCCCTGAGTTAGCCGACCTTACTATCTATGTAATCGATGTGGCGGAAGGGGAGAAGATCCCACGTAAAGGCGGGCCGGGTATTACGCGTTCTGATCTGCTAGTCATCAACAAGATCGATTTAGCACCATATGTGGGTGCGTCACTTGAGGTGATGGAGCAAGACACTCAACGCATGCGACCAACCAAGCCATACGTGTTCACCAACCTAAAAGAGAGCCAAGGTTTAGATTTCATCATCAACTTTATTGTGACGGAAGGTATGCTCACCATGAAGGAGCATTCTACGACTGAGTCGTGAATCATGAATAGGGAGTAGAGTTTAAATCCGTTCGTTTTCTTTCTAAGCTATTAGACAGAAAAAAGCCCTGTCGATTATCGATAGGGCTTTAACGTTCGAGTCGAATCTAAAGCTCGCTCTTCGCGACTCTTGTTGTCACTTGTGACTCAATTACACCATCTTCAACTTGAGTAGTGATCACTTCACCTAGTTCGACATCATTAATTGATGACACGGTATTGCCTGATGTTGAATGGGTAATGCTGTAGCCTCGCTTCAAGGTTGCCAGTGGGCTCACTGTCTCTAACTTCTCTGCAGCCATAGCGAGCTGGTGGCGAGTCGTTAGTAACGTCTTATCCATCGCATCCAGAAGCTTTTGCTCAGAACGCTGTAAATGTAACTTCTGTACACCAAGGCGTTTCACTGGTGAGTTCAACTGAAGCTGATGCTGTTTACGTTCAATATCTTGTGCATGTTGCTTTAAGTATTGGGTCATACCACGACGTAAGCGCATGTCTAAGTCATCAAGTTGCTGACTTTGCTTTTGTAGCTGGTAGCTCGGGTGCTGTTTCTCTAAGCGGTATTTCAACGTTTGAGTTGATTGCGCTTGTTTGATTAACACATGACGAATCGCACTGACCAAGCGAGCACGTTTAGACGCGAAAGTTTGTTCTTTATGGCTGTTATCACGGCTAACCAGTTCGGCTGCCGCTGACGGCGTTGGTGCACGCATATCTGCGACGAAATCAGCTATAGTGACATCGATTTCGTGGCCAACAGCACTGATGATTGGGATCTGACTTGCCTTAATCGTGCGAGCTACTATCTCGTTATTGAAACACCATAAGTCTTCTAACGAGCCACCGCCACGACCTACAATTAATACGTCACATTCATTGCGTTCGTTAGCTCGTCCAATCGCTTGGGCGATTTGAATCGCGGCTTCTTCACCTTGAACCATCGTTGGATAAATGACCACTGGCAATGAAGGATCGCGTCTTTTCAACACATCGAGAATATCAAACAGTGCTGCGCCCGTTTTGGAAGTAATGATACCTACACATTTAGGATGCTCTGGCAAAGTCTGCTTACTCGATTGAGCAAATAAGCCTTCAGATGCCAAATCTATCTTCAGTTTTTCAAACTCTTGCTGAAGCTTACCATCACCTTCTGGCTGCATGCTTTCGATGATTAGCTGATAGTCACCACGCGGCTCATAAAGAGACAGACGTGCTTTGACTAAAACTTGATTACCGTTCTGAGGCTTAAAAGTCACACGACGGTTATTGCCACGAAACATAGCGCACTTAACTTGAGCGCGAGAGTCTTTAAGCGTGAGGTACCAGTGACCAGAGACAGGTGCAGAGAAGTTTGAGATTTCACCAACGAGCCAGACTATTCCCATTTCGTTTTCTAATAGGAGACGAACCTCTGAGTTGAGGCGAGAAACAGTAAAGATGTTTGGATTAGTCATAGGAGCACTATCTTTCCTTGAAGGAAGGTCTTTCTTGGAATCTCACAGGGCGTGAGTATGGAAGATAGCGGCAATATAATACATAGCAAGGGGGTAAATGCAAATTAAAAATACAAAAATGTGTAGCCAAGCGATTTCGTTGGCCGTATAATCCGTCCGCAATATCTAATCCAAATGCAGTTGAATTTTCCTTAATTGGCTGCCCTCATTAGGCGAAACGATGAGATTGGATTGTTTCTTTTTACTCCTATTATTGTGAGATATTGCAAATGCTAAGAATTGCCAAAGAAGCGCTGACATTCGACGACGTACTGCTAGTGCCAGCACACTCCACCGTTCTCCCTAATACAGCTGATCTTCGCACTCAGCTGACGAAGAATATTTCCCTAAACATCCCAATGATCTCTGCATCGATGGATACTGTGACAGAAGCTCGCCTAGCGATTGCACTGGCACAAGAAGGCGGAATCGGCTTCATTCATAAGAACATGTCTATTGAACAGCAAGCTGAAATGGTTCGCCAGGTTAAAATTTACGAAGCAGGTGTGGTTTCTCACCCTGTTACTGTAAACCCTGACGCGACAATCGCTGATGTTGTAGCCCTTACCCAAAAACACGGCTTTGCCGGTTTCCCAGTTGTTACTGAAACAAACGAACTTGTTGGTATTATTACTGGCCGTGACGTTCGCTTTGTTACTGACCTTTCTAAGAAAGTTGATGTAGTAATGACGCCTAAAGCTCGCCTTGCTTCTGTTAAAGAAGGTGCAACTCGTGAAGAAGTTCAAGAGAAAATGCACGAAGCACGTGTTGAAAAAGTACTTGTTGTAAATGATGACTTCCAACTAACAGGAATGATCACAGCAAAAGATTTCCATAAAGCAGAACGTAAACCAAACGCTTGTAAAGATGAGCGCGGCAGCCTACGTGTAGGTGCAGCTGTTGGTGCTGGTGCTGGTAACGAAGAGCGCGTTGCTGCTCTAGTTGAAGCTGGCGTAGACGTTCTACTCATCGACTCTTCACATGGTCACTCTGAAGGTGTACTTAACCGTATCCGCGAAACTCGCGCTGCATATCCTGATCTACAAATCATCGGTGGTAACGTAGCAACTGGCGCTGGTGCTCGTGCTCTTATCGAAGCAGGTGTTAGTGCGGTTAAAGTAGGTATCGGCCCTGGTTCAATCTGTACGACTCGTATCGTTACTGGTGTTGGTGTTCCTCAAGTAACAGCAATTGCAGACGCTGCTGAAGTGGCAAACGAATACGGTATTCCAGTAATCGCAGATGGCGGTATCCGCTTCTCTGGTGATATCTGTAAAGCTATCGTTGCTGGCGCATCTTGTGTGATGGTCGGTTCAATGTTCGCTGGTACTGAAGAAGCACCGGGTGAAGTTATCCTTTACAACGGTCGTTCTTACAAGTCTTACCGTGGTATGGGTTCTCTTGGCGCTATGTCTCAAGGTTCTTCTGACCGTTACTTCCAATCTGACAACGCCGCAGACAAGCTTGTTCCAGAAGGTATTGAAGGTCGTATCGCATACAAAGGTCGTCTAAAAGAGATCGTTCACCAACAGATGGGTGGTCTACGCTCAAGCATGGGCTTAACGGGTTCTGCAACTGTTGAAGACATGCGTACTAAAGCTGAGTTTGTTCGTATCTCTGGTGCAGGCATGAAAGAATCTCACGTACACGATGTTCAAATCACGGAAGAAGCACCTAACTACCGTTTAGGTTAATAATACGTCCAAACGTTTGAATAATGTGCCGAGTTAGTCGGCACATTATTTTATCTAAAGCCTGTTTTGTTTAGAGAGTGGTTCTCACAAAACATCGTCTTACAGATAACCAACGAAAACGTTTGCTTTATTTCTTGAAGAGTTAATCAGAGGTGAGTAAACTCGCTTCCGTTTTATCACATAGCCAATAAGACTGCTTACAATGACTAAAAATATTCATGACCAACGTATTCTAATTCTGGATTTCGGTTCTCAATACACACAGCTAGTTGCTCGTCGTATTCGTGAGATCGGTGTTTACTGTGAACTTTGGAGCTGGGATGTAGAAGAAGCGGATATTCGTGAATTCAATCCAGACGGTATCATCCTATCTGGTGGACCTGAAAGTGTGACGGAAGAGAACTCTCCGCGCGCACCTCAGTACGTATTTGATTCAGGTGTTCCTGTATTTGGTGTGTGCTACGGCATGCAAACCATGGCAGAACAGCTTGGTGGTAAAGTCGCCGGTTCTAACGAGCGTGAATTCGGCTACGCCGCGGTTCAGGTTACGGGTGATTCAGCATTATTTGCTAACCTTGAAGCGACGCAAGATGTTTGGATGAGCCACGGCGACAAAGTGGTTGAGATTCCTGCTGATTTCATAAAGATCGCAGCAACAGACACTTGCCCATATGCTGCGATGGCAAATGAAGAGAAGAAGTACTATGGCGTGCAATTCCATCCTGAAGTAACGCACACTAAGAATGGTCTTAAAATGCTTGAGAACTTTGTTCTTAACGTTTGCGGCTGTGAGCGTTTATGGACTTCTGAATCCATCATCGAAGATGCGGTTGCTCGTATTAAAGAGCAAGTAGGTGATGATGAAGTTATCCTTGGCCTTTCTGGTGGCGTTGATTCATCTGTAGTTGCAATGCTTGCTCACCGTGCAATCGGTGACAAACTAACTTGTGTATTTGTAGATAATGGCCTTCTTCGTTTGAACGAAGCAGAGCAAGTTATGGATATGTTTGGTAACAAGTTTGGCCTAAACATCATCAAAGTAGATGCTGAAGATCGTTTCCTTAATGCGTTAGAAGGTGAAGCTGAACCGGAAGCTAAGCGTAAGATCATCGGTCACGTATTCGTAGATATCTTCGATGAAGAGTCTAAGAAACTTAAGAATGCTAAATGGCTTGCTCAGGGTACTATCTACCCAGACGTAATCGAGTCTGCTGCTTCTAAGACGGGTAAAGCACACGTAATCAAATCTCACCACAACGTTGGTGGTCTTCCTGATGATATGGAAATGGGCCTTGTTGAGCCTCTACGTGAGCTGTTTAAAGATGAAGTACGTAAGATCGGCCTAGAACTTGGTCTTCCATACAACATGCTTTACCGCCACCCATTCCCAGGTCCTGGTCTAGGTGTTCGTGTTCTTGGTGAAATCAAGAAAGAGTACTGTGATCTGCTGCGTCGTGCTGATGCTATCTTCATTGAAGAACTTCACGCTGCTGACCTTTATCACAAAGTATCTCAAGCATTCACGGTGTTCCTACCAGTGCGTTCAGTTGGCGTAATGGGCGATGGCCGTAAGTACGATTGGGTTGTATCTCTACGTGCTGTAGAAACTATCGATTTCATGACGGCTCATTGGGCACACCTGCCATACGACTTCCTAGGTAAAGTCTCTAATCGTATTATCAACGAAGTTAACGGCATTTCACGTGTTGTTTACGATATTTCTGGTAAGCCACCAGCAACTATCGAGTGGGAATAATCTCTTAGAGAATTAGCCAACGTTGATTGAAATCTTAAAAGCCTCGAACTCTGTTCGGGGCTTTTTTCTTTCTTATTCAGGTATTAAAGAGTCATATCGAACGGTTAGGAGCCAAACTAGTCGAAAATTAGACATCGCCTCAAGAAACAATGAGACGCTTTGTTGTGTTGGACTATACATAAAAATATCACTCGCAATTTTTATAAATTCATACCACACCAGCTAGGCCATTTCACATGTGACGCATACTCTTTGATGGACTTATTAAGGACAGATAAGAGAATCCACCATGTTAAAAATTAAATATTTGGCGGCAATACTTGGCTGTACATTAGCAGCCCAAAGCCATGCGTTTTTGAACATCCAACCTGATCCGCAAAACCCGAATGGTTACCTTGTTGAGAAGTCGGCATTACAAGCTGCTGAACAGGTGAAAACCTCCGACCCTATGTATGCGATCTGGTCACAGGCCCTTCAAACTCGTTCTAATACCATCGTTGAAGCGATTGAACCCGGTTCGCCTTCTAACCCTGAAAACGTAAAGCGTGTTGAGCGTGTATTTCCTCAATCTGAATGGAACTTTCTCACTCAGATGGCGGCACCAGAATACACTTATACTCGTTTCTTGCGCGCGATTGGTAAATTCCCAGCCTTCTGTGGAGAGTACACTGATGGGCGAGATTCTGATGCCATCTGTAAGAAATCCATCATCACCGCTTTTGCTCACTTCTCTCAAGAGACGGGCGGTCACATCGCAATCGACAACACTTCTGATAACCCATTAGCTCTAGAAGAGTGGCAGCAAGCGCTGGTACATGTTCGTGAAATGGGGTGGTCTGAAGGGCAAGAAGGCTACACCACAGGTTGTGGCCAGAACGATTGGCAAAATGAACGTTGGCCTTGTGCCACAGGGCAGGGCTATTTCGGACGTGGTGCTAAACAGCTTTCTTACCATTTTAACTACGGTGCGTTCTCGGAAGTGATGTTCGATGGTGATGCGACGGTTCTATTGAATAATCCGGCCTTAGTTGCTGACTCTTGGTTAAACCTAGCTTCTGCTATTTGGTTCTTCCTTACTCCTCAAGCACCTAAACCTGCAATGTTGCACGTGATCGACCGTACATGGACACCCTCGCAACGTGAATTGGATGCCGGTATTGGTTATGGCTTTGGTACTACTATCAACGTGATCAATGGTGGAATTGAGTGTGGTGAGCAGAATAAAGACAAAGGTCAACCCGTTAACCGAATTCGTTACTGGGAAGGCCTAGCGGCGCACTATGAAATTCCTGTAGAAGTGGACGAGCAGAACACGTGTTGGCAGCAAACGCCTTACGGAAGCTTAAACCTCAACGGTGCCACTGACGTGCTATACACTAACTGGGATGGTAACTGGAAATACTACGCAGACCGCCCAGAAGGCTACTCATTTGAATGTGAGCTTGTTGGTTTCCAAACGGCATATTCCGCGCTGGTGGCTGGCGATTACGAGAAGTGTGTGACCAACTTCTACGGTTCTCACGCGAGCTGGCCTGAAGTGAAAGTGGTCGATAAGCTTGATCCGGTAGACCCTGGTACTGATCCGGGTGGTAATGGTTGGAGTGCGACCAAGGTTTACAATGCGGGTGACCAAGTCACTCACAACGGCGCAACCTACGAAGCGAAATGGTGGACACAAGGGGATGACCCTGCCAATGGCGGCCCTTGGAAATTAGTTGCCGGTGAGCCTACACCTGTCGATCCTGATCCGGTAGACCCAAGCCCTGTTGAACCGCCAGTGACTGAGCCACCGATTATCGTCGATCCATCGGTGTTTATCACATGGGAAGCGGGCGTGAGCCAAGTGAGTAATGGCGACAAGGTGACACATAACGGTAAGTGCTTCGTGGCGAAAAACGGCCCTGGCGTATGGGAAAGCCCTATTCAATCGAACTGGTTCTGGGATGAAATAAATTGCGATTAATAGGCGACGACTTTAATAAGTTGATATATTAAATCTATTGACCTGATTACCCAATATTATTCAAAAGCCGAAAGTTTCTACTTTCGGTTTTTTGTTTCTGACTATGCCGATCAGACACAAGCTCTAAGTTAAAACTCGAGCTAACGCAACAGATCTATATCAAGCTATTGAATGGGTATTGCCGTTATCAGGTGCGTTTTTGTTGTGTTGAAAATGGTTAAAGTACAGCAAATGGAGTCAAAGGATCATAGTAGGCCAAAAACTATTTCTGCGGATATAAAAATGGGCCTCAGCTTAACGCTAAGACCCAAACCTGAAGGCGGTATTAGAGGTGAGTAATTCACGTTGCCTCTCTCTCGGTCTGAATGCAATTTGCTGACCGACGTTCTTATGCGTAATTGGGTCGTAGTGAATACGAGTATTTTTGGACTGAGGTAATTGTTAGTAAAACTTTTACTAAATGAGGTTGGTGAAAACGTTTTGCTTTAACTCCATCACGTTTTTTATGGTCTTTTTACAGTGCTGCGTGATCCACTTAAAAGAATGCTATTGGCTGTTTTATGAAGCAGACTAAAGAGGCAGGTATGTGTATATAGGCGTATGTGATGGGCACAAAAAAGGCCACCTTCAACAAAGGTAGCCTTAGTTTATCTATTTGATATTTTAACTATTTTGTCGTGTCGCGCAGCTTTAATTTGCTTGGTACATAGACGCGTAATGGGATGGTTCGGCCGTCGCGTACTTTTTCAACCAGAAGGTTAACACCTTGAATTCCCATCAGTTCAGAGTGAATACGAACGGTTGATAAACTTGGGAAGGTAAATTTAGCGGTTGGGATGTCGTTTACACTGATCAGCGCAATGTCTTCAGGAATGCGCAATCCGTGCTCATGAATCGCTCGTAAAACGCCAATAGCGATGGAATCTGATGCAATAAACATGGCTTTCGGGTAATTGCCGCTCTCTAGCATTTTCTTCGTTAGGTCGTAGCCCGACGAGCTAGAGAAGTCACCACGGTAGATGTCTTGCTCACTGACAACATTTTTGAGGCCACCGTATTCAGCAAAAGCCACTTCGCGAATATCAGAGGTGTTAATGTCGTCTTGTCCACCAATGAAACCAATCCGTTGATAACCTTGGTTAATGAAGAAGTTGGTGATCTCTTTGCTGATACGAGCAAGGTCGATATCGACAGAATCATAAGGTTCTGAGTGATCCGTAAAGTCGACGTAGCAAATATTATCGGTGAGCTTTTTTGCTTGCTCGATAACTTCTTGTGTCATTCTACCGACTAATAAAATACCGGTAATATTGCTAGAGTTAACTTGTATTTTTCTTTCATAACAATTAGTTAGTCCAACTTCCATTTTTTCGCATTGAGTTTCAATACCATGACGAATGGATAGGTAGTAAGGGTCGTTAACTTCCGCTTCTTGCTTGTAGTTGTACAGAGCAAGGAAGTGGTGGATCTGTTTTTTACCGCTAACAGATTTACGTGAGCTGCTGGTTTTGTATTCCAATTTCTCGGCAATTTCAAAGATCCGCCTCTTGGTCTCTTCCTTGACGCTTAATGTTGGATCTTCATTGAGAACCCGGGAAACGGTAGCTAATGAAACATTTGCTTCAGTCGCGATATCTTTTAACGTTGCCATACTCACTTCCTGTTCTTGGAACATTGCGCTGCTTTGAAATTCGTCTTTAGTAAAAAAAGCAATGCACCTCTTAATTCTACAGACCTATTGTAATCAAACTGAAAGCCAATGCATTAACTTTTAGTAAAATAAATGCTCAACACATCTGTGATGTCTCAAATCTAACTACCTATAATTATCTTATTAAAATTCAATGAATTAGAAGTTAACAGCTATACGTTCTCTCTATGTCATGTCAGTACCAATGATGCGATTTGTGTAAACGTTTACACTCCGTGATTTTGATCACAGAATTATAGTCAAAATGGCTGCTACTATTTCTGACATACGGTGCTACTGAGCTGAATGTCAGTTCGAGTTAGCCCACGAATGACGACAAAGAGAGGTTGATTGTGAAAGTACTGGTTACGGGCGGCATGGGTTACATCGGAAGTCATACATGCATTCAAATGATGCAAGCGGGCATAGAGCCAATCATTGTAGACAACCTTTGCAACAGCAAAGAACTCGTACTGGAGCGAATCAATGCGCTAACCGGTCAAACACCAACATTTTACCTTGGAGATATTCGTGATGAATCTTTCCTAGATAGCGTGTTTGCCAAGCATGACATTCAAGCGGTGATTCATTTTGCTGGCCTAAAAGCGGTAGGAGAATCAGTTGCTAAGCCTTTGGAGTACTACGATAACAACGTCAATGGTTCTCTGGTCCTAGCGCGTAGCATGAAGAAAGCGGGCGTGAAAAGCATCGTATTTAGTTCTTCGGCTACCGTTTACGGTGACCCTGAAGTTGTACCTATTACTGAAACTTCACCAACTGGCGCGACAACTAACCCTTATGGACGCAGCAAATATATGGCGGAAGAGTGCTTAAGCGATCTGTTCAACGCGGAAAACGACTGGAGCGTCACTTTACTGCGCTACTTTAACCCTGTTGGCGCACATCCGTCAGGCACCATGGGTGAAGACCCGCAAGGCATTCCAAACAACCTAATGCCGTTCATCGCACAGGTTGCTGTAGGCCGAAGAGAGAAGCTTTCTATCTTTGGAAACGATTACCCAACACCAGATGGAACAGGTGTGCGTGACTACATCCACGTAATGGATTTGGCTGACGGCCACGTAGCAGCATTAAAAGCCGTGGGCGAGAAAGCGGGTTTGCACATTTACAACCTAGGTACAGGTAAAGGATCGAGTGTACTTGAGATGGTTGAAGCTTTTGCTGAAGCATCGGGCAAGCCTGTTCCTTATGAACTTTGCCCGCGCCGTGCTGGTGATATTGCCGAATGTTGGGCAAGCACTGAAAAAGCAGAGCGTGAACTGGGTTGGAAGGCGACACGCAGTGTGATGGAAATGACGGCGGATACGTGGAAGTGGCAGTCGAATAACCCGAACGGCTACTAGTCTGTGTAATTGAAGTCGCAGCGTTGTTGGATGTAATTCCAATTTTATTGGTGAATGCAGATGAAGAGATATTTTGAATCTCCTTGTAGAAGAATTATTCGTCTTGGTGAATTGACCAAGACACAAAAATTAAGAGCAATGTAAGTATGTCAAAAGTTGAATTTAACCCAGTAGACCACCCGCATCGTCGTTATAACCCACTAACGGGTCAGTGGATCTTAGTATCACCGCACCGTGCTAAACGCCCGTGGAGTGGTCAAGACGAGAAGCCATCGACTGAACAACTTCCTGAGTACGAGAAAGAGTGTTTCTTGTGCCCGACCAACACACGTATCTCGGGTGATCAAAACCCAGATTACGACGGTACTTATGTGTTCAGTAATGATTTCGCGGCGTTGATGCCTGATTCGCCTGACGCTCCAGAGTCTGACAACCCTCTATTTAAGACTCAAGGTGTTCGTGGGTTGAGCCGCGTTATCTGTTTCTCTCCAGACCACAGCAAAACGTTGCCAGAGTTACCGGTGAACAAAATCCGCGGCGTGATCGATACCTGGAACGAGCAGATTGAAGAGCTAGGTAAAGATTACCTATGGGTTCAAGCGTTTGAAAACAAAGGCGAGACAATGGGCTGTTCTCAGCCTCACCCACACGGTCAAATTTGGGCGAACAGCTTTCTGCCAAACGAGATTGAACGTAAAGAAAAGCTTCTAAAAGAATATTTTGAGCAACAGGGCACAAACCTATTAGTGGATTACGTTGAAGCTGAAATGAAAGACGGCTCACGCACTGTGGTTGAAACGGAACATTGGATTGCTGTCGTACCTTACTGGGCGGCGTGGCCATTCGAAACCATGTTGCTGCCAAAAACACATATTCGTCGTATGAGTGAACTGACTGATGAACAACGTGATGATTTGGCACTTGCAATTAAGAAGCTGACCAGCCGCTACGACAATTTGTTCCAATGCTCATTCCCATACTCGATGGGTTGGCACTATGCGCCGTTCTTTGAAGAAGGCACCGACATCGACCATTGGCAACTGCACGCGCTTTTCTACCCGCCACTACTACGCAGCGCATCTGTTCGTAAGTTCATGGTGGGCTACGAAATGTTGGCGGAATCGCAACGCGATTTGACCGCAGAACAAGCGGCGCAACGTCTTCGCGATTTGAGTGATGTTCACTACAAAGAGCAGTGATACCTGCTTCGTAAATAACAAACGAGATAGAGAATCTCATAGAATTAAAGTGGTGCCATGAAGGGACCACAATTGAACAAAGAGTTTAAGCAGAGAGTTTACTTATGTCTGATCTAATCCAAAACGTGAAAGCATCTTTTGAGCAAGTCCTTGGTTACCAAGCGACTTACATCGTTCAAGCGCCTGGTCGTGTGAACCTGATTGGTGAACACACTGACTACAATGATGGTTTTGTTCTACCGTGTGCCATTAACTACCAAACCGTTGTCGCAGCAGCAAAGCGCGATGACAACATGGTGCGTGTGGTGTCTGTCGACTACGATAATGCGGTAGACGAATTCGATATCACGCAAGAGATTACCTTCCAACAAGACAAGATGTGGGCGAACTATATTCGTGGCGTGGTGAAGTGCTTAATTGGTCGTGGCTATGAGTTTAAAGGTGCGGATATTTCTGTAGCCGGCAACGTGCCTCAAGGTGCCGGTTTAAGTTCTTCTGCGGCTCTGGAAGTGGTCATTGGACAGACATTTAAGGTACTTTACAACTTAGAGATAAGTCAGGCTGAAGTTGCGCTAAATGGTCAGCAAGCGGAAAACGAATTTGTAGGCTGTAACTGCGGCATCATGGATCAAATGATCTCGGCAGAAGGCCTTGCGAATCACGCGATGCTTTTGGATTGCCGTAGCTTAGAAACTCAAGCGGTTTCAATGCCAGAAGACATGGCGGTGGTGATCATCAATTCAAACAAGAAACGTGGCTTGGTCGACAGTGAATACAACACGCGTCGTGAGCAGTGTGAAGAAGCGGCTCGTCTGTTCGGTGTGCCTGCACTGCGTGATGTAACGATTGAGCAATTCAAAGCGAAAGAGTCTGAGCTGGATGAGATGGTTGCTAAGCGCGCTCGTCACGTGATTACCGAAAATGACCGCACCGTTGAAGCGGCTCAAGCTCTGCGTACTCATGACATGAAGCGCATAGGTGAGTTGATGGCAGAATCGCATGCATCAATGCGTGATGATTTTGAAATCACAGTCAAAGAGATCGATACGCTAGTGGATATGGTTAAAGAAGTGATTGGCGATCAAGGCGGCGTGCGTATGACGGGCGGTGGCTTTGGTGGTTGTATCGTGGCATTGGTTCCGCCTGCTTTAGTTGATAAAATTAAAACAACCGTTGAGCAGAAATATCAAGCAGCGACGGGTCTAAAAGAATCAATTTATGTGTGCCAAGCGAAAGACGGCGCCAGCCTAATTGAAGTAATCTAACTGCTTCGAGACTTAAGATAGCGCTTACCAAGTAAAAAGATCATGGTAGGCCAAATACTAAAGCCTTTACCTCAACGTAGAGGCTTTTTACTGGCAGTAGAAGGAATTTAGAATGACACAAGCGCAGAACCTGCATCAATCCATGACAGAAACTGCAGCCTATGATGGCCAACCTGCTCAGCTTGTCACGCTGTCGAATGCACACGGTATGGAAGTGACATTCATGGATATTGGTGCAACATGGTTGAGCTGTATCCTGCCAGTAAAGGGAAATAAAAGAGAAGTTTTGTTGGGTGTTAACTCAATGGAGAACTTCGATAAACAAGCCAGCTATATGGGCACAACCGTTGGCCGTTACGCCAACCGCATTGCCAATGGTCGTTTCAAAATTGATGGTAAGAATTACAAGCTAGAAACCAACCAAGCGGGAAATACCTTACACGGTGGTCCGAATGGTTTTGATAAACGTCGCTGGAATATTGCTGAGCAATCTGAAACATCGGTTGTGTTTAGTTTGGTGTCAGCGGATGGAGACCAAGGTTTTTCGGGTAATTTGAACGTGTCGGTTCGTTATGAAATCACCGAAGATAATCGAGTCTCTATCGATTACACAGCCAACACTGATAAACCAACCGTAGTTAACCTAACTAATCATGCCTACTTCAATCTGCTCGGTGCAGAAGCAGGGCACGATTGCTTGTCTCACATTGTGAGTATCAACGCGTCTCAGTTCTTACCAACCAACTCTGTCGGCATTCCATTAGGCAACTTGAAATCGGTGAAATCGACCAGCTTCGACTTTACTCAGCCTATGATGATTTCAGAGCGTCTATTAGGTGACGAACAACAAAAAGCCGCCAAGGGTTACGATCACTCTTTCTTATTGGCTGACGGCTGTAAACGCACTCAATGTGCTGCGACCGTGACCTCGCCAGATGCGTTAGTCACCTTAAAAGTATTTTCAACCAAACCTGCGATGCAGCTATACACCGGAAACCGGCTTGGTGGTACACCAAACCGAAGTGGTGGCAGCTATGAAGATTACGCAGGTTTGGCATTAGAAACCCAGTTCTTACCTGACTCTCCTAACCACCCAGAGTGGAAGCAGGACAGTTGTATTCTCCAGCCTGAACAAGAATACCACTACCGTACCTGCTACCAGTTTGAATTTTCGGGGGATTCTTCAAACTAGTACGCTCTAGCTCAAAGCGGTGATGCCAAGTTCTTTTGTTGATTTATGAATGGAGCGGTGTGATTTATTACGCTGCTCTTGGGGGGATGAACAAAAGTGGCACTTAGCAATCTACGACCTAATAAGGGAGTGATTGTTGGGTACGAGAGTAAGGTAGGAAAGCCCTAACAGAAGCGATTCTGTTAGGGCTTTTTTTGTTTGCTGTTTGGTCAGTGACCTGAACTTAGATTTTCTCTACCGAATTACGACGCACCAAAGTTGGAGAGAACATCATTGGCTCTGCTGAGGTGTCTTCACCTTTGGCTAAATTCAAGGCAAGTCGTGTTGCTTTCTCAGCCATCATTTGAATTGGGTAACGAATCGTAGTCAGCTTCGGATGAACATAGCGGGCAATTAAGCCATCATCGAATCCGATGATCGACATTTTCTCTGGCGCTTGGATTCCGTTCTCATCGAGTACAGACAAAGCCCCCGCCGCCATGTAATCGTTGTAAGCCACAATACCAGTGATTGGCAGTGACTTAGTCAGCAGGTTTGTCATCGCATATTCGCCACCGTCACTGGTTGGCAGAGCCTGTTCAACATAGCTTTCAGATAACTCAATACCATACTCTTTTAGCGCGGCTTGGTAACCTTCAACACGCTCGTTGGCATCTTCAATGCTTGAAGAAGAGGCGATACACGCAATGTTTTTATGACCATGTCGGATTAAGTATTCAGTCGCGAGGAAGGCGCCTTTTTTGTTATCTAGGAAGATACAGCGATTGGCGATTTCTTCGATGTAACGGTTGATCAGCACTAAGCCTTTTACTTCTTTAGAGTAAGCAATCAGCTCTTCGTCAGTTAGGCCTTTCGAGTGAATGATTAGCGCATCACAACGGCTGTTGATCAGCAGTTCAATCGCTTGTTGCTCTTCTTCACGATTGTGAGAACCATTACCCACTAAGATGTGTTTGCCGTTCTCTCTTGCAACGTTGTCGACCGACTTAACTAGCGTGCCGAAGAAAGGATCGGAAATATCACCAACCAATACACCGACGGTATTGGTGCTTTGGCTTACGAGTGCACGGGCATTGGCATTCGGGCGATAGCCGAGCTTTGCCATGGCTTTCGTTACCGACTCAATAGAGCTCGCACTGGCCTTCGGAGATTTGTTGATCACCCGAGATACGGTTGCGACGGATACACCGGATTCTTTTGCGACATCTTTAATTGTTGCCATTTTTAACCTCTATACATTGCTGCATCTATTTAACACCGACAATGAGTGCAAGGCAACGAAACTCTCATTTTACTTCCAGTAATGAGATCTTTACCTCTTGTAATTATTAGGCTTAATGCTAGTGTAAATGTTTACATTTTACTTAATTTTAGTAAATTGTTTGATGAGTGAAAATAAATCAATATAGGAAGTGAGAAATGGATACTGTCTCTTATGGCGACTTTGCTAAGTTAGAAATGCGTGTGGGTAAGATCATCGAGGTTGTGCGTCATGAAAACGCCGACAAGCTTTACATCGTGCAAGTGGATGTGGGGGACAAGACGCTGCAAACGGTGACCAGCCTAGTCCCTTACTACACAGAAGAAGAGTTGATGGGTAAGCAGGTTGTTGTTTTGTGCAATCTAGCAAAGGCGAAGATGAGAGGGCACACTTCTGAGTGCATGTTGCTATGTGCAGAAACGGAAGATGAATCTGAAAGCGTATTGCTGACGCCAGAACGTGCAATGCCAGCGGGTATTCGAGTGGTTTAAGCGGTTTATTTTAGTCGGTGAGCCTACTTGTTATAAGTTCATCGACTTCCCTGTTCTCAAAGATCCAAAATAACCAAAGCCCTCAAAGGCTAACTGCGAACACTCAGTATTAAACCATCAATCACACTGTGGTGGTGCTCAGAAACGCCAGCAAGGTTGCCGTATTTTGGCTGGTGGCGATCATTTTCTAATGGGTGGTGCCAACCTTGTGTGTGTTCCACAAAGTGCGCCGCAAAGCTTTCAGACACCTCTAAACATCCTGCCATAACGGTATCGACATAGGTTTGAACGATAGGGCTGTCTTCACAAGGCGCTGTAATATCGTCTTTGATGTAAACCCAGATCGATTGATCCGTTTTGAAATCAGTTTGGCTCTCTATCTGATCGGCTTTTAACTCGATTCGATGATAGCCACGTTCACGGCGATCAAACTCAGCCAAGGCTACATCATCGACTTCAAGCAAAACACCATTCACTTGCCCTTCACCAAGATTGACGATCAAAGGTGACAACACATAGCTGTCATCGATCTTGCTCCAATGGCGAATTAAGCCATGAACAATCGCAGGGATCGCTTGCCCTGTCTGACCGGTAAGCTGGCGTGAAGATGAGTTGATTAAGCTGCCATAACCAAAAATATACATCGCTTTCTCTGTCTGAGTTTTTCCATTTAAGTCTAACCTTACTATATGTGTCGCAATCGCAAAAGTCAGTAAGTTTTTATTTATACATCTATATGTCTTTATGACTCTTTTTGTTGTGTGTTTTTGACTTATTTATTGGTCTATGAATCTTGTGAGTAGCTGTTTTTACGGGCTTTATCGAATTGGCGCGTTTAATGCAATGTGATCAGCAGATTGCATCGAATTTGATGCAAACCAAATTTGGTTTAGGTAATACCTTAGCCGCTATCTGAGCATTAGGAGCGAGTTTGTTAAATATCACAGATAAAAGTGTAGAAGACGCGATTCCAGTCTACCTGCGTTTAGGCTTCCGACCTTTCTTCTTTTTAGGCAGCCTATATGCTGTGATTGCGATTGTGGCTTGGGTTGTCATGTTCCAAAATGGTCAGCCTGAAGTGTTAAAAGTACCCGCGCTTTGGTGGCACGTACATGAAATGCTGTTTGGTTTTTCTATGGCGATTGTGGTTGGTTTTGTTCTGACTGCGGTGCAAACGTGGACGGGGGTCAATGGTACCAAGTATTATCGATTAGGCGTGCTAGTCGGCTTGTGGTTGGCACCTCGCATTCTTTTTTGGACACCGGCTCCGCTGTGGATGATCTCTTCGATTGAAGCGCTGTTCTTAATTTTCGCGGCTTACGAGATTGGTTTTCGAGTAGTGCAGTCGAAAGGATGGAAAAATCTATTCTTCGTCCCGCTGTTTGTACTGGCTATCGTGGCAAACTTTGCGAGCTACGCGACCATTAAGGGCATGCCTCCGTTCCCATCATCAGCGGTATGGCAAGCGATGTTGTGGTGGTTTACGTTGTTGCTGTCTGTAATGGGCGGACGAGTGATTCCATTTTTCACAGCGCGTCGTTTCGACTTTGAAAAAGCGCAGCCCTTGGTTTGGTTGGAATGGCTTGCAAACTTGCCTTTAATAGGACTGTTTGTTCTGAGTTTCTTCCCATTGACCTTTGCTCAAGTCGGCAATGAGTTGATGGTATTTGCAGGGGTAACTCAGTTGGTGCGCTTTATCCGCTGGAAGCCTTGGACTACGTTATCTGAGCCCTTGGTGTGGTCGCTGCATGCGGCTTACTTATGTATCCCTCTCAGCTTGCTGTTACGTGGTTTATTAGACAACCCGTTCGCGAGCCACAACATGCTGCACTTGTTTGCGATTGGTGGCTTGAGCGGTTTGATTCTAGCGATGATTACGCGCGTGACAATGGGACACACTGGTCGTGCTATCTATAAAGGGCCAAGCATGGCGTTAGCGTTCTCGGCTATTTTTTTAGCAGCGCTCGTACGTAGCTTAGGTGTGACTTTCTTCCCGGCTTATCTGTTTGAGATGGTTAACCTCAGTGCAGGCTTATGGACGTTGGCGTTCGGTCTGTTTATTTGGAAATTTGGCATGATGTTACTAACACCGCGAGTGGATGGTCATCCGGGCTAAGTTAATTTCAGTCTATACAGCATTGGAGTGTGATCCGCTGCAAATATTTGCAGCAATATTCATTGATTTGTGCTCTAATATCGCGCTTACCAAGGGATGGTGTTAAAAGATGCTCACTTAGATGGAGTTATCAAAGTTGACCGATCCCTTAATGATCTCCCTTAGGAAAAAATAGAACATGTCTAAGAACAAAAAATTTGATATCCGCCTTACAGAAAAACGCAACGGTTGGTGTGCAGAGATTACTCGTCAAGTAACGTCTCGCAGCACTACAGTATCTAAGCGTGAGTCTGGTTTCGAAACTGAAGCTCTAGCACAAGAGTGGGCAGAGAAAGAGCTAGCCTCTTTCATCGCTAACCAAGCTGAACGTAACGAGCGTAAATCAGAGCAGCGTAAAGAGCGTGACGAACTACGTCACACTAAAGAGCTTAAAGCTGAGCAAACACGTGAAGCACGCGCTAAGGCTCGTGCAGAAGAGCAAGAAGACGCTGAGTAATTCAGTGCATGACTAATTTATAGATCCCTTAATTTTAAGATAAGGGATTTGTGAAAAAAAAGCCCCGATACAACTTTTTTCTTTCTAGTTAAAAGTGTATTGGGGCTTTTTAGTTTGTGGAGTTCTGTTTTATTGTGTTTAAGAGCACTGTTTTGGCTTCTCGCTTTTAACGTCGAGCTCTTAAACTTTTAAGCATTGTCTGATCAGTTATTCAGTGCAGTTAGCCAATCATCTTCTGCCACTTCTTCAATGTAGCTTTCTACTGATTGCCCGACTTCTTCATCGTCTTGCTTGAAGTAAGCGATGTGGAACACAGCATCACCTTCGTTCACCAAAGGCAGAGTTTGCTGACCAATCACGATACCGCCTTTGGTTGTGATCACTTGGCCTTCTTGGTGACCCAGTGGAGAGCTGATGTAAGCCAGAGTTTGCCCGGCTTCAACTTGTTCACCAAGCCCTACCATATTACGTAAGATCCCGTCTGATTCAGCGCGGATCCAACTGGTCGATTTGCTCAATACTGGCTCTGGCAACTTCTTACGGTTCGGGCGCAACATACCGATTTCTTTCATAACTTGGTGAGCGCCAAGGTAACCGGCACGGATCGCTAAAGGATCAAAACGCAACGCTTCACCACCTTCGTAAGTTAATACAGGAATACCAAGTTTTTCCGCTTCGCTACGCAGTGAACCGTCACGCAGTGGAGAATCAATGATCACTGGTGTTGCAAACGCTTTTGCGATGCGCAGTGTTTCTGGGTTCGACAGGTTTGCACGAATCTGTGGCAGATTCGTACGGTGAATCGCCCCCGTGTGTAAATCTAAGATGAAATCACAGTGCTTCGCAACATTCTCGAAGAAGGTGTAAGCGATACGTGATGTTAACGATCCTTTCTCACTACCAGGGAAGCAACGGTTTAGGTCACGGCGGTCTGGTAGGTAACGAGACTTATGGATGAAGCCGAACACGTTAACGATAGGCACAACAATTAAGGTACCTTTCAACTTCTTCGGATCGATAGCATTGGTTAACTGGCGGGCAATCTCAACACCATTTAACTCATCGCCGTGGATCGCCGCGTTTACCATCAGTGTTGGGCCTGCTTGGCGACCGTGAATGATTTCAATCGGGATTGAAAGTGGAGAGTGTGTATAAAGCTGAGCTGCTTGCAGTTCAATCTCCATTCGCTGTCCTGGCTGAACAGTATAACCAAGTAATTCGAATGGTTGGTTAGGTTTTAGTCTTGCCATTTAGGTTGTTCTCAACATGGTGATAATTCGTTAACACGGAATGTAGCAATCGTTGATTTTTAGTACGAATCAATCGCTTTACGGTGACGACAAAAGTTTTTTATGAAGGGGCTTCCGAATTGGTTTCAGTTTTTTATTTGGCTAATTGAAGGGTGTTTCAAATTGTGAATTTTATGACAATACATTGATTTAGCGCTGATATTTGTTATTCAGTTCGTTGGTATTATCCACCGCCATTTTTTGGCGGCCAAATTCAAATATTGAGATCAAAATGAAAAAAACAATTTCAAAAGTCGTTGCACTGGCGGTGGTATCTGTTGCTTTATCTGGCTGTGTTGGTAGTAACGCAGTAACGGGTTACCTAATGAAGTTCAACGTTAAGGCTGTTGATAACCGTTACGCTCGTGGTGGTTTGAACATGCTACTCGCACCTGCATACGGTCTAACGGTTGCTGCTGATTACCTGGTATTCAATTCACTAGAGTTCTGGACTGGTAGCAACCCACTAACGGGTTCTCCACACATCTTTGATACAAAGACTGACACTTACCTAGACATTAATAACCAACTTGACCCGTCTCTAACGGAAGCGCCAATAGGTCCTATCACGAGTACAGATGTGATCGAGCAGGGTCAAATGCAGCAGATTGATGAAAACACGATCCAAATGGACATTACTTACCAATCTGGTGAGCGCGCGACGTTAATCGGTGTTCGTGATGGCGAGATGGTGACGTACTTCATCGATGGCGAAGTTGTGGCACAAACTTCAATGGATGAGCTAGAAAGCTACGCGGCTTCACGCGCTTAGTTATACCAATCGTAGTAAATAACTGGTCACCCTAGCTTGTTAAAAATCTCGATAACTGCGTTGTGATTTTTGATTGTAGAATAACTACTTATCAGAAAATCACGCCTTGTTCTCAAGCCTTTTTCCTGCGCTATTTCTGAACACTTACTTACTGTGATTGGTATTACTTCTTTAGTCACAAATAGTCGATTAACAAATATTAGATACAAAAACAGGTACTCATTGAGTACCTGTTTTATTTTGCCTCGGATAAACGGTGTTTACTGAAAAGTACGATTTATTGAGCAAACATAGCTTATCGAATTAAGCTTTTTCTGGGATTGCTTCAAGCAGTGCAACCATTTGGTTCCAGAATAGCTCAACGGTATCAATCTTCACTTTCTCGTCTGGAGAGTGAGGGAATTTGATCGTTGGGCCGAAAGAAACCATATCCATGTTTGGGTAAGGTTCTTTGAATAGACCACACTCAAGACCAGCATGGATAACCATGATATTTGGCTTGTGACCGTATATGCCTTCGTACATGTCGCGGAATATGTGCATGATTTCAGAATCTGCGTCTGGTTTCCAACCTGGATAAGCACCAGAGAACGCGATGTTAGCACCTGCTAGTTCAGCAATAGAGTGAAGCATGCTTTCTACTTGGCTGCGACCTGAGTCGATAAGGGAACGGATCAGGCAAAGTACTGTGATTGAATTCTCTTCTGTCGTGATCACACCTACGTTTAGAGATGTTTCCACAACACCTTCAATCTCGTCACTCATACGAATCACGCCGTTTGGTGCTGCGTTAAGTGCTGCGATAAAGCGCGTCTGTTCTGCTTGTGCAAGAGTACCCATTTCAACGGCGACTTCTTCGTTGAATGTTACGATGCTGTCTTCGATGTTACCTAGTTCAGTTGATAGAAGCTCGGTGTAGTAGTTGTATAGCGAAGCCAGTTCCTCTTGGTTTGCAGCAGGAACTGCAACCGTTACGAAACCTTCACGAGGAATTGCGTTACGAAGGCTACCACCTTTGAACTCTACGATGCGAAGGTCTAGCTTTTTTGCGTGACTCGCTAAGAAACGGGCAAGTAGTTTGTTTGCGTTTGCACGACCAGTATGGATATCACAACCCGAGTGACCGCCTTTAAGGCCTTTAAGTGTTAGTTTGCGCGTTACGAAATCTGCAGGAATAGCATCTCGAGTGATGTCGAAAGTCATTGTACCGTCGATACCGCCAGCACAACCCATATATACTTCACCTTCTTGCTCTGAATCGGTATTAAGAAGGATATCGCCTTCTAACCAACCAGCTTCAAGACCGAAAGCACCTGTCATTCCTGCTTCTTCATCTACAGTGAGTAGAACTTCTATAGGGCCGTGCTTGATTTCGTTTGACGCAAGAACCGCTAGGCAAGAAGCCATGCCCATGCCGTTATCAGCGCCAAGTGTTGTGCCTTTTGCTGTAACCCACTCACCATCAATGTATGGCTGGATAGGATCTTTAGCGAAGTCGTGAACCGTGTCTTCATTCTTTTGTGGAACCATATCGATGTGCGCTTGCAGCACCACACCTTTTTTGTTTTCCATGCCTGGCGTTGCAGGTTTAGTAATGAAGACGTTACCCGTTGGGTCGCGACGCACACTTAAACCTTGCTCTGTTGCCCAAGCAATAATGTATTGAGCTAGCTCTTCCTCATGCTTAGAAGGATGTGGGATTGAGCAAATCTTATCGAAGAACTGCCAAATAGGGGCAGGGGATAATTTACTGATCTCAGAATGGAATTCAGACACGGATGACTCCTTTTTTATTTGGTAACCATATATTTAGGATTCTCATGGGTAAAAACCTAGAACAAAAATCTAAAATATGGGTCTGTTTTGATGGTAACAGCATACCACTTGAGTGTTTTGACGAGTAGCGCTTCTAAACCTCAAACACCTCAAATTTTGAAAGCGATTTTGTCCATCCGATCATAACTAAGCGCTTTGATGCTTATAAATAACCCAAGCAAACGTTTGTTTAAGTTTATTTTGTAATTTAATTACACTTATGGGTTTGGGTTGTGATCTTATTTAGTCAAAAGTGTGATGTGTCGCAATAAAAAGTTGTAATATTTTTTCTTTAGGGTATATTAATAACCAACTTCTAAGGTGAAGAGTAAATGCTCAAAGGATGAGTCCGTTTTATCGCCTCCAAGGAACCGAGAAATCAAATTCGTTTTTTATTGATTTATTAAGGTGATAGTTATGAAAGGTTTACCATCTGCAATGTTCTGGCTTAACAGCTCTGTTTACACTAGCAACTTTGCATACCCTACAAGCTTTGGTTACTAATACCGTAAGCATGTAACTCGAACAGTTTTGTTCACCCCTATATATTGGAATTCTTTTACAACCCTTTTGGTTGACAGATTCTACCGCCACTCAGTTTTGAGTGGCGTTTTTTTTGCCTGCTACTTTTCCAAACCGCTTTAGCTTGTCACTTTCCCTGCTGTTCTGCATGGTTGTTTTTTAAACGCCGAAATATCAATTTACGCCTGATTACTGATCTTGTTGAAAAATACATAACTCTTGTGGGTTTGAATTCAGAGTTTAATGGCTAGATTCTCTATTAAAATAATTGATGGTCGAAAAAGTAACCAAGAAATTCCATCATGAATAATAGTATTAATTAACTGTTTATTATGGTTATTTTCTCTAGCTACCTTCCTTTTTAATCGCTTTGTTTCATAAAGTATTCTGATAAATATCGATTAGAGCCTTAATTCTATCTGGAATTTGTTATTTGATAACTTTATAATCCACGGCCAATCGATTACGCAACCGTTTACTCTTATAGGATTCGATAATGTTCGAAAAGCTATTCAAACTCAGTGAAAATGGCACCAATGTGCGCACTGAAATCATCGCAGGTCTAACAACCTTCCTAACAATGGCTTACATTATTTTTGTAAACCCAATGATTCTAGCTGACGCAGGGATGGACCATGGCGCTGTATTTGTAGCAACCTGTTTAGCGGCTGCTATTGGCTGTTTTATCATGGGCTTTGTTGCTAACTACCCAATTGCTCAAGCACCAGGTATGGGGCTGAATGCATTCTTTACTTACGCTGTTGTAATGGGGATGGGTTATACGTGGCAAGTTGCTTTGGCAGCGGTTTTCGTATCGGGCGTAATCTTCATTTTCTTAAGTATCTTTAAGATTCGTGAATGGATTATCAACTCTATCCCTATGTCTCTGCGTGTAGGTATCTCTGCGGGTATTGGTCTTTTCCTTGCGTTTATTGCTCTTAGCAATGCTGGCATCGTTGTTTCTAACCCAGCAACCAAGGTTTCACTTGGTGATATTACCGCGATTGCCCCAACCCTAGGTGCACTTGGTTTTTTCCTTACTATTGCTCTTGTTCATCGTGGTGTGAAAGGCGCAGTCATGATCGCTATTCTAGCTATCACTGCTCTTGGTATTGCTATTGGTGATGTTCAATACGGTGGCATCATGTCTACACCACCAAGCTTAGCACCAACGTTTATGCAGCTTGATTTCTCTGCGGTATTTGAAATAGGTATGATTTCAGTCGTATTCGCATTCTTGTTCGTCGATTTGTTCGATACTGCGGGTACTTTGGTGGGGGTTGCAACGAAAGCAAACTTAATCAAGGAAGACGGTAAACTTCCTCGTTTAAACAAAGCACTGCTTGCTGACTCTACAGCAACGTCTATTGGTGCATTGCTAGGTACATCAAACACGACTTCTTATGTTGAAAGTGTTGCAGGCGTGGCTGAAGGTGGCCGTACAGGTCTAACAGCTGTTGTGGTTGGTATCTTATTCCTACTGGCTCTTTTCTTCTCGCCACTTGCAGGTATGATTCCGGCTTACGCAACATCAGGCGCATTGTTCTATGTAGCCATTCTGATGATGTCTGGCCTCGTGGGCATTGATTGGCGTGATCTTACGGAAGCTGCACCTGTCGTGGTAACATGTCTGCTTATGCCGCTGACATACTCTATTGCTGAGGGTATTTCACTTGGTTTCATCGCTTACGCTGTAATTAAGCTGCTAAGTGGTAAAGGTCGCGACGTTTCACCTGCTGTGTGGGTCATGTCGGCTATCTTTATTCTTAAATACATTTTCGCTTAATCGTCTAGATTTCTGCTTAATCGCTGAAGAGGTTATGTTTGGAATAGCCTCTAATAACATGACAAAATTATTAGGTTTTATACTATGAGCAACAAATTCGTTATCACTTGGGACAACATGCAGACTTACTGCCGTCAACTAGCTGAAAAGCAAATGCCAGCAGAGCAGTGGAAAGGTATCTGGGCGGTCAGCCGTGGTGGTTTGGTTCCTGGTGCAATCTTGGCTCGTGAATTGGGTATTCGTCACGTAGATACGATTTGTATCTCTAGCTATGACCACGATCACCAACGTGATATGACAGTCGTTAAAGCTCCTGAAGGTGACGGTGAAGGTTTCTTAATCGTTGAAGATCTTGTTGATAGTGGTGACACTGCACGTAAGCTTCGCGAAATGTACCCTAAAGCGAAATTAATCGCAGTATGTGCAAAACCATCTGGTGCACATTTACTTGATGAATACATTGTTGATATCCCTCAAGACACATGGATTGAGCAACCTTGGGATACGAGCCTAAGCTACGTTGAGCCAGTAAATCGCAAGTCAAAATAAGCGCAAGCTAAATTTTTTGAGAAATGACCCATCATAGGGTCATTTTTTTTTATATGATTAGTGACAACCATTTCTTATTAAGTATTCCAATGTCTGAATCAAAAGAAACGAGCTCAAACCTTTCGGAAACCTTGTTTGTTAAGCATAAGCAGGCCAAAGAGACCTCAATGCTAACGTGTTACATGCCCAGCTCCGAAGCGTTGCTCGGCGAGAAGCGTAAGCAGCACAATTCATCATGGTACCGAAACTTAAGACGTCTGCAGTGGGTATGGCAAGGGGTTAATCCAATAGAGCAAGAAGCTGTATTGGCTCGAGTTGCGTCATCAAAGAACTCCCGAACGACTGATGAGTGGTTAGACACTGTGATGGGTTACCGCAGCGGTAACTGGGCTTACGAGTGGACTAAGCTAGGCATGCAGCACCAAAATAGTTCGAACGAAAAGAGTGGTGAAGAGATGGCAGAAGAATTGTTCTCTGCATCTTTGTGCTTCAGCATTGCGGGCTACCCACATCTTAAGAACGACAGCCTTGCAGTCCAGGCTCAAGTATTGGCGAACGCCGCTTATTCTGAAGCGATTAAGCATACCAAGCTGATCGTCAAACAGATTGAAGTGCCATACCAAAACAAGAAAATCAAAGCGAATTTGCATCTAACCAAAACGGACAAGCCACAACCCGTTGTGATTGTGAGTGCTGGCTTGGATAGCTTGCAAACTGATATGTGGCGCTTGTTTAGAGATTACTTAGCACCGAAGAACATTGCGATGCTAACCGTAGATATGCCATCGATAGGACACAGTTCACACTGGCCATTAACCGAAGACTCTTCTTGTCTGCATCAAGCCGTGTTGAATGAACTGCCTAACATTCCGTGGGTGGATCATCATAAGGTCGGGTTATTTGGTTTTCGTTTTGGTGGCAATGCAATGGTGAGGCTATCTTTTATCGAACAGCGCAAGCTTAAAGCTTGTATCTCTTTAGGTGCTCCAATCCACGATATCTTTGTTCATGCCGATAAGTTAAAGCAGATGCCTAAAATGCATTTGGATGTGTTGGCTTCTCGCCTTGGTAAAGGTGCGGTGGATATCAATAGCCTTTCTGGACAATTGATGGCGTGGTCGCTCAAAGTTCAAGGTTTGTTATCTAACAGTAAGACGAGTGTCCCTATTTTGGCATTGGCTTTGGAGGGTGACCCGGTGTCGCCACATACGGATAATCAACTGGTTGCTATTTACAGTGATTACGGTAAAGCGAAGAAAATTAAAACTAAATCAATTACACAAGGTTATGAGCAATCCCTCGAATTGGCGATAAAGTGGCTTGAGGATGAATTATTTAGGTGACATTTCTCCGAAATTAGTTAAGCATGAAAAGTGTACAGATTAAGTACCTGATACTCAGTGACTATTTATAAAATCAAAGGCTATTTAGCCGTTTGCTTTAAACCTGAGTAACGTCATTCTTAACATTGAAGATGGAGATTCAATATGTCAGAAGTGACACAACAACCTACTCACTATCGTTTGCTTAATGTTTTAAAGGCTATTGGCCCTTATCTAAGAGAGCCGCAATCAAAAGAAGGGCACTATATTTTTGATTGCTTGTCTGTGTGTGTGAACGATAAAAAATCACCAGAAGAACGTGAGTTCTGGGGCTGGTGGTTGGAGCTAGATAAGTCGGAAGAGGGATATTCGGCGAAATACAACATCGGTAAATACAACACTGATGGTAATTGGGATTCTTTGCCACTGCCTAAGAAAGCGGTCACCGAAGTCTCTCGAACCCAAGTAGCCTTTCATAAAAAATTGGTTGATGAACTTCAAACTAAATTTGAAATCAGCGTTCAATTCGACGAAGAGTCTGTCGAATTCATCTGATTTTAAAGGTTAGTCTTCTCTATAGAGCAAAAAGGTGCGATTTCGCACCTTTTCTACTTGTGAATTCCCCTGTTGATTGCTAAAACATCACCTCTTATTTGTTTTATCCATAAAAGACTTCATGACAATAAATCATCAAAGCGGGACAACAACACAGCGTAAAACTGTCGTTGTTAAACTGGGTACCAGTGTCTTAACTGGTGGAACATTGGCATTAGATCGTGCTCACATGGTTGAGCTGGTTCGTCAATGTGCTGAATTAAAAAAACAAGGCCACTCAGTGGTTATGGTTTCGTCTGGCGCAATGGCGGCAGGGCGTGAGCACCTTGGTTACCCCGCACTTCCCAACTCAATGGCAAGCAAGCAGCTGCTGGCGGCCGTTGGGCAAAGCCAGTTGATTCAAGCTTGGGAGTCTTTGTTCGCTATTTATGGCCTTAAGATTGGCCAGATGCTGCTGACTCGCGCTGATCTTGATGATCGCGAGCGTTTTCTAAATGCACGGGACACGATTAATGCATTAGTCGACCACGATATTATCCCCGTGGTTAATGAAAATGACGCAGTAGCGACCAGCGAAATTAAAGTGGGTGATAACGATAACTTATCAGCACTGGTTGGTATTTTATGCGGTGCGGATAAGCTTTTGCTGCTAACCGACCAAAAAGGTTTGTTTACAGCTGACCCTCGTAAAGATCCAAATGCAGAGCTCATCAAAGAAGTAAAAACGATTGATGACACACTGCGTAAGATCGCAGGCGGCAGTGGAACTACGTTGGGTACTGGCGGAATGGCAACCAAACTGCAGGCGGCTGATATTGCTCGTCGTGCGGGGATTGAAGTGATTATCGCGGCGGGCAGTGCTGAAAATGTGGTGTTCGACTCATTGAGTGACAGCCCACAAGGCACCCGTTTCTTGCCTTTAGCAGAAGCACTTGAAAACCGTAAACGTTGGATTTTAGCTGGCCCTGCTTCTGTTGGTCACATCGTGGTAGATGATGGTGCAGTCAATGCTGTGCATACTAAAGGCAGTAGCTTGTTGGCTAAAGGGGTCGTTCGAGTTAAAGGCGAATTCTCTCGTGGTGAAGTCACTCAAGTCACAGATAGAAAAAGTAAAGTGATTGCGCGTGGCATCGCCAGTTATTCGAGCCAAGACCTAGCGAAAATAGCTGGTAAGCACAGTAAAGATATTGGTGACATTCTTGGTTACGACTATGGTTCAGAGGTCATTCACCGTGATGACCTGGTTGTGATTCAAGAGTAGCTCGTGATGATAAGGCGATGCACTGCGAATATGTATAATCGTAAAGCGCCTTTTTACATCAAACGACAGACTGAATTTAGGAGAGTTAAACATGGATTTAACTAACATGGGTATCGCAGCAAAAGACGCTGCTTTCCACCTAGCGACCGCATCAACGGCGCAAAAGAACAAGGCATTGGCGATCATCGCTGATGAGTTACAAGCAAACGCTGCAACGATTCTAGAAGCGAACGCGAAAGATATCGAATTAGGTCGCGAAGCGGGTTTAACCGACGCACTGCTTGATCGTCTACTTCTTAATGAAGAGCGCTTAACCGGCATCGCTAATGATGTGCGTAACGTGATTAGCTTGAATGACCCAGTAGGCAGCGAAATTGACAGTAAGGTACTGGAAAACGGTATGTCACTGTCTCGCCGCCGCGTGCCACTTGGTGTGGTTGGTGTTATCTATGAAGCGCGTCCGAACGTAACCATCGATATTGCAGCTCTGTGTCTGAAGACAGGTAACGCAAGCATTTTACGTGGTGGTAAAGAGACGTTCTTCTCGAACATGGAACTGGTTAAAGTTATCCAGTCTGCATTAGAGAAAGCGGAGCTTCCAGCTGCTTCTGTTCAGTACATCGAGAAACCAGATCGTGAACTTGTATCTCAGTTGCTTAAACTGGATGACTACGTGGATATGATCATTCCTCGTGGTGGTGCTAGCCTGCACAAGATGTGTAAAGAGAACAGCACCATTCCAGTGATCATTGGCGGCTTCGGTATCAGTCATATTTTTGTTGATGAAAGTGCTGACCTTAAAAAGTCGGTAGATGTTGTCGAAAACTCAAAAGTTCAGCGCCCATCAGCGTGTAACTCGTTAGATACACTGCTAGTACATGAAGCGGTTGCTGAAGCCTTCCTAGCTAAGCTAGCACAGCGCTTAGCAGGCAAAGTCACATTAGTTGTCGACGCTAGCGCAAAATCGATGCTGGCTAGTTTTAACGACCAACGTGATGCAATTGAAGGAGACTTTGACACTGAATGGCTAAGCTACACGTTAGGCGTGAAAGTAGTCGCGGACGTTGCAGACGCGATTGACCATATGCGCGTACACAATGCGAGCCACTCAGACGCAATCATGACCAATAGCCTAGAAAGCTCTGAGCGTTTCATTAACTCTGTGGGTTCGGCAGCTGTGTATGTGAATGCATCAACTCGATTTACCGATGGCGCACAGTTTGGTTTAGGTGCTGAAGTTGCTGTATCTACTCAGAAATTGCATGCTCGCGGCCCAATGGGCTTAGAAGAGCTAACAAGTTACAAATGGGTAGGTAAAGCGAACTATTTAGTTCGTGGTTAACGCTGGTCGTTAATTTTACTCTTCAGCTCATTTTTGAAATGGCTATCGAGTAACAATAATCAATGAATCACCACACAAAAGGGCCTCAATTGGCCCTTTTTCTTTCCTAACGTTTGGCAATTCCGTTACACTAATATTCAATTATTTGGAGGTGATATGCATTGTCCTTTTTGTTCAGAGAACGACACTAAAGTAATCGATTCAAGACTGGTAGCCGATGGCCATCAGGTTCGTCGTCGCCGTCAATGCCTTGCATGTAGTGAACGTTTTACGACGTTCGAATCGGCAGAACTTGTGATGCCGAAAGTCATAAAGTCGAATGGAAACCGCGAACCATTTAATGAAGATAAAATGGTGGGTGGTGTACAGCGCGCCCTAGAAAAGCGCCCAGTGAGTGCTGATGCGATTGAACTTGCGATCAGTACGATTAAGTCACAACTTCGTGCAACTGGTGAGCGTGAAGTACCAAGCGAGATGATTGGTAATCTTGTGATGGGCCAATTGAAAGAACTGGATAAAGTAGCGTACATCCGTTTTGCCTCTGTTTACCGCAGTTTTGAAGACATCCGAGAGTTTGGCGAAGAAATCGCTAAATTAGAGGACTAACCCTTTAATCATGCCGATTTTTACTCCCCTAGATTTTAAAATGATGTCGCGTGCTATTCAATTAGCGAAGCGCGGCATTTATACCACGGCACCCAACCCGAATGTGGGCTGTGTAATTGTACAAACTGACGGCCAGATCGTCGGTGAAGGTTTTCATGCCAAAGCGGGCGAACCTCATGCTGAAGTGCACGCTATGCGAATGGCGGGTGACAAGGCAAAAGGCGCGACCGCTTATGTCACGCTAGAACCTTGTTCGCACTATGGTCGAACGCCACCTTGTGCAGAAGGTTTGATTAAGGCTCAAGTTTCAAAAGTGATTTGTGCCATGCAGGACCCAAACCCAAAAGTCGCAGGTCGTGGTATCAAAATGCTACGCGATGCGGGTATTGAGGTTGAAATTGGTTTGCTAGAGCAAGACGCTCTCGACTTGAATCCTGCATTTATCAAGCGTATGCAAACTGGCATGCCATTCGTTCAGTTAAAGATGGCCGCTAGCCTTGATGGGCAAACGGCATTGGAAAATGGCCAAAGCCAGTGGATCACATCGCCAGAATCGCGTCGTGATGTTCAGAACTACCGAGCAAAATCAGGCGCGGTGCTATCAACCAGCCAGACTGTGATTGAAGACAACGCGTCGTTGAATGTTCGTTGGGCAGAGTTGCCAAGCAGTATCAAAGATCATTACGCTGAAGACGAGCTGCGTCAGCCGATTCGCGTAATTCTTGATCGTCAAAACCAACTGCGTCCTGAACTCAAGTTATTCCTGACTCCAACATCCGTGTTGAGAGTAGCGGAAGCGTCTGCTGATATTGAAGTCGGAACCACAGATGCAGGTCAGCTTGATTTGCACGATCTGATGCGTCAATTACCTGCCAATCATATCGACCATATTTGGGTCGAAGCGGGCGCTACACTGGCAAAAAGCTTGATTGAAGAACAGCTGGTGGATGAGCTAATCCTCTATTTAGCACCTAAACTTATGGGCGGTGACGGACGAGGTTTGATGGGCGCATTAGGGCTCACTTCAATGTCTGACGTTATTGACTTAGAAATTAAAGATGTTCGACAGGTTGGTGTGGATATTCGCATCGTCGCGAAACCAATTATGACTAAACCAAGAGCGGTGAAACCACTCTCGAAATAGTCACCCTAACTACATACGTGTCGTTGACAACAGAAAGAGTTTTAAAATGTTTACAGGAATTGTAGAAGCCGTCGGAACATTGAGTGCAATCACTCCCCGCGGAGAAGACATTACCGTAACGGTTAATGTTGGCAAGCTTGATATGGCTGACGTTCAGTTAGGCGATAGTATCGCAACCAATGGTGTGTGTTTGACGGTTGTTGAGTGCAACGACCACAGCTACAGTGCAGACCTTTCGCTTGAAACCCTGAAAAAAACGGGTTTTGTCGATTACCAAGCGGGCGATAAAGTTAACCTTGAGAAAGCAATGTTACCAACCACGCGTTTCGGTGGACACATCGTGTCTGGTCACGTTGATGGTGTGGGCGAGGTTGTTGAGCGTAATCAAGTAGGGCGTGCGATTGAGCTTTGGGTAGAAATGCCAGCTGAAATAGCAAAGTACGTAGCTCAAAAAGGTTCAGTCACGGTTGATGGCATTAGCCTGACTGTGAACGATTTACGCAAGAATGCCTTTAAGTTGACTATCGTTCCTCATACCTCTTCAGAAACGACCATCGACCAGTTCAATGTCGGTCGTAAAGTGAATCTAGAAGTCGATGTATTAGCGCGCTACATGGAGCGTCTACTGCAAGGCCAACAGCAAGAGTCTGAGCCTGAATCTCGATTGACGATGGAATTCTTACAGCAGAATGGTTTTGCTTAAAAGTTTGTACAAAGCGCGCTAAATACCGCTTTGTAAATCAGAGCAATATCATCAGGTTTAAATAGTGTCGGTTCTAGGAAGCAGAACCATTTCAAAGGATATAGAACAATGCCAATTAGTACTCCTCAAGAAATTATTGAAGACATTCGCCTAGGAAAAATGGTTATCCTGATGGATGATGAAGATCGCGAGAATGAAGGCGATCTGATCATGGCAGCAGAACATGTGACGCCAGAAGCGATTAACTTCATGGCGATGTATGGCCGTGGCTTAATTTGTTTAACGCTGACCAAAGAGCGTTCAAGTCGCATGGGGCTAGCACCTATGGTTCAAGACAATAATGCACAATATACCACCAACTTTACGGTTTCGATTGAAGCGGCTGAGGGCGTAACGACGGGTATCTCTGCATCAGATCGCGCGGTGACGGTTCAAGCTGCGGTAGCCAGAGATGCCAAAGCGGCTGACTTGGTTCAACCTGGTCATATTTTCCCACTGACTGCACAAGAAGGCGGCGTTTTAACGCGCGCTGGCCACACTGAAGCTGGTTGTGATTTAGCTCGTCTAGCGGGCTGTGAACCAGCTTCGGTTATTGTTGAGATCCTAAACGACGACGGCACTATGGCTCGTCGCCCTGATCTTGAAGTGTTTGCAGACAAGCATGACATCAAGCTAGGTACCATTGCTGACTTGATCGAATACCGTAACAACACAGAAACAACGATTGAGCGCGTTGCCCAATGTCATTTACCAACAGAGTTTGGTGATTTCGAGCTGGTGACTTACCGCGATACGATTGATAACCAAATCCACTACGCAATGCAAAAAGGTGACTTGTCTGATGGCGCTCCTTTAGTGCGTGTTCATCTGCATGATACGTTTACCGATCTGCTTCATTCCGACCGTGGCACTGAGCGCAGCTGGTCGTTAGATAAAGCGATGAAGCGCATTGGTGACGAAGGCGGGGTGCTGGTTATTCTTGGTAATGAAGAGTCGTCTGATTCTTTGATTTACAAAGTGAAGACATTCGAAGCACAAGATAAGAACGAGCAGCCAACCATGGCGAAGAAGCAAGGTACTTCGCGCCGTGTTGGGGTAGGTTCTCAGATTCTTCAAGATTTAGGTGTGCACGATATGCGTCTGCTTTCTTCAAGCACTAAGCGTTATCACGCATTGGGTGGTTTTGGTCTTAATGTTGTTGAATACGTTTGTGAGTAGTCACTTACCTATCAGTTTGTAGCACATAAATTAATGATGATTCTGCTTGATCTTTTGGTAACGAATTAAGCCAAAAGAGTATAGTCGCTAAGCTCAATTTTTCGTGCGTTAAATGCAGATGCTTGGCGACTTGTTGTTCCTATACGGATGGGAGCAACACTGCATTATCATCTTTACATCCCAGGTGTCCGTTCTTCTAAATTAGCATTAGATATTGCTCACAGTTTTGTGCTAGAATCCGGCGATTCTCACTTTATGAAAATAGTTAAAGGAAGGCTTATGAAAGTGATCGAGGGTGGCTTCCCAGCGCCAAATGCAAAAATTGCTATCGTTATTGCTCGTTTCAACAGTTTTATTAACGAAAGTTTACTTTCTGGTGCAATCGATACTTTAAAGCGTCACGGACAAGTAAGCGAAGACAACATTACTGTTGTTCGTTGCCCTGGTGCAGTTGAACTTCCACTGGTAGCGCAGCGCGTTGCAAAAACAGGTAAGTTCGATGCGATTGTATCTCTTGGTACAGTTATCCGTGGTGGTACACCTCACTTTGACTATGTTTGTAGTGAATGTAATAAAGGTTTGGCACAAGTGTCTCTGGAATACTCTCTTCCAGTTGCGTTTGGTGTTCTTACCGTTGATACGATCGATCAAGCTATTGAACGCGCAGGGACCAAGGCTGGTAATAAAGGTGCAGAAGCAGCACTTAGCGCACTTGAGATGATCAACGTTCTTTCTGAAATCGATTCCTAATGGGGGCCAGTGTGAAACCAGCCGCACGTCGTAATGCACGTCAATTTGCTCTACAAGCAATTTATTCTTGGCAAATTACTAAAGAAAATATTGCTACCGTTGAAGAACAGTTCTTATCTGGTGGTAAGTATGATGAAGAAGAGCATCATGCTACAGAGCCTGCTCTAGCTATGCCTGAAACAGACGTTGCATACTTCCGCGACCTACTAACTGGTGTTGCTCTTAGCCACATGGAACTTGATAGCAAGCTTCGTCCATTCGTATCTCGCCCTATGCAAGATCTGGATTTGATGGAACTCGCGCTTCTACGTTTAGCTATGTACGAGATGACTCGTCGTGAAGATGTACCATACAAAGTGGTTATCAACGAAGCTATTGAACTTGCAAAAGTATTTGCAGCAGAAGACAGTCATAAGTTTATTAACGGTGTGCTTGATAAAGCTGCGCCGCACGTTCGTAAGAAATAATACGTTCGCTTATTGAATATAAAGGTCAGCTTTTATGCTGGCCTTTTTTGTTACTAAATTATTGTGAAATCTAAAGATAGGGCATGTGATGTCTGGCGAATTTAACCTGATTGAAAAATATTTTGTAAATCGACAACCACAACGTAAAGATGTACATCTGGCTGCGGGCGATGATTGTGCTTTGGTAAAAGCCCCAAGTAATGTTGAGATTGCGATCAGTACTGACACTTTAGTTGCAGGCACGCACTTCTTAGCGGAAGCGAACCCAGCTTGGGTCGCACACAAGGCTTTGGCTTCGAATATTAGCGATCTTGCTGCTATGGGGGCGACCCCGTCTTGGGTTTCACTTGCTTTGACCATGCCTGAGGTGGATGAAGAGTGGCTTGCTCCATTTTGTGATTCCTTTTTTAAACTCGCAGACTACTTCGGTATTCAGTTAATTGGTGGTGATACAACGAAAGGGCCACTAAGCCTGACACTGACGGTGCAAGGTTTTGTGCCCGAAGGACGAGCGCTACGCAGAGATGGCGCTAAAATCGGAGACTGGATTTACGTCACGGGTAATTTAGGCGATAGCAAAGCTGGGTTAGATGTGTTACTTAACCCCGAGAAAAATAAGGCTAAACCTTATGCCCTTGAGCTTGAAGAGAGACACTACCTGAGCACTCCACGCGTTTTGGCTGGTCAGGCATTAGTGAATCTTGCCTCGTCTGCCATTGACATATCAGACGGTGTTATCGCTGACATAAAACATATCCTTAAGCGTTCTCAGGTTGGCGCTAGCATTGATGTTAGTTCGCTACCAATATCTTCTGAATTACGTCAATTCGCCCCTGATATTGAATCTGCCCAGCAATATGCCCTTACCAGTGGTGAAGAGTACGAACTGTGCTTTACTGTGCCTGAAGAAAATAAAGGTTCGTTGGAAAGTGCTTTGTCGCACACTGGAACAAAAGTCACCTGCATTGGGCAAATAAGACCTGTAGAATATTTTGAATTACACAATAATGGTGAACCGCTAAGCTGGGACTTAACTGGTTACGATCACTTTAAGGTTAATTGATGACAAACCCACTATCTCTTATTTCTCTTAAAAACCCTTGGCATCTGTTAGCAACGGGTTTTGGCAGTGGCTTATCGCCTATTATTCCTGGAACGATGGGTACGCTCGCGTCTATTCCATTGTACCTATTGTTGGTTCAATTACCTTTCCCTGCTTATATAGTAGCAGTTGTTATGAGTTGCATTATTGGTATCAAGATCTGCCAAGTGACGTCCGATGATATGGGCGTGCATGATCACGGTTCTATCGTATGGGATGAGTTTGCGGGTTTTTGGATTACCATGAGCCTAGTGCCGATGTTGAATATCCCTACTGATGATTGGAAGTGGTTATTCACTGGCTTTGTGTTATTTCGCTTTTACGATATGGTAAAACCATGGCCAATTGGTTGGCTAGATCAGCGAATCCACGGCGGTTGGGGCATTATGATTGATGATATTGTGGCGGGTATTATGGCCGCTATCTCGCTGTATGCAGTTGCACATTTCGCTGGTTGGTTAGCTAATTAAAAATAGAAAATACTGAATAAGAACAAGGAATAACAATGTCTAAGAAAGTTTATTGTGTTGCTCAGTTTCAGCCAAAAGAAGGTAAATTGAACGAGTTGTTTGAAGTATTAAAGTCGCTAGAGCCAAACACTCTGCGTGAAGATGGTTGTATTCAATACACTGTGACTCGTCATATTCAGAGCCCATTTGCAGAAGGGGATAGCTTTCCTATCGCGTTCAACGAGATTTGGGCGGATAACGAAGCGTTTGAAGCGCATTGCCAACGTCGCGAAATTCAACAGTTCTTCCAAGAGCAGTGTGTTGAAGAGACAGGCTTGGTTGAGAACTTTAATGTGGCTATCTACTCTGATGAGCCAGAGAACTACGACGCACCTGTGCTTAAGCCATGTTACTAAGCAGGTTTAATAGCGGAATAACAGCGAATAGTTAATGAGTTAGCAGATACAAAAAAAGGTTGACCTTAAGGTCAACCTTTTTTGTTTTGTAGCTTATGTCATTTGCTTGTGAAAGCTATTTAGCAAGGTAATCAGAGATAGACTTCTCAATGCCTTTCGCATCTAAGCCAAGCTCTTCATGCAGTTCACCTTGTGTGCCTTGAGCAATAAACTTGTCTGGTAGGCCAAGATTTAATACAGGCATTAGCAGCTTCTCTTGCATTAAGAATTCAACCACCCCTGTGCCCGCACCACCTGCGATTGCGTTTTCTTCGATTGTTACAAGTACATCGTGGTCAGCTGCAAGTTGTTTGATCAGAGCTTCGTCTAACGGCTTCACAAAACGCATATCTGTAACCGTCGCATCAATAGCGTCAGCGGCTTGGAGTGCACTCTCAAGGAAAGTACCGAAGCTTAGAATAGCGACTTTCGAACCATCTTTTGCTTTTGCACTTTCGCGAATGATACGACCTTTACCAATCTCAAGCGCAGTAAATTCACTTTGAATCTCAGTACCCATGCCATTACCACGAGGGTAACGAACGGCACTTGGACCTGTGTGCTGGTGGCCTGTGTATAGCATTTGGCGACACTCGTTTTCGTCGCTTGGCGCCATGATCACCATGTTTGGAATGCAGCGCATGAAGCTTAAGTCGAACGCACCTTGGTGTGTTTGACCATCGGCGCCAACAAGACCTGCACGGTCAATCGCAAACATCACCGGTAAATCCATGATAGCCACATCGTGGATCAGCTGATCGTAGCCACGTTGTAGGAACGTCGAGTAGATAGCTACAATTGGCTTATCGCCAGCAATCGCCATGCCGGTTGCTAGCGTCACTGCGTGCTGCTCAGCAATCGCAACATCGAAGTATTGCTCTGGGTACTCTTTCGAAAAACGTACCATGCCAGAACCTTCACGCATCGCTGGCGTGATCGCCATTAGCTTCGGATCCTGCGCGGCCATATCACACAGGAAGTCGCCAAAAATCTTAGAAAAAGTTGGTTTAGAGCTGGTGCTCTTAGGCAGACTTGAGTGAGCTGGAGCGAACTTAGGTACGGCGTGATAACCAATTGGGTCTTTCTCTGCTGGTTCGTAGCCTTTGCCTTTCTTGGTCATGATATGCAGGAACTGAGGGCCTTTGAGATCCCTCATGTTCTTCAGCGTTTTAATTAGCTCATTTACATCATGGCCATCAACTGGGCCAATGTAGTTAAAGCCTAACTCTTCAAACATGGTGCCAGGAACAACCATGCCTTTTAGGTGTTCTTCTGTACGACGAACGAGCTCTTTAATCGGCGGAACGCCAGATAGCACTTTCTTGCCGCCCTCACGAATAGACGTGTAAAGACTGCCAGAAAGAACTTGAGCTAGGTGGTTGTTTAGAGCCCCTACGTTTTCAGAGATCGACATCTCGTTATCATTAAGGATAACCAGCATGTCATTGTGAATATCGCCCGCGTGGTTCATCGCTTCGAATGCCATACCTGCGGTAATCGCGCCATCACCAATCACACTCACGACTTTACGATTCTTGCCTTCTTTCTTAGCACTGATTGCCATGCCGAGAGCAGCACTGATCGACGTTGAAGAGTGACCAACAGAAAGCGTGTCGTATTCGCTCTCTTGACGCCATGGGAATGGGTGCAGTCCATCTTTTTGACGAATAGTCGACAGACGGTTACGACGACCAGTAAGGATTTTGTGCGGGTATGCTTGGTGGCCAACATCCCAAACTAATTGGTCAAAAGGTGTGTTGTACACGTAGTGCAGAGCCACTGTTAGCTCTACCGTACCTAAGCCTGACGCTAAGTGACCACTTGACTGGCTCACTGAGTTAAGAAGATAGGTGCGTAATTCATCACAAAGCTGTGTTAGCGTCTCTTTCGGAAGAAGACGCAAATCCTCTGGCTTATCAGCCAAAGCAAGAGTTGGGTACTTTGATATATCAAGAGTCATAGGTAATGCGCGCTTATTGTCTTAGTTCTTGCGCTCGATGACGTATCGGGCGAACTCTTCGAGTAACTGGGTATTGTATGGGATTGCAGCCAAAGCTTGAAGCGCTTCCTGTAGCAGAGTGTGCGCTTTTTCTTGAGCACCCTCTAAACCTAACAAAGAAGGGTAGGTGCTTTTGTTTAAATTTTGGTCAGAACCCTGTGGCTTACCCAAAGTTTCGGTATCGCTAGTGATATCTAAGATATCGTCTTGAACTTGGAAGGCTAACCCGATGGCGTCGGCATACTTGTCTAATTGAGGCAGTACTTCAAACGCTTTCTCACCAGCAGAAAGTGCACCTAAACGAATTGCACTTTTCATCAGAGCCCCCGTTTTATTACGGTGAACTTCTTCCAGCTCTTCTAGTGTGACTGCGCGGTTTTCTGCTTCAATATCAAGTGCCTGACCAATGCACATACCTTGAGCACCAGAGGCTTCAGCTAGGCGTTGAATCATTCGAACGCGATTGCTTTCCCCGTCAGCACTTAATGTGCCTTCCGCAAGTATAGTAAACGCGAGAGTTTGTAGCGCATCGCCAGTTAAAATTGCTGTCGCTTCATCGTATTTGATATGGCAAGTCTGATGGCCGCGACGAAGGTCGTCATCGTCCATTGCTGGAAGATCGTCGTGAATCAGAGAATAGGCATGAATACATTCGATTGCAGAAGCTGGAGTATCGAGTTCTTCAGCGGTGCAGCCGAGCATCTCCCCTGTAATGTAGACAAGAAATGGACGTGCGCGTTTGCCGCCTAAAACTAATCCATAACGCATCGCGTTGATAAGATTCTGATTTTGGTGAGGCAGGCGATCAAGCCAAAGGTTCAGTTGCTCGTTATTACGTGCTTGATAAGACAATAATAAAGTCTCGATCATAGGGGATCTCATACAATTCGTTATTCAGGTAGTGGGTGAAAGTCACTAAGTTCTGCATTTTCGTCATTTTGCAGTAGGATACTGACACGCTGTTCAGCATCGTTTAGTTTACTTTGACCAGCACGAGCGAGGGAGATACCTCGTTCGAATTTTTTCAGCGCATCATCTAAAGCTAGATCACCATTTTCTAGTTGATCAACCAAGCCATCAAGCTCTTCGATTGCCGCTTCAAAGCTCATATTTTCAGGTTTCTTAGTAGCCATAATAAATCTGCGTTTGGAAAGATGAACGAACGTTACCCTAGGCCGCAGATATGGTCAAATGTAACCAATAAATTTTGCTATAAAGTTCGTTTTTAAGAGGCTTGAACTTACTTTGGTTGAATAACCTTAGCTTTATCGAGTTTATGCGCTATGGATAAGAGTAAAGTAAGCCAATAGTTGTGATTCAAAAACGAAAAGTGTGATACTTAGGCCAAGAATTGACTAAAAGATCTTATAGTCTGGCCGATAAGAAGATTATCGTCGACGTAGAACTACAAAAAGCATGAGGAGTGCTCAGTGGATTTAGCAACCCTAATAGGTTTAATTGGTGGATTTGCCTTTGTAATCATGGCAATGATCCTAGGTGGTAGCCTCGGGATGTTCTATGACACGACATCCATTTTGATCGTGATTGGTGGTTCAACCTTTGTTGTTCTAATGAAGTTCACCATGGGGCAGTTCTTTGGTGCGGCTAAAATTGCTGGTAAAGCATTTATGTTTAAAGCCGATGAGCCTGAAGATCTGATCGCTAAAGTGGTAGAGATGGCTGATGCAGCACGTAAAGGTGGTTTCTTAGCGCTTGAAGAGATGGAAATTAGCAACAGCTTCATGCAAAAGGGCATCGATTTGTTGGTGGATGGCCACGATGGTGATGTGGTTCGTGCTGCACTACAAAAAGATATATCGTTAACCACAGAGCGTCACGAGCAAGGCGCGAAAGTATTTTCTGCCTTTGGTGATGTTGCGCCTGCAATGGGGATGATTGGAACCCTGGTTGGTCTGGTAGCGATGCTTTCGAACATGGATGATCCAAAAGCGATCGGTCCTGCGATGGCGGTAGCACTTTTAACCACGCTTTATGGTGCAATCCTATCGAATATGGTGTTCTTTCCAATTGCAGATAAACTTGCGCTGCGTCGCGACCAAGAAACACTGAACCGTCGTCTGGTTATGGATGGTGTATTAGCGATTCAAGATGGTCAGAACCCACGAGTGATCGATGGTTACCTGAAGAGCTACCTAAATGAAGGTAAACGTACTATTGATGGTGAACCGGCGTAAGAGGAATTGAAGATGGATGAAGAGAATCCATGTAAATGTCCTCCTCCGGGGTTACCTCAATGGATGGGGACATTTGCTGACTTGATGTCACTGCTAATGTGTTTCTTTGTACTGCTACTTTCGTTTTCAGAAATGGATGTATTGAAGTTCAAGCAAATTGCAGGATCGATGAAGTTTGCGTTTGGTGTACAAAATCGTTTGGAAGTGAAAGATATCCCGAAAGGGACCAGCATCATTGCCCAAGAGTTTCGTCCTGGCCGCCCAGAGCCGACACCGATTGATGTGATCATGCAACAGACCATTGATATTACGCAGCAGACGCTAGAGTTTCATGAAGGTGAATCTGATCGAGCGGGCGGTACAATGCGTGACCAAGGCAAGATGACGGGAGGGAAGTCACCAGAAGTTTCCACTCACGATAATCAAAACTCGGAATCGGACCAGCAACAACAGCAAGCTGAAGCTCAATCGCAAGAGATGGAAACCTTGATGGAGAGTATCAAGAAGGCGCTAGAACGGGAAATCGATCAAGGTGCGATTGAGGTGGAAAACCTAGGTCAACAGATCGTTATTCGTATTCGTGAAAAAGGCGCATTCCCATCAGGTTCTGCATTTTTGCAGCCGAAGTTTAGACCTTTAGTCAGACAAGTTGCAGAGTTAGTGAAAGATGTTCCAGGTATTGTTCGAATCTCAGGGCATACTGATAATCAACGGCTTGATTCCGACCTTTATCGCTCTAATTGGGACTTATCATCACAACGAGCAGTCTCTGTCGCTCAAGAGATGGAAAAGGTACGCGGTTTCTCTCATCAACGTTTGAGAGTGCGTGGCATGGCTGATACCGAACCCGTAGAGCCCAATGATACAGAATGGCAACGCAGCCTAAACCGCCGCGTAGAGATCAGTATCATGCAGGGTGAACCACTTTACAGTGAAGAAGTCCCCGTTATTTCTGAGTAGTATCAAGTGATTGAGTGAACCAGAAAGCCCAACTTTATGATGAAGTTGGGCTTTTCTTTCTATTCATTTAGTTTCTTTGTGTTATTGGCTTGTCATCGACTGATTGCGGGTTGGTGCATCTATCAAACTATTGATGGCAAACAGAGGCGCTATTTTTAATAAGGTGCGTATTTATTAATGGTGCCAAAGCCAAGCACTCTTTTCCTTGTTTCACTTTCTCATGTATAATTCGCGCCCTTAGATTTAGATATGATCTACTCTTGCTTAAAGTGCTGTGTAAATTGTCTAATTTACTTGGCGAAGAGCCTTTTAAAAATTTTGAACATTAATGTTGTGAAAGTACTATGAAATTTATTGTTAAGCCCCATCCGGAAATTTTTGTAAAAAGTGAATCGGTGCGTAAGCGCTTCACAAGGATTCTAGAGTGCAACATTCGTAACGTAATTCAGCGTCGCTGTGAAGGAGTTGCGGTATTTAACCGTCGCGACCACATCGAAGTAACATCAGAAAGTGATAAGTACTACTCAGAAGTGTTAGAGGCATTGACTCACACGCCGGGTATTCATCATTCTCTAGAAGTACAACAGTCAGAATTTAAAGACTTACACGATATTTATGAGCAAGTACTAGAACGCAGCCGTGCTGACATTGAAGGCAAGACTTTCTCTGTGCGTGCTAAGCGTCGTGGTAAGCATGACTTTACGTCTATAGAGCTAGAGCGCTACGTAGGCGGTGGCTTAAACCAAGCGGTTGAGTCAGCGAAAGTTCGACTTAAGAACCCTGATGTGACCGTTAAGGTTGAAGTGTCTAACGACAAACTTAACCAAGTACTCGCTCGTCATAAAGGCCTTGGTGGTTTCCCTCTTGGTACTCAAGAAGATCTACTCAGCTTGATCTCTGGCGGCTTCGACTCTGGTGTCTCTAGCTACCTGCACATCAAACGTGGTTCTAAGGTTCACTACTGTTTCTTTAATCTTGGTGGCCCTGCGCACGAGATTGGCGTTAAACAAGTGGCTCACTACCTATGGAACAAATACGGTTCATCGGCAAAAGTGAAGTTCATCTCCGTCGATTTCGAACCAGTTGTTGCTGAGATCCTTGAGAATGTAGAAGACGGCCAAATGGGCGTTGTTCTTAAGCGTATGTTCATGCGTGCTGGTGGTATGGTTGCAGAGCGTTTTGGTATTGAAGCGCTAGTCACAGGTGAAGCACTTGGTCAGGTTTCTAGCCAAACGTTAACCAACCTTCGTCACATCGATAACGTGACAGATACGTTGATCCTTCGTCCGCTTATTAACTGGGACAAAGAAGACATCATCGATCTTTCTCGTATTATTGGTACTGAAGACTTCGCGAAAGTAATGCCAGAGTACTGTGGTGTTATCTCTAAGAAGCCAACCGTGAAAGCGAAGAAAGGCAAGCTTGAAGCAGAAGAAGCCAAGTTTAACTTTGAAGTGCTGGATCAAGTGATTGAGAACGCTCGTGTTATGGATATCCGTGACATTGAGAAAGAGAGCCAAGAGCAAGCGCCTGAAGTGGAACAAGTTGAAGCCGTAGCTGAGCACGCTATCGTTCTTGATATCCGTAGCCCTGACGAAGAAGACGAAAGCCCATTAGAGATTGAGGGTGTTGAAGTTAAGCACATCCCGTTCTTCAAGCTGTCGACTCAGTTTGGCGACCTTGACCAAGCGAAAGAGTACTTGCTGTACTGTGACCGTGGTGTAATGAGCCGTCTACAGGCACTTTACCTACAAGAGCAAGGTTTCCATAACGTTAAGGTTTACCGCCCATAGTGTGGTGTTAACCGAATAGTTAAATATTTGCAAAGCCGCTTACTGAAAAGTAAGCGGCTTTTTTTTGTTTTCTATGATGAATGATTTACAGTCATCAGAAACAGGAGTGAGTTTGGTGTGCTTTATTCTGAAGTGATGGGTTTAGCTGGTTTCTGAGTGGCTGAAAAAGTGTGAGCATCTTGAGCTATTCTGTTACTTTTTAATGCAACTCAATGGTTCTATTTGTATGTGTTCAGTTGATTATTTGAGTGGATGTCTGATTCTGTGATTAACGATGAAAAATAATAAAGATTAATTAGCACAGCTATTGATAAACTTGTTGTTATTTTTCTTTAAACATAAAAAAACACCGCCATAAAGGCGGCGTAAACAAATTTGACAGACAGGTCAAAATAAATACAGGAAATACATGCTTCGTTTCAGTATAGAACTGCAACAAAGCATTTGGTAGAACTCTACCCAACTCGAAAAGAACGAGTTTGCAAACACAACATCACAGGAGCTAAACCAATTGATTCTGGAGAGAATCAAGCCGTTCAGGCTAGCTACTGCGGGATGAAATATAGAATTTCTCTGGCCGCTAGGCAATGGACAAATTATAATGTTTCAGATAAAAAAAACTAATGCTTATTTAGAGAGTAACTATGTCTCGTCGATTACCCCCATTAAACTCATTAAGAGTGTTTGAAGCCGCAGCTCGACACTTGAGTTTTACGCGTGCTGCAGAAGAGTTGTTTGTTACCCAAGCTGCGGTAAGTCACCAGATCAAAGCACTTGAAGAGTTCTTATCTTTGAAGCTTTTTCGTCGAAGAAACCGTTCTTTGTTGCTGACTGAAGAAGGTCAAAGTTACTTCTTAGACATCAAAGATATTTTTACATCATTAGCAGAAGCGACGGATAAAGTGCTTGAGCGAAGTGAAAAGGGCGCCCTCACTATCAGCTTACCACCAAGCTTTGCTATTCAGTGGTTAGTGCCAAGGCTTGCCGATTTTAATCAGCAAGAACCTGATATTGATGTACGAATCAAAGCCGTGGATATGGATGAAGGCTCACTAACGGATGATGTCGATGTAGCAATTTACTATGGTCGAGGTAATTGGCCTGGGCTAAGAGCCGATAAGCTCTATCAAGAATATCTGATTCCTCTTTGTTCTCCTTCGGTGTTACTTGGCACAAAACCATTAGAGTCTCTAAGTGACTTAGCATGTCATACGCTACTGCACGATACCTCTCGAAAGGATTGGAAACAGTTCGCTAAGCAAAATAGTATTGAGGGTGTCAACGTTAATCACGGTCCGATCTTCAGTCACTCAACCATGGTGCTACAAGCGGCAGCCCATGGCCAAGGGATTGCACTGGGCAATAACGTTTTAGCACAACCTGAAATTGAGGCTGGTCGCTTGATCGCGCCATTTGACGAAGTCTTGGTTAGTAAGAATGCTTTCTATGTGGTGTGCCATGAGAAACAAGCCGACATGGGACGCATCGCCACCTTTCGCGACTGGATGCTGGCTAAAGCACAAAGTGAACAAGAGGACTTGCTGGATGAATAACGTCATTATTGATGGTGAAAATAACCCTATCACCTTTATCTTCGCCCATGGTGCGGGTGCAGGTATGGACCATGAGTTCATGCAGTCGGTGGCAAAAGGGTTAGCCTTTAAAGGGATACGAGTTATCCGTTTTAATTTCCCTTACATGATTAAACGTGCTGAAGATGGCAAGCGTCGTCCACCTGACAGAGCCCCTAAGCTGCTTGAAGCCTACCAAGAGATTATCGAGCAATGTGATGCTGATAGGCTTGTGATTGGTGGTAAGTCGATGGGAGGGCGTATGGCGAGCCATTTGTCTGAATTGGATAAAGTGGCTGCGATGGCGTGTTTGGGGTTCCCTTTCCATCCGCCGGGTAAGCCTGAGAAATATAAGGGCGATCACTTGGCTGAGTTAGCAAAGCCGTGTTTCATCTTACAAGGTGAGCGCGATACCTTTGGTAAGCGTGAAGAATTTGCTGACTTTAACCTATCTGATTCAATTCGAGTCGAATTTATTCCCGATGGCGACCACAGCTTCAAGCCGCGTAAAAGCTCTGGTTACACAGAACAGCAGAACATTGCCTTAACCGTTGAGAAGCTCTCTTCATTTATTAAAGAGGTGCTCAATGAGAAGTAAGTATTTACTCACTATCGCGGGTGTTTCGGGGGCGATTGCCGTGATGCTTGGTGCTTTCGCCGCGCACGGTTTGAAAGCTATCTTGCCTGGGTATCTTTTGAGTGTGTTTGAGACCGGTGTTCAATACCAATTTATCCATACGCTCGCGATATTGGCTTGTGGTGCGTTACTACAGGTGAAACTTGGCGCTAAATCACAAAAATATTTTTTCATTGCGGCAATTTGCTTTATCATCGGCATCCTTTGTTTTAGTGGCAGCCTTTATGGGTTAGCGCTGACAGGAATAAAATGGTTTGGCCCTATAACTCCTTTTGGTGGTCTACTATTTATCATTGGTTGGGGAGTCTTCTCCTTCGCTGCTTTGAATATAAAAGAGGTAACTCAGTGAAACACGTACTACTTTATTGTCGCTCTGGTTTTGAAAAAGAATGTGCTGGCGAAATTCAAGACAAGGCAACACAACTGGAAGTGTTTGGTTTTCCTCGCTTAAAGAGCAATACAGGTTTTGTATTGTTTGAATGTTACCAAGCAGGTGAAGCTGATAAGCTGATCAAAGAGATCGATTTTCAAACGCTGATCTTTGCTCGCCAAATGCTGGCAGTGGCTGTAGAAATTAAAGACCTGCCAATCAATGATCGTATATCTCCAATTCTTGAGGCGCTTTCTGAACAAGAAGGTTTCCCACGATGTGGTGATATCCGTATCGAAACACCAGATACTAACGAAGCTAAAGAGCTTTTGAAGTTTTGCCGTAAGTTCACTGTGCCTATGCGTCAAGCAATGCGTGGTAAAGGCTTGATGACTGCGAAAGATAACGCTAAGAAGCCAGTGCTTCACTTGTGCTTTATCGCTCCAGGCCATTGCTTTGTTGGTTACTCTTACCCAACCAATAACTCACAGTTCTTCATGGGCATTCCTCGTTTGAAATTCCCATCAGATGCCCCAAGCCGTTCTACATTGAAGCTAGAAGAAGCATTCCACGTATTCATCCCTCGTGATGAGTGGGACGAACGTCTAGCTCCGGGGATGTGGGGTGTGGATTTAGGTGCGTGTCCAGGTGGTTGGACTTACCAATTGGTTAAGCGTTCGATGTTCGTTCACTGTGTTGATAATGGCATGATGGCAGATAGCTTAATGCAAACGGGTCAAGTTAAGCACCACATGGTGGATGGTTTTAAGTTCGAACCTGACCGTAAGAACGTAACGTGGATTATTTGTGACATGGTTGAGAAGCCAGCTCGTGTTGCTCACTTAATGGGTGAATGGATCATCAAAGGTTGGGCGAAAGAAGCACTGTTCAATCTTAAACTGCCGATGAAAGGCCGTTACGATGAAGTACTGCAGGATATCGAGAACCTAAAAGTGTTCCTTATTGAGAACAAAGTGAAGTTCAAGATGCAAGCTAAGCATCTTTACCATGATCGCGAAGAGATTACGGTGCATATTCAATCACTTTCAAATATCTCACCACACTAATATTATTGTTAGTGCCAGTGATAAAGAAAATGCTCCTTTAAGGGGCATTTTTAGTTTCTGAGTCGGTGCATCATAGAGAATTAAGCGTTTGCTTCGTAGCGAATATCTTGCAGGTTAAACCCTAAGTTAATATCGGTCTTTAAGGCTGAAACCAACTTGCAGGTACGTGCGGATTCGATATGTTCATCGAATTTTTTACGATATTTCTTTGGTAGTTCTTCAGATTGGAATGCCGTTTCGATATCCGGGTAGGTGGTCAATATCTCTTTGGCTGCTTTTGGCCCAATACCTGGGATCCCCGGAACTTGACTTGAGCTTACTCCTGCTAATCCCCAATAATCAGCGAGTTGTTCAGGGTTGACACCAAATTCAGCTTCAATGAAGGGTTTGTCCAACCAGCGGTGTTGGAAGTAATCACGGATCTGTAGTGTTGGTGATAATAGTTGGCAATAGCCCTTATCCGTAGAGATTATAGTGACCTTTTCTCCATGATCAGCCACTTTCTTGGCGAGGGTTGCCACCAAATCATCCGCCTCATCTCCATCGGATAGCAGAGAGTCAATGCCTAGTTCCCACCATGCTTGCTGGATCGCATCGAGGCCTTTCATTAATGGCTCTGGCATCGGCTTACGGTTTTGCTTGTAAGTAGGCAGAATTTCAGCACGCCAGCCTCGATCTTGCTCATGATGATCAAATACTGCGATGATATGAGTTGGCTGCGACTCATTTAAAATTCGATTTAAAGTTTGCGTGGTTGTGGTGATGGTTCTTGCTATATCGGCTGGGTCCGGCTGAACTGAGTGCACGCGTCGGATGAGGTTTAAAGCATCGATAATAACAAGATGGATAGACATAAGTTTCCAATAAATAAGGGGTTGCTAGCCCCCTTATAGTACCGTATCACTTCGTGAGTTGAAACGTTAGCGACGTAAACGTCATGACTTGTTCATTTGTCTGTGGTGAATGGCTTGCTATCGGATATTTGGCGCAATTTTATAACAAGGAACGTAGTCCGTGTCGCCCGGTAATTTCATCCTATGTTGTTCCACAAAGTCATTCAGCAGCAGATCCATTTTGGTCATCAGTTCTTTATCGCCATCAATGAGGAATGGACCGTATTTTTCTATCTCTCGAATACTTTCGGCTTTGACATTACCAGCCACAATTCCTGAGAACGCTTTACGTAAATTAGCCGCAAGGCTTTCTTTTCTTTGGTCCATGTGAAGGTCGAGTGCCGCCATAGATTCATGAGTAGGAGCGAATGGCAGTTGGAACTCTGGTTCAATATGCAGTGACCAGTTGTAGCTGTATGCATCGCCGGTCTCTTTACGGTGTGAACGTACGTTCGACATGGCTTGTTTCATGATCTTAGCGGCGCGCGCTGGGTCATCAATCACAATTTCGTAGTGTTTCTGTGCTTCTTCCCCTAAGGTTTCACTGATGAACTTATCAATCGAACGGAAGTAAGCTTCGCTCTCTTTCGAGCCTGTCAAAACAATAGGCATAGGTTGATCGGCATTATTTGGGTGCATCATGATCCCTAAGATGTACAACAGCTCTTCGGCAGTACCAGGGCCGCCAGGGAAAATAATGATACCATGTGCCATACGAACGAAGGCTTCGAGACGTTTCTCTATGTCTGGCATGATCACCAGTTCGTTTACTATGGGATTTGGTGGCTCGGCTGCAATGATTGAAGGTTCGGTAAGCCCTAAATAACGATGGTTAGTATAACGCTGCTTAGCGTGGCCAATTGCAGCGCCTTTCATTGGGCCTTCCATAGCGCCCGGTCCACAACCAGTACAAATGTTCAGTTCTCGTAAACCTAATTCATTGCCGACTTCGCGAGTGTATTGATATTCAGTCGCGTTAATCGAGTGACCACCCCAACAAACAATGAGGTTCGGTTCAATGCCTTGAGTTAGAGCTCCCGCGTTTCTCAAAATACTAAATACAAGGTTAGTGATGTGGGTGGCATTGGTTAGGTTGAGTCGCTGGTTGTCGGCCAAATGCATATTGACGTAAACAATGTCACGCAGCACTGAAAACAGGTGTTCTTGGATACCCTTGATGATTGCGCCATCGACGAAGGCATTCTCGGGTGGGTTGCTCAATTCGAGTTTAATGCCACGCTCTCGACGCAGTACTTCAACATCAAACGATTGATATTTGTCGAGCAACTCCTTGGCGTTGTCGGTGTGGCTACCTGAGTTGAGTACGGCTAATGTACAGTTACGATACAGTTGGTACAGATCGCTAGATGCAGTTTTCTTAAGGCGCTCAACTTCAAGTTGAGAAAGTAAGTCCATGCTACCAGTAGGGCTAATATGAGTAATCATAATGCCTCCTTGCTGAAAAGAGCTGAGGCGACTTTGAAGTGACCCTCTAGCTCGAGAGTGAGAAGCAAACGTTGAAAGTGTTTGGTTAAAGGTGAGAGAGTTAACCAGACGAAACGGATACGACAGCGTTGCTTAATGGATTATATAAACTTGCTTAAGAGCGTATATACAGCATTGCTTGCCAAGAATGTTTGTTAAGCGAATGTAATCATTAGCTTAGCAAACATTGAGGAAATTAGTATGTGATAAGTATTTGAAAAAATGAAATAAATTAAATTTGGAGCTGGATTAGTACCGAACAAGTTGGTTTGTACCGCGTTGTTTTGCTTTATTTAACGTTTTATTTAGTCTCTCTAATACTTCTTCTGGTGTATCTGACTCTTTAAATTGAGTACTTGCAGCACACAAAGTAATAGTGATCTGCTGGTCTCGGAATTTAAATGGTAGGCGGCTAACTTGAGTTTGGATATTTTGAATCAATTGATGGCAGTATTCATCGGTTTGCTCTGGTAGCAATAAGATAAACTCTTCACCAGAAAAACGAGCTACGGTATCGGTAGTCCCCGTTTCTTTGGTGATGGTTCTTGCGATGACCTTGAGTGCTTTGTCACCAGCCGTATAGCCAAAACTATCGTTAATGGCTTTGAAGTTATCGATGTCCAGTAGTACCACTTGTAGTGCATGTTGCGCGCGAATCCAACGGCGATATTCAAGCTCTAAGCGATCGGTAAAGGCCGTTCGATTGTAGACTTTAGTCAGAGGGTCAAGCAGCATTCGCTGAGCCTGATCTTCCAAACGTTTTCGGTAATCCTGAGTCACCTCATAGAGAGAGTCTAACTGAGTTTTTCCATAACTCATTCTCTCTATCAGAGCTTGTTCTTTCTGCTCTGCGTGATTAAGCCTTTCTGAAAGGGAGGCGATTTCACGAAGCAAAGGGTTTATCGACTGCTTTAAATTATCAATGTCCGTAGCTTTATCAACAGAATTCAGGCTCTTAGTTACAAGATGGTTTAACTCAGAATTTAGACCTTGGCGGTGTTCAAAGTAGCTTTGGCTTTGGTCTGCATTTTGGTCTGCTGTTTTGATACTGGAAGCGAGTGATGTGTTGAGTTGCTCGATAAATTGCTCAGATTTTTTTCGTTCTAAGTTGGTGCCTTCGATAACCTGTTTGAGGATCTGAAGTGTTAGTTCAAGTAGGTTTTGTACTGAAACACCAAGCAGCAACTTCGCTCGAATATCGGTAAGCAGATCGCCTGATTCACCTTCGAAGTCGAGTTCAGTAATCAGATGTTGTAACTCTGTCGATAAATCGGAAAGTAATTCTTGCTCGGGCGTTTGTGTAGCTTCGGCAAAATGAGTCGGTGAGTTATTTGCCATAATCTTTATGGCACGTTCATAAATGCTGAGGAGTTTCATGGCATGATCGACTTTCTGGCTGCCATTGCATTCAGAGAAACTCAGTAAGTTACGTAGGTCGCGTTTTAGCTGAGCGGGAAGTCCAGTTATACGTTGTAACGTCTCACCACTGTGCTTAATACTATCGTCTAGATACCCGTTCTGTTTATCCATAGCCAACGTTTTCTGCTTAAGCATCCTCTCTAAGACTGCCAACTTTGGGATCATTGAGCTAATGTCTTTTTGATTTTCTAACTCTTCTCTAAGAGCAATGAGGTTTTCATCTAAATGACTGTTACTACCAACACACGCCTTACTCAAAGATGTGACAATACGCTTTAGAACTTTCTGCTCTCTCATAAACTTGAACGAGGTGTCTCTTTGCGTCAAACGAACTTGCTCTAACTGAAACTTCAGTTGGTGGAGTTGCGCCTGAATGTCTTTTTCAAGAATGCCCATAGATGTATTAATTAGCGCCGCGTAGATCGATCATGATCATGTAGTGAAGTTCCATTGCAGCAATAATAACAAAACTAAAAATAAGGTCACGACTTACCAGTATTAACCGCTCGCAAATCAGTCATCTTTTAGCATTTTTTTGATGTTGTCCTCATTCTGGTACGACGATTGTATTTTAATTAACCCTTGATTTATCGCATGTTTACACGCTTCTCTTATGTTACCAGTTGCAAGGCTAGCTGCGGGAGCATTATCGATAGCTTTTAGGTATACCCATTGGCTACTGCGCTCTTTTAAGCTGATTTCACGTGCTAGGTTAGTCGACATTAATAGTACATCTAGCAGTTCCTGGTCATTTATCGCGGTATAAGCGCGTGGTAAGAACGGGTAGTCAGCGATGCCCATACGGACAATTCGATTGATGTTACGCTCTGGCTCAAAGTTATTAACCCAAGATTGAATCTTGATGAATATTGCTTCTGGTGATAAATCACGGTCTGAGTTTGGTTCAATATAAAGCAGGTTTGAATCAGAAAAGTGGTAGACGCGAGCCGGACCTTCAAGCTTCGATTTAAGGAACTCACCGAAAGCATTTTCTAGTTCTAAGCCTGCTTTATAACCATTCTGTGTGTACATGTTCCGTAGGAAAGGTAAATCAATCATCACGAAGCGTAAACGATCGTTCAGTGGTTCATAAATCAATTCACCCAGTTGCCACTGTTCGAAGGTATGACTGGTTTGTTCTAAGGCGTTAGACAGTTTCGCATTGAGCATTCTTAAATTTGGAAGCTTCGAGCGTGAGTGCGTAAAGAGGTCTGTACGAAGTGAGTCCACTTCCTTGGCTAAGGTTTGGATAAGATAACCTCTACGAAGCACAAAGAAGAACAGAATAATACTGAACAAGAAGAGGGCAAACGATATTTTCTGGAACTTACGATGCTCCAATTTGAATTTATCTAGCTCCTGCTCTTGGCCTGCATAGTGAAGGGTTTGTTCTGCAAACTCTTTCTGTTGGCGGAATGCATCTTCACCAACACGGTTGAGTTGTTGCTGCTCTAAAGAGACAAGACTATTATATTGCTTGAGGTTTGCTAAGGCTTGTTGAGGGTGACCTGCTTGCTCATAACCTAAAGAGAGTAAGTAGTATGAGCGTTGTGACAGGTGCATGTTCTCTACTTGGCGCGAGATCTCAAGTGCACGCGTTGCATGTTTGATCACATCTTCGCTCTCTTGTAGGTGGTAAGCCAATCCAGCCGAGAGTAGGGCAGCGCGACCTTCCAGGTTTGGAATGTCGGTGTATTCTAACAGTTCAAGGGCACGGGTTAGGTACTGCTCTGCAAGAGGGTAGTTATAAAGACGTAAGTAGGTTGCCGATAAACTTAGACGAATATCAATGACTTGGTAGATATCTCGCTCGGTACTCTCGTGATCAAGAACATTAAAAAAATGCACGAGAGCCAGGTTATATTTACCTTGCAAGAAGTATACATCTCCCATTTGATTAAGCACTTGTGCCAACACCGGTGAGTTTTCAAAGTTGTCATAGAAGTCAGCGGCTTGAGAAAGGTGTTCTAATGCCTTGTCTAGCACTTGGCGTTCAAAGAAAAGTTGCGCAAGTAGGCGGTTTACTTTGGCCAAGCGTGCGCTTAGGTTTCCTTCTATTGATTTCCAGTAGCCATACAGCAATTCTGATAGTGCGTGGTTATATTCCTTGTGAGTTAGATAAAACTCTCCGACTGCGATGTGATAGTCGATGGTAACCTTTTCAGAATAGCGCTGATCTAGATAGGCTTTTGCTTCTTGGTAGAACTTCTCAGCTTCGTCGATTTTGTTGTCGTACGAGGCGATATCGGCTTTCAACATGATCAAACGATAGGTGATGCCTTCTGCTAAGAGTAACGTTTTATTTTCCGACTCTAGGTTCGCTTCGATGCTAGTAAGTTCAGCTTTTGCTTTGGCTGATTCTCTATCACTGAGCCAGAGTAACTTAACTTTTAAGATTTGAAGATCCAGTTTGAGGTACTCAAGTTTATAGGTTTTTGCGAGCCCAGACGCCTTGTCTATATGCTGAATCGCAGTACGACTGTTACCAAGGTTGTACTCTGCTTTTGCTAAGATCTTATAGGCATCGATACTGCTATTTGGTGTTCTAATCGAAGAATCTGTTTCTTCACGAGAAATCGCCGAAGGGCTTTTTTCGCGTTGATCTGAAAGGACACGCAGTGTTAGGTAGCTGTTAGCCATTTTTTTTGCTTGGTTTGGCTCGATCTCGACCAAGTTATTGGCTTCATTGAGCAGCGCTGACGAATAAATCGATGCATTAACCGATGTACTTAAGCTTAAAATAAATAGACTAACAACGTATAACCAACGCATTTCAATGTCCCTTTAATAATTAGTTAGGTTCAAGTAAGTGTGGGTGGTTCACGCCTGATTATTGGCGTGCCATACGTTTATTGTGACTTGGTCTATCTTGCTCAGTTGAACGATATGGGTTGATATCTAGGCCGCCACGACGTGTGTAACGTGCAAACACAGTTAGCTTCGAGGGTTCGCAGTGTTTCATAATATCAGTAAATATACGCTCAACACATTGTTCGTGGAATTCGTTGTGCTCACGGAAAGAAACTAAATAGCGTAGCAGTGCTTCACGATTAATTTGCTTACCTGAATACTCGATCTCAACGCTACCCCAATCGGGCTGATTGGTGATTAAACAGTTCGACTTCAATAGGTGGCTGTGCAGTGTTTCTTCAACGCCTTGTTCGCCAGCAGCGCCTTCAAGCAATGAGGCGTCAAAATCATAGCTGGTGATCTTGATGTCTTGGTTGTCGATACAGTCACCTTTCATCGTTACGATAGGCTGGTTAGTGTAGTCGGTGACCGAGTTTACATTCACAGTCACCGTCTCGCCTGCACATGCTGACAAATCTTGAGTTAGACGCTCTGTCACTTGATTCCAGTTTTCGAATTGAGTCTGGTTATAGCTGTTTAGATACAGCTTGAAAGATTTTGATTCAATTAAATTTGGACTCGTTGCTGGGATGAAAACTTCACCTACGGCCACTTGTGGTAGGCCATTGCTGTTTAACCACGAAAGTTCGTACATCGTCCAAATATCATGACCAACAAAAGGCAACTCACCGTTTAGCGCAAGATCATCACGATTTAGGCTGCGAGGTACTGGTTGCAATAAACTTGCATCGTATTGGTTAGCGTACTCAGTTTTTTCACCTAGGGTTAAACCCGTTAGCTCTTTTGCGTCAGAATATTTGCTCATACTTTCGTTTCAAATTCGATTAGAATGGGGACGATTTTACTGAATCCCCATTACCCTGTCATTAAGTCATCGCTTAATCGGAACGGAAAGGGTTCGGATTCTATTTATTATTTTGTGTTTAGGAGATTTTCATGACTCAACGTGCTCAAGACGCACTACTTTCTTTTAGTCAGCGATACGTTGACGCGTGGCAACAGCAACACCAAAGTTTACCTCGCAATGAGGAACTGGTGGACGTGGTATCGCCATGTGTAGAAGAAAAGAGCGGCGACGCCGTGTTGTGGAAGCACTATCCACGTGATCAGTTCGCTGATTTCACCAACGTTGAAACCGGCATTGAATTGACGTTACATGAAGACATCAAAACTTTCTACGGTTCGCAATACAGTGCGGATATGAATGCGACCTTTGACGGTAATGAGCTGACTTTATTACAGATTTGGAGTGATGAAGACTTCGAATGCCTACAAGAAAACATCTTAGGTCACCTAGTGACTCAACGTCGCTTAAAGCTAAAGCCTACGGTTTTCATCGCAGCAACCGACGCTGAACTGGATGTTATCTCTATCTGCAACCTAACGGGCAACGTGATTCTAGAGCGCTTAGGCACCAAAAATCGTGATGTATTAGCCGAGACATTGGCAGCGTTTTTAGCAAAGTTACAACCAGCGGTATAAATAGATGTACGTACTAGAACTTCAATTTGAGTGTTTTGATAACACAACGGTAAGCGCTGTCGACAAGGCTGTTAATGGCTTAATGGATGCACTTCGTTACAACGGTCAAGTGTTGGGTCGTGAGTTTCCTATCGTGATGGGTGATGGCGAATTTTATGTTCGTGTTGTCTGCCCAGAACAAGATAGTTTACACCCACGTAACCATTCAGACTTCGTAAAAGTCTGTTTTGAGCGCTTGTCTAACGCGAGCTTGCTTACGCCTAAAATGCGCTTGCTTGGTCGAGACCTTAACTCTGAAGAAGTGGCTGAAGACGAAGCGCCTAGCTGGCAGGTGCTTTACACGACGTTCGTTCATACCTGTTCACCGTTGCGTAGTGGCGATAGCTTGCTACCAATCCCTTTGTATCGCAATCCACCTACATTCAATGGCGACCATAAAGCGGTATTGAAATGGCAGACAGAATGGCAAGCCTGTGATGAAGTTCAAATGGGCGGGGGTTGCCGTGCTGAACATGCAACGCTGACCGAGATCAGTGATACCAAAAGCGTATTATTTAAACGTGGTTGGGGCTTAAGAGGGCGCATCGAATATCTGACTAAGATCCCAACTTACTACTACTTATACCGTGTGGGTGGCATCAGCTTAAAAGCTGAAAAAGAGCGTAAGTGTCCGCAATGTGGTGGTGAATGGCTGCTAGATGCGCCGATCCACGATGTTTTCTATTTCAAGTGTGATGATTGCCGTCTGGTATCAAACATCTCTTGGGATCATCTTAAGTAATCTATAAAGCTTAATTTGCGATTCAAGGTATCGAAGTGTTAGTCAATACTTCGATACCTTGAATCGCCCCTCAATTTTTCTCCCTGTTAGCTTCTCGTTTGTTGCTCTTTTTAACTCTCTATATTGGTCGTTAATCAGTATTTAGCTTGCCAATAATTATCGAACCTATTTTTGTCTCTAAATGTGCTCATTCCGTGCTGTATGTCTCTCTCTGTATCACTCAAATATTCACCGGAATAATCCAACGCTCATCAACTTTTCGTTACCTCAATAGTTAACCTGATCACAATAATCAACCAGTTCTCTTTCAATTTATATTCTGCTCAATATAAATGGGATCGATCCCATGGGAATGTTCCCATTTATAAAAATAACGTAATTCTAGATCTGAAAGGAATGGACGATGAAACTGTTACCTATTGCTGCTGCACTCTCTACTGCTTTACTTACACCTAATTTATACGCTGATGAAACCACGCCATTGGAGTTTAATGGCTACATGCGCGGCGGCGTTGGCCTGAGTAATGAAGGTGGTTCAAATAGTAAATGGGAAGTGAGTAAAGTTGGACGACTCGGCAACGAAAATGACCTGTATGGTGAGTTTGGTTTTAGAAAAGAGGTGTATGCCGAGGACGACGTTTCATTTTTAGTTGATTCCATGTTGTCGTACTGGCAAGGCCAAGATGAGAACGCGGCGGATAAAAGCGTGGATGTAGTTCAACTGAATGTTCAAGCGGTAGGGCTTTTTGAAGATAAAGACATTGGTATTTGGGCGGGTGAGCGCTACTACCAACGCCATGATGTACACATCGTTGATAACTATTATTGGGATGTAAGCGGTATTGGTGCGGGTGTTGAACACATCAATATGGGACCAGGTAAATTATCGGTGGCTCTGATTCAAGATACAGTGACAGGCGATGTATTTGATGGCAAAGAGACTACAGCTATGATTGCTGATATACGCTATGCGGGTATTCCATTGTGGAACAATGCGGATCTTGAGGTCGGTATTGATATGAACTTCGCCAATGAAAAGCAGGGTCAAACGGTGGACGCGGATGATAGCGTGATGCTGACAGCCAGCCTAAATCAAAACCTTAATGGTGGCTTCAACAAAACCATTCTTCAAGTTGCTAACTCTGGTTATGCCGAACAGATGACAACCTTTGGTACAGGTAAGGGTATCGTTCGTGATGCAAACAACAACGATGCTGATGGCTTCCGATTGATTAACTGGGGTGTGCTTGCTATCGGTGAGAACATCGAGTTTGGGCACACGGTTCGTTATGCGGCGTCAACGGGCGTTGGTGCAAATAACAGTGATGATGAGTCGTTCAGTGCAGTAATCCGTCCGCTTTATAAGTGGGACAAGCGTATGCGTACCATTCTTGAAATTGGCGGTTTTGTTGAAACGATTGATAACCAAGATGGCGCGGGTGGCAAGTTTACAGTGGCTCAGGCTTGGGTACCGCAAGTGGGTTTCTGGTCGCGTCCTGAATTCCGTATCTTTGCGACTTACCTAAATGATGCTGAAAATGACAATGCTTTCGGTGAAGGTAAAAACAGTGAAATGAGTGTCGGTATGCAAGTGGAAGCTTGGTGGTAAGCCGAGTCTTTCTCGTGAGTTGTCATTAATAAAAAGGGCTGACGCTAAGTCAGCCCTTTTGGGTCTTTGTTATAGTGCGGTGCTAAGTGTCGGTAATTACCAACCTTTAACTAAACCACCTTGGAAAATATCATAAGCAGCGTTGTACACTTCTTCAGTTTGGTAAGCCTTTACGAAGTTTTGTACATTTTCCGCATTTAGGTTCTCTTCACGAGAAACAATTAGGTTTACGTATGGTGAATCTTTGTCTTCAACAAATACACCATCTTTTTGTGGAGTTAGGTTGATTGAGCTTGCGTAAGTTGTATTGATGATAGATAGAGTTACATCATCCAGAGAGCGCGGTAGCTGCGCAGCGTCTAGTTCAACAATCGTTAGGTTTTTAGGGTTGCTAACTATGTCACGAACTGTCGCGAGAAGACCGGCATCTTCGCTAAGCTCAAGCAGACCTTGTTGCTCAAGAAGCAGGAGAGAGCGACCTAGGTTTGTTGGATCGTTTGGTACTGCGATACGAGCACCATCTTGAATGTCGTCTACTGATTTCACTTCTTTTGAGTAGCCAGCAATTGGATAAACAAAGGTGTTACCAGCGATAGTCAGTTTGTAACCACGATCGGCAACTTGTTGTTCTAGGTATGGTGCGTGTTGAAATGCATTGATGTCGATAGAGCCGTCATCTAGCGCTGCGTTTGGTGTTACATAATCAGTAAAGGTCACTAACTCAACATCCAAGCCGTATTGCTCTTTCGCTACTTTCGCAGCAACTTCAGCAACTTGTGCTTCAGCCCCTGCAATTACGCCGACTTTGATTTTTGAAGTGTCGACTTCTTTATCGCCACAACCTGCTAGTACTAGCGCTGAAGCTGCTGCTGCGATAGTAAGTAAACCTTTAAGGTTAAATTTCATAATAATCTCCTTTTAATAAATCTATTTAATTTGGTTCAAACGACGCTTGGTCTTAGATTGTTTGCGTTTAAACGCTGAGTCTTTATCTGTGGTCAACGCGGCGAACTAATGAATCACCGATTGATTGAATAATTTGTACCAGCACAATCAACATCACTACCGTCACAGCCATGATGGTGACATCGTAGCGGTGGAATCCGTAACGAATGGCAACATCACCCAGGCCACCGCCGCCCACAGTACCTGCCATTGCTGAGTAACTCACAAGCGTTACTAGTGTGATTGTGACTGAGTTGATGATCGTCGGTAGTGCTTCAGGAAGCAGAACCTTATTGATTATTTGTGTTGGTGTTGCGCCCATTGACTGAGCAGCTTCCACTAGACCTGTTGGCACTTCAAGTAGTGCACTCTCGATAAGTCGAGCTACGAATGGGATAGCCCCAATTGTTAATGGAACAATTGCTGCTGTTGTCCCGATAAAGGTACCGATCAACATCTTAGTCAGTGGGATAATCGCCACCATCAGCACTAAGAAAGGCACTGAACGACCTACGTTGACAACTGCACCTAGAGTCTTGTTTAGCTTGGTGTTCTCAAGTAAACCACCTTTCTTGGTTGTGTGTAGAATCACGCCTAATGGGATACCGACAGCAAAACCAACAATGCCAGCAACAGCAACCATGTACAGCGTTTCGCCTGTTGCGCCTAGTAGAAGGTTACCGTTCAAGCTGATCCAGTCAGCAATCTCGTTGAAACTAAAGGACATAACCAAGCACCTCTACTTTTACATTGTTGTCGCGTAGGAATTGGATAGCAGCATTATCATCGGCTTCATTACCGAATAGCTCGGCAACCATCATGCCGAATTTTACACCGCCAGCGTAATCAAGATCAGAGCTTAATATACTGACATCGATATTAAATTTTCGTGCAATCTGCGTCATCAGCGGAGCATCAACCGTTGCGCCCGTAAACTCAAGGCGTACCAGTGGATAGCTGCTGTTTACACGAGTCTCTTGCAAACGCGCTTGGTAATCTTCAGGAATCGTCAGATCCAGCGTTGAACGAATAAATTGATGCGCCAGTTCTGTTTTAGGGTGTGCGAATATGTCACCCACAGTCCCTTTTTCGACAAGCTCGCCGCCACCAATGATGGCGACTTCGTGACAGATGTTTTTAACCACATCCATTTCGTGAGTAATCAATAGAATCGTGATGCTTAGCTTACGGTTGATTTTTCGTAGCAGCTCAAGAATCGATTGAGTGGTTGCTGGATCCAGAGCACTGGTTGCTTCATCACAAAGCAGTACTTTTGGGTCTGATGCTAATGCACGAGCAATCGCGACACGTTGCTTTTGACCACCACTCAAATTCGCTGGATAAGTATCGCGTTTGTCTGCAAGGCCAACAAGATCGAGTAACTCACTCACTTTCGCTTCAATAGCCGCTTTATCTCTACCGGCAAGCTCTAAAGGCAGTGCTACATTGTTAAATACAGTACGAGAAGACAACAGATTGAAGTGCTGGAAGATCATACCTATGTTACGGCGCGCTTCGCTTAGTTCAGACTTGCTGAGTTTTGTTAGGTCGATACCGTCAACAATCACTTCACCTGAAGTCGGGGCTTCTAACATGTTTACACAACGGATCAGGGTGCTTTTACCTGCACCTGAAGAGCCGATGACTCCGAAGATTTGACCTTGAGGTATGTGGAGGTTGATATCAATTAAGGCATTGATTTCTTTAGTGCCTTGATAAAAAACCTTATTGACTTGATTCACTTTAATCATAGAGAAACCCGTGCAGATAGAACAGAATAATATGTCGATAGCTCGCTCGATTTACAGACGATGCTATGGTGTTCTATGATCTAAGTCAATAGATATTTTTACGTCTAGACGGCTAAACGTAAGTGGTGTTATTTAAGGTGGAAACCGTTTTTTAACAAGTGCAGAAATAAATAGATAGTGATGAAGCAAATAAAGCGTGTAATAATTAATGATTAATAGAGCGTTGATAGAGAACTGAATTTTGTCTAAACCTGCTGTTTTTTTAGATCGTGATGGTGTGATTAACGTTGATCACGGCTACGTACATGATGAGCATGACTTTGAATACATCGACGGTGTGTTTGAAGCGGCGAAAGCGTTTAAAGATATGGGTTATTTATTGGTGCTAGTGACTAACCAGTCAGGTATTGCTCGTGGCATGTTTAGCGAAGACCGTTTTCTTTCTCTGACGCAGTGGATGGATTGGAACTTTGTTGATAATGGTGTCGAGCTTGATGGCATCTATTACTGTCCTCACCACGCTGAACACGGTATCGGTGACTACAAGCAAGATTGTGAATGTCGTAAACCAAAGCCAGGCATGTTCATTTCTGCTCGTGACTTTCTGAAAATTGATATGGCTAATTCAGTCATGATCGGCGATAAAGCTGAAGACATGATGGCTGCAGAGGCAGCAGGAGTTGGCACTAAAGTATTGGTGAGAACCGGCAAGCCAATCACTGAAAAGGGTGAAGCGCTAGCTAGCGTAGTACTTGATAGCATTAAAGACGTACCCGCTTTCTTAAAAGGTTAAGCGTTTCATTGAGCACTAAGGTCATGTACCTATCCTTAAAAAGCACCTAATTGTTACTAGGGTTTATACTGTTTAAGAAGATAAGTATCGTGTCTATATAAAGATGAGGAACGAAGTATGAAAGCTATGTTAGTAGCATCTCTATGTACGGTAGCATTAATCGGGTGCTCTAAGTCAGCAGCCCCTGATAGTGAAGCATCGAATAATCAGTTCATGACTTATCAATGTGAGTCTGATGTTTCGTTTGAAGTAGCTTACCTTGATAATGAAAAAGCGGTCTTACGTTTGCTTGACGATGAATATCGTCTGACTCAGGTACCGGCAGGTTCAGGAACCAAATATATTCTAGATGATGGCACTGCAGAGGTAGTTAACAACATCACTTTGCGTACTAAAGGTGACAATGCACGTCTAGAACTTGGTCGTGTTGTGTATCGAAATTGTCAAAAGTAAGTCATCGTAAGAACGACTAGGATTTACATACAGTTAAGTGAGGGAATCTACCCTCACTTTTTCTCTTTTCTCTTTTCTCTTTTAACGTTAGACTTTTTATGAGCAAAAAACTCACTATTCTCGATATTGCTAAGCTGTCCGGTGTTGGTAAGTCAACCGTATCTCGCGTTCTGACCAACGACCCTAAAGTGAAACCTGAGACCCGTGAAAGGGTGGAAAGAGTAATTCAAGAATCTGGGTACACACCTTCAAAGTCTGCGCAATCAATGCGTGGTGGCAGTCAAAAAGTCATCGGCGTGATCATCTCTCGTTTAGATTCTCCCTCTGAAAACAAAGCCGTTAGTACCATGTTGGCTGAGTTGTATCGAGCAGATTACGATGTGGTGATTATGGAAAGTCAGCTCGACAGAGAAAAAGCCAATGAGCACCTGCAAGTTCTGAAGCGACGTAATGTGGATGGCATCATTGTGTTTGGCTTTACTGACTGTGATATCCCAGCGATCGAAACATGGGAACACAAAGCTGTGGTTATTGCTCTGGATACCGAGAACGTGACGTCGATTAACTATGATAACCAACAGGTTATTGATCGTGCTCTCGCGCACCTATCGGATCAAGGGATCTCAGATGTCGGCTTTATTGGTGTTGATCCTAGTGATAAATCAACCGGTGAACTGCGTCTTAAGGCTTATCTAGATTGGTGTGAAAACACCGGAGTGATTGCGAATTATCGTACTGGTCAACTTCATCATGAAAGTGCTTATCAGCTAGTGGATGAGATACTGACTCCTGCAACTCAAGCGATTGTTTGTGCCAGTGATACCCTGGCCCTTGGCGTGATCAAACGTCTACAAGAGCGACAACGCGAAGATGTGGTCGTGACAGGCGTTGGTGGCAACACTTTGCTCTCTTTTTTGTTTCCTCGTGTATTCAGTATTGACCCCGGCTATCAATCCGCAGGGAAATTAGCGGCTAATCTATTGATCTCCCAGCTTTTAGGTAACTCTGAGATCTCTCATCACACCCAACCTCCGATTCTATAATCCACTCAATTAAGCAAAATTGAACCGCTTGGATTAAAATTAGAGTGTGATCTCTTTCAATTAATGGGACTGTTCCCATTTTAATTTATTATTCATACGGGCATTATAATAATCGTTGTTGGGACTGTTCCCATTAATCTAAATCCTGAGTGGTTATCGCTGAATGGTTTAGATGAGTAATTGAATGAAACCAGGGTGGGGTAGTATGAGTAAGATAGCGAAGCAAGACGTTGCGCGTCTTATCGAGTTAGTCGGTGGCAAAGAAAATATTGCGAGTGTCAGCCATTGTTTGACTCGACTGCGTTTTGTATTGAACGATACGGAACAAGCAAACAAAGCAGAACTAGAAAAGCTGAAGTTGGTAAAAGGCTGCTTTACGAACGCAGGTCAATTCCAAGTCGTGATTGGCACAGAGGTTGATGAAGTGTACGCACTTCTGATTGAACAAACGGGTAAAGAGGCGTCATCAAAAGATGAGTCTAAGCTTGCAGCTCGTCAGAACATGAACTTCCTTGAGCGTGGTATCTCCCATTTAGCCGAAATTTTCGTACCACTGTTGCCTGCCATCATTACGGGTGGTTTGATTCTTGGTTTCCGTAATGTGATTGGCGACATTCGCATGTTCGACGGCAAAACCTTGGTTGAGATCAGCCAGTTCTGGGCAACCGTTCACTCTTTCTTATGGTTGATCGGCGAAGCGATTTTCTTCTTCCTACCGGTTGGTGTGTGTTGGGCGACGGTTAAGAAGCTCGGCGGAACCCCTATTTTGGGTATCACGCTCGGTGTGACCTTGGTTTCCCCACAATTGATGAACGCTTACATGATAGGTAAATCGGTACCTGAGGTGTGGGACTTTGGCTTGTTCGTGATTGAGAAAGTTGGTTATCAGGCACAGGTGATCCCAGCGATGCTAGCGGGTGTGGCTTTGGCATTTATTGAGACTAACCTCAAGCGTATTGTTCCTTCTTATCTGTACCTTGTTGTCGTGCCATTTGTATCGATTATTTTGTCTGTGATTCTAGCACACGCTTTCATTGGTCCATTTGGCCGCATGTTAGGCGATGGTGTGGCATTCGCGGCTAAAGCGGCAATGACTGGTGATTTTGCGATTTTTGGTTCAGTGGTATTTGGCTTCCTATACGCACCTTTGGTAATTACAGGTATTCACCACACAACCAACGCAGTCGACCTACAATTGATGCAAGACTTAGGCGGTACGCCAATCTGGCCTTTGATTGCTTTATCAAATATTGCGCAAGCTTCAGCGGTTGTCGGCATCATCATCTTAAGCAAGCGTGAAGGCGAACGAGATATCTCGGTTCCAGCTGCAATCTCTGCCTACTTAGGTGTGACAGAGCCTGCGATGTACGGCATCAACCTTAAATACAAATTCCCAATGCTGAGCGCAATGATCGGCAGTGCCGCAGCGGCTGCAATCTGTGGTAGTGCAGGTGTGATGGCGAATGGAATAGGTGTCGGTGGCTTGCCGGGTATCTTATCGATTCAACCGCAATATTGGTCTGTTTACTTAATTGCGATGCTGGTGGCGATTGTACTACCCGTCACGTTAACACTGTTCTTCTATAAACGAGCACAGATGAAAGGCGAGCTAGAAACCGCCAACGCGTAATGCATTAAATAAGCGATGACTCCAAAGTGAGCCATCGCTTTTTCTCTTAGTTATAGCTTTTTCTTTTAGTTATAACGGCTATTCGACCATGATTCACATGGTGATTTTTATTTTATATTTTCTGGTAAGTGAGTGTTAGAGATGGCGATGACTGAGCATGATGAAAGTTGGTGGAAAACCGCAACCATCTATCAAATCTACCCAAAGAGCTTTTGTGATAGTGGCAGTAAAGGTACTGGCGATATCAAAGGGATCATTTCAAAACTGGATTATCTTAAACACTTGAGTGTGGATGCCATTTGGTTAACCCCTGTTTACGCATCCCCAATGATCGATAACGGCTACGATATTTCAGACTACTACGCGATTAATCCTCAATTCGGCACCATGGAAGATTTCGACTTATTACTATCTGAAGCGCACCAACGGGGTATCCGTATCGTGATGGATATAGTGGTAAACCACACCTCGACAGAGCATGCATGGTTCCAATCTGCTTTGGGCGACAAAAACAGCCCGTACCGCGATTACTACATCTGGAAAGACCCAGTAAACGGCCAAGCACCCACTAACTGGCAATCTAAGTTTGGCGGTAATGCATGGGCTCTCGATGAAGCCACAGGTCAATACTACCTTCATCTATTCGCCAAAGAGCAGGCCGACCTGAACTGGGAGAACCCGGTTGTACGTGGTGAAGTGAAAGACGTTATCAGCTTCTGGGCTGAAAAAGGCGTTGATGGTTTCCGCCTTGATGTCATTAATTTAATTTCAAAGCAGCAAGACTTTCCTAACGATGATATTGGTGACGGTCGTCGCTTTTATACCGATGGTCCACGTGTACACGAATACCTGCAAGAGATCAGTGAAGAAGTATTCCAGAAATACGGCAGCGTGACGGTTGGCGAGATGTCTTCAACGACACTGGAACATTGTCAGCAATACTCAAATATTGATAACAGTGAGCTATCGATGGTGTTTAATTTTCATCACCTTAAGGTCGATTACACCAATGGTGAGAAGTGGACCAATGCGCCGTTTGATTTCTTACAGCTCAAGTCGATCTTCAATCACTGGCAAACAGGCTTGAACGGCAAAGGGTGGGGCGCGCTATTTTGGTGTAATCACGACCAACCAAGAGTGGTGAGCCGTTTAGGTGATGATCAGCAGTATCGTGTTGAGTCGGCTAAGATGCTGGCTGCGTCTGTACATATGATGCAAGGCACGCCGTATATCTATCAAGGTGAAGAAATTGGCATGACTAACCCTGGCTATACTGAGATCAGCCAATATCGTGATGTAGAGAGCACCAACATGTACGACATCATGGTTAACCGTGATGGTGTGGAGCATCAAGATATGATGGCGATTTTAGCGCAGAAATCTCGCGATAACTCTCGTACACCGATGCAATGGAACTGTGAAGCATATGCAGGCTTTTCACAAGAACAGCCATGGCTAGACGTTGCGAATAACTATACTGAGATCAATGCTGAGCAAGCGCTGGAAGATAAAGATTCTGTTTTTTACTTCTACAAGAGCTTGATTGAGTTACGTAAACAAGTGCCTGTGATTACTCATGGTAGTTATCAAGATTTATTGCCTGAACACTCATCTATTTTTGCGTATGCACGTGAGAGCGAAGGGCAAACCTTGTTGTGTATTAACAACTATTATGGTGAAGAGGCGGAATGCGTTTTACCGGAACGTTTTGATATGAGTAAGGCGAAGAGTTTGTTGTCTAACTATCAAGAAGCGAACACTTCAGTAGCATTACATCATCAAGTCTTACGTCCTTATGAGACTCGTATTCTCTTGATTGAAGGTTAACCTTGTTTCATTTTCACAAGCCTGATTCTTATTCCCCTTAAAGGGTTGGGCTTTTACAAAGGCTTTGGAGTGCTCCCCAAAGCCTTTTTTCGATGTACTGTTAGTGCTTAGTGAGCATTTCGATCTCTTCGTGTGAAAGGTGAACAAGGGGTGGTACTGACTGTGGTGTGACAGCAACAGTCAGCTCATCGAGAAGCATTGTCAGTTTGTCCATCGGCCATTGTTGAAGCTGAGCTTTAATCTCTTCGTAGGCGTCATCCCTTTCTTTTCTCACTGCTTTGTCCATTTCAAGTCCTGCAAAGTTAACGTTGTTTGCTCAAGACCACTGATTTCACTGTGTCGTACATAGCCAAATACGGGATGATAAATCGTCGTGATATTTTCATTGATGAGTGTACTACTCGACGGTTGCTCATCATTGTTGCATTCTAGAGTCAGTATTGATTGGTATTCGAGTAAGCCTACTTCTATTTGTTGATTATTAATTTTCTCAAATATTTTACCGTTTTCTATTCTTTTCTGTTCTCTTTTCCAATTCAAAGAACAGCGACTGATCACCATTTTAGAATCAACATCATACTGTTCGACTAATCGGTATGCATCTTCATCGCTGATGTCGAGTCCGTTAATATTATGTTCCCAAAATGAAGAACTGATTTGTTGATCTTTATATGTATTAGCCGATGTAGGAAACTCCATGCTATCAAAAATATGGATTAAAGAAGGCGCTTTATTAAAGAAGTCAATCAGGCTTAAAGAAGCCTCTTCATTAATTCGATATAGCTGACCATCTTTTTCATACAAAAAATCTGTATCTTCATTACTTCCTATCGAGTTCTTGATTATTCTCACATAAAAGCTATCTACACCAATATTAGAAAGGTTATTAATGACTTCTGTTAATTGAGCTGTCTCTTTTTGAGGGAGAGTGTCTAAAACGTCGATGAGTTCAATCGCATTTTTAGGAATGTATTTAATGTAAAAAACCTCTGAAGAGTTCCCATCAAGACGATTTATTTTCTCTTCATAGTTTAGCCACTGTTCATTTTTTGGAGAAAATTGGGATTTATTAAAGTCCAGATCTGAGCCGATTTGTTTTTCTGGTATAGAGGGTGATGAGCTATTACAGCCTGATAGAAATAGCGATGATAAAATAGATAATAAAGGTAATTTGTTCTTCATGATTTTAATCCGGTAAAAATGCTGAGGTGTTTATGTTGTCAGCAAGTTTGAAGATTAGCGTTTGATAAGCCAAATAATGATAGATAACAAAGATTAACGAATCTTAATTTTATGTTTAATCTTTTGTTTTTTTAAGGTTTTTTTGTTATTTCATTTCGTTTTTCATTGGTGTTCTAGCGTAGCAGTCTTATTCATTAATAGATTAACTTAAGTGACCTAAGTGTTTTGTTCGTATTTGTTTTACTTTGTTGTTTTATTTATTTAATCCAATTCGTTAACTTCTGGTCTACCAAAATGGTAATAAATAAAAGAAGGATAACTAAATGCGTAATAATAGTGGCTATAGCTTAATTGAATTGGTGATCGTTATTGTGGTGATCGGTATTTTATCGGTGGCAGCGATACCTAAATTTATGAATATTCAAAATGAAGCGAGAGAAGCTCGACTCTATAGTGTAAGAGGTGCTTTAGAATCGGGTATCAATATGGCTCATGGAATGATGATGTTAGAAGGGAAAGAACACTATCGTTATGTTTCAAATAAAATTGAGGGTCAAACTTCAGATGGTTATGGTGTGATTCCGTTACAGAACTTGCCATTTAAAGGGTGTGAGGTCGATGGAAGAAAAAGTTGTGCATTTATTTATGGTTACCCTGATGCCGACGAAAATAATCTATCCATTGTCCTAAAAGGCATTCTCGGTTCGTCTTCATTGTGGAAGGTACACCGAACGGAAAATGAAAGAGGTACTGCTTATATTACGCCACTGAATCAAAATGAATTTAAACAGTGTTCAGTTCGATATCAGGTCCCTCTTTCTCAAGAAGAAGATTATCAGATCGATGTTTTGCCTTGTGTTTAATTGATTGACATAAGATTGAATAAAACCATGATCAAATAAGTTCATGGTTTTATTTTTGTTTCTGCATCTTGATCATGGTTTGGCAATAGGCTTCAATCATATTGCGCCAATCATAAGTCATCGTTTTATTCGAAAATTTGCTCTTCAACTGATTCCAAGGTGATAAGCAAGTTTCTACTGATTCTGGTTGAGCAAGTCGTTTAAATAGCGCTTTTGATGGGACTGTATGGGATAGTGAAACGATGGATTGTAGGTAGTTTTTCATAAAGAGATCTTCTCGGCCGCTTTTATAAGAAATATCGGAAACGAGAAGGTAAATTAAGGCATTATCAATCCTTGAACCACCTACTGGAGTGCGTAGAAAATCAAAAGCGTTTTCTAGGTTTCCTGCTTTCAGGTTAATTAGGCCTAACCATATGCCTAGTTCGTCAGGAAGCGGAGTGAAACGCGTATACAGTTGGCTAATAGCCTTTTCCAACGTCTCTTTATTGGTTTCAAACAATGTGTTGTGTCGAGCAAAATAGAGGGCTTTAAATTCATCATTTGGAATGAATGAACCTTCGTCAATATCACGGTCATACTGCTTAAATACAGACAAATTATCTAGTTGCCAATCGTATTCAATCGGAATGGGGAGTGCAAAAAAACGAGCGATGTCTTGCTGTAGAGGCAAAAGGGAAAGGCTCAAGCTGTTGAGATTGATAACGTAGGTTTTTTTGAACACTTCCTTATCAGATGTAGAAAAGAGCAGCTTAGCTTCGGCATGAACAGTGGAAGGTGTTTCGAGATCTTTTAAGCGAATGTTGAGTTTGTACTCACTTGATATGCTCTCTTTTGCTCCGGGCCAATAGGGACTGTCATCGATTGTCGTCACGAAGTAACTCGGAATGTCTTGATTGACCAAATCGGTATATGGATATTCAATTTGTTGCTCAAGAATCAAAGCTTTAATGATTTTCCTATGCTGTTTTGATTGAGGGCCCGTAGCATCAATACGATGCAGAAGAAGCTCTCTCATTTGGATGGTTTGTTGTTTGCGATATTGCTCGATTAGATTGCTTGTTTTTGTAACATAAAGATAAGACGAAACAAAAAATGCTATAGAAAGGAACACGATCAAGTAATGTAAGGGCTTTATGTTGGTCAGTTTGGCACTCAACGCAAGACGTATTGTGGGCGGTGTTTCTCGGGAGGGAGTATGGTCATCTTCCTCAAGAGTGATTAGCTTCACTTGGCTGTCGCAAAGGTAATAGCCTTTACGGGGGTAAGTCACCAGTATTTTGGTTGCATCTTCATGGATTAAATATTTTTGAAGGAGCGCACGGAAGGTCGATATTCTGTTAGTCAGTACATTTTTAGAAATGTAGTCGCTATGCCAGATCTCTTGAATGATCGCATTAGAAGAAAGCGGTTCACCGACATGAGTAAGCAAAAACTCGAGCAGTTCAATGGTTCTTGGTTCTAAATCGATTATCTCATCGTTATGCCTTAAGTGCTTTTTCTGCGGATTATAGGTCATTCCCCCGATTTTAATTAGGCCGCCAACCTCTTTTGCTTCTTCAAGAATATTTCGCATCATGTAGGAACATCATTATTAATTATTTGCCTGTATTATATAGCATTTTTCTTAAACGGAGTATGCGTGTTGTCACCTGTAGTGGATTTTATATCGGTGTGGCTTATGATTCATCGCCAGTACTAAATTCAGTGCCAAAGCTCCTAAAATGGAAAGTAAGATTGTTGTAGGAGTGACAAAAAGAAAGGAAGTGAACAGTATTATCGCGTCAATCGCCATTTGTGATTTTCCGACGGAAATACCAAATTTATCTTGGATGAATAAACACAGGACATTGAATCCGCCAAGACTCGAATGATGCCTAAATAGGATCAGCATACCTAAGCCCATCAAAAGGCCGCCTGCAACAGCGCAGTAAATCTCATTATGAACGTCTAACGAAATCACCAAGTATAAATGATCGGCAAACACAGACACTAAAGCGCCAGAAATGGCACTGCTTATCGCAAAGTGACGGCCAAATCGTTTCCATGCCAATAAGTAGAATGGGCAGTTGGCAATAAAGTACAAAATACCAAAGGTTACTGGTGTAAATTGACTCAAAAGCAGTGCCAAGCCTGTCGTGCCACCAGTAAGCAGGTTTGCTGACTGTAAAAAGAAGACGCCTAATGCGACTAAAAACGTACCAGTGAGGATCGCTACCCAATCTTCTTTACGTGAGTGTTTTTCCATCGTTTTTATAATTACCTAACCAATAAAGGCGTGCATAGTAGAGAAAAACCTTAGCTTTCGGTAGCTAGAGGGGGAAAATTAAGGTAAACCTATGTAATCTGCGTTTTACAGGGTGTAAAGCGTAAAATTGACAGTAAGTACCATCTTTGGTTGGATAAGCTTTATAACCATGATGAACCTTATTTGTGATTATGAAAAAACTGCATGATAAAATTGCAATTAGCTCTTTATGACCTAAATCAAATTATGTAGAATGCGTCACATCAAAACGGTGACGGAAACGTTTGCTTTCGGTCGTTGTGTGGTTTTTTTGAAACTTTCAGTACAATCTGAGTCAGGAGATACAGATGCTTAAGCGTGACATGAACATTGCTGATTACGATGCGGATCTATTCGCAGCTATCCAAGAAGAAACTCTTCGTCAGGAAGAGCACATCGAACTTATCGCTTCAGAAAACTACACAAGCCCACGTGTAATGGAAGCTCAAGGTTCTCAACTTACAAACAAATACGCTGAAGGCTACCCAGGTAAGCGTTACTACGGTGGCTGTGAGTTCGTTGATAAGGTTGAAACATTGGCAATTGAGCGTGCATGTGAACTGTTTGGCGCACAATACGCAAACGTACAGCCACACTCAGGTTCTCAAGCAAATAACGCTGTCTACATGGCGCTACTAAACGCGGGTGATACTGTTCTTGGTATGAGCCTAGCGCACGGTGGTCACCTAACTCACGGTTCTCCTGTCAACTTCTCTGGTAAGCTTTACAACATCATCCCTTACGGTATCGATGAAGCAGGCCAAATCGATTACGAAGAGATGGAAGCGCTGGCTATCGAGCACAAGCCTAAGATGATCATCGGTGGTTTCTCAGCTTACTCTCAAGTTTGTGATTGGAAGCGTATGCGTGAAATCGCTGACAAAGTCGGTGCTTACTTCTTCGTCGATATGGCGCACGTTGCTGGTCTAATCGCTGCAGGCGTTTACCCGAACCCAGTTCCACACGCTCACGTTGTAACGACGACAACGCACAAAACGCTTGCTGGCCCTCGTGGCGGTCTTATCCTTTCTAACGAAGGCGAAGATCTTTACAAGAAACTAAACTCAGCAGTATTCCCAGGCGGCCAAGGTGGCCCTCTAATGCACGTTATCGCGGGTAAAGCAGTAGCGTTCAAAGAAGCGCTAGAGCCAGAGTTCAAAGAATACCAAGCTCGCGTAGTGGCTAACGCAAAAGCAATGGTTGCTGAGTTCCTAGCTCGCGGTTACAACATCGTTTCAGGTTCTACAGAGAATCACCTGTTCCTAGTTGACCTAATCGACAAAGACATCACAGGTAAAGAAGCAGATGCAGCACTAGGTTCAGCTAACATCACAGTGAACAAGAACTCAGTACCAAACGATCCACGTAGCCCGTTCGTTACTTCAGGTATCCGTATCGGTTCTCCTTCTATCACTCGTCGTGGTTTCTCAGAAGCAGACGCGAAAGAGCTAGCAGGTTGGATGTGTGACATCCTAGATAACATGGGTGATGAGTCTGTTATCGAAGCAACGAAAGCAAAAGTACTAAACATCTGTAAGCGTCTACCGGTTTACGCTTAATTTTTCTGGCTCAAATAGCTTAATTTCTGTGTCAAAGGTGCTCATTTACATTCGTAAACTCCGCGCCTTTTCCTTGAACTAAAGCTATTTGATTGAAAAATACGATTTGAAAGGCTCCTGTTGGGAGCTTTTTTATTGGTCTGGTAACTCTCAGAGAGTGAACGAATTTCTGTGTCGCACATACTCATTTGCTAGCGCAAACTCCGTGTGAGCTCCTTGAACTTCGCTCATCTACTTTGAAAAATACTTTTTAAGGGGCTCATTGAGTCCCTTTTTTGTATTTGTCGGTATGAGAGTTGGGTTATCTGAGAATACAGAAAGGCAGGTCCTAAAAAGGGCTGATGTTTGCACATCAACCCTTTGCTGTTTGTTGGTATCGGTTTTACTTTTTGATGCTCAGTAAAGTTCCTGACTTACATCTAAACGAGTAGTAGCTGCGACTCTCGTTGAATTTGCCTAAGCCTTCGCCATCGCAGTAGTCTATGTTGATATCACGCATTACTTCTAGCGTATCTTCACTGTTCAAAGCGAATTTAGAACCATCAGAACAGACGATACGAATTCGCTCATCATGGCTTACTGAGTAAATATCGACTTCGGTATTACACAGCTCAAAAGAGGCTTCACGAAAGTTGTCTTGCTGTGTATTTGAAGCGCAACCTGCAGTCAGTGTTGCAGCGAAAACTGCCAAAAGTCCGAGTCTTTTCATTGTTAATCCTTCGCTATCATCAGATTGGGTGATGAGTTTTATATGCTATTTGAGGTAGCCTATACAACAATACGCTTCGGTTCAAGGAGCGTTCGTTGACTCTAAGATATAAAAGTATAGATGTAGACAGATAATTTATAACGGGTTTGTTGCATGTTTACTTATTACGTATCACCAACAAAAAAGACCAACACAGAGGTTGGTCTATTAATAGGAAGCTCGTTTTAAATCATTATCGAAACTGTTTGGCTTCTGGAAGATACTCAAAACCAGCAGACGCGAGCTTAGCGATCAATGCAGCTTTGTCAATTTCGTAGAAGTTGACTACTCGATCCAAATTACCGCCGAAGTCATCGCGAAGCTTCATATTGACGATGCTCATCAACATCACTGGATCCATCTTTTCAAAGTTAGCGAGATTCATACTAGTCCTCGAAATCTGAAATCAGTAGGTTCGCGGCGGCAAATGCTGCACGTTCACGAGCTTCTTTAGCAAGGGATTCATCGGCAGCAAGGTTGTTCAATGTTTTTACTGCGCAGGTGATCGCTTTAGGGATATAGCCTTGGTCGCCACTGCCAATTTGAGAATACAGTTCACGCACTAAATCACAACAATCGTATACTTTCATTTTTATACCTAACCAAATGATAACTGATATCAATATACACATAGAGATAAGCAAAAACAAAGTGGATCTGCTCAAGAGCAGAGTTAGTTTGTCTTTGCTCAATATATTACTTAGTTAGCCTGCGGCTTAGGCTTCTCTTTACTGACTCGTTTGGTATTTATCGATTAGCCAGATACTTGTTGTTCAAGTTGATAAGTGACTTCATCAGCAAGGTTTAGTTGTTTCGCGAGCTCTTTCAGGTACGCCTTTTCCATGAAATTCTGTTCGTCGGCAACAATCAAAGAGGCTAAGTAGATCTCGCTCGCTTGCTGAGGTGAAGTGGCTAGTTGCGCAATCTCACTTGGGTCGAGTGGCTTGTGCAGTTCTTCAGATACCAACTTAGTCAGTTGATAATCAGCGCCCATGTTTTCTACTGCTTGTTCTATCTTAGCCATCTCTTCTTTATCAACATGACCATCAGCTTTAGACGCGGCTATCATCGATCGTAGAATAAGAACACCGTGATTAGCATCATTTTCATCAAATTGAGCCTGTTCGACATTGGGTGTCTGGCCTTGTTTAGATTGGTAGTCGTTGTAGACTTTATAAGCGAGAGCACCAAGAGCTGCTGCGCCACCAATGCCGGCTGCTTTCTTACCCATTTTCTTGGTCTTTTTAGAGCCCATTAACGTCCCTAACAGTCCACCACCAACAGCGCCTGCACCGAAAGCGCCAAGTGTGCTCTTGTTGATACCTTTGTCATTGCTGCTACTGCCTTGAGAGAGGCTGCTTAAACTTGAAGACCCTTGGGAAAGCTTCTGAGTGCCTTGTTTAACGAGATCTGAATTAAGTGCTTGGTTAAGTAAGCTTTTGATATCCATCGATACCTCCAATGGTGAGCATGTCCAAAAAGTTGATAACACCAATATACGGATTTGAAGATGAACAGGGGATTAACTTACGTTATTAACTCTACTGATAAATAGAAGGGAGTTTGAAGGGAAACGACAGGCACAAAAAAGGCCACCTAATGGCAGCCTTTCAATGTTTATCTAGCGAGTAACTAATTATTTAGTCAATACAGACTTATTCAGTTACTTAATTACTAAGCTAGTTGAGCTTTAAGGTGCTCGATAACCGTGTCCATTGCGATAACTTCTTTATCACCAGTACGACGGTTTTTGTATTCGAAGTTGCCTTCGTCCATGCTGCGATCACCGATAACGATAGTGTGAGGAATACCCACTAGTTCGATATCTTTAAACATTACACCAGGGCGCTCTTTACGGTCATCAAATAGTACTTCGATACCCATAGCTGTTAATTCAGCGTATAGCTTCTCAGCTGCTTCTTTAACGCGCTCAGATTTGTGCATGTTCATTGGTACGATAGCAACTTGGAACGGTGCGAGTGCGTCTGGCCAAGTGATACCGAATTTATCGTGGTTTTGCTCGATAGCCGATGCAACAACACGTGAAACACCGATACCGTAACAACCCATTTCTAGGATTACGCTCTTACCATCAGGACCAAGCACGTTACAGTTCATTGCTTTAGAGTAAGTATTACCTAGCTGGAAGATGTGACCAACTTCGATACCGCGCTTAAGTTGGATAGTACCTTGACCACATGGGCTAAGGTCGCCTTCAACAACGTTACGTAGATCTTCAACTTGAGCAAGCTCAACGTCACGACCCCAGTTAATACCGAAGTAGTGCTTACCGTCTACGTTTGCACCAGCGCCAAAGTCACTCATTACAGCAACAGAGCGGTCAACGATGAATGGCAGCTCTAGGCCAACAGGGCCAAGTGAACCAGGACCTGCACCAACAAGTGCACGGATTTCTTCTTCAGAAGCCATTTCTAGTGGAGAAGCAACTTGTGGAAGGTTCTCTGCTTTCACTTCGTTCAGTTCGTGGTCGCCACGGATGATCAGTGCAATGATGTCTGCATCTACTTCATCAGACGCTTTAACGAATAGAGTCTTAACGGTCTTCTCGATTGCTAGACCGTGCTGCTCTACAAGCTCAGCAATTGTTTTTGCGTTTGGCGTATCAACCAGTTCCATCTCTTGAGTTGGCGCTGCCGCTTCAGTTGTAGGAGCTAGTGCTTCTGCTTTCTCGATGTTCGCTGCGTAATCAGATTCAGAAGAGAATGCGATTAGATCTTCGCCGCTTTCAGCAAGAACGTGGAATTCTTGAGAGCCGCTACCGCCGATTGCACCAGAGTCTGCCAATACTGGACGGTACTCAAGGCCCATGCGGTCGAATGCTTTACAGTAAGCATCGTGCATCGCTTGGTAAGACTTTTCTAAGCCTTCTTTGTCGATATCAAAACTGTACGCATCCATCATAGAGAATTCACGTGCACGCATTACGCCAAAACGAGGGCGACGTTCATCACGGAATTTAGTCTGGATTTGGAACAGGTTTAGAGGAAGCTGTTTGTAAGAGCTAATCTCGTTACGTACTAGGCTCGTCACCACTTCTTCAGCTGTTGGGCTAAGAACGAACGGACGAGAGTGACGGTCTGTGAAACGAAGTAGCTCAGGGCCCATCTTTTCAGAACGGCCAGTCTCTTCCCAAAGCTCAAACGGTTGAACTACGGGCATCAAGATTTCAACGGCACCTGCATTATCGATCTCTTGGCGAACGATATTTTCGACTTTACGCAGTACACGTAGACCAGTAGGTAGCCAAGTATATAAACCTGAAGCTAGCTTACGGATCATACCTGCACGTAGCATCAGCTGGTGGCTGATTACTTCTGCGTCGTTTGGAGTCTCTTTCAGAGTAGAAAGAAGGTAGTTACTGGTACGCATTCTGTGGTATCCGTTTCATCATTGATAAAAGAAAATTTGCCGAGCTTAGTGGCGTCAGCAAATCTGATATAGCCGTATATAATATCAGCCTATTTGAGTTCTCAAAAGCGCTCAATGTCAGTAACATTGATGAAAAGCGTTTCAACAACGAATTTCACGTTAAGATCGAACAAATTTACCGCATATTCTTTACTGTCTGGTTTGCCTTTTTTATAGGCAGGGCGAGGATCTTGGCCAAGAACTTCTTTGATTACCTGAATGATGTGGTGCCCCTGTGGGTGTTGTACCAGCTTCGCTTGGGCTTGCTGTGAAAAGTTAACGTCGAGCACTTCTGGTTCATCGGCGGCAAACCCTCCCAATGCATCCGGAATCGAATCTGAATAGGGGATATAAGGCTTGATGTCGATGATCGGTGTACCGTCTACTAAGTCGACGCTGCCGAGATCCAACCAAGTCTGTCCTTTCTCTTGAGACACACCTTTTAGTTCAACCGCAGACATGCCAATTCCATTTGGTCTGAATGTGGCACGTGACGCGAATACACCAATACGTTCATTCCCGCCAAGGCGAGGTGGCCTCACAGTTGGTTTCCATCCTGCTTCGAGGTTTTTGTCGAACATGAACAACAACCAAACATGGCTAAATTGCTCAATATTACGGACGGACTCAAGGCAGTTTGCTGAGTCAACGAGTCTTATTCTTGAGCTGGATGTTGGTACTAATCTAGGTTGCCTTGGTACCGCGAACTTCTCTTTATAAGGAGACTCTATAAAGCCAATAGGTTCAATGGAGTACATGGACGGACACTCTCTAATTTCGATCTATGGCGAAAAAATACCATAAAATCGCTTGTCTTTCTTTTGATAATAATTATCATCCAGTATGTTATAACGTATCAATTTAATTATTTTAGGGAAACATAATGAAACCGAATATCCACCCGGACTACCGCACAGTGGTATTCCATGACACCAGCGTTGATGAGTACTTCTTAATCGGCTCAACGCTAAAAACAGACCGTACTATCGAATGGGAAGACGGCAATACTTACCCTTACTTCACGATTGAGGTGTCGTCAAAGTCGCATCCTTTCTATACGGGTAAACAACGAGTGCTACATAAAGAGGGACGCGTTGCGAACTTCACTCGTCGTTTTGGTCAATTAGGTAAAGGGAATAAGTAGATGAAAGTGGTTAAATCTCTTAAGAGTGCAAAAAGTCGTCACCCAGATTGTCAGGTTGTGAAGCGCAGAGGTCGCCTCTATGTCATCTGTAAGTCCAACCCGAGATTCAAAGCGGTTCAAAAATAGTCAGTCAATTCGACGTGACACAGCTTTAAAAACGAGGGGAAAGTCAAACTTCATTCATTTGTCAGTTTTTCTTTTCCTTCGAGAGGAAGGTTATTAAATATCAAGTGTTTTTTATAGTACGGCGAACTTTGTTTTTAAATTAATCAATGGCTTATATCGTCAATTATATTTGTAGTGAATGTGTTCTTTTGAATTATAAATCTAGTTTTAGTCCCCTGTATGGATTTATTTGCTAGTTAATCGTTCAAATAGAGTTAAAAATCATCAATTATTACACATTTTGTAACATTTTGAATTTCTAATTGATAATTTTGTCGCGTACCCTTCGCTGGCAATTTGAACATTTTTGTCACAATTGCACAGGAATCACTACAAGGAGGGAACTGATGAGTTCATCAGATTCAATAAAAAACAACTCGCCAAAGAAACCTATTTTTACCCGCTTTCTCGATGGCGTTGAATATTTGGGGAACCTTTTACCCCACCCAATTACTCTTTTTGCAATCTTCTGTGTCGCAATTTTAGTTACTTCAGGTATCGCTGGATATTTTGAGGTGTCTGTTATGGATCCTCGTCCAGACGGTGCGCCAGGTCGTGCTGCTGACGGCATGATTCACGTTGTAAGCTTACTTAACGCTGAAGGCTTACAACTCATCGTCACTAATCTCGTTAAAAACTTTGTCGGCTTTGCGCCACTAGGTACTGTGCTGGTTGCAATGCTAGGTGTTGCGATTGCTGAACACTCAGGTCTACTATCTGCGGCGATGCGTGGCATGGTAATGGGCGCATCTAAGCGTATGGTTACAGTAACCGTAGTATTTGCCGGTATTATCTCTAATACGGCCTCTGAGCTTGGTTATGTTGTGCTTATCCCTCTTGCGGCAATGCTTTTCCACTCTTTGGGTCGTCACCCATTGGCGGGTCTAGCGGCAGCATTTGCTGGTGTATCTGGTGGTTACTCTGCAAACCTTCTAATCGGTACGGTTGATCCACTGCTTTCTGGTATTACCCAAACAGCAGCGCAAATGATCGACCCGACTTACAGCGTTGGTCCTGAATCAAACTGGTATTTCATGTTTGTTTCTACTTTCTTCATTGCAATTACCGGTGCATTTGTAACTGAGAAGATTGTTGAACCAAAACTGGGTAAATACAACGACGAAGAAGCGTCTGAAGATTTATCAAACGATTCAATGGGCAAGCTAACGGAAATTGAGAAGAAAGGCCTTAAGCTGGCGGGCATCGCTGTGCTAGCCGTTTCTGCTCTTCTTGCGTGGACGATTGTTCCTGCTGATGGTGTTCTGCGTTCAGCGGCTGGTACGGTTTCAGGTTCTCCATTCCTAAAAAGTATCGTAGCGTTTATCTTTGTCTTCTTCGCGGTTCCTGGTTTTGTTTACGGTAAAGTTACCGGCTCAATGAAAACTGACCGTGACGTTATCAATGCAATGTCGAAGTCTATGTCCTCTATGGGCATGTACATCGTACTTGTATTCTTTGCTGCTCAGTTTGTTGCTTTTTTCAAGTGGACTAACTTCGGTCAAGTATTTGCAGTTGCAGGCGCGACTTTCCTACAAGATATCGGCCTAACTGGTCCAATGTTGTTCTTCGCATTCATCCTAATGTGTGGTTTCATTAACCTGATGATCGGTTCGGCTTCTGCTCAGTGGGCAGTTACAGCACCTATCTTCGTTCCAATGTTAATGCTAGTAGGCTACGCACCTGAAACGATTCAAGCGGCTTACCGTATCGGTGACTCAACAACGAACATCATTACACCAATGATGAGCTACTTCGGTCTTATCCTTGCTGTAGCAACGCGTTACATGAAGAACCTAGGTATTGGTACCCTGATTGCTACAATGCTTCCATACTCAATCGTATTCTTGGTTGGTTGGAGCTTAATGTTCTACGTTTGGGTATTCATATTCGGTCTACCAGTAGGTCCAGGTGCGGCGACGTACTACACGCCTTAGTTGTAGAACAGGGGAAACCTTCTCTTAATTGATATTAAAAAAACCTGTATTGTTTGCAGGTTGTTTTGTTTTTATAGAGAGATAGAACTAGGTTAAGCTCGGATGAGCCTGCTAGCGTTTGGCTAGAATTCTATCTAAGTGGTTCGCGAACTCACGACGGTCGGTTTGAGAAAGGGTGCTTGGTCCGCCCGTTTGGATGCCACTTGAACGCATGGTATCCATAAAATCACGAATGTTGAGACGCGCTTTAATGGTCTCTTTGGTGTAAAGCTCGCCACGAGAGCTGAGTGCTTGACCACCCTTGGTGATCACTTCGTCAGCCAGGGGGATATCTGATGTAATCACAAGATCGCCGGGTTCAGTGCGTTTTACGATTTCATCATCTGCAATATCAAACCCGCTTGGTACTTGAATTGAGTGAATGTTATTGCGCTTAGGAACGGGAACCAAATGGTTTGCCACAAAGGTGCATTCAACACCTGTGCGCTCTGCTGCACGTACGATTGTTTCACGGATAACTTTAGGACAAGCGTCCGCATCAACCCATATCTTCATAGTGTTCTATTTCTCTGTTAGCTTGTTGTCTGTCACTTATTGCTCTGTTGCCTAATTGAGCAGTTAGCTTATTGCTCAGTTAACTTATTGTTCCGTTAACTTAGCTTCTAGCGTGGCTACGCGAGCGGTAAGCTCAAGGATTTGCTTTTCCAGTTGGCTCACACGATCAAGCTCCGGCTCTTTTTGTGTCGCCACTTCAACCTTAGGGACACGATTGGCGCTTTTCCAGCTCTTGATGGTTGTGATTAAAGCAGGCATTGGAACGGATGTGCTCATGCGAGCTTTCACTAACGCAACGGTTGGCTCTTTCCCTTGTGCTTGCAGTCCTTCAAGCACCGATTTCAACTCTTCAGAAACATCTTTTGTCAGCATGTTGACCTCCATTTTTAGTCTTTGTGCATTTTACTCGCTCCAGTAAATGATAGCGAATCATAAAACAGCCCATAACGTGTGAGAGATCTCTTACAAGCGCTGTGAGATAACACGAATATATTTCTAGAGAGACTGATATGCATATGAGTAAGGTGTTGAATTTTAGTTGTTTTATATAATTAACAACTCAGTTAGATCTGAAATGTGATGAGAATCTATTGTCCGAAATCGTAAATCGCGTAAATTAAACCTTGTCGGAAGGATGCTGACACGGAACAGGAAAGCACCAAGGATTTGGTTATCTTCAGGATGAAGATTTGGTCAGTTAGGATTGAATGATCAAGCATGGAGCGTAGGACATTGTAGGGAGACAGTCAGTTGACAGGAAGTTAGCTGCAACGGAATGACAATGGACACCTTTGGGATTAAAGGGTTGGATTCGCATCAGGACGATGTAAAGGACACCGCTCAGGGAACAAGTTATGTGCGCTAACTAGGATTGTTAGCTTTCAGGATGATTGGACACCGCTAGGATGGCGAAGTAAAGGAAAGAGCTGAAGGATTACAGCCACTATTATGGATGATGCATGGAGCATTAATTAGTAGCCGGACTGCTGCGAGTAAGACCCTAGCCCTGACACTTCGGTGTCGGGGCTTTTCTTTTTCTGAGTATCGCTATACAGCGTATTGTGACGTTACATTCGATGAGGCTGTATCTCAAACCGCATCGAGCGGAATCCTACCATGGTCAGTTTGCCTTTGTAGCAGTCATCACCTAACGCTGAAAACTCAAATTGGTACACGGTGTGCCAGCGCCAAATCGTGGTCAATTCATGGCGCATCTTAAGCTTATGACCACTGAAAGCGACACTTAGCAACTGTAAGTCTAGCTCTTTACACTTTCTCGCAATGGCAGTTTTCGCAAGCTCTGATTGCCTGCGCTGTTGCCAAAATAAAAAGCAAAAGAAGCACAGTATTAAAATAGCCAATAAGTTATCTATCATTTAATCCATACTTCCTTTTATCTCTTTATTCCAATCGTGATTTGATCTTGTTTTTACGAGTTATTGAGCTTTTGCCGCTTGCTGTAGTTCAACTAAGGCATTAGCAAGCTCAGGCGATGGGTTTGAGTTCAGTAAAGGTAAAAATACCATTCTCAACGTCGGAATCATCACTAAATCTGCAAATAATTGGTTGAATAGGTTTTGGTTGCCCGTTTGTGCGAGACGTAACAAGAATTGCTCAGCAATCGCAGGATCTTGTAGCGCATGCCAGCTGCGACCCGCTAAACCAATTAATACTTCTTGGTGGCTCAAGCGTGGGCTAGCCAGAACTTGGTTAATGATGTTATTCGTGATCCCTTGTTCTGCACCTGAAAGGGCACGAACCAACGCAGACAGCAAGAATAGGTCCGGCTCTTTACTTGTGATCTCATTCTCTGCCATTTCTTGCAAACGTTGCGCGAGCTTGTCATTGATTTGCGTATGTTCAAGCGCCCCTAGTGTGGCGTATAGAGGTTCTGATGGCAGTTTATTGAGCGCTTTGCGAATCGCGACACCGTTTTGCTGGCTACCTAAGTGAGCACACATATCTGTGATGCCTTGCAAGCCAACCGTTTTCCAGTTATCCCAGCCTAGCTCACCAGTGAAGTAATGCTGAGCGTGTTCGTAATATTGGCTCGTCGCCAGGTCTAAACCTGCTCTTACTTGGCTATGGAACACGGCCATTTTGTCTTCAGAAGGCTTGAAGGTATAAGGGTTATTTGACAGCTTTTGTTGTTGCTCCTCGCTGATGTCGCCGTTCAAACGAGTGCCCATTGCTTCGATAACAAACTTCAGGAAATTACCCACATCACCTTGATGCAACAGGCCTCTTTCATCCAGTTTGAATTTTAGGAACCAGATCCAAGGTTGCTTGTGTTCGTTCCAGTAGCTAATGGCTAAGTGAGCTTGTTTTTGAAGTGGAAACGGGTACGGCTGTTTCCCTTGCTCAACATCAGAAAATAAGGTGTTGTCGATCTTCTGAATGCGACGACCTAGGTCGTAGATATCGTATTGGCAACCGCTATTTTTAAGCAACTGAGTGAGCGTGTGAATTGTTTCCATAGCAATAAAGCTCCTAACTTTCTTTCCTCAATAGATGGTACTCTATGCCCCAATTTCAAGGTCACTAGATAAATAACTTGGTGAAAAATGACAGCAGCCACAAAGTTACCTATTTTACTTCAACAATTAGAACGACAAATGCGCCAATGTTCGCTGTGGAGTGATGTTCCACCTTCGGACGAAGCTCTAGCCAGTGTTGAGCCTTTCGCGATTGATTCTCTGCAACCGGAAGAGTGGTTGCAGTGGATCTTCATCGTTAAGATCAACGCAGTGGTGAATGCACAAATGAGTCTACCAAAGGGCTTCGCGATTCATCCTTACTTTGGTGAAGTGTGGAAAAATGAGGCAGGTAAGGCCGAATTGCTAGTGACGATTCAGAGCATTGATGAGGTATGCGCGTAATGTTAGAGATCATTTATCAAGATGAGTATTTTGTCGCGGTGAATAAACCTGCGGGCATGCTAGTGCATCGTTCATGGTTGGATAAGCATGAGACTCAATTTGTGATGCAAACACTGCGTGATCAAATTGGTCAGCACGTATTTCCTCTGCACCGTTTAGACCGACCAACATCTGGTGTATTGGTGTTTGCGCTGTCGAGTGAGGTAGCCTCTGAGGTGATGCCGATGTTCGCTAACCATGAGATGAAAAAAACCTATCATGCGATTGTTAGAGGCTGGATAGAGGCGGGTGATACTTTAGATTACGCACTTAAGGTTGAGCTGGATAAGATTGCGGATAAGTTCGCGAAAGAAGACAAAGAAGCGCAAGAGGCGGTGACGGTCTATGAACCGTTAGCAAAAGTAGAAGTGCCATATTCAACGGGGCGTTTTCCAACGAGTCGCTATTGTCTTGTTAAGATGTTGCCAAAGACAGGCCGCAAACATCAGTTGCGCCGTCATATGGCTCACTTAAGACACCCAATCGTGGGCGATACTTCCCATGGTGATGGTAAGCACAACCGACTGTTTCGTGATGACCTCGATTCGCATCGTTTGTTACTGCATGCGTCTGAGTTGCGATTCATTCATCCTTTTACCCAAGAAGAGTTAGTGATGAAGGCTAACCTTGATGAAACGTGGCTAAGGTTGTTTGAAACCTTTGATTGGGATATAAAGTTATTAGATACTCAAGCTTGAGTGTTCAAATAAAAGATGAATAAAAATAAAGGGTTGATAGGAATATCAACCCTTTTGAACTTCTGTGCAATCGAACGGTGAAGCCTGAGTGTCATAGGCTAACAGCCATTGCGGGGATCATTTTAGCTTTTCTAGATCGGCTTCGATTTCTGAGATCTTACTCGAGACCACTTTCTCTAAGTGGCGTAAGTCAGTCAGAATTTTCTGCTTCACATCCATCTCAGTGGTTGGTGTTGGTTTGGTGATCTTGTTCAGTTCATCAATCACAAGAGTGAGGTTGCGGTTAATCTCAGTCACTTCTTTGTATTGATTATTGCCACCGCTAACAAGCACACTTTTTACTTGTCGTGGGTACTTAAACTTAACGCTTTTCGCAAACAGTTCACCTTTCTGCTTACGAAAGTAAATCTTCAGGATATCTTTATGAGCTTCTTGACGAAGGGAGTAACGTTCAATCTGTTTAGGTTCGTGGATACCTAAGCCAGTGAGGTTTGGATACATAAGTGACCTCTAGTTTATGAATGTAATACTTTTATGTAATTGACTTGATCAATGTAGCAGCCTAACGACGAGCTAGATAGTTGATATCTGGGAATTGATTGTAAGTTGTGGGCAAGATCGCTCTCTATCTTTGCCCACACTCAATAGGTTATTGAATCTGATTTCTCGGATTGCTTATTTTTGGAGCTAAATTGAGTTTCTAAGGTGCGAGTTCAGAAACATGCTCAGTTAACCTTTCTCTTAGCGCTTGTTCTTGTTCTTCAGAAAGCCTTCCTCCTGCTTCACTGGTTAGAATAAACAAATCTTCTGCTCTCTCACCTATCGTGGTGATTTTCGCACCGTGCAAGTTAATGTCTAATTCTGCAAAGGTTGCACCGACTTGAGCCAACAACCCTGGAGTGTCTAATGCTTTCAGTTCCATCAAGGAATGCTTTTTACTTTTGGTTGGTAGGAACTCAACTCGAGTTTTTACCTCAAAGTGCTGCAAGTTACGTGGTGTACGACGTGTTTTTATCTTAGTAGGACGCCCATCAGATAGAACATGGGTTAAGTGTTTGGCGACCGCTTTATGCCTTGCTTCATCAATGGCCTCACCATGCTGATCTAACACAACGAAGGTATCCAAAACGTGACCATCTTTGCTGAGCATGACTTGCGCGTCGTGAACATTAAAGTTGCGTCTATCGAGTTCTGCAACCACAGTTGCAAAAAGTGCTGCCTGGTCTTTACAGTAAACGAACACCTCAGTACCACCACGAGTCGCTTTTTCGCTGATCAGCACCAAGGGTTGGCTTGGGTCTTCGAGGCGAAGCAGGTGTTCACAGTGCCAAGCGATTTGATTGTGCGTATGCCGTAAGAAGTAGTCGGCTTTGAAACGCTGCCAAAGTACTTCAATTTCACGAGCGGTGAATCCTTCTTTACGCAGCAATGCGGAAGCCATTTGTTGATTGTGACGAATACGGTCTCTGACATCGACCGGGTTTTCTAGACCACGGCGTAGTGCTCGTTGTGTTGAATGAAATAATTCAGCCAATAAAGTGCGTTTCCAACTGTTCCATAGATCTGGATTCGTTGCACAAATGTCTGCGACGGTTAGACAAACCAACAGCTCTAAGGACTCTTCATCGCGCACTTTTTTGGCGAACTCTGTGATCACGTCAGGATCTTGAATATCACGGCGTTGAGCGGTGACAGACATCAATAGGTGGTTTTGTACTAACCACGATACTAGCTTGGCTTCTGGTTTAGATAATCCATGCTCAATACAGAAAGAGTAAGCTTCGACGGCACCAATCTCTGAGTGATCTCCGCCACGCCCTTTACCTATATCATGGAAGATAGCAGCAAGAATGAGTAACTCTTTCTTCTGAACTCGTGGATACACTTCGCAGCAAATAGGATGTTTGTCATGGTTCTCAATTTGACTGAAACGGTTGATGTGCTTGAGAAGACGAATACTGTGTTCATCCACGGTGTAAGCATGGAAAAGGTCAAACTGCATTTGACCAACGATTTGGCTCCACTGCGGCAAGTATGCCGAGAGCACCCCTAAATTATGCATCAGGCTAAATGCTTTATGCAGTGCGTTAGGGTGGCGAACCAACGACATAAACTTTTCACGAGCTACAGGAATGGTGTGCAAGAAACGGTTTAGTCGACGGCGTGCAGTACGTAGCTGTCGCAATGTCGGTGGGCTAACCCCTTCGATGGAAGAGTCGTTCGCGATATGGATGAACATATCGAGAATCGTTTCCGGTCGAGCCTGGAATAGGGCGGGCTTGCGCGCTTCGATCAATGTCCCTCGACGTTGGAAATCATTATCGAGAATCTCAGCTTCTTGTGTCTCACCGCCATTGATTATTGCCTGATCGAACAGTTTAAGTAGCATCTTGTTGAGCTCTGCTACGCGGCGAAGGGTTCGATAGAACTCTTTCATCATCATCTCGACACCACGGTTTCCTTCACCGGTATAACCTAGATGTTCAGCGACTTGAGCTTGATGTGCAAACGTGAGGCGATTGTCGTAACGGCGTAATTCAATATGAAGTGCAAAGCGAATGCGCCACAAGAAATCTTGGCACTCGACTAACTCACGATATTCGGCATCGGTAAGAAAGCCATACTTACTCATCTCTAATAAAGAAGTTGCACCAAAGTGTCGACGTGCAACCCAACTTAGCGTATGGATATCTCTCAAGCCTCCAGGGGTCGATTTAATATCAGGTTCTAGATTGTAAGTGGTGTCATGGTAGCGAGCATGGCGCTCTCTTTGTTCTTGAATCTTGGCTTTATAAAAGTTCTCACTTGGCCAAAAAGAATCGGAATGAATCTTCAATTTCAGTTCTTGAAAAGTGTCTTCACTGCCACACAGTAAACGCGACTCTTGTAGATTGGTTGCAACCGTTAAATCGTCGATACCAATCTCAATACACTCTGAAACTGTTCGTACTGCATGGCCGACTTCGAGTTTCAAATCCCAAAGTAGGGTGATGAATTGACTGACTTTTTCACCAAATGCATTTGGTAGTGTCTTTTGCGAAACGACTAAGATATCAATGTCGGATAAAGGGTGTAGTTCACCACGGCCATAGCCACCTACCGCTACGAGTGATATATGTGGGAGTTTATTGAATCCGAAATGTTCCCACAATCGATTGAGGAGCAAGTCCATGTACTCGGATCGTAAGAATACTAAGTCGGTGACTGGATGATGATTTAGAAATTCATTTTTTTGATACTGCGTGAAGATTTCGAGCTGATTTTTTAATTCGCAGATTTCAATTTGTTCGTCATTGAACGTAAGAGGGCATTGATAAGGCATAGTCTGCTATCCGTGCAAGCAAATGAGAATAGTAAACAATTTAACAGAAGCTGATGGAAAATCGAAATTGAGCGGATAAAAAAATATCCCCGACAACGCGAGGATACTTTTAAAAGGCTGGTTGGTGCGCTCGGTTTGATGAGCTAAGCGTTTTTCATGATACGTGGAATGGTATCATCGCTGCGTAGTGTTAGTACTTCACAGCCAGTATCGGTAACAACGAGAGTGTGTTCCCACTGAGCAGAGTTCTTGCTGTCTGCCGTATAAACTGTCCAGCTGTCTTCGTCATCTAGGCGGCAACCAAACTTACCCGCATTGATCATCGGCTCGATAGTGAAACACATCCCCGCTTTTAGCACGGTACGGTCGTTGTTTTTGTAGTGAACCACTTGTGGATCTTCGTGGAACTCAGAACCAATGCCGTGGCCACAGTAATCTTTTACGATCGAGAACTTAGCGCGTGGGTTATTTTTATTGTTTGTTTTGATGTACTTCTCGATAGCAGTACCGATTTGACCAAGTTGAACTCCAGGCTTAACTTGACGCATGCCTTCGTAAAGGGCTTCTTGAGCAACCATGCATAAGCGTTTGTTTGCCGGTGATACATCACCAACTAAGAACATCTTAGATGTGTCACCATGGTAACCTTGCGGACGAACGCTTAGGTCTGCGTTTTCGTCATCAGGTATGATTACCGTGATATCAACGTTCAGAATGTCGCCATCTTTTAGTACCGCAGGTTTGAATTGACCCGTGCTACCCGTCTCGTCTTGTGATGCTGGAATACCGTGACACACAATGTGGTTGATGGACGTACAGATTGACTTAGGGAAACCGTGGTAATCAAGTGGTGCTGAGTATGCGCCTCTTTCCATTGCGTAGTCGTGACAGATTTGGTTTAGCTCTTCTGTCGTTGTACCTACTTGGATATGAGGTTCGATCATCTCTAGAATTTCAGAAGCCAGCTTACAAGCGACGCGCATTTTTTGAATTTCTTCAGCAGTTTTAATTTTTACAGCCATTGCATATCTCTTAATTGGGTAGCACCTAAGTGTGCATATTTGGGCTATTCTAGCAGTGCAGCATTTTAGCGCAACATTCCCATACCCATTCAATGCTGGTGGAAACACTCCAAACTAAGTTAATAACGTTCTGTTTGATGATGTTGATGTGAATGGTTTAGGCCGCTATTTATAGGTAAAAACGGATGATAACGTTCATTATAGTCGTTGCCATTTTTAGAATTTTTGCTAGCCACAGATAGACAAAATATGGTATAAAGCGCGCCGGACGTCAGGACTGTTTTCTCCAATTGGCGAAGCAAGCTTGTGTCCACTAACTTATTTCTTTAAATCACACACATTCCGACACATGTTCCGGGGTGCCTCAACAACGCAGATAACGGCTGAAAAGTGGTTAGTTGTTAGGGGTCGGATTCATGGGGGATGTGGAGGCCTAACCCCATAGAGGATTTTAAAATGGCAACTGTATCAATGCGCGATATGCTTAAAGCTGGTGTTCACTTCGGTCACCAAACTCGTTACTGGAACCCAAAAATGAAGCCATTCATCTTTGGTGCTCGTAACAAAGTACATATCATCAACCTAGAAAAAACTGTACCAATGTTCAACGACGCTCTAGCTGAAATCGCTAAAGTTGGCGAGAAGAAAGGTAAAGTTCTTTTTGTTGGTACTAAGCGCGCTGCATCTGAAGCTGTTAAAGAAGCTGCTATCAACAGCAACCAGTTCTACGTTAACAACCGCTGGTTAGGCGGTATGCTAACGAACTACAAAACTGTTCGTCAGTCTATTAAGCGTCTGAAAGAACTTGAAGCGCAAGCTCAAGACGGTACTTTCGACAAGCTTACTAAGAAAGAAGCTCTAATGCGTACTCGCGAAATGGAGAAGCTAGAGAAGTCTCTTGGTGGTATCAAGAACATGGGCGGCCTACCAGACGCTCTATTCGTAATCGATGCTGATCACGAACACATCGCAGTTAAAGAAGCAAACAACCTAGGTATCCCAGTTTACGCTATTGTTGATACTAACTCTAACCCAGACGGCGTTGACTTCGTTATCCCAGGTAACGATGATGCAATCCGTGCAGTACAGCTTTACCTAAATGCTGCTGCAGACGCGGTTAAAGAAGGTCGTAACAAAGATGTTGCTGCTGTAGCTGCTGAAAAAGACGGTTTTGTAGAAGCTGAATAATAGCGGCTCTGAGCCATATTTAGTTCACATTAAGTAATCATAATAGATGGCTTGAGGAACTGAATACAGTCAATATCAGGGGCCAATTAATGAGGCCCCTGTTTTTTATCTTTTTTAGAATTTACTGAGGAATAGAGAATGGCAACTGTAACTGCAGCTCTAGTTAAAGAACTTCGTGAACGCACAGCTGCGGGCATGATGGAATGTAAAAAAGCGCTTGTTGCTGCTGAAGGCGACATCGAGCTAGCAATTGAAAACATGCGTAAATCTGGCGCAGCAAAAGCAGCTAAAAAAGCTGGTAATGTTGCTGCTGAAGGCGCAATCATCATCAAAGAAGCAAACGGCGCAGCTGCTCTTCTTGAAGTTAACTGCCAAACTGATTTCGTAGCTAAAGATGCAGGTTTCCTTGCATTCGCTAACGAAGTTGCTGAAGTTGCTCTAGCAGAACGTCTAGAAATCGCTGATCTTCAAGCTAAATTTGAAGAAGCGCGTATCGCACTAGTAACTAAAATCGGTGAAAATATCAACATCCGTCGCGTACAATTCGTTGAAGGTGTTGCACTAGCTTCTTACCGTCACGGCGAGAAAATCGGTGTTGTTGTTGCTGGTGAAGGCGAAGCTGAAACGCTTAAGCACGTTGCAATGCACGTTGCTGCATCACGTCCTGAGTTCCTAAACCCAGAAGACGTACCTGCAGACGTAGTTGCTAAAGAGAAAGCAGTTCAAGTTGAAATCGCTATGAACGAAGGCAAGCCAGCTGAAATCGCAGAGAAAATGGTTGTTGGCCGCATGAAGAAATTCACGGGCGAAATCTCTCTAACTGGTCAAGCTTTCATCATGGAGCCTAAGCAAACTGTTGGCGCTATTCTTAAAGAGAAAGGCGCTTCAGTATCTAGCTTCGTACGTCTAGAAGTTGGTGAAGGCATCGAGAAAACTGCTGAAATGAGCTTCGCTGACGAAGTTGCAGCGGTACAAAAAGGTTAATCCTTAGCGTATTGTTTGAAAAAAGACCGTGGCAATTGCTGCGGTCTTTTTATGAATAGTGACTTATTTTTTGCTCGCAATGTTAGCGGTTATGAATGCGAACTGACATCTTCAGTTTTTATCCATGACTGTTAATCACAACTCTTTGGAAGGTAAACTCCATGACTACGAACCCTAAACCAGCGTATCAACGTATTCTGTTAAAACTTAGCGGTGAAGCACTACAAGGCGAAGAAGGTTTTGGTATTGACCCGACGATCTTGGATCGTATGGCTCAAGAAGTAAAAGAATTGGTTGAACTAGGTGTTCAAGTCGGTGTTGTTATCGGTGGCGGTAACCTTTTCCGCGGTGCTGGTCTTGCTGAAGCCGGTATGAATCGCGTTGTTGGTGACCACATGGGTATGCTTGCAACGGTAATGAACGGCCTTGCAATGCGTGACGCTCTACACCGTGCTTATGTGAATGCACGTGTAATGTCAGCAATCCCTCTTAAAGGTGTGTGTGACGACTACAATTGGGCAGACGCAATCAGTCAACTACGTCAAGGTCGTGTTGTGATCTTCTCTGCTGGTACTGGTAACCCATTCTTTACTACGGATTCTGCTGCATGTTTACGTGGTATCGAAATCGAAGCTGACGTCGTTCTAAAAGCGACAAAGGTAGATGGTGTATTTACTGCTGACCCTGTAGCAAACCCAGAAGCAGAGCTGTATGATACGTTGTCTTACAATACAGTTCTTGATAAAGAACTTAAAGTAATGGATTTGGCTGCATTTACGCTAGCACGTGATCACAAAATGCCAATCCGTGTATTTAACATGAATAAACCAGGCGCACTACGTCGCGTGGTTATGGGTGAAACTGAAGGTACATTAATCAGCGACGCTGACTAATTTTTCGGGCTTACTGATGTGTTGTACTTCAGTAAGCTTATCCTTATCACTCCAAATAAAAAGCTTTCTTGAAGAAAGAACATAATCAAGGTGAAATTGTGATTAACGAAATTAAAAAAGACGCTCAAGAGCGCATGGTAAAAAGTGTTGATGCACTAAAAAACAGCCTGCAAAAGATTCGTACGGGTCGTGCTCACCCTAGCTTACTTTCTGGCATTACTGTGGAGTACTACGGTGCACCAACGCCTTTGACTCAAGTGGCGAACGTGATTGCAGAAGATGCGCGAACACTAGCAATTACAGTGTTTGATAAAACACTGACGCCTCTAGTAGAAAAAGCGATCATGACATCTGACCTGGGTTTAAACCCTATGTCAGCTGGTACAGTTATTCGTGTTCCACTTCCACCGCTAACGGAAGAGCGTCGTAAAGACCTCGTAAAAATTGTTCGTGGCGAAGCTGAAGGTGGCCGTGTTGCTATCCGTAATATCCGTCGTGACGCGAATGGCGATCTAAAAGCGCTTCTTAAAGATAAAGAAATCTCTGAAGACGAAGATCGTAAAGCACAAGACGAAATTCAAAAGCTAACTGACGCTGCGGTTAAGAACGTAGATGAAGTTTTAGCAACTAAAGAAAAAGAGTTGATGGAAGTTTAACTTCCCATATTCTTTTCTTTCCGGAAAAACGCTGTACTCACTGTTCAGCGTTTTTTTATGCTACTCTGTTCGACTATTAGAATTTGATTCACTCTTTTATGCATAATTCTCAAGCGTTCACAGACTCTCTTCCTAAACACATTGCTATCATCATGGACGGCAATGGCCGCTGGGCAAAAGCTCAGGGCAAATCTCGCGTCTTTGGCCATAAAAACGGTGTTCAGGCTGTTCGTAAAACCATCTCTTCTGCTGCCAGGCTTGGCATTAAAGCCGTTACTTTATTTGCATTTAGTAGTGAAAACTGGCGTCGTCCCGAAGAAGAAGTCGGAATCTTGATGGAACTGTTTATTTCAGTGCTGTCGAGCGAAGTGAAAAAGCTTCATAAGAATAATCTACAACTTCGTGTTATTGGTGATAAAAGTCGTTTTAATGATCGACTACAAAAGAAGATAGAAGAAGCGGAAGCTTTGACTAGCACTAATACCGGCATGGTTATTAATATTGCGGCTAACTACGGCGGAAAGTGGGATATTCAGCAAGCAATGACCTCTATTGCTCAAAAGGTAAAGTCTGGCAATATTAATGTAGACGACATTGATGAAGCTATGATTACACAACACCTTACGATGTCTGATATTCCTGAGGTTGATCTACTTATTCGTACCAGTGGTGAGTGCCGCATTAGCAACTTTATGCTTTGGCAGTTGGCTTACGCTGAAATGTATTTCACTGAACAATTCTGGCCAGACTTTAATGAAGACAGCTTAGTTGAAGCTGTGACTTGGTTTGTAAACCGTGAGCGTCGCTTTGGATGCACCGGTGAGCAAATTAAAGCTCTGATGGACAGTTAATAAGGATTTTTTGGTTTGAAACAACGAATTATTACGGCGTTGATTTTGGCTCCCCTAGTTATTCTAGGTATTTTTGAGTTATCACTTCCCACTTTTATTCTTTCACTATCAGTCATTGCGCTGTTGGGTTTTTGGGAGTGGACTCAATTTGTTGAAAGTAAATCGCGTTATTTAGCGTTGATTCCAACAGTTGTTATAAGTGCTGCAAGTTTTGCTTTTATTCCTTTTGATGCATTTAGCCTTAATAACTTATCTAGTGCTCACTACGCCATTCTAACTATTGGCTCTATTTGGTGGGTTATAGCGAGTGGTATGGCAGTGACTTACCCTAAGTCTATGCCTGCATGGAAAGATTCATTGCTACTCCGTCATGCGTTTGGTGTCCTGACTCTGCTTCCTTTCTTCTGGAGCGTGGTTATCTTGCGTGCTAACGGTATCGATGTTGATCCTTACCATGGCGCAAAATTAGTGATGTTCGTTTGCTTGCTGGTGTGGGCTGCAGACAGTGGTGCTTATTTTGCAGGAAAGAGTTTTGGTAAGCGTAAAATGGCGCCAGCGGTAAGCCCGAATAAGACGATTGAAGGTCTGGTTGGTGGCATTATTACTGCGGTGATCGTGGCTTGGATCTTTGCTGATTTGTTTGACATCCAGTTTACAAGCCCTTTCCACATGATTGTTATTACTCTTGTGACCGTCGTTATCTCTGTTCTTGGTGACCTTGTTGAAAGCATGTTTAAGCGTGTTTCTGGGGTGAAAGACAGCAGTAATCTGATTCCTGGTCATGGTGGTATACTTGATAGAATAGATAGCTTAACGGCTGCATTCCCTGTCTTTGCTCTGCTTTATTTAGCATTCTAATAAAAAGGGCAGTGATTCTGCCCTTTATTACATTTCTACGGTCATATGTGATGCGAAATCTAACTATCCTTGGCGCTACCGGCTCAATTGGTGAAAGTACACTAAAAGTCGTTGAGCAAAACCCAGACCTCTATTCGGTTGTGGCATTGGCTGCTGGCTCGAATGTTAAAAAGATGCTGGCACTAGTTGAAAAGTGGCAACCAAGCTATGTTGCTATGGCTTGCCCTGATGCAGCGTCTCTGTTGGTTGAAATGTTGTCTGCGGATTACCCGAACGTGCAAGTGCTTTCAGGAGCTGAAGGCATGTGTAAGGTCGCTTCCCTAGATGAAGTGGATACAGTAATGGCTGCGATTGTTGGTGCGGCGGGATTACTTCCTACGATGTCTGCGGTTGAAGCGGGTAAGCGTATTTTACTGGCTAACAAAGAAGCCTTAGTAATGTCTGGGCAATTGTTCATTGACGCTGTAGAAAAGTATGGTGCTGAGCTTCTTCCTGTCGATAGTGAGCACAACGCTATCTTTCAATGTCTGCCGCAAAACGTACAAACTAATCTAGGTCGTTGTGACTTGGAAGAGAACGGTATCAACCATATTCTCTTGACGGGCTCTGGTGGTCCTTTCCGCTATAGCGATATTGAAGATCTTGAGTCAGTGACACCAGAGAGAGCGATCGCACACCCCAACTGGTCTATGGGGCCTAAAATATCTGTCGACTCTGCGACTATGATGAACAAAGGTTTAGAGTACATTGAAGCTAAATGGTTATTCAATGCCTCTCAGGAGCAGTTAAAGGTCATCATTCATCCTCAGTCTGTGATTCACTCTATGGTCCAGTATAAGGATGGTTCTGTGCTTGCTCAGATGGGCGAACCCGATATGGCGACACCAATCGCCTTGACGATGTCTTACCCTGCTCGAACTGAAGCCGGTGTTAAGCCTTTGGACTTCACTAAAGTGAGCGAGCTGACCTTTTTAGAACCAGACTTTAGTCGTTATCCGTGTTTGAGGTTAGCGATTGAAGCCTGCTATCTAGGGCAACATGCAACAACGGCAATTAACGCTGCAAACGAAATTGCAGTCGACGCTTTCTTGAGTAATCAAGTGAAGTTTACCGATATTGCTGTCATTAACGAACATGTTATGAGCAAAGTATGTGAACAACATAACTCTGAGAGCTTAGATAGCTTGGAAAGCCTTCTCGAGCTAGATAATATGTCTCGTCAAATAGCCATTCAATTTATTAAAGAGCAACTAACATGAGTGGAATCCTGTGGAACTTCGCATCTTTTATTGTAGCGCTTGGCATTCTGGTTGCTGTTCATGAATTTGGACATTTCTGGGTCGCTCGTCGTTGCGGTGTAAAAGTTGAAAAATTCTCGATCGGTTTTGGTAAATCAATCTGGAGCAAAGTTGGCCGTGATGGTACTGAATATAGCCTGTCAGTGATCCCACTGGGCGGCTACGTTAAAATGCTTGATGGCCGTGTTGATGATATCTCTGAAGGACAACAACAGTACGCTTTTGACAAAAAGCCACTTTGGAAACGAACCGCGATTGTAGGAGCAGGTCCAGCATTTAACTTTATCTTTGCTGTTTTTGCATATTGGTTGGTATTTTTGATCGGTGTGCCAGCGGTTAAGCCCGTGATTGGTGAAGTGACTCCACAATCTATTGCCGCACAAGCCGGAATTGAAACTGGGATGGAACTTAAATCTGTTTCAGGAATCAAAACCGCAGATTGGGAATCAGTTAATATGGGGTTGATATCTCATATAGGTGATCAATCCATGACAGTAACGGTTGCTTCTCAAGACGATATCGGCTTTGAACAGCAAATGACATTGGATATTTCAGAATGGTCGTTCAACCCAGAAACTGAATCTGCAATGACAACGCTTGGTTTTAGACCGTACTCTCCAGAGATATCGACAGTGCTTGCTCAAGTAATTGATGATGGTGCTGCATATAATGCAGGGCTAGAAGCCGGCGATAAAATTGTTGAGATCAACGGGCAATCTATTGAACAGTGGCAGTCGGTTGTGGATCTTATTCGTGCAAACCCAGTGACCTCATTGGACATGGTGGTGTTGCGAAATGGTATTGATAAGTCATTAGTTATGACGCCAAAAAGTCGAGAGCTTTCTGACGGCTCTACAATCGGCTATGCGGGTATTGCTCCGGAAGTCGCAGAATGGCCAGAAGATTATCGCTTTGAGTTACAATTTGGTGTAGTTGAGTCTGTAGGAAAAGCATTTGATAAAACAGGTCAAATCATCGGTTTGACGCTGACAATGCTTAAGAAGCTCATCGTTGGCGATGTTGGCTTAAATAACTTGAGTGGCCCTATTTCAATCGCTAAAGGTGCAGGTACAACCGCCGATTACGGTCTGGTTTACTTCTTAGGCTTTTTGGCTCTGATTAGTGTTAACTTGGGTATTATTAATTTAGTTCCGCTGCCTATGCTTGATGGCGGACATTTGCTCTTTTTCGCTATTGAGGCCGTTACTCGTAAACCGGTACCTGAGAGAGTTCAGGAAATGGGATACAGAGTGGGAGGGGCAATCCTCTTCTCTTTGATGGCTCTGGCAATATTTAACGATTTTACTCGTCTGTGAATGGTTTCTCACAGGCATTGGTAGTAGCAAGGAATAATTAGAATAAGTATGGCGATTAAGCAAATTCTGTTCGCAAGTCTATTGGCCACTAGTGTGGCTGCGAACGGAGCACAAAACTTTGTAGTTCAAGATATTAAGATCGAAGGTTTACAGCGTGTTGCACTTGGTGCTGCTCTACTGAAAATGCCAGTGCGTATTGGCGATGAAGTGGATGAAGGCGACGTATCTGAGATCATTCGTGCATTGTATGCTTCAGGTAACTTTGAGGACGTTAAAGTACTTCGTGATGAAGGTGTATTGATTGTTCAAGTTCAAGAACGACCAACCATTGCAAGTATTTCATTCTCTGGTAACAAAGCGATCAAAGAAGAGCAGCTTCAGCAGAACCTTGATGCGTCTGGTGTTCGTGAAGGTGAAGCGCTTGACCGCACAACGCTGAGTAATATAGAGAAAGGTCTTGAAGACTTTTACTACAGTGTTGGTAAATATAACGCGACAGTTAAAGCGGTAGTCACGCCTTTGCCGCGTAACCGTTCAGACCTTAAGTTTGTGTTTACTGAAGGTGTGTCCGCTAAGATTCAGCAAATCAACTTTATCGGTAATGAAGTTTTCTCTGATGCTGACCTGCTTAGCCGTTTCAACCTCAATGTAGACGTTTCATGGTGGAACTTCCTTGCGGATGAGAAGTACCAGAAGCAAGTCTTAGCCGGCGATATAGAAGCGCTGAAATCGTACTACCTTGATCGTGGTTACCTTAAATTTAAAGTGGACTCAACACAGGTTGCTATCTCTCCTGATAAGAAAGGCGTTTATATCACGCTGGGTATTGATGAAGGTGAAGCTTACACCGTTAAAGATGTCGCATTTCGTGGTGAGCTTATTGGCCGTGAGGCTGACTTTGATGCTCTAGTACCATTTGAAGATGGCGATACGTATAACGGCTCCTCTGTGACTTCACTAGAAGAAGGCGTAAAACGTATTCTTGGTGAGTCTGGTTATGCTTACCCACAAGTTCGTACTATTCCAGAATTCAATGACGAGACGAAAGAAGTTTCGCTCGTTATCAATGTAGAAGCGGGTAGCCGTATCTACGTGCGCGATATTCGTTTTACGGGTAACAACTCAACTAAAGATGAAGTGTTACGTCGTGAAATGCGTCAAATGGAAGGCAGCTGGCTCAACTCGAAATCAATCGATACCGGTAAGAGTCGCCTGAACCGTTTAGGTTATTTTGAAACCGTGGATGTACAAACGGTTCGTGTTCCTGGCAGCGAAGACCAAGTCGATTTGGTTTATAACGTTAAAGAAGCGAATTCGGGCAGCATTAACTTTGGTGTCGGTTATGGTACTGAGTCAGGTGTGAGCTTCCAAGTTGGCCTACAACAAGACAACTTTGCAGGTTCAGGTAACCGAGTTGGCGTAAGCGCCATGATGAATGATTATCAAAAGAATATAAGCTTAGATTACCGAGACCCATACTGGAATCTTGATGGTGTGAGTTTAGGTGGTAAGATCTTCTACAACGAATTTGAAGCATCTGAAGCGGGTATTGTCGATTATACCAACCAAAGTTATGGTACAAGCCTAACATGGGGTTTCCCTATGGATGAGCTGAACCGTATTGAGTTTGGTGTCGGCTACACGCACAACAAGATCGGTAATGTTCCGACTTATATTCAGGTTGAACAGTTTGCACGAAGTATTGATCAATATGGTGATGAACACATATTAACTGATGACTTTGACATCAATATTTCTTGGACTCGTAACAATCTTAACCGTGGTTTCTTCCCTACCGAGGGTAACCACCAACGTGCTTTCGCCAAAATGACAGTACCAGGCTCTGATGCTAAGTACTTTAAAGCTCAGTACGATGTAAAACATTACATACCGCTGACCAAAAAGCATGAGTTCACACTATTGATGCGCGGCCGATTAGGCTATGGTAATGGTTATGGTCAAACGGATGGTAACGATAACTTGTTCCCATTCTACGAGAACTACTACGCGGGTGGCTTTACAACCTTACGTGGTTTTGGCTCTAACTCAGCGGGCCCAAAAGCAGTTTACGGAAGCAGTACGGGGAACAACCCGACTTACAGTTCTGCAACCGATGATTCAGTTGGTGGTAACGCGGTTGCTTTGGCAAGTTTAGAGTTAATCGTACCAACACCGTTTGCTTCTGACGAAGCTCGTAGTCAGATCAGAACCAGTGTCTTCTTTGACATGGCAAGTGTATGGGATACTGAATTCGTAGATCGCGGCGCACCTAATAGTGGCCGCCAGTATTACTACGACTACTCTGATCCAACAAACTACCGTTCATCTTATGGTGCTGCGCTTCAATGGATGTCACCGATGGGCCCACTGGTTTTCTCTCTAGCGAAACCAATTAAAATTTACGAAGGTGATGACGAAGAATTCTTTTCATTCACCATTGGTAGAACTTTCTAATATTTAAAGGACAATATTTTGAAAAATATGATTAAAGCAGCAGGTTTAGGCCTTGTAGTTCTTAGCTCTTCTTTCTTTGCAACAGCGGCAGAAGCTGCGCAAAAAGTGGGTTATGTAAACACTGCACAAGTATTCCAGGCTCTACCTCAGCGCGAAGTTGTTCTTCAAAAAATGCAGGAAGAGTTTAAAGACAAAGCGGCTGAGCTACAAAGTATTCAAGCTGAAGCCAAAACGAAGATTGAAAAGCTTAAGCGTGATGGCGAGCTACTGGGTCCTGACGAAGTTGAGAAGCTTCGTATCGAAGTCGGTCAACTAGACAGCAAGTACAAAATCAAAGCTCAAGCACTAGAAAAAGCAAGCCAACGTCGTGAAGCACAAGAGAAACAGAAGCTATTCAAAGTGATTCAAGATGCTGTAACAAAAGTTGCAGAGAAAGAAGGCTACGACATGATCGTTGATATTCAAGCTTTGCAATACGGCAAGCCAGAATACAATATCTCTGAGAAAGTAATTAAAGCACTGAAATAAGTTTTTATGAAGAACCTGACTTTAGCCGAATTGGCAACAATTACCGGTGGAGAGCTACATGGAGACGGGACTATTACCGTTTCAGCAGTTGCTCCTATGGATAAAGCGCGAGAAGGTAACATTACGTTCCTTTCTAACGTGAAGTACAGCAAGCACTTAGGTGACTGTAAAGCATCCGCTATTATGGTCAAAGAGAGTGAGCGTGAACTTTGTAAGACTAACGTAATTGTGGTTAATGACCCATATGTTGCTTTTGCTAAAGTGGCTCAAGCGCTTGATACTACTCCTGCACCTGCTGCGGCTATTGCTGATTCAGCTTCAATTTCAGGTGATGCGATCATTGGACAACATGTGTCTATTGGTGCGAATGCTGTGATTGAGTCTGGTGTGGTACTTGGTGATGACGTAAGCATCGGTGCTGGCTGCTTCATTGGTAAAAACGCAAAAATTGGCACCGGCACTAAGCTGTGGGCTAATGTTAGCATTTACCATGAAGTTGTGATTGGCGAAGCATGTCTGATTCAATCAAGCACGGTCATCGGATCTGATGGCTTTGGTTATGCGAACGAGAAAGGTGAGTGGGTTAAGATACCGCAAGTCGGTTCAGTTCGTATTGGTAACCGAGTAGAAATCGGTGCGTGTACTACTATCGACCGTGGTGCTTTGGACGATACAGTGATTGAAGATAACGTTATCTTAGATAACCAACTTCAAATTGCTCACAATGTTCACATCGGATATGGTTCAGCTCTTGCTGGTGGTACTATTGTGGCTGGCAGCACGACGATAGGTAAGTACTGTATTATTGGTGGCGGTTGTGTGATTAATGGTCATATTGAAATCGTTGACGGCGTTACAATCACCGGTATGGGGATGGTAATGCGCAGCATCACTGAGAAAGGCATGTACTCTTCGGGTATTCCTTTACAGCCAAATAAAGATTGGCGTAAAACGGCAACGCGTGTACATCGTATTGATGAAATGAACAAGCGTCTGAAAACCGTTGAAAAACTTATCGAGAAGAGTGCGGAATCATAATTCCAGCATTTCTAATAAAAGGCTCGCGTACAGCGAGTCTTTTTCGTTTATAATCCTTCTAATTAAATAAAGAATATACATAGGAATACGACTTTGACTACTGAACAGACAACGATGAACATTACTGAAATTCAGGAACTATTACCTCATCGCTACCCATTCTTAATGGTTGATCGTGTGACTAGCTTTGAAAAAGCAAAAACACTCACCGCGATTAAGAATGTTTCTGTTAATGAACCTCAGTTTACGGGCCACTTTCCAAAGCTTCCAGTATTCCCAGGTGTGTTGATTTTAGAAGCAATGGCACAAGCAACAGGTCTTCTTGCATTTAAATCTTTTGGTTCACCTTCAGGTAATGAGCTTTACTATTTTGCTAGCGTAGATAAAGCTAAATTTCGTAAGCCAGTAGTACCAGGTGATCAATTGGTTATCGAAGTTGAATTCTTAAAAGAGCGTCGTGGTATCGCATCGTTTAACGGCGTTGCTAAAGTTGATGGCGTAGTTGTATGTTCAGCTGAACTTAAATGTGCTCGTAGAGAGTTTTAATATGATTCATGAAACAGCGAAAATTCACCCGGCAGCAGTAATCGAAGGTGATGTAACTATCGGTGCTAACGTGACGGTTGGGCCTTTCACTTACATTGCTGGTAACGTGACTATTGGTGACGACACTGAAGTGATGTCGCATGTTGTGATCAAAGGTCACACAACCATTGGTAAAGAAAACCGTATCTTCCCACACGCTGTTATTGGTGAAGAAAACCAAGACAAGAAATACGGCGGCGAAGAGACTACCGTTGTGATCGGTGATCGTAACGTGATTCGTGAAGCGGTTCAAATCCACCGTGGTACGGTTCAAGACAAAGCAACCACAGTGATTGGTGATGACAACTTACTTTGTGTTAATGCTCACGTAGCGCACGATGTTATTGTTGGTAATCATACTCATATTGGTAACAACGCTATCCTTGGTGGTCACGTGACTGTTGGCGACTACGCTGGTGTTATGGCACTTTCTGCGATTCACCCGTTCTGTTCGATTGGCTCTTACGCTTACATTGGTGGCTGTTCTGCAGTTGTTCAAGATGTACTGCCGTACGTGCTTGCACAGGGTAACCACGCGGCTCCATTCGGTCTTAACCTAGTGGGCTTGAAGCGTAACGGATTTGAGAAGCCAGAAATTCGAGCACTACAGAAAGCGTACAAAGAGTTATACCGTTCAGGCAAAACACTTGAAGAAGCGAAAGCGGCTTTAGTTGAAATGGCGAAAGAGTTTACTTCGGTGGCCCCTATGCTAGAAATGCTAGAGAACTCTGAGCGCGGTATTATTCGTTAATACTTGGTGTGATTGGTATAAAAAAGATCGCTACTCGTTAGGCGGTCTTTTTTGTTTTAGGCAAGACGGGAATTGGAAAACTATGGCACAGCAAGAAGCAGCAACTAATAGTTCGGACTTCATTTCGAATGAGCCACTGCGCATAGGCATTGTTGTCGGCGAACTGTCTGGCGATACGCTTGGTGAAGGCTTTATCAAAGCGATTAAATTGCAATACCCGAATGCTGAGTTCGTTGGCATAGGCGGGCCGAAAATGAAAGCCTTAGGCTGTGAGTCTCTTTTCGAGATGGAAGAGCTGGCTGTTATGGGCTTAGTTGAGGTGCTTGGCCGTTTACCTCGCTTGTTAAAAGTGAAAGCGGAACTGGTGAAGTATTTCACTCAAAACCCACCCGATGTATTTGTTGGTATCGATGCGCCCGATTTCAATCTGAGGCTTGAGCTAGACCTTAAAAATGCAGGCATTAAAACGGTCCATTACGTGAGCCCTTCAGTATGGGCATGGCGTCCTAAGCGTATCTTTAAAATCGATAAAGCAACTGATTTGGTACTGGCGTTTCTGCCATTCGAGAAAGCGTTTTACGATAAATACAACGTTGCCTGTGAGTTTGTTGGCCATACACTGGCAGACGCAATTCCCTTGGAGCCAAGCAAACAAGACGCTCGTGAGCTATTAGGTTTAGAGCAAGACAAGCAATGGTTAGCTGTATTACCAGGCAGTCGTGGTGGTGAGATGGGGTTGATTGCTCAACCATTTATCGAGACTTGTCAGCGCATTAAGCAAAAATACCCTGATATTAATTTTGTTGTTGCGCTCGTTAATGAACAGCGTAAAAAACAGTTTACTGAAATCTGGCAATCGACAGCGCCAGAGCTTGAATTTACGTTAGTGGAAGATACTGCAAGAAACGTAATTACTGCTGCTGATTCTGTACTTTTGGCTTCAGGTACTGTTGCTCTTGAGTGTATGCTGCTAAAGCGTCCAATGGTTGTTGGCTATAAAGTGAATAAGTTGACGGGCTACATTGTCAAGAAGCTCGCTATCACTGAGTTTGTATCACTGCCGAATATTCTGGCGGGCGAAGAGATCGTGAAAGAACATATTCTTGAAGAGTGCCATCCAGATTTCTTGTTCCCATCTGTCGATAAAATGCTGTCTGCCGATAACAATGGCTTGATCGAACGTTTTACCGAGATGCATCATTGGATCCGTAAAGGCGCTGATAAGCAAGCTGCTAACGCGGTGATGAAATTGATCGGTCGAGAGTTTATTTAATCATAAAGTGCAGATCCATAAAGCACTGACTTATTGGTTACAAAGAGAATTTTCATGGCAGTAAAAGAGAAAAAAGAGCTTCCTCCGTTTGAGTACCCACAAGGCTACCAGTTGTTTGCTGGCGTGGATGAGGTTGGGCGTGGACCGTTAGTGGGAGATGTTGTGACAGCTGCGGTTATTCTGGATCCAAACAACCCAATTGAAGGCTTAAACGACTCAAAAAAATTATCTGAGAAGAAGCGTCTTGCGTTGCTTCCTGAAATCAAAGAGAAAGCTTTGGCGTGGTCTGTCGGCCGTTGTTCTCCACAAGAAATTGATGAGTTGAATATTCTGCAAGCGACCATGGTCGCTATGCAGCGAGCTATTGTTGGGTTGAGCGTTCAACCCGATATGGCCCTGATCGATGGAAACCGAGTCCCTGAGCTACCGATGGCCGGACTGGCTATTGTAAAGGGTGACTTGCGAGTGGCTGAAATTAGTGCTGCGTCTATTATCGCTAAAGTGGTTCGTGACCAAGAGATGGAAGAGCTCGACAAGATACATCCAGAGTTTGGTTTTGCTAAGCACAAAGGTTACCCGACCAAAGCACACTTTGAAGCGATTGAAAAACACGGTGTAACCGAGCATTACCGTAAGAGCTTTAAGCCAGTAAAGCGGATCCTTGGCATCGATTAAAGTTGCTTACTTGCGGTAGAAAAAAATAGAATACACACAGTTGTAACCCTAGGCTAAAACCTAGAATTCAGGGAAAATAATGTCAGATCCAAAATTTGTTCACCTACGCGTACACAGTGACTTTTCGATGGTGGATGGCCTATCTAAGGTACCGCCATTGGTCAAAAAAGTCGCTGAAATGGGTATGCCTGCTCTAGCACTTACCGACTTTACCAACCTTTGTGGTTTGGTTAAGTTCTACGGTACTGCCCATGGATGCGGGGTTAAGCCAATTATTGGTGCTGACTTCTTGATGCAGTCTCCAGATTTCGGTGATGAGTTAACGAAACTCACCGTCATTGCAACCGATAATAAAGGCTATAACAACCTAACGCTGCTGATATCAAAAGCCTACCTTCGTGGTCATATACAGCATCAGCCTGTTATTGATAAAGAGTGGTTAATTGAGCATGCTGAAGGTCTGATCATCCTATCGGGCGCGAAAGAAGGCGAGATTGGTAAGGCACTACTGAAAGGTAACCGTGAACTGGTTGCAAGTAATGTCGAGTTTTACAAAACGTATTTCCCAGACCGCTTTTACCTAGAACTGATTCGTACCGGACGTCCAGACGAAGAGTCTTACTTGCACTTTGCTTTAGAACTTGCTGAACAAGCAGACTTGCCTGTTGTCGCGACCAACGAAGTTGTGTTCTTAACTGAAGACTTGTTTGATGCTCATGAGATTCGAGTTGCGATTCATGATGGCTACACCATGGTCGATCCTCGTCGTCCTAAAAACTACAGCGCGCAACAGTACCTTCGTAGCGAAGAGGAGATGTGTGAACTTTTCTCTGATATCCCTGAAGCCCTTGAGAACAGTGTTGAGATTGCTAAGCGCTGTAACGTAACCGTTCGTCTAGGTGAATACTTCCTACCTAACTTCCCAACGGAAGGTTTGGCGATTGAAGATTTCCTGATAAAGAAATCTGAAGAAGGCCTTGAGCGACGTCTAGCGTTCCTATTTCCAGATGAAAAGGTTCGAGCAGAGCGTCGTCCTGAGTACGATGAACGACTCAAAATCGAGCTCGAAGTTGTCAACAACATGGGTTTCCCTGGCTACTTCTTGATCGTAATGGAATTCATCCAGTGGTCAAAAGATAACGATGTGCCGGTAGGTCCGGGTCGTGGTTCTGGTGCCGGCTCTCTAGTGGCTTACGCATTGGATATCACCGATCTCGATCCACTCGAATACGACTTGCTGTTCGAACGTTTCTTGAACCCAGAACGTGTATCCATGCCCGATTTCGATATTGACTTCTGTATGGATAAGCGTGACCAAGTTATTGATCACGTTGCTGAAATGTACGGTCGTGATGCGGTTTCTCAGATCATCACTTTTGGTACCATGGCGGCAAAAGCGGTAATCCGTGACGTCGGCCGTGTGCTTGGTCATCCGTTTGGTTTTGTGGACCGAATTTCTAAGCTTGTGCCGCCAGATCCGGGCATGACGCTAGAAAAAGCCTTCCTTGCTGAGCCTGCATTGCCAGAGCTTTACGATGGTGATGAAGAGGTTCGCGAACTGATTGATAAGTGTCGTATCCTTGAAGGCTGTACGCGAAATGCCGGTAAGCACGCGGGGGGGGTTGTTATTTCACCAACCACGATTACCGACTTTGCGCCCATTTATGCTGATGCGGAAGGTCACTTCCCAGTAACGCAGTTCGACAAGAATGACGTTGAAACTGCTGGCTTGGTTAAGTTCGACTTCTTGGGCTTACGGACACTGACCATCATTGATTGGGCGTTAGGCCTAGTCAACCCTCGCTTGAAGAGAGAAGGCAAAGAGCCGGTTCGTATTGAGTCGATACCTCTTGATGATAAAGCGTCGTTTAACCTATTACAAAATTCTGAAACTACCGCGGTATTCCAGCTGGAATCGCGTGGTATGAAAGACTTGATCAAACGTCTACAGCCCGACTGTTTTGAAGATATCATCGCATTGGTAGCTCTGTTCCGTCCGGGTCCTTTGCAATCGGGCATGGTAGATAACTTTATTGACCGTAAACACGGGCGAGAAGCGGTATCGTACCCTGATGAAACATGGCAACATGACTCACTCAAAGAGACGCTAGAACCAACGTATGGCATCATCCTGTACCAAGAGCAGGTTATGCAAATCGCACAGATCCTCGCAGGCTATACGCTTGGCGGAGCGGACATGTTGCGTCGTGCAATGGGTAAGAAAAAGCCAGAAGAGATGGCAAAGCAGCGTAGTATTTTCAAAGAAGGTGCGGAAGCTAACGGTATTGATGGCGAACTGGCCATGAAAATCTTCGACTTAGTAGAGAAGTTTGCAGGTTACGGATTTAACAAATCTCACTCAGCGGCATACGCACTGGTTTCCTATCAAACGCTATGGCTGAAAACACATTACCCTGCTGAGTTTATGGCGGCGGTAATGACGGCGGATATGGATAACACAGAGAAGGTTATTGGCCTTGTTGATGAGTGTTTCCGTATGAAGCTCAAGCTGCTGCCGCCTGATATCAACTCTGGCCTATATCGCTTTAATGTTGATGAAGATGGCGCGATTGTTTATGGCATTGGCGCGATTAAAGGGGTAGGTGAAGGCCCTATTGAAGCGATCATAGAAGCGCGCAATAAGGGCGGTTATTTTAAAGATTTATTCGACTTCTGCGCGCGTCTTGATCTGAAAAAGGTCAACAAGCGTGTTATCGAAAAGTTGATTCTATCCGGTGCGTTAGATAGATTAGGCCCTCACCGTGCAGCAATGATGGCATCTTTGAAAGATGCAGTTAAAGCGGCGAGCCAACATCACCACGCCGAGTCTTTTGGTCAATCTGATATGTTTGGTGTGTTGACTGATGCTCCAGAAGAGGTTGAACATAAGTATACCCAAGTGCCTAAGTGGCCAGAGAAGGTTTGGCTTGAGGGTGAACGTGAAACGCTTGGTTTGTATTTAACGGGTCACCCCGTTAATGCTTATATCAAAGAGTTAGCGAAATACACCAGCTGTCGTTTGAAGGATGCCACGCCAACGCGTCGTGACCAGTCATTAACGATTGCTGGTTTGGTGATTGCGGCGAGAGTAATGACCACAAAACGTGGTACACGAATTGGTTTGATGACACTTGATGATCGATCGGGCCGAATGGAAGTGATGTTATTCTCTGATGCACTCGATCGCTATGCTGAATTGCTCGAAAAAGACAAAATTGTGGTCGTTTCTGGACAGGTCAGCTTTGATGACTTCAACGGTGGGCTTAAAATGTCCGCGCGCGAGGTCATGGACTTAGGAAGCGCCCGTGAAAAATATGCTCGAGGGGTCTCGATATCTATCGACCAATCCCAGATTAATGATCAATTTTTTGAACGCTTTGGTCAAATCTTAGAACCTTATAGAGCCGGAACGGTCCCAGTCAATGTATACTACCAACGTGCCGACGCTAGAGCGCGGTTAACATTGGGCACAGAATGGCGTGTGACGCCAAGTGACACATTGCTAGACGAATTAAAACAGCTGCTTGGAAATAGCCAAGTAGAACTCGAATTTAACTAAAATTTAGCTTCGTGCATATGAAGCTGAATCAACAAGGATTCATAGATGAGCCTGAACTTTCTAGAATTTGAAAAGCCTATCGCTGAACTTGAAGCAAAAATCGAAGCGCTACGTGACGTTTCACGTCACGGTGGTGACGCAGCGGTAGATCTAGACAAAGAAATCGAACAACTAGAGAAAAAAAGCTTAGAGCTTAAACAGAAAATCTTTAGTGACTTAGGTGCGTGGCAGGTAGCTCAACTTGCTCGCCACCCTCAACGTCCTTATACCAAAGATTACCTGGAGCATGCATTCACAGAGTTTGAAGAGATGGCGGGCGATCGCGCTTACGCTGACGACAAAGCTATTGTGGGTGGTATGGCTCGTCTAAATGGCCGTCCTGTTATGGTTATTGGTCATCAGAAAGGTCGCGAGACGAAAGAAAAAGTGATCCGTAACTTTGGTATGCCAAAGCCAGAAGGTTACCGTAAGGCGCTACGTCTAATGGAAACCGCTGAGCGTTTCAACATGCCTATTATTACTTTCATCGACACAGCGGGCGCATATCCAGGTGTTGGTGCTGAAGAGCGTGGTCAATCTGAAGCTATCGCTAAAAACCTAAAAGTGATGGCAGGACTTTCAGTTCCTGTTATCTGTAACGTTGTGGGTGAAGGCGGTTCTGGTGGTGCACTAGCGATTGGTGTTGGTGACTACGTGAACATGCTTCAGTACTCTACGTACTCAGTAATCTCTCCAGAAGGTTGTGCTTCAATCCTATGGCGCGATTCGGATAAAGCACCACAAGCCGCTGAAGCGATGGGCCTGATTGCTCCTCGTCTTAAAGAGCTTGAGCTTATCGACGAAATCATTCCTGAGCCTCTAGGTGGCGCGCACCGCGACCCTGCACAAACCGCTCAGAACATGAAAGACATGTTAGTTAAACAGCTAGAAGAGCTAGAGCAGTTTGATAATGAAACGCTGCTTGAGCGTCGTTACCAGCGTCTAATGAGCTACGGCTACTGCTGATAAATTACCTTAGCGATAAAGCTAGCCATACGAACAAGTTGATCAAAGGGTTGGACTCAGTGCCAACCCTTTTTTATTATTAAAACATTATCCCTTCACACACGATCTCTGGTTTATTAGCCTCATGACACACTTAATTGATACCTTCACATCTGTACTCAATCAAAGCGCGCTCAAGCCTTGTCGATTGATCGTCGCTTTCAGTGGGGGTGTCGATTCACGAGTTTTGCTGGAGTTGGCTGCGCAATACGCTAGGTCCCATCACATTGAGTGCTGTGCGGTACATGTACATCATGGTCTGAGTAAGAACGCAGATCTCTGGGCTGAACAATGCCAAACATGGTGTGATGCTTTGTCTATTCCATTGGCTATAGAACGAGTGTCGTTGGATCTCAACAGCGGAGAAAGTGTAGAAAAGCTCGCTCGAGATGCTAGATACCAAGTCTTTAAAAAGCACCTTCGGCAGGGGGACTTACTTGTTACTGGTCAGCACATTGACGACCAAGTGGAGACGTTCTTGTTAGCGTTAAAGCGAGGCAGTGGCCCCAAAGGGCTCTCTTCTATGGCTCAAGTGAGCCCGTTTGCAGGCGCTTTTATTGTTCGACCTATGTTGTCAGTGACCCGAACGGATATTGAAATGTTTGCTCATTATATGGGCTTAACTTGGGTCGAAGATGAGAGTAATCAGGACGTGCGCTTTGATCGTAACTTTATTCGTCATCAAGTGACACCAGTTCTTACCGAGCGTTGGCCAAGCTTTCGTGAGTCGGTCAGTCGCAGTGCCCAACTCTGTGCAGAGCAAGAGTTATTGCTCGATGAGTTGCTTGAGTCACACTTCCAGCAAGCTTTAGGGGATAGCCAGAGATTAAGCATTGAGGCGTTATCTCAGCACTCCGAACTATTACGCGCACGCTTGTTAAGGATGTGGTTCAGCCATTGCAATCAATCGATGCCCAGTAAAAAACAGCTTAAGCTTATCTGGGATGAAGTGGCATGTGCTCAAGCGGATGCCAATCCTAAGCTAGTACTGAACGATGTCGAAGTGAGACGCTTTAATCATCACCTGTACATAGTGAAGGAGACTAAAGACTTGTCGTGTTGGCAAGCTGATGTTGTGCTTGGTGATAACTTGGAGTTGCCCGATAGTTTAGGAAAGCTACAGTTAATGTCGTCACCGAATGATGCAGTATCGAATGGTCGTAATTCGCAAAACTTCAGCTTGAAGGATACAAGTGGAGTACTACGAATTACCTTTAACCCGGAAGGATTATCGGCTCATCCAATTGGGCGTGGGCACAGTAGAAAGCTCAAAAAACTCTTTCAGGAATACCAAGTTCCCAGCTGGTTACGGCGCAGAACGCCAATATTAATGGATGGTGATCGAGTGATCGCTGTTTTAGGCTTATTCGTAGATAAAAATTACCAAGGTCAAGATTGTGAAGCACTTTGGAGCAAGTAGAAAAAGTTTGTGTCACAATTCGACGTTACTTTAATAAAAATAATTAATGGAATATGCAATGAAGAAAATTACACTAGGATTAGTTCTTGGATTTGGACTATTGAGTGGTAACGCCCTGGCGGGGGATGTTGCTGCGGGTCAGGCTAAAGCAGCAATCTGTGCGGCATGTCATGGCGCAGATGGTATCGCAGTGATCCCAGGTTATCCCAACCTGAAAGGACAAAACGAGCAGTACCTTGTTTCATCGATTAATGCGTACAAAACAAAGCAGCGTAACGGTGGTTTGGCTGCTGTTATGCAGGCTCAAGCATCAATGCTGAATGATGAAGATATCGCGAATCTAGCGGCTTACTACGCAAGTCTTAAGTAAAGTGTTCTAAAAGCGCTGATCAAACAAGATGATAAATTTCGAGCCAGAGCTTTAAAGCTCTGGCTTTTTTCATTGAATGTTTACTATAGCTAACCGATAATGAGTCATTCATACAGTTTAAGGGATGAACATGAAAAAGATTGAAGCCATTATCAAGCCATTCAAACTTGATGATGTACGTGAAGCACTTGCAGAAGTGGGTATTACGGGCATGACAGTATCTGAAGTGAAAGGCTTTGGACGCCAGAAGGGCCATACTGAGTTATACCGTGGCGCCGAGTACATGGTCGACTTTTTACCTAAAGTGAAGTTAGAAATTGTTGTGACCGACGAAGTGGCTGACCAATGTGTTGATACCATTATCGAAACGGCGCAAACGGGTAAAATTGGCGACGGTAAGATCTTCATTACTGACGTTGAACGTGTGGTACGTATTCGTACTGGCGAAGAAGACGAAGACGCCGTATAAAAAAGCGATTACCCTAAAAGGAGCGTTTATCGCTCCTTTTTCATTTTAGGTAGGGTGTTGTATGTTTAAGAAAATCACCATTGTCATCACATTATTGGTGACATTTGCTGTTGCTAGTTTTCATCTTATCTTCGTGATCCCGAGTCAGCCTAACCTGATCACTTCCTCTCAAAGTATCAGCAGCGATATCTATAGCTGCTACCAGAATTCAACACCGAAAGCGATTGATGTGTCTGATGGATTGAGCATCACTGTGTGGAACATCTACAAGCAGAACCGCAGTAATTGGCAGAGCGAATTGAACAAACTTTCGGCAGGAAGTGATTTAGTATTACTGCAAGAAGCACGTGTGACTAATGATTTTCGATTGTGGGTCACAAGTAGCCAGTGGGGCAGTATTCGCGTTAACGCTTTTGAAGCATTTAAGCAAAGTTCGGGTGTACTCAATTTAGCGACTCACTTACCGATCGAAGCTTGTGCCTATACTCATGAAGAGCCTTGGCTTCAACTGCCAAAATCAGCACTGTGGTCTCGTTACCTACTGAGTAATGGGGAAGAGTTGGCAGTTATCAATATCCATGCCGTGAACTTTACGTTTGGCACCGTAGATTACGCATCGCAACTCAATAGTTTAACTGACAAACTGCAGCAGTATCGCGGGCCCGTGCTTTTTGCGGGCGATTTTAACAGTTGGAGTAAATCTCGCTTTACGGTGTTGAAGGATGCGCTGGAAAAGGTCGGTTTGACTGAGGTGGATTTTGACCCCGATAACCGCACGCAGTTTATGACAGGATTGGTACTTGACCACGTGTTCTATCGAGGGTTAGAGGTAGAAAAAGCAAAAGCGCCCTTTACGAACGCTTCTGATCATAATCCAATGTTAGTCACCTTTAAGGTGAAATAGCCGCGAGCTCTTACTAACTTGGTTATCTAAGAAATTAGATTGAATGGGTTATCTACGAAACTAGAATGTAGATAGCCCAGATTAGGTAATAGCCAACCCATGGCAAGCCTGAAATCACTAGTGCTTGCCCACGTTCAAATTCAGTCCAAGTCAGTACAGCTGCATAACCTAGTACAATGTACCATGGAAGCAGCAGTGGTAATGAGCTAGCAAATTGAGACCAGTCATTGGTCAGCGGTAACTTGATCAAGCCGTTTAAGCTGTTCAAGTCTGCCGCGTAGTTCATCACCTGACCGTGCTTTAGGATTAGGCTTGCGTAGCTCGCTACGTCACCTAAAACCGCAGGGAATATCACTACCGATGCCGCTGCAAACCATCGCCAAAAGCTATGCTGATGTTGGCTTGGTTTGGTTGCTAGGTTAAACCAGAACGCTAACAAAACGATGGTTAACGTTCGGCCAAACACGTCGCTGATGATCTCGCTTGCAAGCAGGGTGTTGCTATCAAGTAACGCCAATTGGTCAGGGTTAGTTTGAGCGAGTTGCTGCGACAACTCTGCGCTTAACCATGCAAAATCTACATTCGAAAAATAGGCACCCCAAAATAAAAAGGGACTGAGTATTAATACGACGTAGGGTTGCCATCCCCAAGCACTTCGCTGATAAAGCGCTAAGAAACAAGCTGTTGGTGATCGGAATATATCCAGCAGCATCACGAGTGGGTTACTTGACGGGTTCATACACTTACCTTAGTTACATCAACATACAGCTTCAGTTTTTGTCCTGGCTGTAGGTATTTTTTGTTCTGTAAAGTGTTCCATTTTACAACATCTGCACTTTTTACTTTGAACTTTGATGCAATACCGCTGACTGTGTCACCAGATCTTACTTTATAGAAGATAGTGCGAATAATTGAGCCGTCTGAGCTATTTTTCCAGATGACCAATTCTTGGCCAACTCTAAGTGTGTCACGTGGCCCCATGCCATTCCACTTAGCCAGTGATTGGTGTGATACCTTATTCGCGCGTGCAATTGTCCATAAGTTGTCACCACTTTTTACTGTATGGCTGAGCTTATATTGGCCCCGACTCTTCGACTGTGTGCTTGCTAGGCGATTTGATGCGCTTAATGCGTAGGTCTTGTCGTCTTTGGTTGATGTTGGGATAAGCAGGTGCTGGCCAATACGAATATTGTTGTTGCTCAAACCGTTTGCAGAGCGGATCACTTTGCTGGTGGTGTTATATTTGCTTGCCAGTACGCTGATGCTGTCACCAGACTGAACCTTGTAGCGCACCAACTTCATACCCTTACCTTTGTTGGCTGCCAATTCTTTATTGAATTTATCAATGGTAGTTAAAGGAAGTAATAGCTGTTGGTGTTTCTCTGGTGCTGTGGCCCATTGGTTGTAAGCCGGGTTGTAACCTTGCAGTTCTTTTACCGGAATGCCTGCGTAATTAGCCGCAATAGCTAAATCAAGTTGTTCATCTGGGTTAACTAGAGTCAATACTGGCTTGTTAGGGATTGCTGGAATGTCGATGCCATACTTTTCTTGGTTAGCAATGACATCAGCCAAGGCAAGCAGTTTAGGTACATAGCTACTGGTCTCTTTTGGTAGATCCAAAGAGAAAAAGTCGATTGGCTTGCCAAGTTTCTTGTTCTTACGGATTGCTCTGTTCACACGACCACCGCCACTGTTATAGGCAGCAATGGCATGGTTCCAATCGCCATCGAAACGTCTGTTGAGATCTGATAGGAAATTTAATGCAGCATCGGTAGAAGCGGCGACATCACGACGGCCGTCGTACCAGAAGTTCTGTTCTAGCCCGTAGTCTTTACCTGTGCCAGAAATGAATTGCCATAGACCTGCAGCGCTACCATGTGAGTAGGCAAACGCATCGAAAGAACTCTCTACAACGGGTAATAGTGCTAATTCTAGTGGTAAGCCTTTTTCTTCAATTTTAGTCGTGATCAGATAAAGAAAAGGTTCAGCACGTTGTGAGACGGTTTTGAGGTGACTAGGGTGCTTTAGATACCAAGTTCGGTAGTAATTGACCTTCTTTTGGTCGGGTACTTCCATTTCAAGTTGCATCGCAATACGTTTCCAAACATCTTCTTGTGTTTTTGGAGTAACAACAGGTGCTTCAACTTTTGGTTCTTCTTTGGTCGCTTCTGATGAAGCGTTCGTTTGCGAAGCTTCTTTAGTCTGTGATGTGTTGGTTTGCTCGGGAGCTTGGTCTGGATTCTCTGACTGAGTTAATTGGCAACCAGAAAGTAGTAATACCAAAGCCCAGCTGTACTTAACTCGCATGTTACAGCCTTTTTAATAAACGGCTGCTGATAATACTTGTCACTCCCTATAAGTGACAAGTCTGTATTTGTTAAAATTCGTTCTTCCATGTACGTAAAGCGGTAAAAACTGATAAAGCATCAGTCTGTTCGGTGCGATTAGACACTGATTTCACGACACTTGGCTCGGTATAGCGCAAGAAAGGGTTAACTAATTTCTCTTGGCGTAAATTTGTGGGGATGGTCGGTTTATTTTGTGCTCGCAGTCGGTTAACTTGATCTCGATATTGCTGAAGGTGTTGGTTATCAGGCTCAACCGCAAGCGCGAATGCGATATTGGCCGCTGTGTACTCATGTGCACAGTAAACCTCTGTTTCTTGAGGAAGAGCGGTTACCTTATTGAGTGCATCAAACATTTGCTGTGGTGTGCCTTCCATGATTCGGCCACAGCCTGCTGAAAACAACACATCGCCACAAAATAACTTGGCGTCACCTACGTACCCTATGTGGCCAGCAGTATGCCCACTCAGTCCAAGCACAAGGAAAATTTCATCAAACAGCTCTAACTGGTCGCCGTCATCAACAGGGTGGGTCAATGTCGGAATCGGTTCATTTCTTGGGCCAACGACATCCACATCTGGAAATTGTCTTACCAGTTCTGGAACGCCACCAATGTGATCGTGGTGGTGGTGTGTAATCAAGATTGCATCTAAAGTTAGCTCATGGTGTGCTAAATACTCTAATACTGGAGATGCATCACCAGGGTCGACGACAGCACAACGGCGATCGCTATTTTCAATCAGCCAGATGTAATTGTCATTAAATGCAGGTATGCTTTTGATATATAACATTATTGGTTCTCCAGTCACTTTTAGTGAGACAGAATAAGTGAGACAGATTATTGATGAAGCCAGCGCGTAGCAGAAAGAAGTTTGAGCGTCCCTACACTTGGGCACAGTTGCACAATGGAGACTGGTCGAGAGAATCAATTCAAACTCGACTGGATGAGTGGTGCCCTAAGTTATTTGGTTACCATATGCTCAAACTTGGAGGCCTCAGCAGTGAGATTTCTAGCTGCACATGCAACATTCAACATCAAGTAAACCTAGATATCCAGAACCCATTACATAATGTGATAGCGGATGGCTATAATTTGCCCTTTTTAGAGAAAAGCTTCGACGTTGTGGTGTTTAGTCATCAATTAGATTATAGCAATGACCCACATAGATTATTGAGAGAAGTTGACCGAGTGATGATGGATGATGGCTATATCATCATCACAGGTTTTAACCCGTTCAGCCTAATAGGCCTTGCTAGTTTGATGCCTTGGCGTAAGAAAAGCTTGCCTTGGAGTGGCCGTATGTACACTCCAAGTCGAGTAAAAGACTGGCTAGGTGTACTTAATTATGAAGTGATTCATTGTGATACTTACGCACTGTTTCCTATGAGTAAATATCGAGCAATATGGACGTGGCTGGAGAACGGTTTGGGTGGTTGTGCATCATTTGCGGGAAGCCAATATTTTATTGTCGCTCGTAAGCGTACTTATCCACTCAAACCGATTAAGCCACATTGGCACCTCAAGCGACGTTTCTCTCCGGTTGGAGCAAGCTTCAGAACACACAGTCGCCGTACGTTGAGTTCAGCTAAGACTTCATACCCGATAAAAACAGAAAAAGCCGATTAGCAGTCGGCTTCTCATTTTAAATATGGCTCTGAAGCGAGTGTCTAACTCAGTGTACTAACTAAAGCAGGTCGTTAGCTTGGCTGATACCCCGTATCTTCTTGAGTTGGACTTTCAGCTGCGGTCCGTGCTAAATCATCACACATTTCGTTTTCTCTGTGTCCAGCGTGTCCTTTTACCCAGCGCCAATCCACGGTGTGACGAGCTGTTTCTTTATCAAGCCTTTGCCAAAGATCGGCGTTTTTAACTGGTTTCTTATCGGCAGTTTTCCAATCTCGTTTTTTCCAGTTATGAATCCACTGTGTAATGCCTTGACGCACGTACTGGCTGTCTGTCGTTAAAATCACAGAGCAAGGCTCCTTGAGGGTTTGTAGAGCTACGACAGCGGCGAGCATTTCCATCCGGTTATTGGTTGTTAGGGTAAAACCTTCCGCTAGTGTCTTTTCGACTTTTTTGTAACGAAGTACGATGCCGTAGCCGCCAGGGCCGGGGTTGCCTAAACAAGAACCATCAGTGAAAATTTCAACTTGTTTCGTCATGATTTGATACTATTACCTCAAGCACATTATCGGCATAGTCTGACACAGTTATCCTTATGAATACCAGTAGCACCCCAGAACAAAGCGTTGACGCAGAAGCGAACGCCATGACAGAAAATGACGTGAACGCACAAAATAAGCGAATTATTGTACTCGATACCGAAACAACCGGTATGAATACAGAAGGCGGCCCTCACTACTTAGGGCATCGTATTGTCGAAATCGGTGCGGTAGAAATCATCAACCGTAAGCCGACAGGACGTCACTTCCATGTCTATATCAAGCCAGATCGTGCGATTCAAGAAGAAGCGATTGGCGTTCACGGCATTACCGATGAATTCTTGGTTGATAAGCCAGAATACCAAGACATACATAAAGAATTTCTCGACTTTATCAAAGGTGCTGAGCTGGTGGCTCATAACGCGCCCTTCGATACAGGCTTTATGGATTATGAGTTTGAGAAGCTCAACCCTGCGATAGGTAAAACGGCTGATTACTGTAAAGTTATCGATACCTTGGCGATGGCGAAAAAGATATTTCCGGGTAAAAGAAACAACCTAGATATCTTATGTGACCGTTACGGTATTGATAACTCGCACCGTACCCTCCATGGCGCATTACTCGATGCGGAGATCCTAGCCGACGTCTACTTATTGATGACGGGTGGCCAAACGTCGCTGCAATTTAACGCTGGTCAACAAGAAGGCGAAGCGGAAAGTATACGAAGAGTAGAAAGTGGTCGAAAATCCCTAAAGGTTTTACGAGCTACGGCCGATGAAATAGAAGCGCATCAAAATCGTTTAGACCTCGTCGAGAAAAGCGGAAGCTGCCTTTGGCGTCAGTAGGGAGAAAGTATGTTAAGGGTATTGGCTATCGGTTACTTATTGCTGTTAAGCTTTAGCTTGCATGCAGCAACGGAATCCGTAATGAGTTTATTGGACAACCGTTTTCGCGTTGATCCCAGTATTGAACAAGTCACTTTTGTGATTTATCGAGCCGATAACTCTAAACCTGTCGTGTTGGTTCGCCCTGACGGCAAGAAATACTACTCGTGGCGCAATGCTGATAATGTCCGTTGGTACGAAGAGTCGTCCATGGACATTATCTCTATCGACAAGCCGATGCCGGGCCCTTGGCAAGCGATAGGGAAAGTATCACCGAAGAATAACATCAAGCTCCTATCTCATCTTGTTTTGGATGCTAACGAGTTTCCAGACAAGTTGTATCAAACCGAACACATCAAATTTACTGCTCGTTTGACTTCAGACGGCAAGCCTCTTGTGCTGCGTGATTTTCTCGATCGCGTCAAACTCAAGGTCACCTTTACCAAGTTTGTCGAAAATGAAGAATCGTTAGTCAGAGAAGCACGCCCTGTGCCTGTTGTGATGGGCGAGTTTTCTGACGATGGGGCTGAATTTGACGAAAAATCCGGAGATGGCGTGTTCACTGTGTCGTTACCGATTGATATTGAGCCTGGTAAATATCGAGCTCGCATTACCTCGGGCAATGGTGTGTTTTTGAGAGCGCAAGAACAAGAGGTATTAGTGTACCCAACGCCAATCATCACAACCTTTATACAGTCCCGTAAAGAGGGTTTACCTCACACTGTCGTGGTGTCTGGCGAACAGGGCATGATTGCGCCGAGTTCATTAGCGGCTCATGTTGAGCACAAGGCTCCTGATGAGTACGTGATCTACCGACAAGGCCGATCTGAAATCGATGCGATGAAAGTGTCTTTAGAGATGCCATACCACAGTGACTTGGGGATTTATAAGTGGTCGGGAATGGTTTATGCCACCGACGCATCCAGTCAACGTCCACTCGTCTTTCCAATCTCTGAGCAGTCTTATAGTGTTGTCGAAGATATTGATTTAGCGGAGTCTCGGCGCCTTCAAGAAGAAGCTCTCGCTGAACAGAAGCGTATCGCCAATGAATTAATGATACTGAAGAAGCGCGAAGCTGATAAGCAGCGTAGTATGATCATTATCGCGGTGGGTAATGTGGTCGTAATTTTATTGGGTTTATTGATTTGGTTTGTGGTTCGTAAGGTCAAAGCGAAGAAAAAAGCGTTACCAGAGATGCAGCTTAAAGCGCCAAAGTAACTCGCTTAGATGATTAGGTTGTCTGGAGAGAAGAAGCCTCTAGAGATAAATCATTAGAACTTGTGACAACGATGTCATGAACAAAAAAACGGGACTCCTAGGAGTCCCGTTTTCGTTTCTATTGCAGAACCTAGGCTACGTTATCAATCGATTGGCCTGGATATTGTGGCTTTGCTGCAAGGTCCTCTGGAGAGAAGTCATCAACATTAATCGTGTACAGTCTGTGTTCCTCCGCACTGACAAGTAATGCAGCTTCTTTCTCCGTTAAGATGCCTTTCTCAAGCCCTAGTTGAGCGACAAGGTCGAGTTTTAAGAAAGCACGTTTTTGATGCGTCTCTTTACAAACTTTGTCAAACAGAGGCTCAGCTTGAAGAATCACTTCTAGTGCTTTCTCTATTTTACCAACAGGGTTGTATTGAGTGTCCGCCAAGTATTGACCACGACCGATGCGTGAACGTGTTTCGCTTGGTGTTTGTAGGATGTGCGCGACTTGGCTATCCAGTTTGTCGTTTGGTGCGCGACGGATACGGCCAAATGGCATTAACACAACACGAAGTAGACGACCAATCACAGGGTTAGGGAAGTTCGCCAAGAACTCATCAATCGCCACTTCAGTCTGACGTAAGCTATCTTGCATTCCCCAATGTACTAACGGTAGATCTTCGGCGTGACTGCCTTCACTTTCAAAACGCTTAAGTGTTGCAGACCCTAAGTACAGTTGACTCAGGATGTCGCCCAGTCTTGCAGATAGACGCTCTCTGCGTTTCAAAGAGCCCCCTAGTACTGCCATTGAAATATCAGACAGTAGTGCTAGGTTAGCGCTGTAGCGGTTTAATTTTTGGTAATAGCGTTGTGTTTGTTTGTCGGTTTTATTCGCTGGTGTTGGCGTATCAGAACCACGACCATCGGTTAAACCAAACCACAAACTGCGAACGAGGTTACTGAGCGTAAAGCTAACGTGTCCAGCTAACGCAGAATCAAACTTATCCAGTGCATCGCTGCTTTCAGAATAAGCCGCTTCCATTTCGCTTAGAACATAAGGGTGACAACGAATCGCGCCCTGACCGTAGATGATCATTGAACGAGTCAGGATGTTTGCGCCTTCAACCGTTATTGCGATGGGTGAACCTTGGTAACCACGAGCTAAGAAGTTCGACGGACCTAAGCAAATACCTTTACCACCGACGATATCCATCGCGTCGATGATGCTGCGTTGGCCACGGTGCGTACAGTGGTACTTCACGATGGCTGATACAACAGAAGGCTTTTCGCCAAGGTCGATACCCGCAACGGTTAGGTTACTCGCTGCATCCATTACGTAAGCATTACCCGCTAGGCGTGCAAGTGGCTCTTCAACCCCTTCCATACGACCTATAGGCTGTTTGAATTGACGACGAATACGAGCGTAAGCGCCGGTTGCTAGTGCTGCAGACTTGATGCCACCTGTTGAGTTTGAAGGCAGTGTGATTCCACGACCCACCGACAGGCATTCAACCAGCATACGCCAACCTTGGCCTGCCATTTTCTGGCCACCGATGATGAAATCGATAGGGACGAAGAGATCGTCGCCTTGAGTAGGGCCATTTTGGAAAGGCACGTTTAGTGGGAAGTGGCGGTTGCCAATCTCAACACCCTTTAAATCGGTTGGGATAAGTGCACACGTGATACCAAGATCTTTTTGGTCACCCAGCAGGCCATCCGGGTCACGCAATTTAAAAGCTAAACCTAACACAGTCGCAACCGGTGCGAGAGTGATATAACGCTTGTTCCAAGTTAGGCGCATGCCCAATACTTCTTCGCCTTGCCATTCACCTTTACATACCACGCCGTAATCAGGGATTGAACCTGCATCTGAGCCGGCTTCTGGACTAGTTAGGGCAAAACAAGGGATCTCTTTACCTTCCGCTAGGCGCGGCAGGTAGTGGTTTCTTTGTTCTTCTGTACCATAGTGTTGCAATAGTTCACCAGGGCCTAATGAGTTAGGTACGCCAACGGTTGATGACAATACACTAGAAACGCCCGTGAGCTTTTGTAGAACCAGAGATTGAGCGTAAGCTGAAAACTCTAAGCCGCCGTATTTTTTCTTAATGATCATGGCGAAGAATTTGTGATCTTTCAGATACTGCCAAACTTCTGGTGGCAAATCTGCGAGTTCATGTGTCACTTGGTAATCGTTGACCATTTCACACACGGTATTTACTGGGCCATCTAAAAATGCTTGCTCAGCTTCAGAGAGTTTCGGATCGGCGATGTTTTGAAGTTTCTTCCACTCAGGCTTGCCTTTGAACAGCTCTGCTTCCCACCATACCGTCCCAGCTTCTAGAGCTTCTTTTTCTGTTTGAGACATCGCTGGTAGAACGGTCTTAAATAGAGAAAGCGCTTTTTGACTGATTAGAGTTTGGCGAATTGTTGGGACAGCAAAAATCGCAACCGCTAAGAGATAGCAAAGCCAGCCAGTGACAGCGACGCCACCAAGCAATGTTAATGCTATCATTGCGCCAGTTAAGACGATTAATGCACGTACCAGACTAACTCTATGGTAAAGGCAGACACCTAAGATGGCTGTAAAGCCGAGTAGGGAGAGCAATATGTTCATGAACGATTTCCTTTTCAGAGATCACTTATTGTTATTAAGTTTAGGTAAGAGGTCTAACCAGTCAAGTGTAAACAGAATATTAAATATTTGTAAAACTCCAAAGTGGATAAAAAGTGATCTTAATAGAGCTAAAATTCTAATTGTGAGAGGTCGGTGGTGAATGTTTGGACGAATTGACAGAGACAAGTTAATAAAGGTGGCAATCTTTGGGCTTAAGTGTCGACACAATTTCATGTTTGTGGGTAAACTCAGGTAAAAGAGGGAAAACCCCCCTCAGATCTCATTTCACGTACTTTAAGCTGCGTAAATAAATATAAGAGATAAGCCTTATGTACCAAGACCTAATCAAAAGTGAATTGAACGAAGCGGCAGACGTTCTGAACAAGTTCTTGAGTGATGACCATAACATCGCTCAAATTGAAGCTGCGGCAAAAATGATTGCTGACTCATTCAAGCAAGAAGGGAAAGTGCTTTCCTGTGGGAACGGTGGTTCACACTGTGATGCGATGCACTTTGCGGAAGAGCTTACTGGTAGATACCGTGAAAATCGCCCAGGTTTCGCTGGTATTGCGATTTCAGATCCTAGCCATTTATCTTGTGTGAGTAACGATTTTGGCTACGATCACGTGTTTTCTCGTTACGTAGAGGCGGTAGGTCGTAAAGGCGATGTGTTGTTTGGTTTGTCGACTTCGGGTAATTCCAGCAATATTTTAAAAGCGATTGAAGCTGCTCAAGCGAAAGGTATGAAAACCATCGCGCTAACCGGTAAAGATGGCGGAAAAATGGCTGGTTGTGCCGATATCGAAATCCGAGTGCCACATTTTGGTTATGCTGACCGAATTCAAGAGGTTCACATTAAGATCATCCACATTGTGATTCAACTTGTTGAAAAAGAAATGGAATAACAGTTTACAGACATTGGAGCCTAGCATAGGCTTCGCTGGTTTTAATAGGGAGTAGATTAGACCATGTGTGAATTGCTCGGCATGAGCGCGAATGTACCAACAGATATTTGTTTTAGCTTTACTGGTCTAATGCAACGTGGAGGCAATACTGGCCCACACCGTGATGGCTGGGGTATTACTTTCTATGAAGGAAAGGGTTTTCGTACATTTAAAGATCCTAATCCAAGCTGTGAATCTAAAATCGCTGAGTTGGTTCAAAACTACCCAATTAAAAGCCAAGCTGTTGTCAGTCATATCCGTCAAGCCAATCGCGGTGGTGTCAATTTAGAGAACACTCACCCTTTTACCCGTGAGCTTTGGGGACGATACTGGACCTTTGCTCATAATGGCCAATTAACGGACTACGATGATCTGGTGAGTGGGCGTTTCAGACCCGTCGGTGAAACGGACAGTGAACTCTCTTTCTGTTGGCTACTCAAACAACTTGAAGAGCGTTTCCCTGAGCCGCCTCAAGACATGGAAGGTATGTTCCGCTTCTTTGCTGAGTGCTGTGATAAGTTACGCGAGAAAGGCGTTTTCAATATGCTGTTAAGTGATGGCGAGTACGTCATGACTTACTGTACCAATCATTTGTATTGGATAACAAGACGTGCGCCTTTTGGTAAAGCGAGCTTAATTGATGAAGACGTTGAGATTAACTTCCAAGAAGAGACCACGCCGAATGATGTGGTGACTGTCGTCGCAACTCAACCTCTTACGGATAACGAAGAGTGGTTTAGGATGAAGCCGGGCGAGTACGCACTGTTTCATTTTGGTGAGCTGATTGGCAACAATCATCACGTGTTGGAAAATGTTGCTTATGCACCGAAAAAGGTCGCGAGCCAAGCGCCAACTGAACCATTGAGCTAACCGTCCCGAATAGCATTATTTGATCCGCACAAAAGAAAGGCCGTTTACTGTACTCATAAGTCAGTAAGCGGCCTTTTTGTTTCTAAGTCATTGACTTGTGAGAGTTGTCTGATGAATTACTCTTCTGCGTAACCGTGCTTGCCCAACACTTTGCCGTCTAAGACTGCTTGTCCGTTTACCATTGATAAACGATCTTCGATGAACCACTTGCAGGCCATAGGGTAAATGTTGTGTTCTTGAGTAAGCACACGGCTAGCTAACATGTCAGCATCATCATCTTCAAATACCGGAACCTTAGCTTGTAAGATCACCGGGCCACCATCAAGTTCCTCAGTAACAAAGTGAACGCTGGTACCGTGTTCTTTGTCTTGGGCGTCAATGGCACGCTGGTGGGTGTGTAAGCCCGGGTATTTAGGTAACAGAGAAGGGTGGATGTTGACCATCTTCCCAGCATAGTGACGAACAAACTCTGAACTTAGGATTCGCATGTAGCCAGCGAGTACGATTAAATCTGGCTGGTAAGCATCGATCTGAACCATCAATTCATGGTCAAACTCTTCACGTGAACCAAAGTCTTTTGGATTCACTGAATGGGCGTCAACACCCGCGGTTTTCGCTCGCTCTAAACCAAAAGCCTCTGCTTTGTTTGAGAAGACTGCCTTAATGGAGGCGTCAATCGTATGGTTATCACAGGCATCCAAAATGGCTTGCAAGTTACTTCCGCTTCCTGAAACTAACACAACGATGTTTTTCTGAGAGTGGCTGGTTTTATTTGAGTGATTGTTTTTCATAGAGTGGGTCATACGATTGATTAACGGAACTGTTTACAATGTACCTACATAAACTAAGGTTTTCTGCGGGCTAAATAGCAAAATGAGGACCACTGGGTCCTCATTGCTTAACTAAGTAAGTGAGCGTATCACTTATTTGATTTCAACTTGCTCTTCACCAGCTTCAGCGTTTGCGATCTCACCGATAACCCAGGCGTTTTCGCCTTCAGTTTTCAGTAGTTCAACAGCAGCGTCTGCTTGATCTTTAGGTAGGGCAACAACTAGGCCAACACCACAGTTGAAAGTGCGGTACATTTCGAATGTCTCCACATTACCTTTCTCTTGTAGCCAGTTGAAGATAGCAGGCCATTCCCAGCTCTTACCATCAATCACTGCTTTAGTACCTTCAGGAAGTACGCGTGGGATGTTCTCCCAGAAACCACCACCTGTGATGTGCGAGATAGCATGAATGTCATGCTCGGCAATCATCTTAAGCGCTGATTTGATGTAAATCTTAGTGGGTTCTAGTAGGTGTTCACCGATAGTGCGACCTTCTAGCTCTTCATTCTTATCAGCACCAGAAACTTCTAGAACTTTACGAATTAAAGAGTAGCCGTTTGAGTGTGGACCACTTGATCCAACAGCGATAAGTGCGTCGCCTGCTGCTACTTTAGTGCCATCAATGATGTCAGCTTTTTCTACAACACCAACACAAAAGCCCGCTACGTCGTAGTCGTCGCCCTCATACATGCCTGGCATTTCAGCTGTTTCACCACCGATTAGTGCACAACCAGCTTGAACACAGCCTTCAGCAATACCAGAAACAACGTCTGCTGCTGTATCTACATCTAGCTTACCTGTTGCGTAGTAGTCTAGGAAAAATAGCGGCTCACCACCTTGAACGATTAGATCGTTCACACACATTGCCACTAGGTCGATACCAATGGTGTCGTGTTTTTTCAGATCCAAAGCAAGGCGAAGCTTAGTACCAACACCATCAGTACCTGAAACAAGTACCGGCTCTTTGTATTTCGTTGGAAGTTCACATAGGGCGCCAAAGCCACCAATACCGCCCATTACTTCAGGGCGACGAGTGCGTTTAACTGCACCTTTAATACGGTCTACTAGTGCATTACCTGCGTCGATATCAACGCCTGCGTCTTTGTAGCTTAGAGAAGAAGTATTACCACTCACGGGATAGTCCTCGAACTTAAGTTGGATGTGAAAACGGCGTTATTCTAACAGGGCTTGTTTATGAAGAGCAAACGTTTGCGCGGTTTTTTTTATTAGAATAAAGATTCTGAAATAACCACAAAGTTCGTGTACAATCTACAGGTTTGTTTAAATATTGCCGGAGTTGGAAATGAAAGTTGTTGAAGTGAAACACCCGCTAGTAAAACATAAAATTGGCCTGATGCGTGAAGGTGAGATTAGCACTAAGCGTTTTCGTGAGCTAGCGACAGAAGTGGGTAGCCTTCTAACATACGAAGCGACATCAGACTTTGAGACTGAGCGTGTAACTATTAATGGTTGGAACGGTCCAGTTGAAGTTGACCAAGTTAAAGGTAAAAAAGTAACAGTAGTGCCAATCCTACGTGCTGGTCTAGGCATGATGGACGGCGTTCTAGAGCACATTCCAAGTGCCCGTATTAGCGTTGTTGGTGTTTACCGTGACGAAGAAACACTTGAACCAGTACCATACTTCAATAAGCTTGCATCTAATATCGAGGAGCGTATTGCTCTTGTGGTAGACCCAATGCTTGCGACAGGTGGTTCTATGATCGCAACGATTGACTTAATGAAAGAGAAAGGTTGTAAGCACTTTAAGATTCTTGTACTTGTAGCGGCTCCTGAAGGTATTGCAGCTCTAGAAAAAGCGCACCCAGACGTAGAGCTTTACACTGCTGCAATTGATGAGAAGCTAAACGACAAGGGCTACATCGTTCCTGGTCTTGGCGATGCTGGTGATAAGATCTTCGGTACTAAGTAATTCGGTTTCAGCTTAAGTTACTCTAAACCGTTTCTTAACTCGCTGAATTTAGCCGTATTAATAAGAAGGGAGAGCATTCGGTGCTCTCCCTTCTTGATCTTGTTGGCTTGTGATTCTTTTAAATCTAGCGTTACCGATTGCTTAATCGATTTGAGCTTTGTCTACTACTGTGTTGTCGCCTAGCTCTTCAGGAAGAACTAGGTTCAGTAGAATCGCCACGATACCACACAAGCTTACGCCTTGTAGGCTGAAGTCACCGATACCAAAGGCCATGCCGCCAATACCAAAGACTAAAGTAATACCCACAATCACAAGATTACGTGATTTATGCAGGTCTACATTGTTCTTGATGAGAGTATTGAGCCCAACTGTTGCGATTGAACCAAACAGCAGAATCATAATACCGCCCATCACTGGAACTGGAATCGTTTGAAGTAGTGCGCCTAGCTTACCAACCAAGGCTAAAACAATGGCCGTAACGGCTGCCCAAGTCATGATCACTGGGTTAAATGCTTTCGTTAGCATTACCGCACCAGTTACTTCACTGTACGTTGTATTTGGTGGCGCGCCCAGCATAGAAGCCGCAATCGTTGCTACACCGTCGCCAGTGATAGTGCGGTGTAAACCTGGTTTTTTAAGGTAGTCTTTGCCAGTTACGTTAGAGATGGCAAGCATGTCGCCAACGTGCTCAACGGCCGGTGCAATGGCGACAAATACCATAAAGAAGATAGCGTTGATGTTGAACTCAGGTGTTGTGAAGTTTGGTAGTGCCAACCAAGACGCTTGAGCCACGGGTGTGAAGTCTACTGCACCATATATCAGGCTGGTGATATAACCCGCAACAATACCGCCGAAGATAGGCAGCAGTTTAAGGAAGCCTTTTGAAAACACACTGATGATAATCGTCACTAACAGTGAAATCGAAGAGATCCACAGTGCAGCATCTGCATCGACAAGCTGAACCGCACCGTCGCCTGTTTTACCTAGCGCCATGTTTACCGCAACAGGCGCAAGGCCTAAACCGATAACCATGATGACTGGGCCAACAACGACGGGTGGAAGTAGTTTATGAATGAAGGCAACGCCTCGTACTTTTATCAAAGCTCCCATTAATACATACACAACTCCTGCCGCCATAAGGCCACCCATGGTTGCTCCTACACCCCAAGTCTGAATTCCGAACATGATAGGTGCGATGAAGGCGAAAGAAGACGCTAAGAAGATTGGCACTGAACGGCGTGTAATAAGTTGGAATATAAGGGTACCGATACCCGCGCCAAAAAGTGCAACGTTAGGATCAAGCCCTGTCAGTAGCGGCACTAATACAAGTGCACCAAAAGCTACAAACAGCATTTGCGCACCTTGCAAAGCATTTTTCATGTTAAATCCTTAAAAATGGTCGTTATATGAAAGTCGAAAAATAAAATTCGCAGGATTCTATCACTTGGCAAACGATTGCTACACTAGATAGATCAAATTTATTTACCTTAGTGATATTTACCTCGATCCAAATAAGGAAAATTCGCTTTACAAGTGAACGATTTATCATGGTTAGGTGATATTTTATAGTTATTAAACACAGTGGGGGTTATCGACCTTGCCCCTCAATCCATAGTTGCTTATCATCAAGGCACAAGATTTGAATATTAGGATCAGTATGCGCTACATAGCATTGTTGTTCATGGCATTATTAGCCTCTCCGAGCTATGCCTTAACTCAAGTAGATATCTTTAGTGTTGAGGTTGCGATTGACGCTAGAGGTAAACAGTCAGAGCAAGTGGCAAGAAATACTGGCATGGAGCAGGTATTGATACGTGCTACTGGCCAAACCGATGTCGCTTCGAATGATACTATTCAAAAGGCGATGCGTAAGAGTGCGCAGTATATGTCTCAAATGAGCTTTGGCGAAAGTAATGGTCAATCAACATTACGCATGCGTTTTAATGCTGCTCAAATCCGTTCATTACTAACTCAAGCGCAATTGCCGTATTGGCCTGATACTCGTTCAAACATCCTAGTTTGGTTGATAGAAGAAGATAACTACGACAAGAATATAGTATGGGAGCATACTAATTCACAGTTAGCTGCAGGCTTACAAGTAAACGCAAAAGAACGTGGATTACCCCTGACGCTACCTGTTGGCGATTTTGACGATATCACGGGCATTGAGATCTCTGATCTATGGGGAAATTTTGTTACGCCAATCAGTAAAGCGAGTCAACGTTACCCTGTTGATGCTGTGCTTGTTGTAAAGGCTCAACCTTCTGGATTACGTTGGACTTTGTATGATCAAAAGCCAAGCCAGTTGACGAGTGCGCCAGCTTCACCTGTGACAGGTTCGATATCGGGTAACAGTGCTACGGGTTCTAAGACGCTGGTTGATCAAATTAGTAACTACTACGCAGGTAAAAGTGCTGTTACCGTAGCAAGTGAATCTTCAGAGTCTATTCTCACGCAGTTTATTAGCCTGAATAACGCCCAGGATTTTTTCCATTTGGAGAATGCGCTTAAGCGTCTAAACTCAGTGGCAAGTCTAGATATCCTGAAAATTCAAAACAATGAAGTCACTTTCCAAATACACTTACTATCAACTCAACAAGAGTTTGAACAAGAAGTGGAAAGCATTCGCCAAGTCGCTAAGGTTGAAGAGTCTTATATTGAACCTGAAGTGAGCCCTGAATTTGAAACGCAAGACAACTCTATGTCTGTAGGTGATGATTCAGCAAGCGCTGTTGATACTGAAGGCGAGGGAAGTGAGATTGACTCAAGCGTTCAAGTGATTAAAGGCAGCGAGCTCTCTACGGATGCTGAGCTAACAAGCACGACTGATACGACGCTAGACGAATCTGGTGAAGAAGAACTCATCATCACGGCTCCAGTGCACACTAAGCCAAGCTTGGTATACGAATGGACTCACTCGTAATCATCTACCGCATGACAGATTGAAGTGAAAACATGAAAAAAGCCCTGCGAGAGAGATCTCGCAGGGCTTTTTGTTTATTGGGTTTTCAATTTTATAAAATCCAACCAATATTACTGCTCGAACTTAGCTTTTTCTTTCTTTTCTACTTCCGAAAGACGCTTAAGTTTGATGCCTAACTCTTTGGCACGAAAACGAGTAAATAAGATATTCCCCACGAAACCTAACGTCGTTAGCAGCAGTTCTACCGCGGCTAACAGGCGTTCACCACCGTCTACATACAGTATGGTTAACGCATGTAGGAAATACAGCATTAAGACAAAGTTAGCCCAAGCATGCGTATAAGGTTTGCCTGCCAAAATACCCGGTAAAGGTAATAAAAGCGGGATAGCCCAGGCAATAGCCAGTGTGATATTGCTTAGGTGAGGGTGAGGTGAAAGTGTCATCTGCCAAGCCACCACCCAAAGTAGAAGCAATAGGTTGCCTGATAAAGCGAGGCAACGACATAACTTTGTTTTGGGAGACATAGCTTTCTCTGACATATACATCATTGAGAGATTCCCTTTTGGTTTACAGCGATGCGAGCTAAGCGCTTGCCTAGGTTTTGAGCCAGTTCAATCTCTTCTTTGCTTAACGATGGCGCTTCTCCTGTACTGCTTGCACCGTAAGGTGTGCCACCGGTTCGAGTGTTATGCAGCGCAGGTTCAGAGTAGGGGATTCCCACCACCAGCATGCCATGGTGAAGCAGTGGCAACATCATACTTTGCTGTGTGGTTTCTTGACCGCCATGCAGTGACGAAGACGAAGTAAACACACAAGCAGGTTTATCGATAAGGTCACCATTGACCCATAATGATGTGGTGCTATCCCAAAAGTGCTTCATAGGCCCGGCCATATTACCAAACCAAACTGGACTACCTAGCGCTAAACCATTACAAGAACGGAGTTCTTGCAACGTTGCGATAGGATCGGTTGGTTGATAACGCGAATCAGCCTGCTCTTCTACCGTGTACACGTCGTTCACCGTTCTTAACATGGCTTCGCAGTTCGGGATAGATTCAACCCCTCGCGCAATCTGCCTGGCTAGAGCTTGTGTGTTGCCGTGGCGACTGTAGTAGAGAACAAGAATATTAATGCTCATATTGGATTACAGGATCTCTAGCACTTGCTCTGGTGGACGACCAATTTTTGCTTTGTTGTTCGCGACAACGACTGGGCGTTCAAATAGCTTTGGATTTGTCGCCATTGCTGAGAAAAGGTTTTCATCAGTAACCGATGCATCGCCAAGATTTGCTTCTTTGTAATCCGCTTCTTTGGTGCGCATCATCTCGCGAACACTGTCAAAACCAAGCTGAGTGAAAAGCACTTTTAGTTGCTCGACAGTTAAAGGTGTGTCTAGGTACTTGATAACCTCTGGCTGTACGCCTTTTGCTTCAAGCAGTTCGAGAGTTTGACGGCTCTTTGAGCAACGTGGATTATGATAAATCACGACAGACATGGTTCTTCCTCACTATTATTTTTGATTTAATTCGTCGATACAAGCCACTCGAGCGGCTTCATTGTATTTGTTGAGCTTTCTTTTTATTTCGGTAGCGAGTCTTTGCTAGCAAATCAAAATTTACTGCAGCGACAAGAAGCGTTCACGCTGAATCATCAGTTGGTCAATTCGAGCATCGTAACGTGCTTGCTTTAAACTTCCGAGTTCTGCGATTTGGCTTGCTTGCGTATAGTACTGAATAGCTTTGTTCCAGTTGGCTCGTAGTGCCAAAATCTCTGCACGAGCGGCGAGCTCTTCGTCGCTATTACCCAGGCTAGTACTTACTTTTGAAAGCAGATGCCAGCCACTGGCGTCGTTCGGGTTATCGTGTGTGTAACGCTGTAATACACGAACAGCTTCTTGTAGATCTTCATTCTCGAGCAATGCATTGGCGTAGTTAATGGTTAGAACTGGGTTGTTTGGCTGACGAACCAGTGCAGATTTAAGTTCTTTAATCGCAGTCTCAGGTTGCTTCTGTTCAATATGCAGATCCGAGATAGCATCTAAATAAAATAGGTTAGTCGGATCGCTATTCATTAGCTTTGTCAGAATAGGCTCGGCTTTATCTAGCTTTTTCGAATCTAGGTAAACCAGTGCTTGTCCATACTCTAGTGACGGCACTATAGCTTTAGGTGCTTTTTTCAGTTGGCGCTCAAACCAATCTAGAGCCGCATCATTATTGATACCCGCATAACGCGCGACAATGCGAGATCTCGCTAGATGGTAATCTAATGATGGAGCTAGTTTTAGCGGTGGATAACTGCGAGCTCGGGCACGAGAATCTGTAATTCGGTCTTGAGGTAATGGGTGAGTCAGCAACATGGGGGGCGGCGTGCTGGCATAGCGGTATTCGTCAGCCAAACGGCCAAAGAAACGTGGCATAGCATTCACATCGAAACCAGCTTTTGCTAGCGTGTTGATACCAAAGCGATCGGCTTCTTTTTCATTGCTACGGGTATAGTTGATTTGGCTTTGCATGTTGCCCGCAGTCGTTGCGGTTAACGCAGCAATTCCTGCTTCGGGTGCTGCGATAGCCAGTAATACAGAAGCGGCAAGTGCTGCGATGGTCGCTGGAGTACGACGAGCTTGGCCTTCCATGCTGCGTGCTAAGTGGCGCTGGGTTACGTGTGCGATCTCGTGCGCTAATACCGAAGCAAGTTCGCTTTCTGATTGTGCATGCAGGAATAACCCAGAGTGCAATGCAACATAACCACCAAAGAATGCGAAGGCATTGATATTGCGATCACGGATCATAAAGAATTGAAAAGGTGTTTTTACATCATTAGCGTTCGCGACTAGGCGATGGCCCAGTGTATCAATGTATTGGTTTAGAACCGGGTCATTGACGATAGGCTGGCTGTTTCTGATGATGCGCATGTAGGCATCACCATAGATAAGTTCTTGATCGATAGTGAGTGTACCGCCAGCAGCTGTGCCGATATCCGGTAGCTCTAAACTATTGGTATTTGCCAACGTTGGGGTACCTAATGTTGCTGCGATGCATAAGCAAGCAATTGAGCGAGCGCGTTTAAACATATTAGTCAGTAATACTCCGTTTCTTCTGACAGTAAGACAAGTGCAATGCAAATTGGTTCTGTATCCGATTTAACCTTTACCAAGCGCGTGCGCTATCATGAAGGAAGATGAATCAATGATGGCACGTTTTTAAAAACAGATTACAATATGCCTCTTATAATAAGCATCGAGTCCAAGAATGACACCTAATATTCTAGATTTACGCCAAGAGCGCTGTCCAATGGCGTTATTATTAGCCAAGCGTCACAGTGTAAAGTTAGAAGTAGGACAATCATTGTCAATTTATGTCTCTGATAACAGCTCGATGAAAGATATTGTGAGCTTTTTATCTCAGCACGCCTACGTTGTAATTACTGAGGCTTGCTCTAGCTACCATCACCTCCTCGTTACTAAAAAGGAATTGCAATCAAATGCTTGAAATGGTTAATCGTTGGTATAAACGACGTTTCTCTGATCCCCATGCCGTCAGTTTGGTTGCCATCATTCTATTCGGCTTTATTACGATCTACTTCTTTGGCCACTTAATCGCTCCGTTATTGGTCGCGATTGTGTTGGCTTACTTGTTAGAGTGGCCAGTAACACAGCTTCAGAGACTAGGGGTTCCCCGAACGCCTTCTGTGATGCTGGTGATCTTGATGTTCTTTAGTTTAATGTTGCTTGCGCTATTTGGCCTAGTGCCAACCATTTGGGGGCAAGTTGGTAACCTTATTAATGATATCCCAAGTATGTATGGGGGCTTACAAAAGTTCATCTCGACGATTCCTGAACGTTACCCTGAGTTGGCAAACTTGCAGATTGTTGAATCCGTCATGTCGAATGCGAAGAATAAAGCACTAGGCTTTGGGGAAAGCGTTGTTAAAGGTTCTGTTGCTTCTCTTGTTAGTCTAGCCACGCTTGCGGTTTACTTGATTCTTGTGCCTTTGCTTATCTTCTTCTTACTAAAAGATAAAGAAGAGATGGTTAGTATGGCGAGTGGTGTATTACCTAAAAACCGTCGTTTAGCGACTAAGGTTTGGGTAGAGATGAACCAACAGATCTCGAACTATATTCGTGGCAAGGTAGTTGAAATTTTAATCGTCGGCGGTGTCAGTTATGTCACCTTTGCGATCCTAGATTTACGTTATTCAACACTGTTGGCCGTGGCGGTTGGTTTATCAGTATTGATCCCGTATATCGGTGCGGCAGCGGTAACGGTGCCCGTAGCGATTGTTGGCCTGTTCCAGTGGGGGCTAGAACCTCAATTTTACTGGCTGTTACTTGCGTACGGTATTATTCAGGCACTAGATGGCAACGTGTTAGTACCCGTTCTGTTCTCTGAAGCGGTGAACCTACACCCTGTTGCGATTATTGTTGCTGTATTGGTGTTTGGTGGGCTGTGGGGGTTCTGGGGCGTGTTCTTTGCTATTCCTTTGGCCACGTTGGTGAAAGCGGTTTGGAATGCCTTACCGAGTCATGCGTTGGACGATGATCCTGAGCACTCGCACTAATTAAGTACTTAGTGTAAGCACTAACAAATACCCATTAAAAAAAAGGCCAAATCTTAATGAGATTTGGCCTTTTTGATTTATTCTTTTGCTACGGTGCATTGGGTTAAGAAGCTCATTTTTACTTAGCGCTTTTAACCGAAACAGCCATTAAGCTTCTTGATTGAAGTAATCTAAAACCACTTCGTGGTGAGTCTTGGTTTTGAACTTGTTGAAGACATGTTCGATTTGACCTTCTTCATCAATTAGGAAGCTAATACGATGCAGACCATCGTAGATCTTACCCATGAATTTTTTCTCACCCCAAACGCCAAACTGTTCAGCAACGCTGTGGTCTTCGTCAGATAGCAGAGTGAAGTTTAGGGATTTCTTCTCAACGAAGTTTGGTAGGCGTTTGACTGGATCAACACTCACACCTAAAACAACCACATTCAGGTCATCAAGCTGTGCTTTGATATCACGCAGACCTTCTGCTTGCACAATACAACCTGGAGTCATTGCTTTTGGGTAAAAGTAGAAAAGTACTTTTTTACCTTTGAAGTCACCAAGAGATACGATATTGCCATCTTGATCTGGAAGAGAAAAAGCAGGTGCTGGAACACCAGCCGTTAGCGTATTCATGATATTTCCTTTTTAAAGACTGTTTTTGATAAAGTTGAGCGAGCCTTGTACGGATAGGCTCTGACACAGCGAATTGAATTCTTCTTGTAGCTGCATCAAATTACATTCAGACTGCACAGAAGCAGTAATTGAGATATGGAACTGGTCGCTATCGAACTGAACCTTGGATTTATTGATGGTTTGTGCGCTAAGCGAGTCGAGGCCGATGTTTCGGTCCGCGAAGAATTGAGTGAACTGCTCGGTAAGTCCAAGCTTGTCGTCTGACTCAACGAACACCTCTAGCGTGTATGAGTTCTCAATAATATCATGAGGAGAAGTGCGCTTCATAATCGTAATTAAGTCGTGCTCTTGGCCAAGCAAGGGCAGGGTCGTTTCAACGCGGGTAATGTTGTTTGCCTTTCCAGACAGTAGCATGATAAGCGTAAATTCTTCGCCAAACATAGCGATACGGCTATCAATAATGTTACAGCCTGATTGGGTGACTAAATGAACCACTTGGTTGCATACACCTGGGCGATCAGTGCCCACAGCTGTGATTACTAGATGTTGAGTCATAAAATCACGTCTCTAAATATTCCATTGATGTTTGCATGTTAGCACAGTTAGCCTGAGGAATAAGCGTATGGGCGGGGCTTTTTATGAGGCATCTTGCGTCTTACTGGCAACAAATGATTGGAATATCGAGAGCGTTAAAATTGAGATGGCAGAGTGAGACCACAGCTTACTTGCTACTGACATCCGGCGATAGGCTTTCCGCTAGATTGAGCGCAGGTTGCCCAAATTTCAGGTATAACGCCGTTAGAAGTCGTTTTACCTCAAACATACGACAATATTTACTGCAGATGTTGCCGCTAAGCCACTTTAATGTCTTGTGTTTATTGATTGGCTTACAGTAACATGCAAAAAGAATAAATTAAGGGAGATAGACATGTTTTCAGGAAGTATCGTTGCGCTAGTTACGCCATTTAATACAGATGGTGAAGTGGATTTCGACAGCCTTAAAAAGTTAGTTGAGCACCATGTTGCTGCAGGTAGTGATGGTCTGGTTGCGGTTGGCACAACTGGTGAGTCTTCAACACTCACAATTGAAGAGCATGTCAAAGTCGTCAATAAGATCGTTGAATTTGCTGATGGTCGTATTCCTGTTATCGCTGGTACGGGTGCAAACGCAACTCACGAGTCAGTGCTATTCAGCCGTTTATTAAATGGTTCTGGCATTGCTGGTTGTTTGAGTGTGACGCCTTACTACAACAAACCGACTCAAGAAGGTTTGTACCAGCACTACAAAGCGATTGCTGAAGTGAGTGACGTTCCTCAGATTCTTTACAATGTACCGGGCCGAACTGCCGTTGACTTGTTACCAGAAACGGTTGCTCGCCTCTCTGAGATCGAAAACATCGTTGCACTTAAAGATGCGACGGGTGATCTCGACAGAATTGCAATTCACCGTGAACTTTGTGGCGAAGACTTTATCTTACTAAGTGGTGATGACTTAACAGGTTTAGAATTTGTGAAGCGTGGTGGCAACGGCGTGATCTCTGTAACCAACAATGTTGCAGCCGCTGATATGGCAACCATGTTCAAACTAGCGAAACAAGGTAAGTTTGAAGAAGCAGAAGCGATCAATGAACGTTTGATGCCTCTACATAAGAATTTGTTCGTTGAGTCTAACCCTATTCCCGTAAAATGGGCGGTTCATAAAATGGGTCTGATTGCTGAAGGTGGCTTACGTCTACCGCTGACTGAACTGTCAGAACCAGCTCAACCTGTTGTTGCTCAAGCAATGACTGAAGCGTGTATTTACTAAAACGTATGAAGTGATGCCGAAGCGAACCTTCGGCATTTAGGAGTATAAATGAAGTATTCTCACCAGCTAGTGATTGGGTCACTGGCTGTTTTTGTTCTTACAGCATGTTCTGGCAGTCCGACTCAACGTCGGCAGGCCAAAGATGATTTCGAATACTTAGAAACACCTGAGTTTTCACAATGGCAATTGCCAGAAGATGCTCAGCCTCAGTTCTACCCAAATTTTGACATTCCAAGCGGCGAATTTAGTGGTGGTACAGGTCGTGAAGTGGATATTCGTCCACCGCAACAAGTACTTGAGCTGATACCTGGTGCTCGTACTGAGCGTCAAAATGGTGAAGTAACACTATGGCTCCTTCGTGCTGAAGAAGCAGACCGAGTGTGGCAAACGGCAGTAGACATGCTAGCTCAGCGTGGGATTGGCATTCGTGAACAGTCAGAGAATGAGATTGAGACCGATTGGGTAACTTGGGTTTCTGAAGATGAAGAAGTAGAGATTGGCAGCCGTTACTCTATCTCTCGTTTCCAAGCAAACAACCGCCATGGCTTCAAGATTAACCTCATTGATTGGCGTGAAGGTACTGAAGAGAAGCCGGTAACAGCAACCAATAAAGAGCGCTATAACGCGTTCCTGACCAACTTGGTCATGGCTAAATACGATGAAAATCTTCGTGCAGAAGCAGCGCTGAAAGCACAAGAGTTGGTGAAGCGTATTCCAATCTCAATGGGTGCTGACCGCAGTGGCTTCCCTGTGATCATTGCTCGTACACCATATAATGTATTGTGGCAGCGTTTGCCTAGTTTGTTGCCTACGATGGGCTTTGATCTTGAAGAGCGTAACCAATCTCAAGGTACGGTGAAGGCGAAGTACGCCGCGCCAGATGATGAATTCTGGGAAGAGATTGGCCTACAACCTATCGATTTAGCGCCAGGTACTTACACCTTCTTATTTGGTGATCTTGGTAACCGTACGTCGATCAACGTAACGGATACATCAGGTAAGCCAGTAGAAGAAGAGCTACTTAAATCAATGGTACCGGTACTAGCACACGTTGCTGACCAAACCAAAGATGACAATGAGACGAATGCTGAATGATTAGCTTTAGCTAATAAAAAAGAGGACACATTGTGTCCTCTTTTTTTATGTTCGTTTATAAGTCAGCGGCTTATTCTAAAATCAGGCAAAGCCACCCAAATCACAAAGCTATCGAAATTATCAAGCCATCAGAGCCACAGGTTAAGCGTCTTTGTTATCCGATGACTCTTCTTTTTGATCCTTCTCTTGATTCTGCTTTTCTAAGTGATTGAGCTTATCTAAATCTCGCTCTGTTTTACCACGACCTGTCAGGTCCATATTGGCGGTCTGTTTAAGAGCTGCGATATTACCCACCACGACGCTAACCACGATGATGATGATAACCCAAGGGTTTGTAAGCCATTCCAACATAAGCGCTCCTAATGGCTGATGTTCGCTACGAAGCGCGCGTAGATCTCGTCTAGCTGCTCCATAATAATCCTATACCCTAATATTGGCTTAGATTGGAGTTGCTTGCCAAGTAAAGTGGGAGATAACTGTGATAAACACGACTCCGAAACCTCACGGTGGCTAATATGCCAAGGCTCTATCGCCACACCACCCAGGTCTTTACTGTAAGGAAAGAAGAACCCAAATTGCGCAGCATGAACAGATAACCATTGGTAAAACGCTTGCTGGTGGCCAGTAAGGTATTCCCATGGTTCTAATTGCAGCTGTATGTCTTCAGGTAAGTGGTTGCGAGCAAAGACATCGAAGTCACAACCCCAATGATGACGACTCGCACCGGGAAGTGCAGACCACCTCAGGATAGCCGATAGTTTTTGATGTTCAGTCAGTGTTGAAGCATCAAGAGGTTGGCTTTCTGAATCTAATATCGGAGCTTCGCCAGAAAACTTACGGTTCCAAATCAGAGATTGCCTTTCATAGTCGCGAAAGCCACTGGCAATCTCCATTTTAAAACCAGCGAGCTGAGCAGCTTCAATCAAATTGTTCAGATCATCCTTAACCTTACGGTGGACCAAGAAGGTCTTGGTGCCAATCAGGTTGGGTTCCAGATGAGAATCTGATTGTCCGGTAAGCTGCTCTGGTGTCATAACGTGCCTCTCAATAATTAGATGCTATGAATCGCTGATGAAAGACTATTTAGCGAACAGGTTCACTAATGTTCTTTCGTACATGTCGGTTAGTTTCTCTAAATCAGCCACTTTCACACATTCATTAACCTTGTGAATCGTTGCATTCACTGGCCCTAGCTCTACCACTTGTCCGCTCATGCGCGCAATAAAGCGACCATCAGATGTACCACCAGTCGTTAGAAGAGCTGGTTTCACATCATTGACGTGACCTACTGCATCGACAATAGCATCAAGCAGTGAACCTGCGTCTGTTAAGAACGGGTCGCCATTGAATGTCCACTTAAGGTCGTATTCGAAATCATACTTGTCGAGTGTTGTTGTGATTCGTTCAACGATGATGTCGTTGCTTAACTCGGTACTAAAACGCAGGTTAAACTGAACATTAAACTCACCAGGGATCACGTTTGACGCGCCAGTACCTGCACTTACATTTGGAATTTGGAAACTGGTTGGCGGGAAGTAATCGTTACCTTGGTCCCACTCAGTTGTTGCCAGCTCATTGATAGCAAGCAAAGAGCTGTGTACTGGGTTGTTTGCTAGGTGAGGGTAGGCAACATGCCCTTGTGTCCCTTTAATCGTTAGGTCGCCTGTAATAGAGCCACGGCGGCCGTTCTTCACAACATCACCCACATACTCTGTGCTCGATGGTTCACCCACAATACACATGTCGATTTTCTCACCACGCGCCATCAGCGCTTCAACAACTCGTACCGTACCGTTGATGAACGGACCTTCTTCATCTGAAGTGATCAGGAACCCGATTGAGCCTGTGTGATCTGGGTGCTTAGCTATGAATTGTTCTACGGCAACGATCATTGAAGCCAGAGAACCTTTCATGTCTGCTGCGCCACGGCCGTGAAGGAAACCGTCGACGATAGTCGGTTCGAATGGCTTAGTGCTCCACTGTTCAATTGGGCCAGCAGGAACCACATCAGTGTGGCCAGCAAAGGCAAACAGAGGCGCTTCTGTGCCACGGCGTGCCCAAAAGTTCGTCGTATCTTCAAATACCATCACTTCGATTTCAAAACCGAGCGCTTTTAAGCGTTCAATCATTAAGTCTTGGCAGCCTGCGTCTTCAGGGGTTACCGATTGACGGCTAATGAGGTCTTTTGCCAGAGCCAAAGTTGGGCTATCTGTCATCCTTGAATTCCTTGTTTAAATAAAACGTCTAGTTATTAATTTCGGGCGTTGAACAGGGGAAGTTCAACGCTTTGTTATCTGTTCTAATAATTGCTTATTACGCTAATTGCTGATTACGCAAAAATAGCAGCGTATTGGTCAGCTTTGAAGCCAATATGAAGCTTGCCATCGACTTTTAAGATCGGGCGCTTAATCATTGCTGGTTGTTCAACAAGCAGAGTGACGGCTTTTTCTTCCGTTAATGTGTCTTTTTGCTCTTGAGAAAGTTGGCGATAAGTCGTACCACGTTTGTTTAGCACAAGCTCACAACCAAGCTCTGAACAGAAGTTTGTTACTAACTCTTCGGTGATGCCTTGTTTGCGATAATCGTGAAATTCGAACTCGATACCTTCAGCTTCAAGCCATTTCTTTGCTTTTTTGATGGTGTCGCAATTTGGGATACCAAACATAGTGATAGTCATTATTCTTCCTTTGGGTGATTTTATTTCATTGTTATGAATTGAATCCTATCAGGAAGCGACAACTCAGACAAAATAGAGTGATGAATATTTCACAGAGTGAAAAAAAACGGTAAGAAAATGTCACTATTGGAGAGTTATTGATCAGCCTCAACATGTTGTCAGCAAAAAAAGAAATAATTGAGTTGCACATATATAGGAGGTGTCAATGGAGTTGAGTCCTGTTTTTGCAAGGCGGCTATATTTAGCATTGTTAGTGGAAAGCCTTGATAGGCCAAATGTGCCTAAACTCATCGAAAAAACGGGGTGGCCTCGTCGTACGATTCAAGATGTACTCAAGGCGTTACCGGGGATCGGTATCGAACTTATGTTTGTTCAAGATGGGCGACGTCATAATGATGGCTATTACCAGTTATCCGACTGGGGACCATTTGATAGTCAGTGGGTTTTAGAGCGTAAAGGCGATATAGAAATAAGCCTTGGATTTAGTGCATAAGCCAGCGAAAGCTGGCTTTTTTTATTGGGTGGAACGTAGAGGTAGGATGATACTTTGTAGGTTTACCTTAGCAACAACGATAGGCCCCCATAAGTGGTCCGTATTTGTAGCTAGAAATATTAATAAATAATCGAACAGGTGTACCAGTAAGGCTCGGTCATTCAACTTCAAATAGAAACCACTTGAGAGGTTATTACCTGTCTATTCTAGTGTATCGCATGCGCGATAGGTGCAAGTATTGGCGATTCGACGTGCAGAGAGCCGTTTATATGGTAGACACGACAAAGGTTTTGAATAGTTGAATATGCATTAGCTTTACAAATTATCTCGAACAAAGTGTAAGAAAAAGATGAATCCTATCTATTATATAACGAGCACTACATTTTTTTACAAGGTAAATAAGAATGAAAATCGCCATCTTATCGAGAAATTCAAAATTATACTCAACCACTCGCTTAGTGGAGGCAGGGGTTGAACGAGGACATGAAGTTGATGTGATTGATACGCTGCATTGTTATATGGATATTACGAGTAGTCGACCTACGGTTCGTTATAAAGGCAATGAGCTCCCTCTTTACGACGCTGTGATACCACGTATTGGTTCCTCTATTACTTTTTACGGTACGGCAGTAGCGAGACAATTCGAAATGATGGGAACTTTTAACGTCAATGAGTCTGTAGCGATTAGCCGATCCCGAGATAAGCTACGTTCTTTGCAGCTTCTTTCTCGCAAAGGTATTGGTCTACCGAGAACAGGCTTCGCAAGTAAACCGGACAACATTAAAGATTTAATCAAGAATGTAGGGGGAGCTCCTCTCGTTATTAAGTTGTTAGAAGGTACGCAAGGTATTGGTGTGGTTTTGGCTGACACTTCGAAAGCTGCAGAGAGCATCATTGAAGCTTTCATGGGGCTTCAAGCGAACATATTGGTTCAAGAATACATAAAAGAATCAGGGGGAGCAGACATTCGTTGCCTTGTTATTGGAGGTCGAGTTGTTGCGGCTATGAAGCGACAAGCGGCAGATGGAGAGTTCCGTTCTAACTTACATCGTGGAGGTTCAGCTGAAATTATTCGTTTAACTAAAGAAGAAAGAGAAACCGCCGTAAGTGCTGCAAAAATCATGGGATTAAACTTCTGTGGGGTAGATTTACTTCGAGCTAACAGTGGGCCAATGGTGATGGAAGTGAACTCCTCCCCAGGCCTTGAAGGTATAGAGATGGCTACTAACTTAGATATTGCTGGTAAGGTTTATGATTTTATTGAAAAAAATGCAAAGTTACACGCAAATAAAACGCGCGGTAAGGGTTAACGACGATGTCAGCTTTGTGTATTGGCACTTACAGTGTACTGCCTGGTCAACGAATGAAAATAGCGCTTCCTGTAGCTAAGTTATATACAGATGGAGAGGTTTCTCTGCCTGTTTACATTATGAGAGCGAAGCTAGATGGGCCTACAATATTTATTAGTGCCGCGGTGCATGGCGATGAACTGAATGGTATCGAAATTGTTCACAGAATCATCAACATGAAACGTTTTAAAGTACTTCGCGGGTCAATTATCTTTGCTCCTATGGTAAACGTTCATGGCGTTATACATCAAAGTCGATATTTGCCAGACCGCCGAGACTTAAATCGCAGTTTTCCTGGGTCTCCTAAAGGCTCTCTGGCGGCAAGAGTCGCTAACATTTTTAGAACCGAAATTATCGAAAAGTGCCAGTACGGAATTGATTTGCATACGGGAGCGATTCATCGAACCAACTTGCCTCAAATTCGGGCTAATGTGGAGGATGAGGCAACCGCAGAACTGGCCAAGGCTTTTGGCGCACCTTTGGTACTGCATTCGAAAGAGATTGATGGATCATTGCGTGATTGTGCAGCGAGCTCTAATACGAAAGTACTTGTGTACGAGGGAGGTGAGGCGCTGCGTTTTGATGAGGCATCCATTCGAATGGGCACGAGAGGAGTCATACGTGTCTTGCGTCATCTTAATATGATTAGTAAAGGCCGCCGCCCGAGACGTGACGCGCCTGAACCTGTGATCGCCCGAGGTAGTCAATGGGTGCGAGGAAGCGCCAGCGGTATTGTCAAACATAAGTATCACCTGGGGGATTATGTAAAGAAAGGTGATCAACTGGCCACCATTAGTAGTGCTTATGGAGAAGAGTTGGCTGTGATTATAGCACCTCGTACCGGTGTCATTATCGGGAAGCAAAACATTCCTTTGATTCAGGAGGGCGAAGCTATGTACCACATCGCTTATTTTGATGAAGATGAAGAAATGATAGCCCAGCAGATGGATAAGTTATCTGAGGATGTGGCCTCGAGAGAAATTAAAGATGACTTGTGATGGTGGTGACGACGATAAAAGTTAATGGCAGTTGGGTGTGTTCTGCGGTCCAAGTTTGTAGGGAGTTACTGATATGCACTTTGGCGGAGCCATAAATATAATACGCGAATCAAATAAGCGGGCATTACGAGAGCCAATGATAAATATAAAAATGAGAGTTATTTGGTCGACTTCCCAACTCTGATTAAACCAGAAGTTGTTTGAGGTCTTCATCGCTAGCTTCAAAACAATTAACGCCGAGAGGTTAACTGTATTGAAGTTTTTGGTGTGTTTACTTACTAACCAGTAGTAGGTCACAAGGTGGGTTTGCTAATAACACATCTACGGTACTTCCTGACCAGTAACGAGATAGAGCCGTCCGCTTGCAAGCTCCTAGCACTAGAATTGAAGCTCCCATTGATTTAACAATGTCTGGCAGACCTTCTTCTGGGTTCGCTTTTATTAATCGAAGTGGTAGGTGATTAAATTTGTTAGTCTCAAGAAAAACGGTCATCGATTGTTTTTGGTGTTTCAGAATGTCCTTAGAGTATCGATATAAGTATGGGGCAACGTACTGACAGTAAACGAGTGACATATTGGCTTTTAATCGTTTACTTAGCTCTAAGCTTCGAACAATAATTTCCTTATCTATTTCTGCGTTTTTATCGCTACGGTGAAGCGGATCGATGGCGGAAGCCACTTTCAGTGGTTGTGGCCATTTTATATCTGTGAGTAATAATATATCGCGGCCTTGACGAGATAACTCCCTAAGCAGTTGGAGTGCAACAATTCCTTTAGAATAATCAATAAGAAAGAAACCAGTGTTATTCTGATGTTCTTTAGTCAATTCATGTTCCCAACTATTGCCCGCTAGTAGGTTAAAGTTAACTTCTATCATAGGTAGTTCTAGTTCAGAGTGAATCTCTTCTATTGTTTCTAATATTGAACGACACCATTGCATGAAAAAGTCATTGTATCGGGCGCCGCTTTCTTTGGGTGTGATTAGGTATTCTAAGAAAGTGTGCTCTTCACTACGACGATAATCTTCTGCGTATATGTTTAAGGATTGAGTAGAGGCATGTGCAAAATGAATCGCCTTCAGCAAAACTCGTCTAGATGGTTTAGCGCAAACTTTAGTTAGTAGATTGGTTGAACCCATTTTCATTTCCACTTGAAATAAGGAGTTCCAATAACTCCATGTATATCATTGATTCAAGCTGTTAAATTGATTTAGTCAAGGTTTGGGTGCTTTCTTTTGGGCGTCGTAAAATCAATGTATACCGAGATATCGATTCACTAATCTATTTGCTTACTGACACAGATAGGCTGTGCCAAGCATAGTGACGGAAGTACTAAAGTCTTGGGGAAGGGTAAATATGACGGTGTCTGCGCCTAACTCAATAGCATTGGACTTGAGCTCATTCATCGCGCCTTGAATCAGAGTGTCATTTTGGAAAAATAGGTAGCTGTACCAATGGCCTTCGCTGCCAGTGACTTCCCCTTTATACTCGCATTGCTCGATATTAATCACACCGTGGTAATCCATTTGCACTTTGTCAGCGTCGCTATGAGGTAGTGATGTTGGTGTCGTGCAACCTAGCAATGCACCACTCATAGCTAAAGCGATTAATTCCTTTTTCATACGATTACCTTGTTATTTCATCAAATAAATCGCGAAGCCTATCCAGCTAGCGATCAGTAGTAGCCACGGTAATTTGCTGCCGAGATTTGATGTCGTTTCAACACTTGTTTCGATCGTGTCTTCTTGGTTTTGGTTCGCTTGTTGAGTCTGTTTCTCTTTCTGTACGCGTTTCTTGGCTTTATCAGCTTGGCGGCTGCGCTCTTTTTGTTGTTTTTTATAGAGTGCGATGCCTTTTTCGATTCCTTGAGCGATCAGCTTAGTTTGTTCTTTAGTTTGAGCTGGCTTTTGAGTCGCTTTGGCTATCTTCATGGCCTCTTGTTGAGATTCAACAGACGGCGTATTAGTCTTCTTTTTCATTCTGGGTTCGATAATTAAAACGGATTAGCTAATAAGATAACGCAAACCTAGTTAAGTATGAATGATTTGCGTTAAAGTGTTGGTTTGAAACTAAGTGAAAGTGAGATTTGTGCGGTACTCCATAGAACAATACGATAAGAACGGTTTTTTGAAAGCCCCAATCTTATTATGGTTGGGGTGGTTATTTCTGGCGAAAGCTTTGGTCGTTTTCATCGTTGCCGGCGCAAGCCGAGAGTCGGGCACTGATATCCTCGAGATCATCTACCCAGATCACCAAATGTTTTATATTGGGATTGCTTTGAGTATTCCTAGCTTGTTACTCATGTGGTTATTTGGACTACGAACTCCTGATAGAAGGCGCCTCAACAAAGTTGTGTCGTGGGGGCGCTGGGTCACTATAATGGCCATCTTGGCACAAGGTTCCCACACGATTTATTTAATCTATTTGGACAACGGATGGTTTCGTTGGTCGAATGGTATCACGTTGTTGTTGCTCTTGTGGTTAGCGCTTTATCTAACCAATAGTCATACTGCTAGAGATTGCTTTAAAGCGGTCGAGCACGAAGACTGATTCTCATCAAAACATTTGTCCCGTTCACAATTATACTTAGAAGCTAAAAATGAAAGGATTAATCTATGCTTAACATCTCAAATGAGCAGTCTCAAATTCAAAGTGCTATTTTGCCAGAATCTGGGCCTTTCGCTCTTTACGTTCAATTAAAAGTGAATGCTAACGCTGCGAATGTATTAGCAGAAATTCAAAAGCTTCCAACTTTAATTGACGAGCTAAACCAAACTCAACCCGATGCGTACTTAACAGCATCAATTGCGTTCTCAAAGGCTTTTTGGGAGCAGTTTGAGCAAGCAGCGCCTTCTGACTTAATTGATTTTCCTGCGCTTGGTGAGGGGGATATCACGGCTCCGAGCACATTGTCTGATGTTCTGATTCACTGTCATTCAAACCGACATGATCTGCATTTCTTCATCCTACGTAAATTGTTATCTGAAGTGGCAGCGGACGTGGAAGTTGTGGATGAAACTTACGGTTACCGCTTCCTTGATTCTCGTGACATGACTGATTTCGTGGATGGCACTGAAAACCCGAAAGATGCACAACGAGCTGAAGTCGCGATTGTTCCTGAGGGTGTATTTGCTGGTGGTAGTTATGTGATGGTGCAGCGTTTTGTGCACAACCTGCCAGCTTGGAATCGATTGAATGTATCGGCACAAGAGAAAGTGATTGGTCGTACTAAGCCAGATTCAATAGAGTTAGATGATGTTCCAGCTGCATCTCACGTTGGTCGTGTGGATATCAAAGAAGAAGGCAAAGGCCTTAAAATTGTTCGTCATAGCCTGCCTTACGGCACAGCAACGGGCGACCACGGTTTACTGTTTATTGCTTACTGTAATATCCGTCATAATTTTGATGCGATGCTGGAGAGCATGTACGGCGCGACAGATGGTAAAACAGACCAACTACTTCGCTTTACTAAAGCAGTGACAGGCGCTTACTATTTTGCTCCTTCAGCAGACATGTTGAGTGCATTAACGATTAAGTAAATCGTCTTAAAGATAGTCAGCAAAAGGAGCCTCAGGGCTCCTTTTTTATTAAAGCTTTATATGAACTGGTCGATATAATACCAATCGTTAGTTTTATTCATCTTTTTTGTAAGTAAAGGTCTATGGCTATAACTGTTAATACAAATGTCTCAGCGCTGGTGGCCCAGAGAAACCTCTCTAATGCCAACAACATGCTGAACCAATCTTTGGAGCGCTTAGCTTCAGGGAGCCGTATTAATAGCGCAAAAGACGATGCGGCCGGCTTACAAATCTCGAATCGATTGGAAGCGCAGATGAGCGGTATTGATGTCGCGGTTCGAAACGCTAACGACGGAATCTCCATTATGCAGACCGCAGAAGGGGCGATGAATGAAACCACCAATATCATGCAACGCATGCGAGATTTGTCATTACAAGCGAGTAACGGCTCGAATAGCCAATCGGAAAGAACGGCGATTCAAGAAGAAATTACTGCCTTAAACGATGAGCTGAATCGTATCGCAGAGACCACTTCATTTGGTGGTAAAAAACTCCTTAACGGTAGCTTTGGTAGTTCTTCGTTTCAGATTGGTGGCAGTTCTGGTGAAGCAGTGCAAATTGGCCTGAAAAGCATGCGTACGGATGACATCAACATGGGCGGTTTTAGTTATGTCGCCAATGGCATGGCCAATGACTCGTGGGAAGTGAAATCTAATCAGAATGATATGACGATGTCGTTTACCGATCGTTTTGGTCAGCCTCAGGAGATCACCATTAACGCGAAAACGGGCGATGATATCGAGGAGTTGGCGACCTATATCAATGGTCAAACGGATCTGGTCTCGGCTTCCGTCAATGATGAAGGGCAGCTTCAGATCTATATGTCTGGTGAAGATACCGCAGGCACGATTTCTTTTTCCGGTTCGCTCGCAAGTGAGCTTTCGATGTCGGCGGGTTATTATGAATCAGTCGATGACATCAATGTAACAGATGTGGGTGGTGCTCAACGCGCTGTTTCTATCTTAGATACAGCAATGAAGTATGTCGACAGTCATCGCTCCGAACTCGGCGCAATGCAAAACCGCTTTGATCATGCCATTAATAACCTTGAAAATGTCCATGAGAATTTGGCGACATCAAACAGTCGAATTAAAGATACCGACTACGCTAAAGAAACCACTCAAATGCTTAAACAACAAATACTGCAGCAAGTCAGTACCACTATTTTGGCACAAGCAAAGCAGGCGCCGAACCTTGCTTTAACGTTATTGGGTTAATAAATTCGTTCTAATCTTATAAAGAGATTTCGGATGAACACCAGTCATTTTAGCTAGTAGCAGCTCAACTTTTTACTCGTCCAACTTTTCCGTAACTTTAGCGTTTTCCTTCTCTTTTTTTGATAATTTTACTACCAGTCACGCTTTCTTCTCTTTTAATGCTATTTCTTTAATTTTATTGTTTTTTTTCTAAAGGTTTCACCATTCGAGCCGTTATTAAAAGTAACTTTGAGAGAACTACTTGGTTTTCCGAGACGTCGGAAACCGCTATACCGGAAAATCAATTGGAGAAATCACCATGGCAGTGAATGTAAATACCAACGTTTCAGCGATGACAGCGCAACGTTACCTAAATAATGCAAACAACGCACAACAAACATCAATGGAGCGCCTATCTTCAGGTTCTAAAATCAACAGCGCAAAAGATGACGCTGCGGGCCTACAAATCTCGAACCGTTTGAACGTTCAGAGTCGTGGTCTTGATGTTGCTGTACGTAATGCGAACGACGGTATCTCGATTGCACAAACTGCTGAAGGTGCAATGAACGAGACAACCAACATCCTGCAACGTATGCGTGATTTGTCTCTACAATCTTCAAACGGCTCAAACTCAAAATCTGAGCGTGTAGCGATTCAAGAAGAAGTAACCGCACTGAACGATGAACTGAACCGTATCGCGGAAACGACGTCTTTTGGTGGTAACAAGCTGCTTAACGGTACTCACGGGACTAAATCATTCCAAATCGGTGCGGATAACGGTGAAGCGGTAATGCTTCAACTGAAAGACATGCGCTCTGATAACGCTCAGATGGGTGGTAAGAGCTACCAAACTGAGAATGCAAAAGACAAAGATTGGAACGTTCAAGCAGGCTCTAACGACCTGAAACTGTCGTTCACTGATAACTTCGGTCAAGCACAAGAAATCGACATCAACGCAAAAGCGGGTGACGACATCGAAGAGCTAGCAACGTACATCAACGGTCAACAAGATTCTGTTAAAGCATCTGTGACTGAAGACGGCAAGCTACAAATGTTCACAGGCAATAACAAAGTGAGCGGCGATGTGTCTTTCTCTGGCGGTCTTGCTGGTGAGCTAGGCATCCAAGCGGGCAAAGAAGTCACAGTGGATACTATCGACGTAACGTCTGTTGGTGGCGCACAAGAGTCTGTAGCAGTAATCGATGCGGCACTTAAGTATGTAGACAGCCACCGTGCTGAACTGGGTGCTTTCCAAAACCGTTTCGACCACGCGATTAGCAACTTAGATAACATTAACGAAAACGTTAATGCTTCTAAGAGCCGTATTAAAGATACCGACTTCGCGAAAGAAACGACTCAGATGACTAAGTCTCAGATCCTTTCTCAAGCTTCAAGCTCGATTCTTGCTCAAGCGAAGCAAGCACCGAACTCGGCACTTAGCCTACTAGGTTAATCGATTGAAAAGCCACGTTGGCTATAAGCTGTGTTGAGCATAAGCGTTAACGTTAGGCTTCCACAAATTAGCTCGTGGTGAGAGATGAGCGCTAAACAGACCCAGCTTCGGCTGGGTTTTTTATTGCCTGTTGTTTGTCGAAATTATACCGCGTGCTCTAACATTAGGGGCAGCGTCTAGGGTGGCTTTAAGTCGCTTTAACAAGAAAGTAAGGGTGATGTTGGCAACTAATGATTGGTATTGCTGTAGTTGACTGAGGGCGTATTTACAACGAGGTGAGGTGTGACTTAGCACAGCTATTCAAGGAACTAGCAAAGTTAGCAGGCACAAAAAAACGCTACCCTTAAGATAGCGTTTTAATTAAAGCAGATAAGTAATCGAGATTACTTAGTTACTTTAAGAACTGGAGTTTCGCCAACAGTTACAGAACCAGAAAGCTTGTTCAGCTCCTTGATTTCGTCCATGTTAGAGATAACAACTGGAGTAAGCGTAGATTTCGCTTTCTCTTCTAGAAGCGCTAGGTCGAAAGTGATGATAGTGTCACCAGCTTTAACAGATTGACCTTCTTCAGCTACGCGAGTGAAACCTTCGCCTTTAAGTTCAACAGTATCGATACCGAAGTGAACGAAAAGCTCAACACCGTCGTCAGACTCGATAGAGAATGCGTGGTTAGTTTCGAAGATCTTACCGATAGTACCGTTAACTGGAGCTACCATTTTGTCGCCAGCTGGTTTGATCGCGATGCCGTCACCAACGATTTTTTCAGCGAAAACTACATCTGGCACATCTTCGATGTTTACGATTTCACCAGAAAGAGGTGCGATGATTTCGATTGCACCAGCATCAGCGCTGTCATCAGATACAAGCTTTTTCAGTTTGTCAAACAGACCCATTGTGTCATGCTCCTAACGTTTAGTTTTATTCTATAGAATATACTATACCAATCTAACAAATTAGACGACTATTTTTAGCCGTCTAACTTTATTAAGCATTTGGCGATTACTGAGTTTTCTCAGCGATGAACTTTTCTACGCAAGCTTCAATTTCAGCAGCTGTTGGTAGAGATAGTGCTTCGTCAGCCATAGCTTTAACTTCAGCGAAGTTAGAGTTACGGATTACTTTCTTAACTTTAGGGATAGAGATACCGCTCATAGAGAACTCATCTAAACCCATACCAAGAAGAAGTAGCGTCGCACGTTCATCACCAGCAAGCTCACCACACATACCTGTCCATTTGCCTTCAGCGTGTGATGCGTCGATCACCTGCTTGATTACTGTAAGAACAGCAGGAGATAGCGGGTTGTATAGGTGAGAAATCATTTCGTTACCACGGTCTACCGCAAGAGTGTATTGCGTTAGGTCGTTAGTACCGATAGAGAAGAAAGATACTTCTTTCGCTAGGTGATGTGCGATTGCAGCAGCTGCTGGAGTCTCAACCATTACGCCGATTTCGATTTCTTCATCGAAAGCTAGGCCTTCAGCGCGAAGTTCAACTTTGTACTCTTCGATTGCTTTTTTCAGTTCACGGATCTCTTCAACAGAAATGATCATTGGGAACATGATACGTAGTTTACCGTGTGCAGATGCACGTAGGATACCACGCAGTTGGTCACGTAGGATTTCACGACGATCCAAGCTGATACGTACTGCACGCCAGCCTAGGAAAGGGTTCATCTCTTGTGGAAGGTCCATGTATGGTAGGTCTTTGTCGCCACCAATATCCATAGTACGGATAATCACTGACTCGCCTTCCATTGCTTCTGCTACTTCTTTGTAAGCAGCGTATTGCTCTTCTTCAGTAGGAAGCGCGTCACGGTCCATAAATAGGAATTCAGTACGGTACAGACCAACACCTTCACCGCCGTTACGTAGGATACCGTCACAGTCTTTTACTGTACCGATGTTGCCACAAACTTCTACACGGTGACCGTCTAGAGTTTCAGCATGCAAATCTTTTAGTTTTGCTAGTTCAGCCGCTTCTGCTTCGAAATCTGCTTTGATTTTCTTAGCTTCTGTTAGTTCTGCTTCAGAAGGGTTGATGATGATCTTGTTGTTCATCGCGTCCAGCACAAGCATGTCGCCGTTCTTAACTTGCTTAGTGATATCGTTAGTACCAACGATAGCTGGAAGCTCAAGAGAACGTGCCATGATTGAAGTATGAGATGTACGACCGCCGATGTCACAAGCAAAACCAAGAACGTAGTCTAGGTTGATTTGTGCAGTTTCAGATGGCGTTAGGTCGTAAGCAACTAGGATAACTTCTTCATTGATGTCTGCTAGAGAAACAATGTTGATGCCTAGTGCATTTTTAACGAAACGAGTACCGATATCACGGATATCAGTTGCACGTTCTTTTAGGTACTCATCATCAAGAGACTCTAGTGCAACAGCTTGCTCTTCGATCACAGTGTGGATCGCGTTGTCTGCGTGCATTTTATCTTTCTTGATGAGTGCTAAAATCTCTTCTTCTAGCTCTTCATCTTCAAGCAGCATGATGTGGCCTTCAAAGATTGCTTCTTTTTCTTCGCCAAAAGTTTCAAGTGCTTTTTGCTTAACAACTTCAAGTTGTTGAGAAGATTTGTTGCGAGCGTCAAAGAAACGCTGAACTTCTGCTTCAACTTGAGCGTCTGAGATAGGTTGAGTGTTTAGGACAATTTCATCTTCTTGAAGTAGTAGTGCTTTACCGAAAGCAATACCAGGAGATGCTAGGATGCCTGAAATCATAGCTTTACCTTAGTTGTTCAACTGTAAACGGGAGAGTGTGTAAATTTAAGTCGTCGACTAATGCCGCGCTTATTCCTATCTATTTCGAACAAAGCCACTTTGATATGCAAAATGGCTTTGAAAGAAGGAGACCGTATTAGTGTAGTTGATCCATAAGAGCAACTAGGTGGTCTACAGCTTGTTGAGCTTGAGGGCCTTCAGCTGAAATAGTTACGTTAGTCCCTTTTACTAGGCCTAAAGTTTGTAGTTTGAACAGGCTTTTCGCGCTAGCGCTTTTGCCGTTAGAAGTCACAGTGATGTCAGCGTCGAAAGATTTTGCTTCTTTTACGAACTGTGCAGCTGGACGAGTGTGAAGGCCGTTTTCTGCTGTGATTTCTACTTGCTTCTCGTACATTTTATATACCCCAATTAATTTATTTTTTGTAAGTTTGTAACCAGATTAGCTTAACTGCTTTAGCCCAAATGCGCTAGAGACTGGTACGCCATGTTCGTGTTAGAACTTAGACTGGTTATAAATTTTTATCCAGCCATGGTCATCTTTTGTTGAGTACTCATGACTTTCTGAATTTGTTTATTGCTTCTTTTATTTTGAAGCGAAAAATAAAACAGACCCGATATTACCAAAGGTAGGGCAGGGATCAACAAAAAAGCCCCTAAACGGGGCTTTTTTGGACGAAAAATTGATTTGACCACATATTATTGTTGGTTCTCTTTTTCCGTAAAGAGACCTGCAAATAGGGCTGTACTTAGGTAACGTTCACCAGAGCTTGGTAGCACGGTAACAATGGTTTTTCCTGCAAATTCAGGGAGTTCTGCAATTCTGTTTGCCGCTACTACTGCGGCGCCAGATGATATGCCTGCTAGGATGCCTTCTTCTTTCATTAGCCGTTGAGCCATCTCAATCGCTTCTTCAGAAGTTACCGATTCTACGCGGTCAATAATGTCTAAATCTAGGTTTCCTGGGATGAAACCAGCACCAATACCTTGGATTTTGTGCGGAGCCGGCTTGATTTCTTCGCCCGCAAGCGCTTGTGCAATCACTGGAGACTCTGCTGGTTCAACTGCTACTGAGGTGATGGCTTTGCCTTTTTCACCTTTAATGTAGCGACTCGTACCAGTGATGGTGCCACCAGTACCTACACCGGCTACAAACACGTCGACTTCACCATCAGTTGCTTCCCAAATTTCAGGACCTGTTGTTTGTTCATGAATTTGTGGGTTTGCTGGGTTGTTGAATTGTTGTAGGAGTAGATATTTCTCTGGATCTGAAGCAACAATCTCTTCTGCCTTGGCGATTGCGCCGTTCATGCCTTTTGGTGCTTCAGTCAGCACTAGGTTTGCACCAAGCGCTTTAAGTAGCTTACGACGTTCTAGGCTCATTGACTCAGGCATCGTTAGCGTTAGCTTGTAACCGCGTGCGGCTGCTACAAATGCAAGTGCAACACCTGTGTTACCACTGGTCGGCTCAACAAGCTCGATACCTGGTTTCAGAGTACCTGCTTTTTCTGCTTCCCAGATCATGTTTGACCCGATACGACACTTGACACTGAAGCTTGGGTTACGAGCTTCGATCTTAGCTAGAACGTTACCTTTGCTTACTTTGTTAAGGCGGACTAGAGGCGTGTTACCAATCGTTAGGGTGTTGTCTTCGTAGATCTTGCTCATGCGATATTCCTTCATTTAATGACAGAACTAAACGTAGTATATCAATCACTTTACCGTCTAGTGTCTTTCGATGTTTGTTTAGCTTGAATTTAGGGTAAACAAGTTGAAAAAAAGTAAAAGGATTAAAAAGTTATATCATATAGATATGTAGCGGAGGTCACGCCTACCTTTATTGAGGTCAGAACTTAAAGAAGATAGGCGTTGTTAAAGAGAGAGTGAAGGTTATAGACGAGAACGCAGAGCTTGGTCTTTAAACTCAACAACCCACATGGCTGTGGCGCCACAAACCGCGACTGGCATCACGATCAGGTTTAAAATTGGGATTGTCGTAAAAACAGAAACAAGCGCGCCGAAGCTATAGGTCTTACCTTGTTTTTGTTTCAAATTGTTTCTCATATCATCAAATTTTATTTTATGGTTATCAAATGGGTAATCAGCGTACTGGATTGCGAGCATCCATGCGGTGAAGATGAACCATAAAAATGGTGCAACGGTTTGCCCCAGTGCTGGAATTAATAAAAGTAGGAATAAGCCGATCGCTTTTGGCAAAACGTAGACAAGCTTGCGCCATTCTCTGGCTAATATACGTGGCGTATCTTTGAGAACATCGAGTAAACCGTCGTCATTGACTTTATTGCCGCTAAGCAGTTCTTCTACCTTTTCCGAGAGCAAGCCATTGAACGGTGCGGCGATGAAGTTAGCGAGTGTGCTAAAAAAATACGAAAATGTTGCCAATACGGTTAGTACTAGTAGTGGCCATAAAATATATGACAACCATGATAAGAAGCTTGGTAATGCCCCAATCCATCCTTCAATCCAAGTGTTTAGGTTAGAGAAGATATAAAACAAAGCACCACCAACAAGTAATACGTTAGCGATAAGAGGAAGTAGCACAAACTTACGAATACTCGGTGATAAAGCGATCTTTATTCCGAAAATAAAGTAGCCAAAGCCTGAGCGAGGAATAGATTCAATAGTCATATTTAAATTGGGTCACATGTGAATTTGGTTAAATAGCAAACATCTCTAGTGTACTCGACCGAAATTAAGAAAAAAAGCGTGGCGAAAATCACATCAAGTAAGGAACTAATTGTATTAAGTTGTTCTAAAACGGTGGCTACTTTTGATAGAGTAGTGAGATTGGTCAAATTAACCTAACTTAGTGACAGCGTTTTAATAGCTAGTGACTACGAAAGCTGAGAGCGAAAAATGCAGGAATTGCGATTTGTACTCATTATTGTTGGCGCATTAGCTATCGCCGCATTATTGTTCCACGGTCTGTGGACGAGTAAGAAAGAAGGGAAAGCAAAGTTTGGAGATAAGCCGCTTGGTAAGCTTGAAAACGATCGCTTAGGTGAGCCTGAAAATATCCCAAACCGCTCATTCGCCCCAGAAGATGATTTCGAGATAATCAGAAAAGAACGTAAAGAGCCGGATTTTGCTGCTTCACCATCCGAGACTGATCCTTTGATTGACTCAGATCCGCTAACAGCACCACCAACGAAAGAAGTTTACGAAGATGATATTGAATTGAATGATCTTCCTTCTTTCAGTGTTGAAGAGCCAATCAAGGTTGAAAGCGAATCTAAAGAGATTGAAGAACAGAAGGTTGTTGAGCCTGAAGTTCCAAGTTTTGAGCTGACCGATGAGCAAAAAGAAAGTCACGCTGGTTTTCAAGAACAATATGGCTCGCTTGATGAAAAAGTAGATGAAACGATTGAAGAACCATTGGTGTCCAGTGAGCCGGTCGTTGCTGAAGAAACCATTGTTCCACAAGATGCCTCATCAATTGAGTCAGAAGTAAAGCAAGATGAAGACCTTGGTCTTGAAGTGATCGTTCTTAATGTACATTGCGCTGGAGAGGTTCCATTTATTGGCACTGAACTCTTCCGTAGCATGGAGAACAATGGTCTAATTTATGGTGAAATGTCTATCTATCACTGCTTTGCACAACCTAGTGATGATCCAAAAGTTATTTTCAGCGTAGCAAATATGATGCAACCCGGTACCCTAGAACACGATGATCCTGCTGACTTTACAACGAAAGGCATTTCATTCTTTATGACGCTGCCATGCTACGGTCAAGCTGATCAAAACTTCAATGTGATGTTGAGTGCAGCGCAAAAAATTGCTGACGATATGGGTGGAAATGTCCTAGATGAGTCTCGCAATTTAATGACACCAAGCCGTTTGTCTGACTACCGTAAACAAATCAGAGACTTTATGATGGCATCGAATGCCTAGCCGTATTCTTTAGCCTTGTAAATAATCTATATTTATAGAAAAGGGCTCCTAAGGGAGCCCTTTTTGATATTTCAATCACGATAGAGAATGATATGAAAGAATCGATTCAAGTTACCTTAGAGCAGTTAAGAGAAACTCTGCATTATCATGCCGTTCGTTATTACGTAGAAGATACTCCAGAGATTCCTGATGTCGAGTACGATCGATTAATGCAACAGTTGCTAAAAATCGAACAAGAAAACCCTGAACTCGTGACGGCTGATTCGCCAAGTCAACGTGTCGGCGGTCAGCCTTTAGATGGCTTCACTCAAGTGACCCATGAAATCCCAATGCTTTCTCTGGACAATGCATTCTCTGACGAAGACTTGGATGCGTTCAATAAGCGCATGTCTGATAGAGCTCCAACCGCAAACCTCAAAACTTTCTGTTGTGAACCTAAGCTTGATGGCCTTGCAGTAAGCTTGCTCTATGTGAATGGAACCTTGGTTCAGGCTGCGACTCGTGGTGACGGTGCTGTTGGTGAAAACATCACAGAAAACGTGCGCACGATCAGTTCGATTCCACTTAAGTTGCAAGGCAAAGGTTGGCCAGAGCGTATTGAAGTTCGTGGTGAAGTATTTATGCCAAAAGCGGGCTTCAATAAACTGAACGAACTGGCGTTGAAAAAAGGTGAGAAAGTCTTTGTTAACCCACGTAATGCCGCTGCTGGTAGCCTACGTCAGCTTGATTCACGTATTACGGCTAAACGACCTCTGGCTTTTTATGCCTACAGTGTTGGTGTTGTAGAAGGCGCAGAGCTTTCCAAGAGCCACTATCAACGCTTCTTGCAGCTGAAAGGCTGGGGTTTGCCAATGTGTCCTGAAACTAAACAGTTGAGCTCGTTAGAGGATGTAAAGGCGTACTACCAAGATATTATGGCACGTCGTGATGCTCTGTCTTATGAGATCGATGGCGTGGTTATCAAAGTCGACGATATTGCGGCGCAAGAAGTGCTTGGCTTTGTTGCTAGGGCGCCTCGTTGGGCTATTGCTTACAAGTTTCCGGCTCAAGAAGAAATCACTCTGTTAAATGACGTTGAGTTTCAAGTTGGCCGTACAGGGGCTATTACGCCTGTCGCTAAACTAGAGCCTATCTTTGTTGGCGGCGTAACGGTAAGTAATGCCACGCTGCACAACGCTGATGAGATAGCTCGTTTAGGTGTGAAGGTAGGCGACAGCGTTATTATCCGCCGAGCTGGTGATGTGATTCCGCAAATTGTGGCCGTTGTACAAGATCGCCGCCCAGCGACGGCGACAGACATTGTTTTCCCTGATGCTTGCCCTGTATGTAGTTCTGCCATTGAGCGTGTCGAAGGTGAGGCTGTTGCGCGTTGTACTGGTGGTTTGGTGTGTCAAGCACAGCGAAAAGAAGCGCTTAAACACTTTGTTTCGAGAAAGGCTCTCGACGTTGATGGGCTGGGCGTGAAAGTAATAGAACAGCTTGTAGATCGCGAAATGGTCGAAACTCCAGCAGACTTGTTTAAGCTCAGTGCAGGCGTGATTACGGTTCTTGACCGAATGGGGCCTAAGTCAGCACAAAACGTGGTGAGTGCGCTTAATAAGGCCAAAGAGACGACATTAGCGCGTTTTCTTTATTCACTCGGTATTCGTGAAGTAGGTGAAGCAACGGCAATGAACCTAGCGCAGCACTTCAAGACGCTAGAGCTGGTTCAAGCGGCAACTCACGAGCAGTTAGTCGAAGTGTCAGATATTGGTAACATCGTCGCTAGCCATATCACTGGTTTCTTTTCACAAGAGAAAAACAGAGCAGTAATCGACCAGCTAGTAGAGCTTGGTGTGAACTGGCCACAGCTCGAAGAGGCTGCCGATGACCAAGAACTACCATTAGAAGGTAAGGTCGTTGTGTTAACAGGCTCACTCTCTCAACTTGGTCGAAGTGAAGCTAAAGCTGCATTACAAGCGCTAGGTGCGAAAGTAACGGGCAGCGTATCTAAGAAAACCGACATCTTATTCGCTGGTGAATCGGCAGGTTCTAAACTAACCAAAGCACAAGATTTAGGTATCGAAATAAGAACAGAAGAAGATCTAATTGCCCTTATTTCGTAAGTAAATTCAGATAAAAAAAGCTCAAAGGCACTCCTTAAAGGGAGTGCCTTTTTTGTGTTTGTTATAAATTGATAGTCTTTTTAATTGTTGAGAATTTTGTTCCTATACGAACTATTAAGTTAGGACAGTGATGGCGCTCAATATTAATGAAATACCATTTTGGTTGTAAGATAAATGCGAGTCACTTCAATTTTATGGAAATTAAATTTAAGTCAAAGCATTGATTTAAATGAACTAAACTGGTTTGTTGTATAGGTTTTACAATTTATCGACTGAGATCACTAAGCACCCAGTAAATTTGCACTAACTCATATTTTTTTAGATGAAAATTAAGTTCTCATTGATCTTTTTGAGGGCGAAGTTAGTCTTAATGCCATGGATGCACACGATGTGTATAACCAGAAAGGAAATAGAGAATTCTGTGTTAAGGGTTCTCAAACAAGAAAAGGTATTTCTCTCTACGGCGGCCAACTTTAGGTGAGGAATATTTAAACAGCTATATCCATTTTTAGGAGTTTTATTCCATGGAACACAAAATTTTCAAACGTACTCTACTAGGTGCCTCAGTTGCACTTTTATCAACAGGCGTAATGGCGAAAGAAGTTGGTATTAACTCTGACTTCAACGTTGATGTTTACGGTGTTGCGGCTATCTCTTTAGTTAACTACAACACAACTGATAATAATGACTCTAGCTCTGGTTACGCAGTAGAGAATGAATCTCGTATCGGCTTCCGTGCTCATAAAGATATGTTTGATGACGTATTAATTACAATGCAGATCGAATCTGGTTACGTAGATAGTACAGACTGGGGACATGGTGGCGTTTCAGGCGGTGTGCTTGGTTTCCGTGATACTTTTGTTGGTGCTTCTGGCTCTTGGGGTAATCTACGTGTGGGTCGTGTTCTTACGCCACTATACGAAATTGTCGACTGGCCATTCTCTAACCCTGGTCTAGGCTCTGTATTCGATTGGGGCGGCATCAATGGTCACTACGATCGTCAATCTAACCAAGTACGTTACGACTCAGCTAAATTTGGTGGTTTCTCTTTTGCAGCTTCTGTTGGTCGTGATGATAACGACAACGGTGGTGGTGCAGCGACTCGTGATGCTAACTTCTTTGGCGCAAGCGCTAAATACAGCTTCGAAAAAGTAACATTTATGGGTGCAGTTGAATCTGGTACTCGTGTAGTTGCCGCTACTGGTGGTGATTGGTCATTTGATGAGAATGGTAATCCTGAGCAAGCTCCTGAAGTCGCTGGCTACGATGATGATACATTCGCATACATCGTTGGTTTTGAGGCTAGCCTACCTGCAGGATTCGGCTTTGCGGCTGCATTTAAAGGTGAAGAGCTAGATAACGGCATCCGTAAGCAAACACAAGATTCTTACTCTATCATTGGCCAATACTGGAATGGTCCAATTGGTTTTAAACTGGGTTACGCAGCGAACCTAGAGTCTGAACTTAACGGTAGCAAAGAAGCTAATACAGATAGCAATACTATCTCTGGTCAGCTAATGGCAGTGCACAACGGATTCGTACCTTACCTACGTGTTGCGGGCCGTACTGTTGGTGACGCTGATACAGATATCGTAACTCGCGTTGGTCTTGAGTACGGTTTCTAAGCTAGAATTATCAGCTTAAACAGTTAGATAAAAACCCAAACGCTGGTAAATTTTTTTGCCAGCGTTTTTCCATAGTGAACATAAGGAATTAGTCATAATGAATAAAGTTAGTGTGGTTGTATTATCATTATTTTTGGGAGCTTGTAGTTCACTCGATTCACAAAGTAATTTCGCAGATTCAGTTGCAGATGTGCAGTCAAAAGGTGGCTACATTCAAGTGACTGGCCAATCTTATGTTGCAGAAAACAGAGCAAATGTAGGCGCAGACATTATCAAGTCATCGCTCTACTTTACGTACAATAAAGAAGTAACACAGAATTCAGCTCCAGAATCGTCAATTACTATGGATGTAAGTTACTTCCAAAGTTACAAAGAGTACCAAACCGTAAGCTTTTTTGGTAAGACGATAGAGTTAGAAGATAGACAAGTTCCAAGAGAGAGCTGCAGCGAACACTGTACAAAAACTCAATATATTAAGTTTCCTCTAAGCGAAGCTGATATCCAGCAAGCAAGAGAAAAGAATTTAGAGTTTACGCTTGATGGACAAAACTCAATAATGAGTACAACTTTCATTGTGCCGAAAGCGTATATCGACACAATTTACAATGGCGCCAATAATCATACTGCGATTGCTATCGCTCCAGTAGCTGCGCCTGTTGCAGCTGTAGTTGCTGAAGAGCCAAAGGCGTCACAAGCTCAAGAGATGGTTAACTACTGGTATGGTCAAGCGACAAAAGAAGAGCAATCGGCAGTGACGAATTGGGCATTCCAAAATCGCAAGAACGCAACACCTGCACTACTAGAAGGCTCCAAAGAAATCGAAATGGTTTCATACTGGTTCAACAAGCTAGACAGTGAAGAAAAATCTCAAACTATGATTTGGCTTTTAGAGCAAGAGTAAGCCTCTAACGTTACGCTCTAGCTATGTTTTTCAACCGCAGTATTGTATAACAACAGTACTGCGGTGATACATTTTAGGCTTACAGGTAAGATTGTGAATATTGGTGAAGTAGCGAAACGTGTTGGTACAACAGCGAAATCCATTCGTTTTTACGAAAGCAAAGGAATGATGAGTCCTCCACTTCGTTCAGAAAACGGCTACAGACAATACGGCGAGATTCACATCGAACAGTTAGAATTTGTATTAAGAGCTAAAATGGTTGGGTTTACCCTTGATGAGTGTAAATCACTGGTTGAGTTGGCAATGAATCCCAATAGGCAAAGCTACGAGGTCAAGCAGAAAGCAACGCAGAAGTTAGATGAAATAGAATTAAAGCTTGCTGAATTAAATAAGATGAAAACTCAACTCCAAGCTTGGGTACAAGACTGCCCCGGCGATGCTTCAACGGAATGCCCTATTTTAAACAATCTATCTGGCCGCAGTTAGTTAGGTTATTTCCGTTACCAATAATTGTCAGGCTGTAAATTATATTACTAGCCTGACTTTAATCTCTTATCACAGCACTTTTCCGCCGTAATGTTTACAGATCAGCAATGGCACATGCGTGACCGCGTTACCATCCAAACACTTAACTATAGGCCCCATATTTCCGTTACCTGGAGACTGACTGCTCGCTAGAGCGCTTCCAAATGATAAACTGAAAACAGCCGTTAGAATTATTAAAAGATGTCTCATACGAACTCCATTAGGTTTATCTCTGATTGAGATAAGTCAAAGTATGGACAAGGAAATAAAAATTTCAAAAACTAGACGGACTTAACATTTTTAATAATTATAATTAAGCGGCAATAAGGCTAACTATTCATATATATAATGGAAAAGAAATCTGACTTTCTTATAGCTTTTTAGCTCAATCAAACTTTTTAGCTTTACGAAATAAGAACTTATTTTCTTTTCAATTCAATCTATCGCAATGATAATTCGAATATTATTAAGACACGAAAATCAAAAAAGCCTGCATCTGTTGAAACTGCAGGCTTTATATAGCACTTTATTATAAAGGTTCTATTATTAGAACTATTCCGTCTAAAGCGACAATCTTAATTTCGGTGCCAGATGGAATATCTTGGCTGGCTTTTGCAGACCAAGAAGAGTCACCGACCCTAATTCTACAGCTACCTTTGTTAACTGCTTCGGTAAGAAAAACGGTTTGACCTACCAGTTGTTTTTCTCTTTGGTTTAACTCTCGCCCCGCATCTGAGTGCTTGTCATTAGACAGTTGTCTTCTCCACCACAACCAAGTGGTGATCAACGAGAAGCTAGCAAAGGATAACCATTGCATCTGCCAGCCAATAGGTAGAGCACCCAAAAGGACACCGACCAGCATGGCAGATATGCCTATCCATAAAAAGTAACCAGCGGTTCCAATTAACTCAAGTGCTAGCAACGCTAGACCAAACGCCAACCAATGCCAATGGTTTACTTGTTCTAGTAATTCGACCATAAGTTAGTCCTTACTGCCTTTGTCACTCTTATGTGCAAACATTTCAGCGATACCAGCTACAGAACCCATTAGGCCTGTGGCTTCGAGTGGTAGCATTATGATCTTGCCGTTTTCAGCTTGGCCAATCGACTTTAGTGCCTCAGTGTAGCCCTGCGCAATAAAGTAGTTTACGGCTTGCATATCACCTTGAGCAATCGCTGTCGAAACCATCTCTGTTGCTTTCGCTTCTGCCTCTGCGGCACGCTCACGAGCTTCGGCTTGCAATATCGCTGCTTGTTTTTCACCTTCTGCTTTCAGGATCTCTGATTGCTTGTGACCTTCCGCTTTCAATATTTCGGCTTGTCTAACACCTTCTGCCTCTAGTATATCAGCACGCTTATTTCGCTCTGCCTTCATCTGGGCATTCATCGCAGCGGTAAGGTCGGCGGGTGGTTGTACGTCTTTAATTTCGATACGCGTCACCTTTACGCCCCAAGGGTTGGTTGCTTGATCGACGATATTCAGTAACTTGGTATTAATCATGTCACGCTGGCTGAGCATTTCATCCAGCTCCATAGACCCAAGTACTGTACGGATATTGGTGAGGGTTAGATTGCGAATCGCATGCTCAAGATCGTTCACTTCGTAGGCCGCTTTAGGGGCATCGATAACCTGAACAAAACAAACCGCATCAATAACTACGTTCGCGTTGTCTTTAGAGATGACTTCTTGCGCAGGGATGTCGAGAACGCGCTCCATCATGCTGATGCGCTGTCCTACTTTATCTATAAATGGAATGATTAGGTTAAGACCCGGCTTGAGCGTTAAGGTATATCGCCCGAAGCGTTCAACTGTCCAGTTATTGCCTTGTGGGACGGTTTTCACACCAGCGAAAATAAATAGTAATGCGACGGCAGTAAAGATGCCAATAGTAATTAATGTATCAATATCCATACAAAATCCTTTGTAAGTGTAAGTTTTTGATAGTCCACTATTGATACTGGCTCATATTTAAAATCTGAGCAAATTTATAAATGAGAAACGGGCTATAAAACATTGATTTTATAGCCCGTTTTGCTTTTTTTTTACGACAAGCTAAAGGGTGACTTTATCACTTATAGTTCATTTCAATAGCATGCTTTACTGATTGTTAGTAGAGCAATGAGTACAGTTGGCGACGGTACTTACTCGCAACGGGATTACCTTGTCCAAGTGCACTTAAAATATCCATGAACTCTTTTTTCATGTCGCCATCGAGAGTGTTGAGATCTTTGGCTAAAAAGGACCACAGTAGGTTCATTGATTCTTCGCTACGGTTTACTTGATGGTATTGCAGTGCCAGTTCAGATGCCGTTTTAGCGTCGCTTGGATTTTGCTGAAGAGCGGTTTCTAATGCTTGTATCTCTGGGCTGTCTGATGCCTGTTTGTGAAGTTCCAGTTTTGCAACTAAGCCTTTGTAGTAGTTGTCTTGGTACTCTAGGGGGATTGTCGCTAGTTGAGTTTCAGCAAGGTCAAACTGTTGCGTTTCTAATAAACATTCAGCGATCGCCAGTTTTACTTCACCCTTACTTGTTAACTCTGCCGGTAATTGCTGTATCGCGGCTAGTGCCTGTGCGTGTGCACCGGTTTGCATTTGTTCTAGAGCTTGGCGTAAAGCGAGTTCATCTTGACTAGGTAGGTGTTTACTAAGCATTTCTACAATTGCTTCTATGCTTTGGGGACCACCGAGTCCATCAACAGGTTGGCCATTAACAAAAAGTGCAACGGTCGGCAGTGCTTGAACACCGAACTGGCTAGCAATGGCTTGTTCTTGCTCACAATTCAACAAGGCTAAGGTGAAAGCGCCATTGTATTGCTGAGTTAATGTTTGTAGTTCAGGAATGATTTGGGCGCTCTCTTGGCTCATTGGTGCCCAAAAATGGATGAGTACAGGGGTCTGCATCGAACCTTCTAATACTTGACGAAAGTTCTGCTCATTAAGTTCAACAACATGCGGAGATTGCATTTACGTTCCTTGAGGTTTGTTTTTGTGGATACGTTGCAAATATGGGGGGATTAGTCGGTAACTTCAAGATCTAACTCGGTTATCTCAGATAAAAAGCCCCAAAAATAGAAAAACGCTATGCTTCGATGTTGATAGAGTTGTTATCTCAACATGGAAGGCATAGCGTTATCATTGAGGTGTTCAGTGAGGCGTAGCGTGGGATACTCAAAACAGAATAAACAACGTAATGGCCAGACTCACACCTACCCAATTAAGGCGTTTTAAAGTCATGAAATATCCAGAAGTCGATTCATCAGTTGGGAATAATTGATGATATTGGCTAAATAATGACATCTTATTGTTACGAATAAATTACATCGTTACATTAAAGTTTGCGATCATGCATTCAAAGTTAGTAATTTATGCGGCTTTTCTCAAAATAGGGTCTAGCAACCGGCTTGGTAGGACCCTTTTTAACACTGCGAACACCTTGGTTGGTGTAGTCACTCGGTACCTTAACTTAGGCTTATCGGCTGTTAGAGCGTGAAAAACGGGCTCAATGCAACTCTCAGCAGGAAGGACAAAAGCGTTGTTCGACGACTCTTTTTCAAGTCGGTCTTTTTGTTGCTGGTAAGCTTCCTGGTGCACACTGCCAGAAATGTTGATCCATTTATTAAACGCTTTCAGGGCGTTGGTTCTAAATTGAGTCTCAATCGGGCCTGGCTGCAATAGCGAGATATGTATTCCACTACCATAAAGCTCTAAACGCAGTGTATCCGTCCAGCCTTCAATCGCGAATTTGGAAGCATTGTAGGCACCGCGATATTTCATAGCGGCGAAGCCTAACACTGAACTGTTCTGTATGATGCGCCCTTCGCCACGTTCACGCATGTGAGGGAGTAGCTGACAAACAAGATGGTGCCAGCCGAAGACGTTCGTTTCGAATTGTTCTCTGAGCCCTTGAGTTGGTAGGTCTTCCAACGCGCCTGCCTGACCGTAGGCGCCGTTGTTGAACAATCCATACAACCCGTTAGGTGCGAACTCAATCGCAAGCTTGGCCCCATGTTCAATGCTTTCTTGGTTGGAAAGATCTATTTGAATGCAGGTGAGACCTTCATCTTGAAGGCGTTGAACATCTTGTGGGTCACGGCAAGATGCAATGACATGAAAACCGCGCTTTTGCAGTGCATGAGCACATGTATATCCAATACCCGTTGAGCAACCGGTGATAAGAATCGACTTTTTCACGCTTAATCCTTTATTAGAGTCTCTATAACTCTAGGGTAAAGAATTAGTCTTGATGTTGTAACAAGTTTTTTAGTGCAGGCTCGATTCTTGAGTAACTAAAGATAAATCCCATTTCGGTGAGTTTCTTTGGTTTGGAGCGAATGCTGTCGAATAATAAACAAGCGGATTCACCCATCAGAAATGACATTACCCATTTTGGCGTGAACAAGAAGTGTGGTCGACCTAATTGTTTGGCTAATGTGCTACTGAACAGCTTGTTAGTCACAGGGTGCGGAGCGCACATATTAAACTCGCCCTGAGCGTGAGGAATAGACAATAAGTGGTTGATGGCTCTCACCATATCCAGCATGTGAATCCATGGCATGTACTGTTTGCCTGAACCCAATGGTCCACCGACACCGAGTTTGTAGGGCATCAGCATCTTCTTTAGCGCGCCGCCATTTTCGCCTAACACAATACCCGTTCTGAGTAGTATTACACGCGTGCTATCTGATTGGGCTTGCCTAGCAATCTCTTCCCAGTGAGCACAAACTTTATGAGGAAAGCTTTCATCCTTTACTTGCAACGATTCATCAAACGGATGCTGCTGTTGATCGCCATAGTAACCGACGGCTGAGCCACTAATAAAAGCCTTGGGTGGGTTGTTGCTAGCATTAATCAACTTGACTAGCTGCTTGGTGATCTGCCAGCGACTGTTACAGATTCTCGCTTTTTGAGCTTCGGTCCAACGTTTGTCTGCAATCGGTTCGCCTGCAAGGTTAACCACCACATCGAAGTCATTGAGATCGCTCAGTTCATCAAGGGACTGAATGTAATGAAGGTTGTTCTGGTTCAGGTGATTTAGGTTTTTCTTTGCATTTTCAGGGCTCCGCGTCAGCAATGTCACATCATCAGTGTTCCAACTCTTGACTAATTCAGACCCAATAAACCCCGTACCACCCGTTAACAATATCTTCATACCAATCTCCCTATTAAACATAATTATAGACATGACTTGTTTTTTATCGCCAATCAATACGAAAAAATCACTATAGCGATCAATTGGTTTCAATCGTGTGATACCTAAATTACGCCTTTTTCAATTTACTAAAGAGTGAAGTTAAATTCATCAGGTCAAGATGTGTATCGCTATCACACTTATGGATTTTACTTGGATATGTTACCAACTGCGTAATATTTATCACATAAGGAATGATAAGGATTTGCCATGATTATTAGTAACCTATAACCAGAACCAATTTAAGCAATAAGGAGTTACGATGACGGCAGTGCTTGCTTTGTTTCGAGCCATGTTAGGTAGCTTGCGAGATCTATTGCCTATCGTCGCGGTGATCGCCTTCTTCCAGCTTGCCGTCTTACAAGAGCCGCTTCCTCATATTTTTTCGATTTTAACCGGATTAGTGCTAGTCGTTTTTGGGCTCACTTTCTTTATCTTTGGCCTTGAAATGGGGCTGTTTCCAATTGGCGAATCGATGGCTCAAGCATTTGCCAGAAAGGGGAGTGTGTTCTGGTTGTTGATCTTCGCTTTTTGTTTGGGGTTCGGTACCACCATAGCCGAGCCTGCGTTAACTGCGGTGGCGGCTGAGGCTGCGGAAGTGGCAGCCGAGGGAGGTGTTATCCCCAATACGTTAGATGAAATGGAAGAATATGCAGACGGTCTGCGTTTCACTGTAGCATTGTCGGTGGGTATCGCCATCTTACTTGGGGTGCTGCGAATCTTAAAAGGGTGGCCAATTCAGTACATGATCATCGGTGGTTATATTGGTGTGGTGGTGCTCACCGCTTTCGCCCCTGAAAATATCATTGGGATAGCGTATGACTCTGGTGGAGTGACTACATCCACGATCACCGTTCCGTTGGTGACAGCTTTAGGGGTCGGCTTAGCCTCAGCAATCAAAGGCCGCAATCCTATGGTTGATGGCTTTGGGTTGATCGCCTTTGCGTCACTGCTGCCGATGATGTTTGTCATGGTTTATGGGATGGTGGTGACATGATCACTGCTCAGCAATTTATTGATACTTTTTTAGGCACCTTGATGGATGTGATTCCAATTACGGTGATCATATTTGGTTTTCAATTTGCGGTGCTGCGTAAGCCAGTCAATAACCTAGCCAAAGTGCTGATCGGTTTCTTTTATGTCATCCTCGGTTTGTCTCTATTCTTGATGGGGTTGGAGCTCGCGTTGTTTCCTTTGGGGGAGACGATGGCAATGCAATTGACCGAGATAAGCTTTCTGACTGATTTTAAGGTCAGCTCTGGCCTAGCATTGGTTTGGTTTGATTACTACTGGGTTTACTTTTTTGCATTCTGCATCGGTTTTAGTACCACTATCGCCGAGCCTTCGTTAATTGCGGTGGCGATTAAGGCGAACCAAGTCTCAGGTGGCAGTATCAGCGTTAATGGGCTGAGAATTGCGGTGGCATTGGGTGTCGCTATTGGTATCTCACTCGGAAGCTATCGGATCGTTGCGGGCGATCCTATCCATTACTACATCATTTTTGGCTATGTCGTTGTGGTCATCCAAACCTTTTACGCCCCTAAGCTTATTATTCCATTGGCCTATGATTCTGGCGGGGTGACGACATCTACCGTGACTGTGCCTTTAGTGACGGCTCTTGGATTAGGGCTCGCTTCAACCGTCCCTGGACGAAACCCAGTGATTGATGGATTCGGCTTAATTGCCTTTGCCAGCTTATTCCCGATTATTTCGGTAATGAGCTATGCCCAAATAACACAATGGTTAAATCGTTCATCCCCCCCTAAGGAGAGTAAAGATGCGCTTTAAACTTATCTTAGCGTTTGTAGAAGAGAGCAAGACAGACAGTGTGCTCGATGCCGCCCGTGATGCTGGCGCCACTGGAGCAACGGTGATTAACAATGCTAGAGGGCAAGGCCTGAACCAAAAACGCACCTTCTTCGGATTAACGTTAGAGGTGCAAAAAGATGTGTTGTTGTTTGTCGTCGAAGAGCATTTGGCGAGACATATTTTAGAAACCATCGGTGAAGTTGGGGAGTTCGACCAAGAATCAGGACAAGGGATCGCAGTACAGATCGATGTAGAAGATGCGGTCGGGGTCGCGCACCAAGTTGAGACTTTAACAAAGGTTGTGGAGGATGAGCTATGAGTACCAGTGAAAAGATCCGAGTAGGCGATGTCATGGCCAATACGTATGTGATTATCGATGGGCTAACCACGGTGTTAGAAGCTATTGATATGGCGAAAAAGCACAAAGTGAAAGCGATCATTGTCGATAAGCGCCACGATGATGACGAGTACGGTATCGTCTTGATGAATGATATTGCCAAGAAAGTGTTAGCGAAGAATCGATCTCCTAAGCGAACCAATGTTTATGAAATTATGACTAAACCAGCTTTGAGTGTGTCTGCAGATATGAATGTGAAGTATTGTGCTCGTTTGTTTGAGCGCTTTGGTATCAGCCGTGCTCCAGTGGTCCGTGAGCACAAAATAGTCGGTATGGTTAGTTACAATAATATCGTGATCAACGGTATGGCGAGAGATGACGTGTAGCATTTAGATACGTACAATAGACTCATAAATTTTATGGAGAAGTACGTGTGAAATTATTTTTTGCTTCAGACCTACACGGTTCGCTGCCAGCAACAGAAAAGGCATTAGAACTCTACCAAGCGTCTGGTGCGCAATATTTAGTGCTATTGGGTGACATTCTGAATCATGGGCCAAGAAATCCGATTCCAGAAGGATACAATCCACCAGCGGTTGCAGAGAAGTTGAATGCGTTTTCTCAAGAGATCATTGCCGTTCGTGGTAACTGCGACAGTGAAGTGGATCAGATGTTGTTGTCTTTTCCAATGATGATGGATTACTCATGGGTGTTATTGGAATCGGGTCAGCGTATTTTCTTAACTCATGGTCACCTGTACAACACAACGAAGCGACCAGCACTGAAAGCGGGCGATATTATTGCTCACGGCCATACCCATATTCCAGTTGCTGAGTACCAAGATGATATCTTCATTTTTAACCCTAGCTCGGTAACATTCCCACGAGAAGGGCACGCAGCAAGCTATGGCTTGTATGAAAACAATACGTTTAAAGTGATCAGCCTTGAGGGAGAGCTACTGGTGAGTGGACTACTCTAAATATATGGTTGCAGCTACGAAAGGTTTACTTTGAGTCTGAGTGGCCCAGATCTCTATCTGGAGCAATGATGTTTCGTACTCTTTGCTTCAGAACTTTAGCCTCAGGAAAACCTCCGTCCGCTTTTCTTTCCCAAATCTGTATCCCATTACAAAAGATCTCGAATCGCCCACCCGTATCTGGGTGAAGACTAACTTGATTAATCTCTTCACTAAAGGTATGGAGCAACTCTTGGCATAGCCAGCTTGAGCGCAACATCCAATTACATTGGCGGCAGTAGTGTATTGCTATCGTTGCTTGCGATACTGTTGGGGTTGTTGGATTTGATTCCGTATTCATAGTTAATCCTTTTAATTTTCTATATCAATAGTTTGACGCCAACGGCAAACGTCAATATTTCAAAGGCCGTTTTGACCGTCTGATTACTTGAACGGTTGGCTAGAAATGCACCTAGGCTCCCGCCTATAAATGAGCTAAGTAGAAGTATCGGTAGCCACAACCAGTATATCGGCGCACCAGCCTGTACGATTGCGATACCACCAATGCCATTCCAGAACAAACCAACGCATATCATAGTTAGTGCCACGGCCTGCTTATAAGTAAAACCAAACCAGCGAACCAGAAATAAGGTCACCAACAGCCCTGAACCGGCAGTAAGTGAGCCGTTGATGATACCAATTAGCGCAAGCCCAATACCACCTATGATGTAACCTTTGGCGTCTCGGTTTTTGAGTTGTTCATCTTGTCCCAACTGCTTCTTTAGTCGGGAGTAAACGCCAAGTGCTAAGATCATCGCCCCAAGCACTTTCTGTGCAATGTCGTCGGGAATCAGGAGCACGATATTAGCCCCACTTACCACACCGATACTACCCACAGCTATCAGGTAACAACAAATTTTCCAGCTTAGCGTTCCGCCTTTAATATGGCTATAGGCAGCCCCCAAACCTAACGCGACACTCGCGACTTTGTGAGTCGCTAAGGCGACCGAAAAGGGTAGGCCAAGAAAGATAAGCAATGGGAATTGAAGCAGCCCGGCACCGCCACCTGATAAGGAGGCGAGGGTATTGGCGATTAATGAACCAAAGAAGAGGGCAAGTGAGTTAATCCAGTCCATAGAGTCTCGTATTTGTCAAAACAGCGAACAAAAAAGGGGCATCATGCCCCTTTTTCTATTGGTCTACCGCTTAATGGTATTCAGCTATTCATATACAGTAAATAGCGCCCCATTATTAGTTTGAAAACAATACGGTAGAACCGTGATTTAAGCTAGTCAGTAACAGCGCTTTCGGATTAATGATATCAATTCGACGGCTTTGTTCAGCATCCATCTTGATCACCTGAGTTATGAGGTCTAATTGATCTTTAGAGAAATCCTGACGTTGAGCCGACGTGACATCTTTAAACTCAGTCGGAGAGATGAGTAAGTAATTATCGTTGATGTCCCACTGGCCAGTTTCGGATATGTTGATCACATTCGCTGGCGCAGTTTGGGTGCTGTAAAGCCTGACTATTGACATTCTTAAGTAGGTACCGTTTGGTAAATATTTCGCATTCGATGACAGTTCTACTTTACGAAGTGGGCCGATAGAGTCGGCTTGCTTGTTGTCGCTAATCAGAGTCACCATTTTTGCTTGCCACTCGTGTTGAGTTAACAGGTGTTCTATTTTTGCATCATTACCCCAATACAACCAACCACTTAAAAACGCGGAAATAACCAGTAGAATAATGGAAACTTTTAATTTCATGTTACTGATCACCTTTACAAATGTCGTTTAAATCCGACTGGTTGGCGTAAATTTTAAGGGTTATATTCTCGCTCGAATATTCTTGTGGGTGGATATAGTTAAGAGCAAGATTATTGGTTTGCCCACCTGTTGCAATCACTTCCGTTGGCTTCAATATACCTGCGTGATTTTTGTTGTAGTACAAGACACACTTTTTAATTGCGGGTAGCCAACTGGTTAGATCTGGGTGGTTGATTGGTGACTGCACTTTCACGCCATCCACTTCAGCTAATGTTTTGAACTCGGATTCTGCCGGGTTAGTCAATGTTAAAACCAGAACCGGCATAATGAAAGCAACAAGTAGCAACCAAAACGTTAACCACTTATTTGTGCTTTTAGTCGGAGTTACATTAGGAGCTCGTGTTGGCTCAGCTTCTACATCGGTTTCTTGAACCTTTGTTACTGGTTCTGGTTCAGCCGTTTCAGCAATGACTTCTTCCGTCATTGTCGTGTTAGCGAACGTTAAGCTAGGTTCTACGTCATCTTCGGTAATTTCAGCGGATACTGGCTGATCATTTGATGACATTGGTGCTGAACGTTCAACGGTCGCAATAAATTGATATCCGCGCTTTGGGACCGTCTTTACAAATTCTGGAGATTTGGTCGAATCTTTCAGCATCTTTCTTAGCGTCGATACTGCTTGAGTTAAGCTTGAGTCATCGACCTCAAAGCCTTGATCTCGCCAAACATATTCATGCAATTCATTGCGAGTGATAACTTCATTGGGCCTTTCTGACAGCATTAGGAGAATGCGGCTTTCATTACTACCAAGACGTACGACTTCGCCATCGCTTAGTTGATCAACAAGTGAATTGCTGTTTGGATCAAATACAAACCGCTGTGCGAGAATAAGCTTTGTGCCGATATTGCTCATTGAATTCTTCTATTTTGGGTGGTTTTGGGTGAGAAATAGACAAACATTAGGTGAAGTTCAGTCAATTCTTCACCAAATCATGGCTTCTTTTATGTTCTTTTATATTTATAACACTCAAGGATAATAAAAACAGATCAAAAAAACAGTGTTTTTATGGTTTTTGACCTTGAATTTACATTTGTCATCCTCATGTTAATGAACACAAGAGTGACATAAAGTGTTACGCCCTTAAAATTATTCAACATAAAGTATAGATGTTTTGGAGTAAAAATGAGCGAAACAGCAACGCAAAATAAAGAGACTCGTGGCTTTCAATCTGAAGTGAAACAACTACTTCATCTAATGATTCACTCACTGTATTCAAATAAAGAAATCTTCCTACGTGAGCTTATCTCTAACGCATCTGACGCGGCTGATAAGCTTCGTTTTCAAGCCTTATCAAATGGTGACCTTTACCAAGGTGATGCAGATTTAGGTGTAAAACTTTCATTCAATGCTGAAGCAAACACCCTAACGATTTCAGACAATGGTATCGGCATGAGCCGCGACAACGTTATTGAACATTTAGGTACGATCGCTAAATCAGGCACTGCGGACTTTTTCTCAAAATTGTCTGAAGACCAAAGTAAAGACTCTCAACTGATTGGTCAATTTGGTGTTGGTTTTTATTCTGCATTCATCGTGGCAGACGCAGTAACCGTTCGCACTCGTGCGGCAGGTTTAGCGAGCAATGAAGCCGTTCAATGGCACTCTGCGGGAGAAGGCGATTACACCATTGAAGACATCACCAAAGAGTCTCGTGGTACTGATATTATTCTTCATATGCGTGAAGACGGGAAAGAGTTCCTTAATGAATGGCGTCTGCGTGAAGTGATTGGTAAATACTCTGATCACATCGGTATCCCAGTTTCTATCTTAACTGCTGTTAAAGATGACGAAGGTAAAGACACCGAAGAGAAACACTGGGAACAGATCAACAAGGCGCAAGCGCTTTGGACTCGTAACAAATCTGATATCGACAAAGAAGAGTACCAAGAGTTTTACAAGCACGTATCTCATGACTTTGCTGACCCACTAACGTGGAGCCACAACAAGGTTGAAGGTAAGAACGACTACACAAGTCTGCTTTACATCCCAGCCAAAGCACCTTGGGACATGATGAACCGTGACCATAAGAGCGGTTTAAAGCTTTACGTGCAGCGTGTATTCATTATGGATGATGCTGAGCAGTTCATGCCATCTTACATGCGTTTCGTTCGAGGCTTGATTGACTCAAATGATCTACCTCTCAACGTGTCTCGTGAAATCCTGCAAGATAACAAGGTAACTCAATCTCTACGTGGTGCATGTACTAAACGTGTTCTAACGATGCTTGAGCGCATGGCGAAGAATGACAACGACAAGTACCTAGAGTTTTGGAAAGAGTTTGGCCTAGTAATGAAAGAAGGCCCAGCTGAAGACATGGCGAACAAAGAGAAGATCGCTGGTCTACTTCGTTTCTCGTCAACGGAAGTGGATTCTGCTGAACAAACTATCAGCCTAGCGTCTTACGTTGAGCGTATGAAAGAAGGCCAAGACAAGATCTATTACCTAACAGCAGATAGTTACGCTGCCGCTAAGAACAGCCCACACTTGGAGCAGTTCAAAGCAAAAGGTATTGAAGTCGTTCTAATGTACGATCGCATTGATGAGTATGTAATGAACTACCTAACTGATTTTGACGGTAAGCAGTTCCAATCGATCACTAAAGCGGGCTTAGATCTAAGCAAGTTTGAAGGCGAAGGAGAGAAAGAGAAGCAAAAAGAGACCGAAGAAGAGTTCAAATCTGTTGTCGAACGCACTCAAGCTTACCTAGGTAATCGTGTTAAAGAGGTTCGTACTACTTTCAAGCTAGCAACAACGCCAGCAGTGGTTGTGACTGATGATTTCGAAATGGGTACGCAAATGGCTAAGCTTCTCGAAGCTGCGGGTCAAGCTGCACCTGAAGTTAAGTACATCTTTGAGATTAACCCTGAGCACGCTCTAGTTAAACAGATGGCAGACGAAGCGGACGAGCATGCGTTCGGCCGTTGGGTTGAGCTGTTACTTGGCCAGGCTATGCTGGCTGAAAAAGGCTCAATGGAAGATCCGTCACAATTCTTGGGTGCAATCAACGAGCTACTAACAAAACGTTAGTCTTTCGACTTTGGGCTAAGCCAATAATTGTATTAAAAAGCTCGCAAATGCGGGCTTTTTTTATGAACGTCTTTGAAAACTCATTAAACGTGGTCAACGTCACCGTTATCGTGGCAATAAATGCTACCAATGCATTCTTTAGTCGTAAATTCAGCCAAATTGAATATTAATGTGATAGAATGCTCGACCTAATCAGCTGAGAGAGAGAAAGCATCGTCTCCAGCTGTATGATTTTTAAACGTTATACCGAAACTTACCGTTTTGCTTCTGTTTACAGTTTTGCTTAACCTCTACTGTTATCTAACGCTTTCTGTTTATCTTAAAAATGAACTAGGAAGGTAGGATAGTGAGCTTCGGTATAAATCATAATTTTATAAGAGGATTAAACATGCGCATCATTCTTCTAGGTGCTCCTGGCGCGGGTAAAGGTACTCAAGCTAACTTCATCATGAACAAATTTGGTATCCCTCAAATTTCAACTGGTGACATGCTACGTGCTGCTATCAAAGCGGGTACTGAGCTTGGTAAGCAAGCAAAATCAGTAATCGACGCTGGTCAGCTAGTTTCTGATGAAATTATCCTTGGTCTTATCAAAGAGCGTATCGCTCAAGATGACTGCGAAAAAGGTTTTCTACTAGACGGCTTTCCACGCACAATCCCACAAGCTGATGGCCTAAAAGAAATGGGTATTGCTGTTGATTACGTTGTTGAATTTGACGTAGCTGACGATGTGATTGTTGAGCGTATGGCTGGTCGTCGTGCTCACCTTTCTTCAGGTCGTACATATCACACTGTGTACAACCCGCCTAAAGAAGAGGGCAAAGATGACGTAACTGGCGAAGAGCTAGTGGTACGTGATGACGACAAAGAAGAAACAGTTCGTGCACGTCTAGGTGTATACCACGATCAAACAGCGCCGCTTATTTCTTACTACGGTAAAGAAGCGGAAGTCGGCAACACTAAGTACCTTAAATTCGACGGTACTAAGCAAGTTGCTGAAGTTAGTGCAGAACTTGAGAAAGCACTAGCATAATTGGCTAACAGCCAGTTTTAGAATTTGATATATTAGAAGCGACCTTATGGGTCGCTTTTTTTGTTCCAAATTTTAGTACGATACCAATCTCGATAAGTTTGATTGCGCTGATTTAAGGTTTTTAGCCCTGATGATGGATAGCAGTTTAGAGTTTGAGGTACCTCACGTTCAGAATGATTATTCAAACATTTGGTATGCTCAATGATCTTGAACTTATGTAGATTAGTATATTACTTTCCAGAAAATTACATATGAGTCTCAGGTATCTATGGAAAATAATAAAAAGCAGGGCGTGTTACTGGTGAACTTAGGGACTCCAGATTCGGCGACCCCAGCTGGCGTTCGTCGATTTTTGAGTGAGTTCTTACATGACAAGCGAGTGGTTAACCTAACGCGTTGGCTCTGGTGTCCTATTTTGCACGGGGTGATTTTACCGATTAGAGCGCCGAAAGTGGCTAAGCTATATCAGTCGGTCTGGATGGATGAAGGCTCACCACTGCTTGTGTACTCCCAAAGACAAGCTAAAAAACTCCAGAAAAAACTAAAGATGCCGGTTGCACTGGGTATGACCTATGGCAACCCAAGCCTAAAGTCGGGTGTTGAGCAGCTGATGGAGCAGGGCGTTGAAGATATCATCGTACTGCCTTTATATCCTCAGTACTCTGGAACAACCACAGCGGCTGTTTCTGATGGTTTAACCAAAGCGTTTAAGCAGATGCCAGTAATTCCAAGCTATCGCTTTATTCGTGATTACTACGCGCACCCTAGTTATGCCAAAGCACTGGCTGAAAGCGTTCGCAGTCATTGGGAGAAAAATGGCAGAGCCGATCACTTGGTTTGTTCGTTCCATGGTATTCCTAAGCGCTTAGCTGATGAAGGTGACATCTATCCTCAACATTGTGAGGCGACAACAAAACTGCTTGCTGAAGAGTTAGGCTTATCTGAGGAAGATATCACCATGACATATCAGTCGCGATTTGGTCGAGAAGAGTGGTTGAAGCCTTACACAGATGAAACGCTTGAGTTACTACCAAGTAAGGGCATTAAGAGTATCGATATTATGGCACCGGCGTTCTCAGTAGACTGCTTGGAAACATTGGAAGAAATTTCTGATCAGTGTAAAGATACCTTCATTGAAGCTGGTGGCGCGGACTTTAGTTATATTATGTGCCTTAACGACAGAGGTTCGCACATCGATATGATGGCAGAGCTAGTGGCTCTTCACCGTTAATTGATATGTAGGCTCTATACATTACAAAAGGGCTGCTCATTGATTGAGCAGCCCTTTTTAATTAATGTTCTGAAGTCATTTTAGATATTAGATATTAGATATTAAGCGACAGATGTTTCTGCTGACTGATCTGCTTTTGATTCTGTGTCAAGCGTCATGTTGGTTTCTACGCCATGCATCCATGACACAAGTTTACCAGCACAAAGCAGCAATAATATGCCACTAGCCGTTGCGGTAATCGCTATACCACTGAAGATTGCCATAGCACCAAACTCGCCTACATGAGAACCAACCAGACCTGCTACGTAGTTTGCCACCGCGTTGAAGCCAAACCAAGCGCCCATCATCAGAGAGGCTAAACGAAGCGGGGCTAGCTTAGTGACCAACGACAGGCCAATGGGCGATAGACAAAGTTCACCAAGGGTATGGAAGAAGAAAGCACCCACCAACCATAACATTGATGTTTTCACTGCTAGGTCACCACCTTGTTCCATTACCGCGCCCATCATGCACACGAAACCCAAAGCTAAGAAGAACAAAGCCATAGCAAACTTCACCGGGGAGTTTGGTTCACGCTTACCAAGCTTAACCCAAAATGCGGCAATGAATGGCGCAAGAGTAATGATGAAGAATGGGTTTAGGGACTGGAACCACGCGGCAGGTACTTCAAAACCACCAATCATACGGTCAGTATATTGTTGCGTGTAGATGTTCATCAGACCACCTGCTTGTTCAAAGCCAGCCCAGAAAACGATCACGAACAGACCCATAATTAAAATCACTTTTAGTCTGTCAAATTCTTCTTTGGTTAGTGGATCTTTTTCTTTAGATTTGTTTAAGGCTTTTGCTCGAGCTGCAGCAGGCACTGAACCTATGTTACCTAACCATGATTGAGCCATAGTCACTTGCATGATCAAACTAATAATCATACCAATGCCAGCGGCTAGGAAGCCGGCTTTCCAGCCGAAAGAGTCGACTGCAACACCCGAAATTAATCCACCAAGCAGTGCGCCTAAGTTGATGCCCATATAGAAAATAGTGAAAGCACCATCACGTCGGTTGTCGCCTTCTCGGTACAAGTCACCAACCATGGTCGAGATGTTTGGTTTAAACATACCGTTACCACTGATAAGCAGAGCTAAACCGAGGTAAAGAGCATTTACTTGGTCTAAGCCAATAAAGCCATTGGGTAGAGCAAGTGTAAATTGGCCTAGCGCCATTAATAAACCGCCAATCAGGATCGATTTACGTTGTCCTAAGTAATTATCTGCAATCCAGCCACCGATTAAGGGTGTAATGTAGACTAAGCCAGTATAAATACCGTAGAGATCAAGTGCGTCTTTCGTTGACCAACTGAGCCCACCGTTAATAGTGGTGTCGGTTAAAAATAAAACCAGAATTGCACGCATTGCGTAATAGGAAAAACGTTCCCATAATTCTGTGCTAAAAAGTAGGAATAGGCCTCTAGGATGGCCAAAGATATTGTGATTGCTTGGCATAAGTTTTACTAACTTCAGGTATTAAAAGATTTTATAGTAACTTATGTATACAGAGTGGAATAAAAAACTGCAATAGATGTTTTTTGTAGTTTTTAAAGTGTATCTATGTAAGGTGCTGATATTAATGGTTTTTTATTGAGTTTTGTTCTGAAAGGAGGCGATGAAAACTAATTTTCCAGATTTGAACTGGATGATTAATGCGCCTTCTTTAGTGCCTATCGAATGGTGTTTTACTTATGTATTAGTACGGTGTATGGGTTGGTCGAAAATGAAAATGCGATCTAATAGGTTTTTTATATGCCAATACCTTCTATATTCCTTATTTGTATGTAAATCTTATCGCTGTACAATATCTAATTGCATTTTTGAAGGCTATTTTCTTGGTAAATAGCTCTATTCGGAAGATTACTCTGTTGATAACGGTTCATATTATTACGCCTAATTAAACCGTTTTATGCTGTGGTAAGATGTCCCAAAATAAAATAAATGGCTAGTAAAAATGAAACGTTGGTATTTAGTCTACTGTAAGCGTGGTGATCAAAAACGCGCACAGCAGCACTTGGAAAATCAGGGGGTAGAGTGCTTTTATCCCCAAATCGAAGTTGAAAAGTCAGTTCGAGGAAAAGAAAAACGGGTCAAAGAACCGTTATTCCCTTCTTATATATTTGTCCGCTTCGACTATGAGCAAGGTCCTAGCTTCACAACCGTTCGTTCAACCCGTGGTGTTGTGGACTTTATTAAGTTTGGTGCAAGGCCACATGAGGTCCAAGGAGACTTGGTGTTTGAGCTCAAAGAGTTTGAGAAGTGCTGCAGTAACGAAGTGGAAGACTGTTGTGTTGAGTTTGAATCTGGGCAGGTAGTTAAGATTCAGAGTGGCCAGTTTGCTGGGGTTGAAGCTATTTTCGATCAGAAAGACGGTGAAGCTCGCTCTATTATGCTGGTAAAAATGATCAGCCAAGTGGTTCCAATCAGTATTGAGAACGAAGCACTACAAGCTCACGCATAAGTGCAGCAATACAAAAAACAGGCTTAAAACGAAAAAGGCGCATTATGCGCCTTTTTTAGTCTTTAGGGATTGTTCAAAACACGTTAAGCGTTGTAAGCATCGTTGTGAACGGTTTGAACTGCACGGCCTGATGGGTCGACACAGTTTTTGAATGACTCATCCCACTCAATCGCTTTCGCTGATGAACAAGCGACTGAAGGGCCGCCGGGTACACATTCTGCCGCTGAATCTAGAGGGAATAACTCTTCAAAGATTTCGCGGTAAGCGTAACCTTCTTTAGTTGTTGGCGTGTTGTAAGGGAAGCGAAACTTAGCAGCTTCCATTTGTTGATCCGTGACTTTCGCTTCAGCTGTTGCTTTCAACGTATCAATCCAATCGTAGCCTACACCATCAGAAAACTGTTCTTTTTGACGCCAAGCGATTGAGTCTGGAAGGTAGTCCTCGAAACACTCACGTAGGATGTGTTTTTCCATCTTACCGTTACCACACATCTTATCTTCAGGGTTCAGACGCATTGCGACATCGATGAACTCTTTATCCAAGAATGGTACTCGGCCTTCAACACCCCATGCCGCTAGCGATTTGTTTGCACGAGCACAATCGAACATGCTTAGAGCAAGCAGTTTACGAACGGTTTCTTCGTGGAATTCTTTCGCGTTTGGCGCTTTATGGAAGTACAGATAACCACCAAAGATCTCATCAGCACCTTCACCAGACAGTACCATTTTGATGCCCATTGCTTTTATCTTGCGAGCAAGCAAGTACATTGGCGTTGATGCACGAATCGTCGTTACATCATAAGTTTCGATGTGATAGATAACATCACGGATGGCATCTAAGCCTTCCTGAATGGTGTAAGTCATCTCATGGTGTACAGTCCCGATTTTGTCCGCAACTTCACGAGCAGCGATAAGATCTGGTGCGCCTTCTAGGCCAACTGCGAATGAGTGCAGCTGTGGCCACCAAGCTTCAGATTGCTCATCATCCTCGATACGCATGGCAGCAAAACGTTTAGCGACTGCTGAAGTGATTGATGAATCAAGACCACCAGATAGAAGTACACCGTAGGGAACATCAGTCATTAGTTGACGCTTAACAGCAGCTTCTAATGCCTCAGTCAGTTCTTCTTTGCTTGTGCTGTTACCTTGAACGGCAGCATATTCGTTCCAATCGCGAATGTAGTAGCGTTGAGGCTCTGCATCTTTTGAAGAGTAGAAGCTACCAGGGGGGAACTCACTGATCGTCTTACATACAGGTACTAGCGCTTTCATTTCAGAAGCGACGTAGTAGTTACCGTGCTCATCATAGCCTTGATAAAGCGGGATGATTCCGATGTGGTCACGACCCACTAGGTACTCGTCTTTGTCTTCGTCATACAATACGAACGCAAAAATACCGTTAAGTTCTTCTAATAGCTCTGCGCCCATTTCTTGGTATAGGGCAAGAATCACTTCACAGTCAGAATCCGTCTGAAACTGGTACTTGTCTTCATAGCGTGCGCGAAGTTCTTTGTGGTTATAGATTTCACCGTTTACTGCAAGAATGTGCTTTTTGTCTTGGCTGTATAGCGGCTGGGCACCACTGTTAAGGCCAACGATAGCTAAACGCTCGTGAGCGAGGATGGCTTTCTCACCAGCATAGATGCCAGACCAATCAGGGCCGCGGTGACGAAGCTTTTTAGACATTTCTAAAGCAATAGGGCGAAGTGCTGCGGCATCACTTTTAATGTCGAGAATGCCAAATACTGAACACATAGAACTTCCTTTTAAATAATTTCTAAATCAACTGTATTCAATTTGCCATTTTGGCTAAAAAAAGCAACCAGATGTGAGTAAAAAAATAATATAAAGGCTCGTACATTAGAAATAATCTAATAATAGTGTTGTTTTTGTGTTTCCTATCTAATTGCAGTTGGTTTTTTATACGAAAGCCTCTCAAAAGTGCACAAGTTCGCAATTTTGAGAGGTTTGGAGAGAGGTTTTAGACTAGATTTTATTGATGTTTGGGTTTAATTGTTCACATACATGCCGAGCAAAGCCACTACCCGCTTCACTGTAAATGTTGAATGCCGCATCGACGCCATTTTCTTTTAATGTTTCGAGTTGATCCGGATATTCGGCAATCGCTGCAATTTGACCTTTAAAATTACGCGACTTCAATTGTTCTATAGCGGTTTGATTACCTTGGTGATGAGGCATCGCTAATATCACCAGTTTTACATTGGCTGTATCTAAAATTCGTTCCCAAAAGTCTGGGTCAGTTGCGTCGCCAGAAATTACGTTTCTTCCGTGGCTTCTGTGGTTGTGCGCAGCATCTTCACGCACCTCCACACCTAAGCTGACTTTGCCGTAGCGTGAACGTAGCTCGTCGTAGGCACCGGTACCAATTCGTCCCATGCCAAGGATAAGCACTTGAGCACGACCAGGGTCGATAAGTTGGTCTCGTTGGTGAAGTTTCTCTGCGGCGTGCTCTTTTAGCCACTTTCTGGATTGTTGATAAAGTTTGTGACCAGCTCTATTTAGAGGAGCGGCGATTAAGAACGAAAGTGATACGGCAATAGCCACAGCCACTAAGATGTCACCAGACATCCAACCCATTTTAAAAGCGAGGCCACCGACTATGAGGCCAAACTCACTGTAGTTAAACAGTGATAGAGAAGCGAGGAGTGATGTTCGAACACGGAACTTAAAGCGGTTGAGTACTAAGAAATAAAGTAAACCTTTGACTGGTAGCAACAATAAGAATAGGACAGCGAGCATAAATCCTTGAATGGTTGGTTGCTCGGATAAGCCAATGTTCAAGAAGAAGCAAATAAGGAAAAGCTCTTTAAGGTTAAACAGTGATTTTGATAGCTCTGAGGCTTTAGGGTGGCCTGCTAGTAACATACCTAGGATAAGGGCACCTAGATCTGGTTTCATGCCAACAAGCTCGAACAGGCCGGCGCCTATCACTAACGCAAAGAAAATGCCGAACAGAACTAACATTTCACCGTGCCCAACCCAATCAAGTACTTTGTAGAAAAGGGGGCGTAAGAACGGAAGAGCGAATAATGCGATGGCATACCACTCTGGAATTTTTCCTGTAGATGCTGTCAAAAAGACCACGGCAAAAATATCCTGCATTACCAGAATACCTATCGCTAATGTTCCGTAGGTCGCATTCATTTCTCCTTTCTCTTGCAGGGACTTAACTGCGAATACGGTACTAGAGAAAGAGAGGGCAAAGCCAAGTAAAACGATTTGTTCCATCGACATGGCAGCTAGCGATGAAATACCTAAGAGCTTAAAACCAAATAGGGCGGCCGCAAAAAACAGAGTCGATAAAAGATTGTGGATTGTTGCCCCTGCCCAGATTTCCTTAGAGAGTAAGGTTTTGATGTCGAGCTTTAAGCCAATAGTAAACAGGAGTAGCGTGACACCGAGGTCCGCTAAGGTAATGATGGTGTCATTGGTTTGAAAGCCTAGAGCATAGAGCCCAAAACCTGCGACCAGAAAGCCAACTAACGGGGGAAGGTGACACTTTAAAGCAATAAATCCTGCGATAAACGCAGTGGATATTAATATAAGTTCCATAACTTGTTGTTTTAGTTCCCTAGCTTAAAAAAAACGGGCCGTGTTCATACAAACACGGCCCGCGGAAAATCAGAATGGTTTTCTTTAGTCTTCGAGTAGCTTTTGAAGTAACACGCCGTTGAGCATAGCGCGCTTAATCATGGCAAAAGCTCCCATCGTAGGATGTTTGTCGATCTGCGATGCTACAATAGGTAAGCCGCTATGGAAAGTCGTTAAAGACTGATTCTCTACATTGCGCTTAATTGCAGGGAAAACAACCTCTTGTGCCTTCGTAATGTCACCGGCAATGATCACTTTTTGAGGGTTAAATAAGTTAATCGTCATTGCGATAGCCTTACCTAATTGGTTCCCTACGCGAACTAAGCTCTGCTTGGCCAGTTCGTCACCGTTGATAGCATGGTCACAAACATCTTGAATAGTAATATGTTCAAGTTCTGTTAAAGAAGACTTATAGCCTTGCTTAATCAGTTTCTGTACTCGTTCAATAATCGCAGGGTTCGCAGCTACTGTTTCAAGACAACCGAAATTACCACACTGACACTGTTCACCTAGGGGATCAATTTGGATATGGCCAATTTCCCCAACGTTACGATTGTGGCCAAGGAAGACTTGGCCATTAACGATAATGCCAGCTCCAGTACCACGGTGAACGCTCACTAAGATCGAATCTTGGCTGTCTTTACTTGCACCGAAATAGTGTTCGGCAAGCGCCATCCCTCTAACGTCATTGCCAACAAAGCAAGCCACATGGAATGTGTCGCGAATAATGTCGCTCAATGCTAGGTTATCGATATCCGTGTTTGGCATATACTCAACGACGCCTGTCGTAGGGTTCACCAAGCCAGGAAGAGTGATACCAATGGCAATCAGTTGGTCGATCTTTGGTTGATGTTCTGCAATGAAAGTCTTCAAATTATTGAGCAAACCTTGGGTCAGGTCTGATTGATCTGAATAATCAAGGTCTTGCTGCTGAAAAGCCAATTCACGACCACCTAGATCATGAAGGCTCACTTGAATGTAGTCTCGCCCTAAGCGTACAGCAATGGAATGAAAAGGTTCTACTTCTGTAGTTAGAGAAATAGCGCGCCTACCGCCAGTAGACGCTTGTTGCGCTACCTCTTTAATTAGGCCGCGTTCTAAAAGTTGGCGGGTAATTTTTGTAACACTTGCCGGTGCGAGTTGGCTTACATCTGCCACTTGTATACGACTGATAGGCCCTTGTTGGTCTATTAGTCGATATACCGCTGCACTGTTTAGTTGTTTAACTAAGTCTACGTTACCTATTTGTCCGCCATTCATACTTAATTATGCTCGTATTGTCCGTTAACAACAGTCGCTTTAACGTTAAAGTCTCGGTCAAATACAGCGAGGTTTGCGACCATGCCTTTTTTGATTCGACCTAGCTTACTTTCTACACCAATAGCTGTAGCTGGGTATAGCGTAGCCATGCGGAGAGCTTCGTCTAAAGCGATACCAGCGTGCTCAACTGTATTCTGAACTGCTTCAATCATAGTCAGAGCTGAGCCGCCCAGTGTGCCGTTTTCATCAACACACTTACCATCACGGTAATATACTTTCTTACCGACAAAAATAAAGTATTCCATGTTAGCACCTGCAGGAGCTGTGGCATCCGTCACTAATACCAACTTTTCTCCCTTGATTTTATGCGCAATTCGGATGTTAGCGTAATCAACGTGGAAGCCGTCAGCAATAATACCGGCGTAAACCTCAGGGGTATCGTAAATCGCACCAACAACGCCTGGTTCACGACCAACCATCGGAGTCATTGCGTTGAATAGGTGAGTGGCGAAGGTAATACCTGATTCAAAACCTTGACGCGCTTCTGCGTAAGTTGCGTTGGTGTGACCTATAGAAACTACTACGCCAGCTTTGTGTAGACGCTCGATATGTTCAGGGTCGTTAAGCTCGGGAGCTAGTGTTACTTTTGCAACAAGGTCGCTGTTCTCACAGATAAGCTCAATCATATCGCTATCGGATTTACGAATGTGATCTACGTTGTGGATGCCTTTCTTAGCAACGTTTAGGTACGGACCTTCAAGGTGCAAGCCTAAAGATTGGTTTTGGTATTGGTTGTGGTACTCGCGAGCTGCCGTGATAACGGCGCGCATGTCTTCATCTGATGAAGTGATTAGCGTTGGAAGGAAGCTAGTACAACCGGATTGCAGGTTTGCTTTGTGCATGATCTGCATTGTGTCAGCAGTGATCTCATCGTTCAGCATTACACCGCCACAACCGTTCAGTTGTAGGTCAATGAAACCCGGGCTTAGGTTCGCACCATTTAGGTCGCGAATCTCAATGCCTTCTGGAATTTCAGAGATTGGACAGACTTTTTTGATTAGTTCGTTTTCGATTACAACAGCATGATCAGTGAGAACATCACTACCTGTGTAAATTTTACAGTTACTTAGCGCGTACATAGTCAGCTAATCCTTATTTCGTGAGATCTTTAAAATTTCTTCGTTACGTAAATGTGGACTTAGTTTGCAGGCATCATTTACATAACGATTTATTCCCTATGGTCAAACAGATTTAAAAATGAAGTTAACTCAAAGCTTTGAAATTTAAGGTTTAATTAAATGTTAGCCATACATTAATATTGAACGTTAACTGTTATTCACATGGCTAGATATACGAATAGCCCCCTCTTTTCCAACTATGAATTAGATTTAAATCTTATCTATAAATACCCATTTTTTGAATGATAAAATAAGTTTTATGATCTCGCTAGCAAAAACCTCTGGATTTGGTAAAAACTGGTGATTAGGATCACAAATGGTAAGGTTTTAATTTGCGGGGCAAAATTAATTGAATACACTGAAAAGGACTAAATTGAGAGACTAAAATAAGTTTCTCAAACGAATTCTAAAAATCCTATAGGGGGAAACAACTGGTGAATATTTTAGGATATGCACAGAAGTTAGGTAAGGCGTTAATGCTACCTATCGCAACGCTTCCGATTGCGGCGCTTCTATTACGTTTAGGTCAAGGCGATCTACTTGATATTCCATTTATGGCTCAAGCTGGTGGCGCTATCTTCGGTAACCTACCATTGCTATTTGGTCTAGGTATCGCAATTGGTCTTTCTAAAGACGGTAACGGTGCTGCAGGTCTTGCTGGCGCTGTGGCTTATTTTGTACTAACAGCGACAGCAACGACAATTAACGCAGACGTTAACATGTCATTCTTTGGCGGTATCTTCGCGGGTATCATCGCAGGTCACTCTTACAATGCTTTTCATGCGACACGTCTTCCTGAGTGGCTGGCATTCTTTGCGGGTAAACGTTTAGTTCCGATTATGGCTGGTCTATTTGCACTTGTTGCTGGTGCTGTATCTGGTGTGGTTTGGCCTGGAGTTCAATCCGGTTTAGATACGCTAGCTCATGCTGTCTCAACGTCTGGCGCTATCGGCCAATTCGTTTATGGTACGCTTAACCGTGCACTTATCCCTGTAGGTCTACACCACGTATTGAACTCATACTTCTGGTTTGGTATGGGTACATGTCAAGAAATCATCGTTGCTGGTCAAGGCGCATTCGCTAACATCACTCAACTTTGTGTTGACCCAGCGCTTGCTAAAACTCTAGTTGTTGGCCAAGAGCACACATTCACATTCGCTAACTCTGTAACTCCAGAAATCACTACTGTAGTTAAAGAAGTGACTGAAACTGTTAAATCTGGCGACCTACACCGTTTCTTCGGCGGCGATAAAGGCGCTGGCGTATTCATGAACGGTTTCTTCCCAGTAATGATGTTCGGTCTACCAGGTGCAGCACTTGCAATGTACCTAGCTGCTCCTGCTGAAAAGCGTAGCCAAGTTGGTGGTGCACTGTTCTCAGTTGCATTCTGTTCATTCCTAACAGGTATCACAGAGCCGCTAGAATTCATGTTCGTATTCCTTGCTCCTGCTCTATACGCAATGCACGCTGTATTTACAGGTCTGTCTCTAGTCGTTGCTAACATGTTTGGTACTCTGCACGGTTTCGGTTTCTCTGCTGGTCTTATCGACTTCGTATTGAACTGGGGTCTAGCAACTAAACCATTCGTACTACTACTAATCGGTCTTGGCTTCGGTGCTCTATACTTCTTCACTTTCTCTTTCGCAATCCGCGCTTTCAACTTGAAATCGCCAGGTCGTGAAGATGATGACGAAGCTGTTGCTGCTCCTGTTGGCGATGCACCAAAGGGCGACCTTGCACGTCAATACCTGAAAGCTCTAGGTGGTCACGACAACCTAACTTCAATCGACGCTTGTATCACTCGTCTACGTCTAACTCTTAAAGACCGCTCTGTTGCAGATGAAGTTGTTCTTAAGAAACTAGGTGCTAAAGGTGTGGTTAAACTAGGTGAAAATAACCTACAGGTTATCCTAGGCCCACTAGCTGAAATCGTAGCTGGCGAAATGAAAGCTATCGGTGCAGGCGAAGACCTATCTGATGTAAAACTTCCATAGTAAGGGAAGTCCTTAATTAAGACGTAAAGTTACTCTTAAGTAAGTGTCAAATTGAAAGCCTCCCACATGGGAGGCTTTTTTGTGCCTGTGATTTAAGTTCGGTGAACAAGGTTCGTTCTATTCTTTACCGAATAGTAGAAATAATCACAATTAACGGACGGTTCTTATTGTGCAAAGGCAAAGAATTGTGGATGATTAGCAACAATGATCTTTCTACCTTTGACTGGCGCTACAAGCGAGCGTTTTCTTGGAGGCGGAAGATAACTTTCTCTGACAATACTAAATACATAGAGGTGCTATAGATGAGTGAAGCTGAGGCTCGTCCATCGAATTTCATTCGCCAAATTATTGATAAAGATTTAGCTGATGGTACACACAGTAGCGTGCATACTCGTTTCCCGCCGGAGCCAAATGGCTACCTGCACATTGGTCACGCTAAATCTATTTGCTTGAACTTTGGTATTGCTCAGGACTACCAGGGACAATGTAATCTTCGTTTCGATGATACAAACCCTGAAAAAGAAGACGTTGAATACGTTGAGTCAATTAAGAATGATGTAAGTTGGTTAGGCTTCGAATGGTCTGGTGATATTTGTTACTCATCAAACTACTTCGATACGCTTTACGCTTATGCTGTGGAATTAATTAATAAAGGCTTAGCGTATGTTGACGAGCTAAGTCCTGATCAAATCCGTGAGTACCGTGGCACGCTAAAAGAGCCAGGTAAAGCGAGCCCATACCGCGACCGCAGCCCTGAAGAGAACCTAGCGTTGTTTGAAAAAATGCGTGACGGTGGTTTCGAAGAAGGCAAAGCGTGTCTACGTGCTAAGATCGACATGAGCTCTTCATTCATGGTGATGCGCGATCCTGTTATCTACCGTGTTCGTTTTGCTAACCACCATCAGACAGGTGACAAGTGGTGCATTTATCCAATGTACGACTTCACTCACTGTATTTCTGATGCGTTGGAAGGTATTACTCACTCTATCTGCACTCTTGAATTCCAAGACAACCGTCGTTTGTACGACTGGGTGTTAGATAACATTACGATTGACAGCCAACCTCGCCAGTATGAGTTTAGCCGCTTGAATCTTGAATACACAGTGATGTCTAAGCGTAAGCTGAACCAACTTGTGGTTGAGAATCTAGTTCAAGGTTGGGATGACCCTCGTATGCCTACTATCTCTGGTTTACGTCGTCGCGGGTTTACTCCAAGTTCGATTCGTGAATTCTGTAAGCGTATTGGTGTAACGAAGCAAGAGAATATGATTGAGTTCGGTTCGCTTGAATCTTGTATTCGTGATGACCTGAATGAAAATGCACCTCGTGCGATGGCTGTTCTGGATCCTGTGAAGGTAGTGATCGAGAACTACGAAGCAGATACAGTAGAAACGCTAACCGTTGCAAACCACCCAAATAAGCCAGAAATGGGTACTCGTGAAGTACCATTTACACGTGAAGTTTGGATTGAGCGTGATGACTTCCGTGAAGAAGCAAACAAGAAGTACAAGCGTTTGGTTCTAGGTAAAGAAGTTCGTCTACGTGGCGCTTACGTGATCAAAGCAGAACGTATCGAAAAAGATGCAGAAGGTAACATTACGACTATCTTCTGTTCTTACGATAACGAAACTCTGGGTAAGAACCCTGCAGATGGCCGTAAAGTGAAAGGCGTTATCCACTGGGTATCAGCTAATAAAGCACTGCCTGCTGAGATTCGTTTATACGATCGTCTATTCACAGTGGCAAACCCAGCCGCTGCTGACGACTTTGCAGCAACGCTGAACCCTGAATCTCTGGTTACGCTAAACGGTTTTGTTGAGCCTAGCTTAGCTGAAGGCGTGGCAGAGCAAGCGTACCAGTTTGAACGTACCGGTTACTTCTGCGTAGATTCGAAAGACTCTAAAGCAGACGCGCTAGTATTCAACCGTACAGTTGGCTTGCGTGACACTTGGGGTAAAGCTGAAGCTTAATAGCTCTGTTTCTCAAAGCTTAGTTTCTCAAGATGCGATTAATAAAAAACCGGCTTAGAGCCGGTTTTTTTGTATCTGGATAAAATAACAAATTGTGGGTCAAGCTGATGTGAATCTTACTACCGCATGAGCCCAAATAAAAAACGCCGGCCTAGCCAGCGTTCTTTGTTACTTCTTCGCTTTATGTGCGTCTGGGTTGCCTTTGCAATCCCCAGTGATGCTTTTACCATACAGATACAAACTGTGGTTAGTTAGCTGTACGTTGTAGCGTTGAGCGATTTCTTTTTGTCTTTCTTCGATAAGATCATCAGAGAATTCGATAACTTCACCGCAGTCTAGACACACTAGGTGGTCATGGTGATGCTGTGTTGAAAGTTCAAATACAGACTTACCGCCTTCGAAGTGGTGGCGAGTTACAATGCCAGCGTCATCGAATTGGTTAAGCACTCGATAAACGGTCGCAAGCCCGATCTCTTCACCTAGGTCGATCAGCTTTTTATATAAATCTTCAGCACTAATATGTTGGCAGTCTGGTTGTTGTAATACTTCTAAAATTTTGAGCCTTGGGAGGGTCACTTTAAGACCAGCATCTTTTAGCGCTTGATTGTTGTCTGACATATACTTTCCTGTTGATGATCTGCAGCAATTAACAGTATTCAATATTAATACCATTATAGTTTAGTCAGGCATAACAATAAACCACGAACTTATAAGGGTTTCTATCCAGCATCACAATCTGTTTTGTAAATTGGAAGTATCTCACTTATAGTGGAGGTAAGACCAGTAACGGTCGCGGGATTTCTAATGTGAACATGGAATGTTGTCATGAACAAGCAACTTGCAAGAATATATAAACCAAGCATTGTAAGGTTCGCACTCAATGTTTGGCCTCCGTTTTGGGGCGCTGGTATTAAGATAGCCCATATTAGCTCTGATTTCAGGGTAGTAAAGACGGTGCTCAAGCTGCGTTGGTGGAATAAAAATGCCAATCGTACTCAATATGGAGGTAGTATCTTCTCCTTAACCGATCCGGTTTACTCGTTGATGTTAATGGGAATTTTAGGTGAGAGGTACTATGTGTGGGATAAAGAAGCGAGCATTAACTTTATCAAGCCTGGCCAATCTGACTTGTATGCAGACTTTGAGATAAGCCAAGGACAACTTGATGAGATTTATCGGCAGACGCAGCTTGGAGAAAAGTGTTTCCCAGAATTCATTATCTATGTAAAAGATAAACAGGGGAATGTGGTATCAGAAATCCAGCGAACCTTGTATGTAAGGAAGAAGCCACAATTTAGAGAAGATGACGATAAAGCCTTAGAAGCGGAATGTTAGTCTTTGAGTATTAAACAGAAAAACCTCCATTTAGGAGGTTTTTCATTATCTATATAGTTGTAATTAATTGTAACAATTAACAACCGTTAGAGGATTAGTCTTCTAGCTCTGCAAGGCACATCTCTTCGTGGATTTGTTTAACCCAGTTAGATACACGCTCATCGGTTAGCTCTGGTTGACGATCTTCATCAATACATAGACCAACGAATTGGCTGTCGTCACCTTCAACTAAACCTTTTGATGCTTCAAATTCGTAGCCTTCAGTTGATGTGTGACCTAAGATCGTACCACCTTTCGCTTCTACGATGTCACGGACAGTACCCATAGCATCACAGAAGTACTCTGCGTAATCTTCTTGATCGCCACAACCGAAGATAGCAACAAGTTTGGTTGAGAAGTCAATTGCTTCTAGTTCTGGGAAAAAATCATCCCAATCACATTGAGCTTCGCCGTAATACCACGTAGGAATACCAAGCAGCAGTAGATCGAAGTTATCGATATCCTCTTTGCTGCTTTTTGCAATGTCTTGAACGTGAACGAGCTGTTTGCTCAATTGCTTTTGAATCATCTTAGCAACAGCTTCAGTGTTACCTGTATCGCTACCAAAGAAGAGACCTACACTTGCCATAGAATCATTACCTTTCATTTTGTCTGTTGTCGGTGTAATAAAGTTCGGAAGGGAGTCATTAGATCCCTGTTCCTTCCCAGCTTAGTTGGATTATCCCTTTGGCGATAAAACCTGCACAACCAAGGAAAAGTACTAACCATACGATGCGACGACCAAATACAGGGACGTTTCCCTGCTTTAGAACATCTCTAATTGCCATACCGATCAAAAAGAAAATCGCGGCAAATAGGAGATCTAAACCAACAGATTCAATGATGTTCATGTAGTCGTAAAGCATGGGAACCTTATATACCAATTTTGCTTGGGCGCACTATATCACTGTTGTGAGATAAAGTTAATCTACACTGATTACACAGTTCTCATTTATCTGCATGAAAAAGAGTACTTAAGCGATGAACTTTCTGATTGCTCTGAGTACTTCGGCTGGCTTTTCTGCATGCAGCCAGTGCCCCGTGTTTGCGATGACATGAGCTTTCGCATTAGAAAATTGCTGCTGAACAGCAGTTTGATGTTCAGCCGTGAGGTAATCAGAATCCCCACCTTTTATCAGCAAGGTTTTGACCGACGTTTTATCAATAGGTTTCCAACCAATGATCTGCGAGTAATTAGCGAGCAGTGACGCAACATTGAAACGCCATTCCATAACCCCTTGTTCTGATTTAAACAAAGATTTGGTCAAGAACTGACGAACGCCATCGATCTCGATATGGTTTGCGAGAACTTTAAGGGCGTCTGCGCGCGATGTTGGCTTTTCTTTTATTATAGCTTGTAGGCCAGCGAAGACGTTGTCATGGCGGTTTTTTGTGTAGGCGACAGGTGCCATGTCTAAGACAACTAACTTGCGCAGTGTAAGGTGCTCTGTCAGTGCCATCGCTACTTTGCCTCCCATTGAGTGCCCAATGACAGTGACATCTTGTAGCTCAAGATCATTCAACAATTGAGCGACATCCTGTGCCATCGCTTGATAGTTGTGAGTGTCACTATGGAAAGATTGACCGTGGTTGCGTAGATCGACACTAAGCACCTGATGATCGGCTTTTAGATCCCTAGCGAGTAAGCCAAGGTTGTCCAGATTACCGAATAATCCATGGATCAAAACAATGGTGTGACCCTCACCTTCAATTTTATAGTTGAGCTGTACTGACATTTTTATCTTATTCATGGTGGGTTTGACGTAGAGTATCCGCGCGGATCTCGCTATAATCCCCCAGAGTTTAAACATTGAGATTGTGAAAAGCGAATGAAAACAATTGAGGTTGATGAAGACCTATACCGTTTTATTGCGGGTCAGACAGAACGTATTGGCGAAAGCGCTTCAGATATTCTGCGCCGCTTGTTACAGGTTGATAGCCAAGGTATGGCTCCGATCGAAGAGATCGTTGAGCCAAAAGGTATCGTTGTTAGCAAAGAAGTCGGCTTTACTCCAGAGAAGGTCGATGGCGTTAAAGAAATGCGCTCACTACTAATATCAGATGAGTTTGCGTCACTAAAGAAAGCCATTGATCGTTTCATGCTGGTGTTATCGACACTGCATAAAATCGACCCTGAAAGCTTTTCAGAAGCAACTCAAGTAAAAGGCCGCAAGCGTGTTTACTTTGCAGATAACGAAGCGACTTTGCTAGAAAATGGCAATACAACTAAGCCTAAGGCCATCCCACAAAGTCCTTTTTGGGTTATTACTAATAACAACACTAGCCGTAAAAGACAGATGGTTGAGCAGCTTATGAGCCGTATGAGTTTTCAAGCAGAATTGATAGAAAAAGTAACAGGTTCAATTTAACGAAACCTGATTTAAACCTCATAATATCCATGGATAAGTAGATATTATGAGGTTTTTTTGTTTTTAAATTTTATATATAAGGATGTCTAAAATGGCTATGCACCCTCGTGCTGGGCAAAAAGCTCAGCAGGAAGATCTTCATAATATTCCGGCTTTAGTGGCTAACTATTTCTTACAGCAACCGGATGCTAACAACCCAGATCATAAAGTATCGTTTGGTACTTCTGGCCACCGTGGTACCGCAGACAAATCAACATTTAACGAAAATCACATTCTAGCGATTGCACAGGCAGTTGCTGAGGTTCGTGCCGAGCAGGGGACAACAGGCCCACTTTTCTTAGGTAAAGATACTCATGCTCTATCTGAGCCTGCGTTTTCTACTGTTATCGAAGTGCTTGTAGCGAACGGTGTTGAAGTTATTATTCAAGAAAAAAATGGCTTTACTCCAACACCAGGTGTCTCGCACGCGATCCTTACGCACAACCTAGCGAATGATAAAAAAGCTGACGGCATTGTTATCACACCTTCACATAATCCTCCTCAAGACGGCGGTATCAAATACAACCCGACACACGGTGGTCCTGCTGGAGCTGAATTAACTCAAGCGATTGAAGATCGCGCGAACGTTATTATCGCTGAGCAAATGCAGGGTGTTAAGCGCACTCCTATCGCACAGGCTAAACAGTCCGAGTTAGTGAAGGAAGTAGATCTCGTTGCCCCATACGTTGCTGATTTGGTTAACGTGGTTGATATGGAAGCGATTCAGAAAGCAAACATCAAAATTGGTGTTGATCCACTAGGTGGCAGCGGTATCGATTACTGGCGTCAAATAGGTAAAGCGTACAACTTAGATCTTACTTTGGTAAGTGAAGCCGTTGATCCTTCGTTCCAGTTTATGTCTTTAGATAAAGATGGCGTGGTTCGTATGGATTGTTCTTCTCCGTACGCGATGGCAGGTTTACTGGCGCTTAAAGATGACTATCAACTAGCGTTTGGTAATGACCCTGATTACGATCGCCACGGTATTGTTACGCCAAAAGGCTTAATGAATCCAAACCACTTCCTAGCAGTATGTATTGACTACTTATACCGTAACCGTGAAGGTTGGGGCAAAGATGTTGCTGTTGGTAAGACACTGGTATCAAGCGCTCTGATTGACCGCGTTGTTGCTGATTTAGGTCGCGAGCTTTGCGAAGTGCCAGTTGGTTTCAAATGGTTCGTTGATGGCCTTTATAACGGTCAGTTTGGTTTCGGTGGTGAAGAGAGTGCAGGTGCATCTTTCTTACGTAAAGACGGTACGCCTTGGTCAACAGATAAAGATGGACTGATTCTTTGTCTACTTGCGGCTGAGATCACAGCAGTTACTGGTAAGAACCCACAAGAATACTACGAAGAACTTGCTGCTAAACACGGTGAATCTAAGTACAACCGTATTCAAGCAGTAGCCAATGGCGCACAAAAAGACGTGCTTAAGAAGCTATCTCCAGAGATGGTTTCAGCTGAGACGCTTGCTGGTGATGCAATTACTGCACGCCTAACGCATGCTCCAGGTAATGGCGCTGCGATTGGCGGCCTAAAAGTGACGACAGAGAACGGTTGGTTTGCTGCTCGTCCATCAGGCACTGAAGACATCTACAAGATCTACTGTGAAAGCTTTAAAGGTGAAGAGCACCTAAAAGCAATCGAAGCAGAAGCTCAAGAGATAGTTAACCAAGTATTTGCTGCCGCTGGTCTATAATCAAATCTCGATTACTAGAGTCACCAAATAAATAGTAGAAGGGTTGATGTGAAAGCATCAGCCCTTTTTATTTGTCTGTGAGTAAGTGGCTAAGACTAAGTCAACTCAATGGATTAGCCGTGTGGCCAACTTTGTGGCATCACAAACCAGAACTGCCCAGACTTGGTTTGTCCGTGAACGAAGCGATCACCAAACTCAGTAAGAGGTTCACAGGTGAAGTCATCAGTGCCAGCTGCCCATTGCTCTTTGGTGAGAGGGTAGAGTACTTCAGAGATTAAATGGGCTTGGTTTTGATAGCACCAAAAACCGTTTACTTGGCTTGAATTAATGTCGTAACCCAAACATTCAGTAGGTACTTTTTGATCTAAGAAGGGGTTGGTATATAGACGACCCTGCATGAGGAGATGTTTTGAGTCGACATCGATCTCTGGATATTGCTTAACAAAGGCCGTTGAAGACGACATACCCAATTGGTGGCTCAACATCCTATCGAGCTTCTTATCTAATTGGTCATGAGCGTTAGGACCAAACCATGTTTGTTCATGAAGTAGGTAAAACTTAATCGCCACTTCCCAATGTTGCAGTTTTTGGCTGCTCTCTTCTTCGAGAATAAAGTCGATAGCACCTAGTGTTCTACCTTCAACATTAATCTGAATCTCATCGTACTTGATCGAATAATTATCCGAAGCACCGATAACTTGTTCACATAGGTGCTGGTAGAGGAAACCTAACCTAGGGTTACCATTATATGTATGTGATGAATCGATAGTATGAGGGCCTGAGAAGCCCTTGAGATCAGAAACGGGTGGTTTGATTTCCAGTAACGGTGGCGAGTCGATAACCCATTGGTAAAAACGTTGCAGTGCTGTCATCTTTTCCTCATAAACATAGCTCTTTATAAACATAACCCTGGGGCTTTCGACATTCTACCCGTAAATTGATATAACGGCGTTATTATAAAGGTAAGCTGGAAATAAAAATGAATAACTTACAATTAGAAAAGCTACTGAACGAAAAACTTCAGCCACAGCAGATTAAAGATTACTGTCCTAATGGTCTTCAAGTAGAAGGTGCTTCTGAAGTGAAGCGAATTGTAACTGGTGTAACAGCTTCTCAAGCACTGATTGATAAAGCGGTAGAATTGAGTGCCGATGCTTTGTTAGTTCATCATGGTTACTTTTGGAAAGGTGAGTCAGAAGCCATTCGCGGTATGAAAGGCAAGCGCATTCGCACTCTGATTAAAAATGACATTAACCTTTTTGGTTATCATTTACCTCTCGATATTCATCCTGAGCTTGGCAACAACGCCAAGCTAGCTGAGCTACTCGATATTGAGATAGAAGGAGGCTTAGAAGGGCACCCACAATCGGTTGCTATGTTTGGTAAGTTGAAAGCGCCAATGACAGGTGCTGAGCTTGCAGATAAAGTTAACCAAGCTCTGAGTCGTAAACCACTGCATATCGCTCCTGAAAACCAAGACAAACTGATTACCACTGTGGGTTGGTGCACTGGTGGCGGTCAAGATTACATTGAACTTGCCGCGTCTCAAGGTATTGATGCTTTTATCTCTGGTGAAATTTCAGAGCGCACAACGTACTCAGCTCGTGAGCAAGATATTCATTACTTCGCTGCAGGTCATCACGCAACAGAGCGCTATGGTGTGAAGGCATTAGGTGAGTGGCTAGCAAACGAACATGGTATAGATGTTGAATTTATCGATATTGATAACCCAGTATAGCCACATTTAGAGGTTGTAACTCTCTGGATATTTGTACCTTCATTGAAGTGATACGAAATACTGGTATACAAAAAAGGGTTGATGTTAATACATCAACCCTTTTTGATTTCAATTGATTAGAAAAGTCGAAACCTTACTATTCGCGTTCGTGTATCGCTTGGAAATCACGCTGCTCTTGACCAGTATACAACTGACGAGGGCGACCGATACGATTCGTCGGATCGCTGTGCATTTCGTTCCAGTGTGCAATCCAGCCGACAGTACGAGACATCGCAAAGATTACCGTAAACATAGATACTGGAATGCCAATTGCTTTCAGAATGATACCTGAGTAGAAATCTACGTTCGGGTATAGCTTCTTAGAAACAAAGTACTCATCAGAAAGAGCGATACGTTCAAGTTCCATGGCTACGTCAAGTAGTGGATCTTGAATATTTAGCTCTTTAAGTACTTCGTGACATGCTTCGCGCATTACTGTTGCACGTGGATCGTAGTTTTTGTAAACACGGTGACCAAAGCCCATCAAACGGAATGGGTCATCTTTATCTTTTGCTTTCGCAACGTATTCTTCAATTTGATCTACGCTACCGATCTCTTCAAGCATACGCAGACAAGCTTCGTTTGCACCACCGTGAGCTGGGCCCCAAAGTGATGCGATACCAGCTGCGATACACGCAAACGGATTAGCACCCGATGAACCAGCCAGACGTACAGTGGACGTTGAAGCATTCTGTTCGTGATCTGCGTGTAGGGTCAAGATCTTATCCATAGCACGAGCAACGATAGGATTCACTTCATACTCTTCACATGGATTTGCAAACATCATGTGTAAAAAGTTTTCCGCGTAACCTAGGTCGTTACGTGGGTAGATAAACGGTTGACCGATTGAATATTTATAACACATTGCGGCCAGTGTTGGCATTTTTGAAATCAAGCGGTAAGCCGCAATTTCACGGTGTGTGTCGTTGTGAATATCAAGTGAGTCGTGGTAGAACGCTGCTAGAGCGCCTACAACACCACACATTACAGCCATAGGGTGAGCGTCACGGCGGAAACCGTGGAAGAAACTAGCAATTTGCTCATGCACCATAGTGTGACGTGTTACGGTAGTCTTGAACTTTTCGTACTGAGTTCGAGATGGGGCTTCACCGTAAAGAAGTATATAACACACTTCTAAGTAATCAGCGTTATTGGCAAGTTGGTCTATTGGATAACCACGATGTAAAAGAATACCTTTTCCACCGTCAATAAAAGTGATTTGAGACTCACAGGATGCAGTGGCAAGAAAACCAGGGTCAAAAGTGAAAAAACCGTTAGAACCTAGTGTTCGAACATCGATCACAGGCGTACCGAGTACACCCTCTGTAATCGGCAGCTCGATTGGCGCTTGACCTTCAATGTGAAGGGTCGCTTTCTTATCCGCCATAACAATCTCCTTTGTTTATTATTTAATCCATCCAGGATGTTTATGTGCCGTTTTTTTACTGGTCTTACGTGAGAAAGTCAATTTTTCTGCAGCTTTGTGTGCACTTGTTAGTGTTTTTTAGATTAAATTCGTTAAAAGTCTGGTCTGTGTAGCATTATTTGTTACGTCAATTGTATTAGAATGTTGCCAGCCGTATAGTGGCGCTGAAAAGTTTGGTTAAAACCTTATAAACGAAAGGCTAAGAAGAAATGTGAGGTGGCTTTCTTAGTCTAGCGATTAACAAATATTTTACAATTATCTAAGGCTCAACTTCAGTTATTTGTTAAGTTAATGTTAAATTTTGAAGGTTTGCGATCAAATTTTGTCCATAACAATATCATAAGGTTATTTAATGACCATAATGCTCAATGGAGCTGAGTGAGCAAGCCCGTGAAAGAAAGAAAGACAAGACCTGTTAATTTAGATTTACAGACCATCCACTTTCCGATCACAGCAATAGCTTCCATCCTACACCGTGTGTCTGGGGTGATAACTTTTGTCGCGATTGGAATTTTGCTTTGGTTACTATCCATTTCCCTCTCATCCCCAGTAGGCTTTATGGAAGCTAGCGACATTGTCGATGGTTTCTTCGTGAAGTTTATTCTGTGGGGCATTTTAACCGCTTTGGCTTACCACATTGCTGGTGGTATTCGTCACCTTCTTATGGACTTAGGTCACTTTGAAGAGCTGGAGTCTGGCGCTAAGAGCGCTAAGGTTGCATTCGCAGCAACAGCGGTATTGTCTCTATTAGCGGGGATCTTAGTATGGTAAACAACGTTTCCACTTTTGGTCGTAATGGTGTTCACGATTATCTATTGATTCGTGCAACTGCCATCATTATGACGCTTTACACTATCTACCTAGTGAGCTTCTGTGCTTTCTCTGGTGATATCTCTTACGCATCTTGGACGCAATTCTTTGGTGGAACCTTCACTAAAGTCTTCACCATGTTAGCGCTTACTTCTGTTTTGGTTCACGCGTGGATCGGCCTATGGCAAGTACTAACTGACTACATCAAATGCGCAAAACTGCGTGTTGGTCTTCAAGTCGGTGTTGTTGCAGTTCTTCTTGGATATTTCTTCTCTGGTCTGTTTATTTTGTGGGGTGCGTAAGTGACTATTCCTGTTCGTGAGTTTGATGCCGTAGTTATCGGCGCTGGTGGTGCAGGTATGCGTGCCGCACTGCAAATTTCTGAGCAAGGCCTTTCTTGTGCATTGCTTTCTAAAGTTTTCCCTACTCGTTCTCATACGGTTTCAGCGCAAGGCGGCATCACTGTTGCTCTTGGTAACGCGCATGAAGACCATTGGGAACAACATATGTATGACACAGTAAAAGGTTCTGATTACATCGGTGACCAAGACGCTATCGAATACATGTGTAAAAACGGTCCTGAGTCGGTAATCGAACTCGAAAAAATGGGCCTACCTTTCTCTCGTTTTGAGAACGGTACTATTTACCAGCGTCCTTTCGGTGGTCAATCTAAAAACTTTGGTGGTGAGCAAGCGGCTCGTACCGCAGCTGCAGCCGACCGTACTGGTCACGCACTGCTTCATACGCTTTACCAACAAAACATTAAACACAAAACGACGGTTTTCTCTGAGTGGTATGCACTGGATCTTGTTAAAAACGAAGATGGTGCAATCTTAGGTACTACCGCGCTTTGTATGGAAACGGGCGAGGTTTGCTACTTCAAAGCGAAGGCAACAATCCTTGCGACTGGTGGTGCTGGTCGTATCTACGCATCAACAACCAATGCACACATTAACACTGGTGACGGTGTTGGTATGGCGATTCGTGCTGGCGTTCCTATGCAAGACATCGAAATGTGGCAGTTCCACCCAACGGGTATCGCTGGCGCAGGTGTATTGGTAACAGAAGGGTGCCGTGGTGAGGGGGGTTACCTTCTCAATAAAGATGGCGAACGCTTCATGGAACGTTATGCACCAAACGCTAAAGACTTAGCGGGTCGTGATGTTGTTGCTCGTTCAATGATGGTTGAAATTCGTGAAGGTCGCGGCTGCGATGGTCCTTGGGGTCCACACATCAAGCTGAAACTTGATCACCTAGGTAAAGAGACACTTGAGTCTCGTCTTCCTGGTGTATGTGAACTGTCTCGTACCTTTGCTCACGTTGATCCAGTGAAAGAGCCAATTCCAGTAATCCCAACATGTCACTACATGATGGGTGGTGTTCCAACACAAGTTTCTGGTCAAGCTATTACGCAAACTGAAGACGGTAGCGATGTTGAAATCCAGGGCCTATTTGCTTGTGGTGAAATCGCATCAGTATCAGTACATGGCGCCAACCGTCTAGGTGGTAACTCACTACTTGATTTGGTCGTATTTGGTCGTGCAACAGGTCTACACCTAGGTGAGACACTGAAGAAGCAAGACGAAGCGAAACCAGCAACAGAAGCTGACATTGAGCGTTCACTAGAACGTTACAACCGTTGGGAAAACAGCACTGACGGTGAAGACCCAGCGCAAATCCGCAAAGATCTACAGCAATGTATGCAGAATAACTTCTCTGTATTCCGTGAAGGTAAAGCAATGGCGGAAGGCCTAGAAGAGCTTAAAGCGATTCGCGAGCGTCTGAAGAATGCACACCTATCTGACAAATCGACAGAGTTCAACACGCAACGTATCGAGTGTCTAGAGCTTGAAAATCTGATGGAAACGGCATTCGCAACGGCTGTTGCTGCAAACTTCCGTACAGAGAGTCGTGGTGCACACGCTCGATTCGATTTCCCTGACCGTGATGATGAGCAGTGGCTATGTCACTCTCTTTACAATCCAGAGTCAGAGAGCATGACTAAGCGTGGTGTCAATATGGAACCTATTCATCGTGAAGCGTTCCCACCTAAAGCTCGTACGTACTAAGGAGATATGATCATGAAACTTAATTTCTCTTTATACCGTTACAATCCGGATGTCGACCAGAAGCCTTATATGAAGGAATACACCTTAGAGGTGGATGAAGGTTCAGACATGATGCTTTTGGATGCGCTTATTCTGTTGAAAGAGCAAGATCCAACTATCTCATTCCGTCGCTCATGCCGTGAAGGTGTATGTGGTTCGGATGGTTTGAACATGAATGGTAAAAACGGTCTGGCGTGTATCACTCCATTGTCTGCGCTTTCTGGCCAAGACAAGATTGTGATTCGTCCATTGCCTGGCTTGCCTGTTGTTCGTGACCTGATTGTAGACATGACTCAGTTCTACGATAACTACGAGAAAGTGAAGCCATTCTTAGTGTCTGATGGCAATGTACCACCGGCACGTGAAAACTTACAAAGCCCTGAGGAACGTGCGCACTTAGATGGATTGTACGAATGTATCATGTGTGCATGTTGTACAACATCTTGCCCATCGTTCTGGTGGAACCCTGATAAATTCATCGGACCAGCAGGCCTGCTTGCAGCGTACCGTTGGCTAATTGATAGCCGAGATACAGCGACAGATGAACGTTTGTCCGATCTTGATGATGCATTTAGCGTTTTTCGTTGCCATGGCATCATGAATTGTGTAAGTGTTTGTCCTAAGGGATTAAATCCGACGAAAGCGATTGGTCACATCAAGACCATGTTAGTGAATCGCTCGGTTTAAGTGATATGAAAAATTGCCGCCCTAGAAGCTTTGGGGCGGCCTTTTAATAGCTCGGCATAGACCGCAGCAAACGTGAAAACTACTGGTTAAGGGAAAATATGCACAACGGCGTGATGAAGGCATGGCTCGAGTCTTCACACTTGGCTGGCGCCAATGCAACGTACGTAGAAGAACTCTACGAACTGTATCTAAGTGACCCCGACTCGGTAAGTGACGAATGGAGAAGTGTTTTCGAAGAATTGCCTGTGCAAGCTTCAGAAACGGTGGAACAACCACACTCTCGCATTCGTGAATACTTCCGTCGACTCGCTCAAGAAACAAAGCATTACAATGTCCAAGTTAGTGATCCAGATGTCGATGCGAAACAAGTAAAGGTTCTGCAACTTATCAATGCTTATCGATTCCGAGGGCATCAAGCTGCAAATTTAGACCCCCTAGGTTTATGGAAAAGAGATACAGTCGCTGAACTGGATCCCTCTTTCCACACTCTTACCCAAGATGACCTCAATGAGACGTTTAACGTCGGATCTTACGCCATTGGCCAAGAGACGATGGTACTTAAAGATCTCTACAAATCTCTAAAGCAAACGTATTGTGGCTCTATTGGTGCTGAATACATGCACATGACGAATACAGAGCAAAAACGTTGGATTCAACAACGTTTAGAGTCTGTTTCTGGTCAACCCTCCTTCGATAAAGAAGAAAAGCAAGCTTTCCTAGAAGAGCTAACCGCTGCTGAAGGTCTTGAGCGCTATCTTGGTGCTAAATTCCCAGGCGCAAAACGCTTCTCATTGGAAGGTGGCGATGCGTTGATCCCAATGACGAAGGAACTTATTCGTCATGCTGGTGGTCAAGGTATGCGTGAAGTTGTTGTTGGTATGGCGCACCGTGGTCGTCTAAATATGCTGGTCAACGTGCTCGGCAAAAAGCCACAAGACCTATTTGACGAATTTGCAGGTAAGCACGACGATACATGGGGAACTGGTGATGTGAAATACCACCAAGGTTTCTCTGCGGACTTCGCAACACCAGGCGGCAACGTTCACTTAGCATTAGCATTTAACCCATCTCACTTAGAAATTGTAAACCCGGTAGTTATCGGTTCAGTACGTGCACGCCAAGATCGCCTAGACGATAAAGATGGCAGTCGTGTACTTCCAATTACTATCCACGGTGATTCTGCTATTGCTGGCCAAGGTGTGGTACAAGAGACGTTTAACATGTCTCAAGCTCGTGGTTTCTGTGTAGGCGGTACGGTTCGTATCGTTGTAAACAACCAAGTTGGTTTTACAACATCTAACCCTCGCGATACTCGTTCTACTATGTACTGTACTGATATTGCAAAGATGGTTCAGGCGCCTATTTTCCACGTGAACTCGGATGATCCAGAAGCGGTGGCATTTGTGTCTCGCCTTGCATTAGATTACCGAAATACGTTCAAACGTGATGTTGTTATTGATTTGGTTTGTTACCGTCGCCACGGTCACAACGAAGCCGATGAGCCGAATGCAACACAGCCCTTGATGTATCAAAAAATCAAGAAGCACCCAACACCACGCAAGCTTTATGCAGATGTGTTGATGGAGCGTGGTGAGTTTGGTATTGATACTTCTACGCAACTCGTTAACGAATATCGTGATGCGCTTGATCACGGTGAAGTTGTGGTTAAAGAGTGGCGTCCGATGGCACTTCATTCAGTAGACTGGTCTCCTTACCTAGGGCACGACTGGAATATTGAGTGGGATAACAAAGTTGATCTCGAGCGTCTAAAAGAGCTTGGTAACAAACTTTGCCAATACCCAGACAGCCATAAGCTGCAAAGCCGAGTCAATAAACTGTACAACGATCGAATTGCCATGGTGAATGGTGAGAAACAAGTCGATTGGGGTATGGCTGAAACTCTGGCTTACGCAACACTGGTTGACGACGGAAAACGTATTCGTATTTCTGGCCAAGATTCTGGTCGTGGTACTTTCTTCCACCGTCACTCAGTACTGCACAACCAATCTGATGCTAGCACGTATGTTCCTCTTGAGAACATTCATGATAAACAAGGGCCATTCCAAGTGTTTGACTCCGTGTTATCTGAAGAAGCTGTACTGGCGTTTGAGTATGGTTACGCGACAGCAGAGCCTGGTGGTCTAACGCTTTGGGAAGCACAATTTGGTGACTTCGCAAACGGTGCACAAGTGGTTATCGACCAATTTATCTCGTCAGGTGAGCAAAAGTGGGCACGTTTATGTGGTCTAACAATGCTACTTCCTCACGGTTATGAAGGCCAAGGCCCTGAGCACTCTTCTGCTCGTCTTGAGCGTTACCTTCAGTTATGTGCTGAACAAAACATGCAGGTTGTTGTTCCTTCAACACCCGCTCAGGTTTACCACATGATCCGCCGTCAGGTTGTTCGTCCAATGCGTCGCCCCCTGATTGTAATGTCACCAAAATCATTGCTTCGTCATCCTCTGTGTACTTCTTCTATGGAAGACCTAGCAGAAGGCACGTTCCAACCAGCTATCGCAGAAATAGATGATCTGGTTCCTGAGAACGTAAAACGCGTCGTGTTCTGTTCAGGTAAGGTTTACTTTGACCTGCTTGACCAAAGACGTAAGAACGAGCAAGACGATGTCGCTATTGTACGTATTGAGCAACTTTACCCGTTCCCTTATGAGGATGTGAGAGCTGCTATCACACAGTACACAAATGTAGTCGATTACGTTTGGTGTCAAGAAGAGCCACAAAACCAAGGTGCTTGGTACAGTAGCCAGCATAATTTCCGAGCTGCTATCCCAGTAGGTGCTGATATTCAATACGCAGGTCGTCCTGCATCAGCATCACCAGCTGTTGGCTATATGTCGGTACACTTGAAACAACAAAAAGCGTTAGTTGACGACGCTTTGACCCTACTTAAGAACTAGAAGTAAAAGGAAAATACGCACATGACAATTGAAATTCTGGTTCCAGATTTACCTGAATCTGTGGCTGATGCAACAGTTGCTACTTGGCACAAAAAACCGGGCGAAGCGGTTGCACGTGATGAAGTCATTGTAGATATCGAAACAGATAAAGTAGTTCTAGAAGTACCGGCTCCTGAAGCGGGTGTTCTGGAAGCTATCATCGAAGAAGAGGGTGCTACGGTACTTTCGAAGCAGCTTCTGGCTAAAATCAAGCCGGGTGCTGTCGCTGGTGAACCAACGAAAGACACCACTGAAGATACAGAAGCATCTCCTGATAAGCGCCATAAAGCTGCGCTAACAGAAGAGAACAACGATGCACTAAGCCCAGCTGTTCGTCGCCTGCTTGCTGAGCACAACCTACAACCAGCTGACGTTAAAGGCACTGGTGTTGGTGGTCGTATTACTCGTGAAGACATCGACGCACACCTAGCAGCAGCGAAAGCGGCTCCGGCAGCAGCATCTGCACCAGCAGTTGAAGCGCCAGCGGCGGCTCGTAGCCAAAAACGCGTGCCTATGACTCGCCTACGTAAGACAGTTGCAAACCGTCTTCTAGAAGCGAAAAACAGCACAGCAATGCTGACGACTTTCAACGAAGTGAACATGAAGCCAATCATGGACCTTCGTAAGCAGTACAAAGACCAATTCGAGAAGCGTCACGATACGCGTCTTGGTTTCATGTCTTTCTACGTGAAAGCAGTAACAGAAGCACTGAAGCGCTTCCCAGAAGTGAACGCTTCTATCGATGGTACCGATATCGTTTACCACAACTACTTCGACATCAGCATGGCGGTATCTACGCCACGTGGTCTAGTGACTCCAGTACTGAAAGACTGTGACACACTAGGTTTCGCTGATATCGAAAAAGGCATCAAAGAGCTAGCGATCAAAGGCCGTGACGGCAAGCTAACTGTTGATGAACTGATGGGCGGTAACTTCACTATCACAAACGGTGGTGTCTTTGGTTCTCTAATGTCTACGCCAATCATCAACCCTCCTCAAGCGGCAATTTTGGGTATGCACAAAATCCAAGACCGTCCAATGGCTGTTGATGGCAAGGTAGAGATTCTACCAATGATGTACCTAGCGCTTTCTTACGACCACCGTCTAATTGATGGTCGTGAATCAGTTGGCTTCCTAGTGACCATCAAAGAGCTTCTAGAAGATCCTGCACGTCTACTATTAGACGTTTAGTATCGCTAAAACGTCTAGTTAACCCCGTTAGCTAGACGTGAAAAGTTTCAAAGGCTAGGCTGCTCAACGTCTGGCCTTCAATTGAACTGTAAAGCCATTAGAAAATGGACAGCAGTTGATTTGAGAAGACCCTACAGACGTAACACAGGAAACTGTGTCGTTATGGAAATAATAATCCCTTAAGGGAAAATAAACGGAATATCAAAATGAATTTGCATGAATACCAAGCCAAACAGCTGTTTGCAGAATTCGGTTTGCCTGTACCAGAAGGTTTCGCATGTGATACTGCACAAGAAGCTTTCGAAGCTGCAGGTCGTATCAGTACAGCCAAGAAAGTCGTTAAGTGTCAAGTACACGCTGGTGGCCGCGGTAAGGCAGGCGGCGTAGAGCTACATGACACGAAAGAAGGCGTTAAAGAGTTTGCACAAAAGTGGCTAGGTAAAAACCTAGTAACTTACCAAACAGACGCTAATGGTCAGCCTGTAACAAAGATCCTAGTTGAAGAAGCATCGAATATTGCTAACGAGCTTTACCTAGGTGCTGTTGTTGACCGTGCAACGCGCAAAATTGTATTCATGGCGTCAACTGAAGGCGGTGTGGACATTGAGAAAATCGCTGAAGAAACTCCAGAGTTGATTCACCAATCAGCGATCGATCCTCTAGTGGGCCCTCAAGCTTACCAAGGCCGTGAATTGGCGTTCAAACTTGGTCTAGTTGGCGATCAAATCAAACAGTTCGTTAAGATCTTCATGGGTCTTGGCCAAATGTTCTCTCAGTACGACCTAGCCCTACTAGAAATCAACCCGCTTGTAATTACTGGCGAAGGCAACCTGCTTTGTCTTGACGGCAAGATCAACATTGACTCAAACGCAATGTACCGTCAGCCAAAACTGCGTGAAATGCACGATCCATCTCAAGAAGATGAGCGCGAAGCACACGCAGCACAGTGGGAACTGAACTACGTAGCACTAGATGGCAACGTTGGCTGTATGGTTAACGGTGCAGGCCTTGCTATGGGTACGATGGATATCGTAAACCTACACGGCGGCAAGCCAGCAAATTTCCTTGATGTAGGCGGCGGCGCGACAAAAGAACGTGTAGCTGAAGCATTCAAGATCATCCTTTCTGATGACAATGTTAAAGCAGTACTAGTAAACATCTTCGGTGGCATCGTTCGTTGTGACATGATCGCTGAAGGTATTATCGGTGCAGTTAAAGAAGTAGGCGTAACAGTTCCTGTCGTTGTTCGTCTAGAAGGTACAAACGCAGACCTAGGTCGCGAAGTACTTGCTAATTCTGATGTTGATATCATTGCAGCTGAATCTCTAACAGATGCTGCTCAGAAAGTTGTTGCTGCTGCGGAGGCTAAATAATGTCTGTATTAATTAACAAAGACACTAAAGTAATCTGTCAGGGTTTCACTGGCGGTCAAGGTACATTCCACTCAGACCAAGCTATCGCATACGGTACGCAAATGGTTGGTGGTGTTTCACCTGGTAAAGGTGGTCAAACTCACCTAGGCCTTCCAGTATTCAACACAGTACGTGAAGCGGTCGAAGTAACTGGCGCAACTGCAACCGTTATCTACGTGCCAGCTCCTTTCTGTAAAGATGCAATCCTAGAAGCGATTGATGCAGGTATCGAACTGATCGTAACGATCACTGAAGGTATCCCTACAACAGATATGATCGACGTTAAAGTGAAGCTAGAAGAAACTGGCGTTCGCATGATCGGTCCTAACTGTCCAGGTCTTATCACTCCAGACGAGTGTAAGATTGGTATCATGCCTGGCCATATCCACAAGAAGGGTAAAGTAGGCATCGTATCTCGCAGCGGTACTCTGACGTACGAAGCAGTTAAGCAAACAACAGATGAAGGCTTTGGTCAGTCTACGTGTGTTGGTATCGGTGGTGACCCTATCCCAGGTTCTAACTTCATTGATATTTTAAAGCTTTTCCAAGAAGACCCTGAAACTGAAGCAATCGTAATGATTGGTGAGATCGGCGGTACTGCGGAAGAAGAAGCGGCTGAGTTCATCAAAGCGAATGTAACTAAGCCAGTTGTTTCTTACATCGCTGGTGTTACTGCTCCTCCGGGTAAACGTATGGGCCATGCAGGCGCAATCATCTCTGGCGGTAAAGGTACTGCTGAAGATAAATTCGCAGCACTAGAAGCAGCAGGCGTTAAGACAGTTAAGTCTCTTGCTGACATCGGTAAAGGCCTACGTGAAATCACAGGTTGGTAATCAGCTGGCTTTTATCGATTGAGATAGAAGTTAATTGAATGATATTAAAAAGGCTTGGTCACTGACCAAGCCTTTTTCTTTTGTGAGCGGCTCTTTTGTAAATAATTGCCGCATCAACTGTTGTGTTGTTAAAAGCCAGAATGAATCCCGACTATTCACTTTAGGCGCTGGTTCTGTACATTTGAGACAGCATAAACATTGCCGCCGCACTGATAACCACAGAAGGGCCAGCTGGTGTGTCATAGAACCAAGACAAGCTTAATCCACCGAACACAGCGATAGAGCCAATAATCGATGCGAGAAATGCCATTTGCTCGGGTGTATTGGCGAACTTTCTTGCCGTTGCTGCTGGAATGATAAGCAATGATGTCATGATTAATGCACCAACAAACTTCATACCTACCGCAATTACGATCCCAACCAATAGCATCAAGATAAGACGCATTAAATCAATGTTGATGCCGTCAACCGCTGCGAGATCTTCGTTAACGGTCGTCGACAATAGCGGTCGCCAAAAGATTGCAAGTACCAGTCCAATCACGGCGGCACCCGCATAGATAAATACTAAGTCGGTCGGAGAAACCGCCAGCAAGTCACCAAATAGGTAACTCATTAGATCGACACGAACATTGTCCAAGAAGCTGACTGCTACAAGACCTAATGAGAGTGCACTGTGCGCCAAAATACCGAGTAGGGTATCGGTCGCGACTAGCTTTTGCTTTTGTAACGTAACCAGTAACACCGCCAGCATCAAACAGCAAATCAGCAGCGCTAAGTACAAATTAATATTGAATAAGAAGCCAAGCGCTAAGCCCATCAAAGAGGCGTGAGCAAGGGTATCTCCAAAGTAAGCCATCTTTCGCCAAACCACAAAAGAACCTAGTGGCCCCGCGATTAGAGCAATGCCCAAGCCAGCTAAAATAGAGGGAAGAAGAAACTCAAGCATTAGTGGTGTCCGTGTTTATGGTTTGAACATTCATGTACGTCGCCTTCGACAGGCTGCCCAGCGAGATCATGATGGTGATGGTCATGTTGGTGATGATAAAACGCTAGCGTCTCTTGGGTCGCGGTGCCGAAGAGTGCGATATACGATGGGTGGTGTCTGATGTCTGCTGGTGCACCTGAACAACAGATATGGTGGTGCAAACAGATCACATCGTCTGTTTTTGCCATCACTAAATGCAGATCGTGTGAAACCATAAATACGGCACAACCAAAGCGGTGACGAATGGTGTCAATCAAGTCATACAGGTCGATTTGCCCTTGAACATCAACGCCTTGAGCTGGTTCATCAAGAACCAGTAGGTCTGGTCTTCTTAGTAATGAACGAGCAATTAGCACACGTTGGTTTTCACCGCCAGACAATTGATGCATGTTGCTTTTTTGTAGGTGTTCAGCACCAACAAGTTTTAAAGCTTCAAGGATCTCTTGCTGGCTAAATTTGCCAGTGAGCTTAAGAAAGCGTTCAACGTTAAGAGGCAGTGAATCATTGAGCTTTAATTTCTGTGGTACATAGCCAATTTTCAGCTTATGAGCCTTTTTTATTGTACCTGAAAACTTGGTTTGTAGGCCCAGTACCACTTTTACTAATGTCGACTTTCCTGCACCGTTTGGCCCAATTAGGGTGGTGATTCTACCACGCTCTAAATTTAGAGATATGTTGTCTAGAACTTTTCGACCGTCAAACTCGACGCTCACAGAATCTAGTTGGATTAAGTTATCCATGAATAGAACTCATTTGCAATTCACCAATGTTATAATGTAACATTTACCTCAAGCCTAAGCTACTTTTCTATTATCGAGGAATTATGTCACGTCCATCTTTTATACTTGCTACGTTGCTTTTAACGCCAAGTGTTGCAAGTGCCAGTACTATTCTAACAAGCTTTAAGCCAATTCAAATGCTTGTGACAGAATTAACACAAGGCGTTAATCAACCGGATGTGCTAATGAACAGCAATGCTTCACCGCACGACTATGCGCTTAAGCCATCGGATGTGAAAAAAGTTCACAGTGCCGATATGGTCGTTTGGTTTGGTCCTGACCTCGAAGCCTTCTTGACTAAAGTGATTGGTTCAAAAGAGGACGTCATCCAGATCAGTGAGATACCAGGCATTAACTTGAGAGAGTTCGGACGTGAAGAGCATGATCACGATGCTCATGAAGGACATAATCACGGCAGCCATGACCCGCATTTTTGGTTGGGTATCGATCAAGTTGAAGTAGCAGCAAAATACATCTCAGCTAAGCTGATTGAAACTGACCCTGACAACGCAATGGCGTACCAAGAGAACCTAGACTCATTCTTGATTGCATTGAAAGGGAAGCAACAGTCTATTCGTGAGCAACTTGCACCAGTCAAAGACAAAGGTTATTACGTGTTCCATGATGCGTATGGCTATTTTGAGCAAGAGTTTGAGCTGAATAATTTAGGTCACTTCACGGTAAGCCCTGAACGTAAACCGGGTGCAAAAAGCCTGATCGCTATTAAGAAAACTCTGGTGCGTGAAAATGTTCAGTGTGTGTTCTCTGAGCCTCAATTTACCCCTGCTGTGATTGAATCGGTGACTCGAGGTAGCCAAACAAAACAAGGACAACTTGACCCGGTAGGTTCTGATGTTGAAGTTAAAAAAGGCAGTTATTTCGAATTTCTTCAGCAACTTACAGATAGTTATACAAGTTGTTTAGCAAAATAGTCTTTTATGATGAGTGTTTAATACTCTATTTACTTTCGATTATTGATTAATCATGCCGCATTTTGCGGCATTTTCGTGACCGCTAAGATAAAACCTTTCAACAAATAGCAAACCTCCTTTCTCCTTTGTTAATTTCAGCTAAAATAGAAAGATAATAATAAGCACAAAAAAACTCAGTTTTTGGTTAAGCAACGATAAGCGTTGTGGGCACACAAATTTTCATGTGTTTTTTCTGTTCAGGATTTAAAGTTGTATCGAATTATCTTCAAAATGTTCATATTAATGAGCATTTCATTTAGCGTTCTTGCGGTAAATACATCATCCTCTGTTTTCTACCCTTTGCCCGTTCAAGCGCAAGGGAACTTTCTTGCGGCTAAAAAGCTATACTTGGGTGCCGGAGGTGGGCTCTGGCTTCATGATGTACATGGAAAAATACTTTTTTATGATGGTCGAACCCTGTTCCCTAGAAAGGGTAGCCTTTTGCAATTCTCCTCAGAAAGGGTCGCGTTCCTTAATGATGAATTTTGGACTTTTTTCGATAATGAGGTGTATCGACATAGCCCAGGTATTGGCAATGAGCTCGTATTTAGTCTCAGCCCTGGTTCTGAGATCGCGAATATCGGATCATCTGGTGATTTTATATGGGTGACAGATGGCAGTAATTTTTATACTTACAACACTCAGTCTTTAGAATTTGATACCTATTCACTGCTTAAGTTATATCGATATAACAACAGTAGTGACATTGTAATTAATGACGCTGAAAAGGTGCTGTCAAAGTGGGTGTTAGCGACAAACGCAGGTGTTTACCTTTCAGAGGACCAAGAATTTACTCATGTCAAAGCATCAGAGAAGAACCATATTGAGACGGTTTATTTCTCGAAGGCAAGACGAGAGCTAGTTATTGGCACATTAAATGGTGCAGTGATTGTCGATCTCACTAATTCAAATAAAGAGACTTGGGTTCGTGGGTCGCACGTCCTCTCTTTTGCTGAAACGCCTGACCAATATTGGATAGGCACGGAACATGGACTTATTAGCTATAATTTTATTACGGGTCAAATTACACGATTTGCACAATCGGCCAATCAAGGTTTTTCATTACCAGGCGAGAAAATATATTCGCTGGTAAACGACCACGCAGGTGGAATGTGGATCGCGACGAATAATGGGATTCGGTACTTCTCATTATTCAGCAAGACGTTCTCTAGAATGCCATTAGATGGGATGGACATGCACTCTAGTAATGTCGTGATAAATAAGGTAGTGCCAGTTAATGACCGTAGGTCTTGGATTGCTTCTTCAATGGGGCTGTATTTAGTCAACTCTGATAGCGATGAACGTCCGATACGTGTTTATCCCAAACCAGTCCAAGATATTGAGTTGTTTTCTTCCTCTATTTGGCTTGCGACCGAAGAGGGAATAATTAGCTTTGATACTAATACCTTAAAGCCTATACCTCTAGATTTACCAAGAGCCATAGTGGGCGTACACGTCGAAAACTTTGCACTTCAGGCAAACCAAGTTCTTTGGATGAGTTCTGGGCAAAACCTTTATTCTTTATCTATTGAGGCAATGGAACTGACATCTTATGGAGCAGATTGGTTAGTTGATAAGTTTTTGCCGGCGAAAATAACGGCTCTCGATATAGGCTTAAAAGACAGTATTTATATCGGCACGGATCACGGTTTTTATTCATTTGTTGACAAAAGAATCAGTTTTAGCCGTTCGAGTGAACGGTTTGGCAAAGTGCTTGATATCGAGAAAGCCAAAGATGGGTCGCAGTGGTTTGCTAGTAGTTACGGCGTATACCGAATTCCTTATAATACCAACGTCATAGAAGAGGTGGCTCTCATTGAAGATAACATTAGCCCTAATTGCTTGATTAGTGACGATGATGGTATTTGGTTAGGGTCCTCAAAAGGTATTAGCTACTATGGACTCGATGGGCAATTGTATAAACACATCGGTTCTCCATTTGGTTTAATTAATAATGAGTTGTCAGTTGGCGCTTGCACGGTGTTTTATAGTGAAGAAAGTCAATCATCCAGAGTGGTCTTAGGCTCTAAGTATGGTGTAGTGAGTGCATTGTCTAATGAGCTATTGGTATCAACAACTCCTCATAGCCGAGCATTGCTTAGTAAGATAAGTGTCAATCAACAAACCGTATCACTTGGCGGAAAAACGGTTGATTTAGAGGAAATGCCTTACGGTTCATCCATTAGTTTTAAGCTTGGTATTTTACCTGCATCATTCGCAACCGCTATGGAATATCGACTTAACGATGATGAACCTTGGAGCGAATTTGAGGGGGGACTATTAACATTGGATCATTTACTTCCTGGTGATTACACACTTGAAGTTAAACCAGTGCAGGACTCTCACTATCGATTTGTGTCTACTACCCAAAGCTTTTCAATTGCAGAGCCTTGGTACTTGAGTAGCTGGGCTGTAGCGAGCTCTTTTATTATATTAATCGGCTTGGTTACTGTTCTCGTTTTTTGGCGCTCGCGCTATGTCACTTTTGCCAACAGACACCTAAAAGCGCAAGTCGCATTAAAAACGGACCAAATGAGGCACCAAAGTCGCATCTTGTTGACAACCAATCAACAACTTAAAAAACAGCTGTTGGTTAAAAATGTTTTGGTATCTCATACAGCGAAAGAGCTTTCCGATGAAGTCAGCCATGTTGCTGCGCTGCTTCCTAGTTGGAATGATGACCTAGGTCGGTCACCAATCCTGGCATTGAAAAACGGGCTTGCTCAACTTAGTAATAGCCAAGAAGAATCGGGGACAGTTTGTTGCGATGTGATCTTAGTTTTGGAAGCTGTGCTTAAAGCGTGGAAAAGTGAGTTGGCAAAAACAGGTATTGAACTCGATATTAAAGTTGAAACTAAGTACAGGCATGTGTCGTTGCTGTATTTCAATCTGGATATCATTTTTAACAGCCTAGTGGCGAGCATCATTAAGAGAAATTTTAAATCGCAGAGCATGTTGGTCTTAGTAGAAGAGGTTGAAGAGCATTTAGTCGTTACCATTCGCGATCATGGCATGCCTTTCCCCAAATTAGCTTCATCGATAAATGAGAGCAATGGAAAGTCAGCAGATATTAATATCGATAAATTACCGTTATTGATGAATCAAAGCGGTGGTCAACTTAACGTTTTTGTCTCTGACTCTCAGAATAAAATTCAGCTTTCGTGGCCTATCGAGTTTCAAGTGTTAGACAGGCTCGAAGCAAGTACGATTGAGAGAATTGAAACCATCAAACTTGCAACCTCAACGCCTGAGCAACAGAAACTTAGCGCAGAACAAGAGTGGCAAAATAAAGTGTCTCATCTTGTTAGTGAACACTATGCCGATGCGGAGTTTGGCACTGCAACTGCTGCTAAATACCTGTTTATGTCTGAGAGAAGCTTACAACGGCGCTTCAAATCTGCCTATGATAAAACATTTAAAGAACACCTTAACGAGGTTCGTCTGGAGCATGCGTGTGAAAGGTTATTGGCCGGAGAAAAGGTATCAGACGTCGCTTTTGATTCAGGCTTCAATGACCCTTCCTATTTCAGCCAGCGGTTTAAGCACCATTTTGGTATGTCTCCGTCTAAGTTTGCGGAAAATAACGAAGATTGATCAGGTGTGGCGCAAAAATGGATAAATATACAGGAGCCTCGACATTAGTGTTGGGGCTTTTTTATGAGATACGGGGCTAGAAGTATTAAATGTTTTTGTGGATAGAGAGATTGGAAACGAAAAAAAATATCGTGGTATAGCCGGGGGACTATACCACGGGTGCCAAGGACACCTTCGCTTGCTGCCGGAGTGATATGGAAAACCACATCACCTCTGGAATAAAATTAAAGAGAAGGAGTTTCTCTTCGATGGAGTAACTATACGGTTTGCTACTTATTTTACTTATAAAATTAACGCCAGATATCTGTGATAAATGCGACAACATTGTAACTTGTTGATATCTATGTGTTTGTTTGGTGTTTTTGTGATTGATAGCCATAGGGAAGACCTCGATAACTGTTGAAAATAACGTTTTTGACGTAAACGGTTTTAACGAAATTTACGAGTATGTATTTCCGAAAACTTTGATTTTACACAATAGAATTGTGGTCATGCATGTGTATTATGACGCTAATAACAATATTTCTCATTATCAGTCACGGATTGGGTACTTATGAAACTCTCACAACTAGAGCAAGGCACAGCGGCTTCTATTGTTGCGCTAACCGGTTTAACACCAGAAGTTAGAAAAAAACTCATGGTCATGGGTATGTTGCCGAAAACCGAGGTGACTCTGATTCGCCGTGCACCTATGGGGGATCCGCTTCAAGTTGAAGTGAGAGGGGTTTCAATCGCCATTCGTGAAAGCATCGCAGAACAAATCGAGGTTATCTAAATGGATTATCAAGTTCTCACCGTTGGTAACCCGAATAGTGGTAAAACAACATTATTTAATGCATTGACTGGTGCCAAGCAGCACGTTGGTAACTGGGTCGGTGTAACTGTAGAGAAGAAGACGGGCGTATATTCGCACGCTGGTGATCAGTTTCAACTAACGGATTTACCGGGTATCTACGCACTAGACAGTGGTAATGATGCGAACAGCATCGATGAGTCTATCGCGTCTCGCGCTGTTTTAACTCACCCAGCAGATGTGATCATTAATGTTGTCGACGCTAGCTGTCTAGAACGAAGCTTATATATGACATTACAGCTACGTGAGTTGGGTCGCCCAATGATCGTTGTGTTGAACAAAATGGATGTATTAAAGCGCGAACGTCAGGTGATTAACCTTAAAGCATTAGAGAAAGAGTTAGGTTGCCCAGTTCTAAGCTTGTCTGCAAACGACAAAGGCCAAGTGGTTCGCTTTAAAGAGCGTCTGCATAAACTGCTTGTTCAAGGTGTGAGCCTTGATCCTATCTCTATTGATTACGATGCCGCGTTAGAAGCTCTTATCCCTTCTGTTGAGTCACAATTTGATGATGCTGACGTATCTCACCGAGCGCTAGCGATTCGTGCTTTAGAAAATGATTACTTGGTATTGAATGGACTGGCTCCGCTGACTCGTACTCAAATTGATGGCGTACGTCTTGGTGCTGACTTTGATATCGACCTTGCTGTCGCTGATGCGAAATACACATTCTTACATGACCTTTGTAAGCGTGTGCGTCGCAGCGAAGGTAAGCTAAGCCGCAACTTCACAGAAAAAGCAGATCAATTCATTTTGAACAAATGGGTCGGTATTCCTTTCTTCTTCGTTATCATGTACCTGATGTTCATGTTCTCTATCAATATCGGTAGTGCGTTTATCGACTTCTTTGATATCGGTGTTGGGGCAATCTTGGTTGATGGCGGTCATCACCTATTAGATGGTCACTTGCCTGTTTGGCTAGTCACTATATTGGCCGATGGTATTGGCGGTGGTATCCAAACGGTTGCGACCTTTATTCCTGTTATCGCTGCGCTTTATCTATTCTTAGCGGTACTAGAAAGCTCAGGCTACATGGCTCGTGCTGCATTCGTACTTGATAAAGTGATGCAGAAGATTGGTTTACCGGGTAAAGCATTCGTCCCACTTGTACTGGGCTTTGGTTGCAACGTGCCTTCAATCATGGCAACTCGTACTCTTGACCAAGAGCGCGAACGTAAATTGGCAGCATCAATGGCGCCGTTTATGTCATGTGGTGCTCGTTTACCGGTATACGCACTGTTCGCAGCGGCGTTCTTCCCAGGCGCGGGTCAAAACGTAGTATTCGCTCTGTACATCATGGGTATCGTTGCTTCTGTATTTACGGGCCTTTTCCTGAAAAACACGATCTACCCAGGTAGCAGCGATAGCTTAGTGATGGAAATGCCAGATTACGAATTGCCGACAGTGCAAAACGTAATGTTGAAAACTTGGCAGAAGCTGAAGCGTTTCGTACTTGGTGCAGGTAAAACAATCGTGATGGTTGTGGCTATTCTTAGCTTCCTAAACTCTCTAGGTATGGACGGCAGCTTTGGTAACGAAGATAGCGAAAACTCAGTACTGTCTAGAGCAGCTCAAGTTGTAACACCTGTATTCCAACCAATTGGTATTACTGAAGAGAACTGGCCTGCAACGGTTGGTATCATCACAGGTATTTTCGCTAAAGAAGCCGTTGTTGGTACATTAAATAGCCTATACACAACGCCTTCTGATGAAGAAGCTGCTGAGTTTGACTTAGCAGCAAGCCTGCAAGAAGCGGTAATGACGATCCCTGAAAACCTAGCCGGTTTGAGCTACTCAGATCCATTAGGTATTGAAGTTGGCGACTTGTCTGACTCTAGCTCTGTAGCAGCTGACCAAGAAGTCGATACCTCTATCTTTGGTAACTTGAAAGACAAGTTTGTATCTGGTCATGCGGCATTCGCTTACTTGATTCTTATCTTGCTTTACACGCCTTGTGTGGCAGCGATGGGTGCTTATGTTCGTGAATTTGGTCAAACTTTTGCACGCTTCATCGCGGTTTGGACGATGGCTCTTGGTTACTTTAGTGCGACTTTCTACTACCAAGCGGCAAACTTTGCTGCGCATCCTGTGGCAAGTGCAGTATGGATGGTGGCGATTGCTGGTGGTTTTGTGGTGACGTATCGCGTCTTCAAAAAAGTGGGCAGTAAGCAGAAAGCACTAGAGGTGCAAGTAGTATGATTTTAACTGAACTTCATCAATACATTGATAGCCACGGCGTTGCGGCTCGTAAAGAGCTCGCTGCAAAGTTTGGCATGAGTGAAGATGGCGTCGATGCGATGCTGAATGTGTGGATCAAGAAAGGCAAGATATCTCGCTTGGTCGATACCAACAAACATGGTCATACAACGCGCATTCGCTACACAATCAGCAAACAAGATGGCCTGTCGCTTAATGTGATGATGTAGTTCTGGTTTTATACTCTCGTTGAAACGGCGAGATTAGACAATAAAAAGGCCGCTCACTTATTTTTAGATGAGCGGCTTTTTGTTATGTGCTTTTTCTGAAATGTTTTGCTTTTAAGCTCAACGAAACCAATTCGAATTATGCTTTCTTGAAAATAGAGCTCAGTGACAGAACGTTTTGAATACGAGTCAGGATAGCGGCTTGCTCTTCTTCACAGCGCTGTTCGCCTTTGGTGTTGCCCCATACTGGGCCAGGCCACGCGATATCGTCTTTGAAGCGTGCAATATGGTGGATGTGCAGTTGTGGCACCACATTACCTAGTGCGCCAAGGTTGAGTTTATCTGGTTGGAATGTAGCTTCCAGTGCTTGGCTTACCGCTTGAGATTCATGTAGGAACTGCTGTTGTTCTTTCATTGGTAAGTGGTGCAACTCTTTTAGGTTGGCACGTTTTGGTACCAAGATAACCCAAGGCACAGCGTTATCTTTGTGTAGCAGAGCTAAGCTCAGTGGAAATTCGCCGATAAGCGTGGTGTCTTTTGCTAACTGTGGGTGAAGTTCAAAGCTCATTGTTGTCTTCCCATTCATATAGTTTGAATCAGTATACGACAGATAAAACAAAAGGTTGGCGCTTTCACGCCAACCTTTCTAATTTTCTCGAATCTCGAATCTCGAATCTCGAATCTCGAATCGCTTACATGCGCTCTAGCGTGTCGATACCTAGAAGCGATAAACCTTGCTTAATTGTCTTCGCTGTTAGTGCAGCAAGCTTCAGGCGGCTCTGCTTAACAGCTTCGTCTTCAGCAACTAGGATAGGGCACGCTTCGTAGAAGCTAGAGAATTGACCAGCTAGTTCGAACAAGTAGCTACACATGATGTGTGGTTGACCTTCACGAGCAACAGACTGAACGGCTTCTTCGAATTGTAGAAGTTTCGCGATAAGCGCTTTTTCTTTCTCTTCAGTGACTTTTATTGTTCCTTCAAGAGAGTCCATAGAAACGCCAGCTTTAGCGAATACAGAAGCAACACGAGTGTATGCGTACTGCATGTATGGTGCCGTGTTGCCTTCGAACGCAAGCATGTTGTCCCAATCGAACACGTAGTCAGTCGTACGGTGCTTAGAAAGGTCTGCGTACTTAACCGCTGCCATCGCAACAGTGTTCGCGATTGCTTTCTTCTCGTCTTCTGCTAGTTCTGGGTTCTTAGATTCGATCAGTTGCGCAGCACGACTTTCTGCTTCATCAAGAAGATCAGCAAGACGAACCGTACCACCAGCACGAGTTTTGAATGGCTTACCGTCTTTACCTAACATCATGCCGAACGCGTGGTGTTCAAGAGAAACCGATTCAGGGATGTAACCTGCTTTACGAACGATAGTCCAAGCTTGCATTAAGTGCTGATGTTGACGTGAGTCGATGAAGTAAAGCACACGGTCTGCGCCTAGCTCCTCAAAACGATATTTTGCACAAGCAATGTCGGTTGTTGTGTAAAGGAAACCGCCGTCGCGCTTCTGGATGATAACGCCCATTGGGTCGCCGTCTTTGTTTTTGTATTCGTCTAGGAATACAACTTGTGCGCCGTCATCTTCTTGAGCAATCCCTTTCTCTTTCAAATCCGCAACAATAGTTGGAAGCATGTTGTTGTACATGCTTTCGCCCATTACGTTATCACGTGTTAGAGACACGTTTAGACGATCGTAGTTGCGTTGGTTTTGAATCATAGTCACGTCAACTAGCTTCTTCCACATCTCTGCGCAGAACTCGTCGCCGCTTTGCAGTTTCACTACGTAGCCACGTGCTTTAACTGCAAACTCTTCGTCTTCGTCATAAAGTTTTTTAGATTCACGGTAGAAGCCTTCAAGGTCAGCAAGTTCCATTGAAACTTCACCAGATTCAGCCTGAACGCGCTCAAGGTTTGCGATCAGCATACCGAATTGAGTTCCCCAGTCACCGATGTGGTTAGCACGGATAACGTTGTGACCTAAGAATTCTAGAGTACGAACAACCGCATCACCGATGATGGTTGAACGTAGGTGACCAACGTGCATTTCTTTTGCTACGTTTGGCGCAGAGTAATCTGCAACAATGGTTTGTGTTTCTGCTACTGCAACACCAAGACGAGAGTCAGCTAATGCGGCGTCTGCTTGTTTTGCTAGGAAAGCTTCATCTAGGAAGATGTTTAGGAAACCTGGGCCGGCGATTTCTACTTTAGAAGCGATACCGTCTAGGTTTAGAACGTCCAATACTTTTTGAGCAAATTCTCGTGGGTTAGTGCCTAGTCGTTTAGCTACGCCCATAACGCCGTTTGCTTGGTAGTCACCAAATTGTGGTTTTGCGGATTGACGAACAGCAGCAGGAGAGCCTGCGGGTGCGCCAGCGGCTTCTAGAGCCTGAGATACTTTGTCATTAATAAGTGCTTGGATATTCACACGCGTTTCCTTCAATTCAAGGATGATAAGAGTGGCTGTTAATTCTTGGTCATTAAATTGGTTAATTATGCTTCTAGTTAACGATTTAATGCCCAAACTGGCAGCAGACTCTGTTTAAGTTCATAGAAATGGCGGTAATCATACCAATTTTGTGAGGTTTCTTATAGGTGGAATTGATAGAAAATTAACATTTCATGAGGGGGTTTTGACAAACAACTTTTGCCAAGTCGAATTTGAATGTTTAAGGAATCGAAAGAGCATATTTATTGAGTGTTTTTTGCAAAAGCAACGCTTGTTGAAGAAAGCAAAAATGATAACATGCAGCCACTAATTGAAAAATACTGGCAATGATGATGAGCCTCAAACAAGCCGAACTAGAACCACAACAAATGATTGCCCGCCTTGATACGTTTATGGCGAAAATTGAGAACCTAGGAAGTAAACTGGGTTTGGACTTAAGTTTTGCTCAAGCGGATCATATCGCGCTAAGAATCAATGAAACTGAGCTGGCGAAATCTGCGTATCAAGCATGGTCTGAATACGGTTCTACGATTTCAGAGGCGATGATTAATGGTCGTCCAATTGTGGTGTTGGCTTTCGATGAACCATTACAAAGTCTTGGCTGGAGCATTGAATGCTTAGAGCTGCCATATCCAGCTGAAGGTAAGATTTACCCAAGCCAAGATTGGGAACATGTAGAGTTTGTGATTCCTTCTCACGCCCAAACAGCTGATGAGTATCTAGCGGATCTTAAAGAAACTTACCCGCAGTTCGCTGCTAACTTTGAAACGCTGGCTGAGCAAGGCGTTAAGATCAAACTCTCTAGCCCGAAAGGCGAGGGTGAACGTCTGAATAACCCAACGGTTGCATTCAAGCATCAAGGAATATGTATCAAGCTGCACCCACACTCTTTGAAGAAAATTGTGGAATCAGAACAGGCTTAAGAGTTGCTGACAATAGATTCCTGATCTCGCCTAGGCTCGTCGGAATACCTTAAAGTTACCCTGAACATCAGATACAAAAAACGCGTAATGGAGAAATCCTATTACGCGTTTTTTATTGGGTGCTAACGGTAAGTTGTAATTAAATAAGTGACTTACAGAATCACAGTCTTGTTGCCGTAAACAAACACGTGATCGTTGATCACCTTATTTAGAGCCTTACTCAATACATTCTTCTCTACGTCGCGACCAGCCTGCGCCATGTCTTTTGCGCTGAAGTTGTGATCCACTGGGATAACGTCTTGCTTAATGATTGGACCTTCATCCAAATCATTAGTTACGAAGTGAGCGGTTGCACCAATGATTTTTACACCGCGCTCATACGCTTGCTGGTAGGGTTTTGCACCAATGAATGCAGGTAAAAAGCTGTGGTGAATGTTGATGATCTTATGGTTGTACTTTTCAACAAATCCAGGGGTTAAAACACGCATGTACTTTGCCAATACAAGGTAGTCAGCTTGATATTGGTCAATCACTTCTAGCATCTTCTTCTCATGCTCTTCACGGTTTAACCCTTCGTGAGAAACATGGTGGTAAGGGATGTCAAAACGCTCGGTTAGGCTTTGTAGAATGTCGTAGTTACCGACAACTGCGGCGATTTCAACGTCTAAGCTGCCATCGAAGTTCTTCATTAGAATGTCGCCAAGGCAGTGTGCTTCTTTGGTTACAAGTATCACAACACGCTTGCGAGAAGAGCTCATTAGCTTACGTTTCGCATTCTCTGGCAGCGCTTGATCTAAATCGGCTAGCAAGGTTTCGTCATTGAAATACCCTTCTAGCTCAGTACGCATGAAAAAGTGACCACTTGTGTTATCTACGAACTCATTGTTGTGGACAATATTGAGTTGGTGCTTGTAACAAATATTGGTGATTTTTGAGATGAGGCCAGGGGCATCTGTACAATGTGTTAGTAAAGTTTTTCTTTCCATTTGCATCTTACTTCCGTGAAATGTTTTTATTTTTCAAATTAAATGCAGGCCGTCGAACGGTGAACTGAGCCGCAATATCACCGTTATAATTAATCTATTATCAAGTTGGTTTCAACAAATTCTGCCGCGTTATCTCGTTATTTGAATCGTAAGTAGCTAAACAACCCTTTTATTTGTTTTGGGCTAGGTTGGTAAGGAGAGCTTAGCTTGCCATGTTTTATTCGATAAACTCATCCTGTGATCAGTCATTTCTGATTCGCGCCGGCTCATTAAACCTGCCATAATTCGCTTCTCTTTTTCTAAACCTCGTACTCTATGATATCTAAAACGTTTTCTGCTGATGGCGCTCTGGGCAAAGCAATCCCTGGGTTTCAACCAAGACAAGCTCAGTTAGACATGGCTGAAGCTGTTTTACAGGCCATTCAACAACAGAGCCAATTGGTGGTTGAAGCGGGAACGGGTACCGGTAAGACCTTTGCTTACTTAGTGCCAGCGCTCCTGAGTGGTAAGAAAACCATCATTAGTACGGGGTCTAAAAACCTTCAAGAACAGCTGTTTCACCGAGATTTACCTTTGATGGTCGATGCGCTTGGCTTTTATGGTCAGGTTGCGTTACTCAAAGGGCGTTCAAACTATTTGTGTTTGGATAGGCTCAGCCGTCAAATGATCGAGAGTCATGGCGCTCATACCGACCCAACACTGCTGGCTCAGTTAGTCAAAGTGCGTAGTTGGTCGTCATCCACTCAAACGGGTGATTTGGGCGATTGTGATGATATCGCTGAAGACAGCCCGGTTATTCCAACCATTACCTCGACCAATGATAATTGCTTAGGTAAAGAGTGCCCAAGTTATACCGATTGCTTTGTGCTTAAAGCGCGTAAGAAAGCAATGGATTCCGATGTGGTCGTCGTAAACCATCACCTGTTCCTAGCCGATTTAGCGATTAAAGAAACCGGATTTGGTGAGCTGATTCCAGAGGCGGATGTGTTTATCTTTGATGAAGCGCATCAACTTCCTGATATTGCCAGCCAATACTTTGGCCAGTCCGTTTCGAGCCGACAAATCAATGAGCTCGCTAAAGACATCGAGATCGCCTACCGAACCGAAGCCAAAGACATGCGTCAGCTACAAAAAGTGGGTGACAGGCTCGTTCAGTCTGCCGCCGATCTACGTATTGTATTGGGCGATACTGGCTTTCGTGGTAACTGGCGTGAGGCTTTAAAATCTGAGTCGATTGCGCGAGAACTAGTTCGTCTGCAAGATGCGCTGCAACTGGCTGTCGATGTATTGAAGCTCGCATTGGGGCGGAGCCAACTGTTAGACACGGCTTTTGAACGTGCAAACATGATTAAGTCACGCATCGAACGTGTGTGCGATGTGTCGATTACGGGTTACTCTTATTGGTATGACACCACACCAAGGCAATTCGCTTTGCACATCACACCACTGTCGGTTGCGGATAAATTCCACGAACAAATCGAGCTTAAACCGGGCGCTTGGGTCTTTACCTCTGCAACCTTGGCGGTGTCGGATGATTTCGACCACTTCACCTCTCGACTTGGCTTAAAGCCGTCGGCTCAGTTTTCACTGCCGAGCCCATTTGATTATCCGAATCAGGCACGTTTATGTGTGCCTCGCTATCTTCCTGAACCGAATAGCCCGGGCTTGGCGGATAAGTTGGTTCGAATGCTGACTCCGGTGATCGAGCAAAACCAAGGTCGCTGTTTCTTCTTGTGTACTTCACACAGCATGATGAAAGAGCTAGGCGAGCGATTCCGAGAAACCCTCTCGGTTCCTGTTCTATTGCAAGGTGAGACAAGCAAGCAAAAAACCTTAGCCGAATTCATGGAATTAGGTAACGCATTGCTCGTAGCGACAGGCGCTTTCTGGGAAGGGATAGATGTTAGGGGCGACGCATTAAGCTGTGTTATCATCGATAAATTGCCCTTTACGGCCCCTGATGACCCTTTGCTTAAGGCTCGAATCGAGGACTGTAAGCTAAAAGGGGGTGATCCTTTTGCTCAAGTACAGTTGCCAGACGCGGTGATTACCTTGAAACAAGGTGTCGGCCGATTGATACGTGACAAACGCGATAATGGCGCTTTGATTATTTGCGATAACCGATTGGTGACTCGTGATTACGGAGGCATATTTTTGGCGAGTTTACCGCCTATCCCTCGTACCCGTGACTTAGGGATCATTAAAAAGTTCTTAGCTAAAGACCATTCAACCGCTGCTGAGTAACTGGCATTGTTGAGCTTAGCCACTATTTTTAGATTAGATAACGAATATTTGAGACACGAATGAGCGCGAAAATTCTTGCAGTAGATACCGCAACTGAAAACTGTTCAGTTGCACTAGTAATGGGTGACCAGGTGTTCGCACGTAGCGAAGAGGCTCCTCGAGACCATACGAAAAAAATTCTACCTATGGTTGATGAAGTACTGAAAGAAGCGAATGTCGCTTTAACCGATATCGACGCAATCGCGTTTGGCCAAGGCCCGGGCAGTTTCACGGGTGTACGTATTGGTATTGGTATTGCTCAAGGCTTAGCTTTTGGTGCGGATTTACCAATGATCGGTGTCTCTACACTGGCAGCGATGGCGCAAGGCAGCTACCGTAAGTTTGGTGAAACTCACGTAGCAACAGCGATTGATGCGCGTATGAGTGAAGTGTACTGGGCTCGTTATAGCCGTGAACAAGACGGTCGTTGGACTGCAGTTGATGCTGAATGTGTCACACCTCCAAACGAATTGGCAGCGCAGCTTGAGGTGGATTCTGAGACATGGGCAAAAGTAGGCACCGGTTGGGAAGCGTACGCAGAACACATGGATACACTGGCGATCAACATTAAAGAGTGTGAGGTTCTGTTCCCAGAAGCGCAAGATATGGCGTTCCTTGCTCAATTTGCTTATGCAGAAGGTAAAGCGGTTGCAGCAGAAGAGTCTGAGCCTGTTTATCTTCGTGATAAAGTGACGTGGAAAAAGCTGCCAGGTCGTGAGTAAATAGGTACTGTTTGGCTCTGCAACTTATCTTGTAGAGCCATGATAAACTCATAAGTAAAATCACTAAAGTCAGGTATAAAACTCTTCAAGCATGGTTTCACTAAACGGCTTACCTCCTTCTTCGATAGGCAATACATCCAAAACCAATCGAACCAATAAAAAGAACGAGGTAAAAAAAGGCGATGCAAAAACCTCCGTTGGTCAGCCAACTAAGGTTGCGAATGCTGTCTCGCATTCCATTCGCCAAGTCAAAGAATCTGAGATTCACAAAGCTCAGGTTCAATATGATCTTCCAGAAGGGCGTGGACGTCGTGCGATGGAGGAGTATATGGATGTGATGAATCAAGCTAAAAAAGAGGAACTTGCGAAGCTTATTGGGGTCGACATTTATATATAGCTTTGTGCTTTCATTTCTCCTGTTCTAAGGACCAGCATTATGTTTTCTCTCATGTCTAACCCTCGCTTATTTTTCCTTGTTGCTTTCTCTTTGATGGTGATGGGGTGCTCATCCCTACCTGAAGAACTGAATGCAAACTCCGAACAAGTGGTGACCGATTACCAAGAGTGGATTAACACAGTACCAGACGCCGGTGATGTTCGTTTAGGTGGTGTGATTGCTAAAGTAACTAACCTACAAGACAAGACTCGAGTTGAAGTGGTTAATATGCCGATCTCTAGTAGCGGTAAGCCTGATATTGATGCTGAGCCGAAAGGACGTTTTGTTGCTTACATCGATGGTTATGTTGAGCCATTGAGTTTTGCGGAAGGCCGTTTAGTGACCTTAGTGGGAACATCAAATGGCACGGAAGATGGTATTATTGGTGATTACCCTTACACCTTTCCAGTGATGAATGTATATAACCAACGACTGTGGAAAATCACAGAGCGAGTCGTGATCAACGACTTTGCGCCAACGTATTATTCTTGTCGCAGTATACATTGCCGTAGCTTTCAGACCATGCCTCAGCACGGGCGTGTGATTCAAGATGTGGAATAGTCGAGTCTTCATTCGACAAACTCAACCATAGGGACAACATACAATCAATGATTGAAAAGTCATATTCCCTTGCGAGCGGGACGCTTGCTACACAACAGATTGGCAACCCCCAAACGACCGCAATGACGGTCGTTTTTATTCATGGTTGGCTGGATAATTCTGCAAGCTTTAACTCAGTGATAGATACGTTAGAAAAGCGAGCACAACACTTACACCTAGTTGCGATTGATCTCTTTGGTCATGGCTTTTCGTCGCATAAGACGGGCAGTTATTATCCGTTTCACGACTATATCGATGATTTGCACCAGTTGGCGATGAAATTATCGCCAAACAGACTGGTGTTAGTAGGACATTCACTTGGTGCATTGATCGCAAGTTGCTATAGTGCCGCCTTTCCTGAAAAGGTGTCAGGATTAATTCAAATTGAAGGTCACGGACCTCTTTCAGAAGCTCCCCAAGAAACGGTCGCTCGCTTGAGAGATGGGGTACTCAGTCGTCTTCGACAGCGAAGAAAGCCTTCACGTCCTCTAGCAAGCCTTGAGGACGCTATTAAACTGAGAGCTCACGCCAATCAAATCAATGCTGAATTAATCGCTCCTATTGTTGAGCGAGGAATTGTTAATCAAGGTACTGCTGAACTAGAAAACGCCTGGCAATGGCGATGCGACCCAAAGCTTAAATGTGACTCGTTGTATCGTATGTCACAGGCGCATACCGAAGCGATTATGGCGGCTATTGAATGCCCTCAATTAATAATTTTAGGGAATGATGGATTTCGACATTTGCGGCACAATCGCTACAAATCAGCCCATAATTCTCTGAATGTAGAGACGATTCCTGGCGGACATCATTGTCATTTAGAGAGCCCAGAGCTAGTTTCAGAACTAATTCTTGGTGTAGTTAACAAAATTTAAACAAGTGTTTGAGCCTTTTAGTGCTCATGCTCTAAAGCTGTGCTGTAATACTGCTATGATAAATAGCGGCGAGCAGTCGTCAGCTGATAAACGAGGAGTAACATCGTGGATAAACCTTGGCTTTCACGTTATCCAAGTGGCGTACCAGAGACGATCAACCCAGATCAGTACCAATCTCTTGTAGAAATGTTTGAACAGTCGGTACAAAAGTTCGCGGACCAACCTGCATTCGAAAACATGGGATCGATAATGACATTCCGTAAGCTTGAAGAGCGCAGCCGTGCTTTTGCCGCTTATTTACAGAATGATCTAAAACTGAAGAAAGGCGATCGTGTTGCATTGATGATGCCTAATCTGTTGCAATACCCAATTGCACTTTTTGGTGTACTGCGTGCTGGTATGATTGCTGTGAACGTCAATCCACTGTACACACCCCGTGAGCTTGAACATCAACTGAACGATTCTGGTGCAAAGGCGATTGTTATCGTTTCAAATTTTGCGAGCACGCTAGAGAAAGTCGTTGATAACACGCCAGTTAAACACGTTGTACTCACCAGTTTAGGGCAAATGTTGCCACGCGCGAAAGGTACGATTGTCGACTTCGTAGTGAAATACGTAAAAGGCATGGTGCCTAAGTACGATCTACCGGGGGCTATCTCCTTTAGAAAAGCACTACATAAAGGTCGCCGTCTTCAGTATGTGAAGCCTTTCATGGCTGGCGATGACATTGCATTCCTTCAGTACACAGGTGGTACAACTGGCGTAGCAAAGGGCGCCATTTTAACGCACCGCAATATGATCGCGAACGTACTTCAAGCAAAAGGCGCATACGGCCCTGTATTGCAAGAAGGTCGTGAGTTGGTCGTAACGGCACTTCCGCTTTACCATGTGTTTGCTCTTACCGTGAACTGCTTGCTGTTTGTTGAGATGGGTGGTCGCAATCTTTTGGTCACTAACCCTCGTGATATTCCTGGATTCATCAAAGAGCTGCAAAAGGTTCCATTTACCGCAATCACAGGTGTCAATACACTGTTCAATGCACTAGTAAATAATGAAGATTTCCACGAGTTAGATTTCAGTAATCTACGTCTATCTGTTGGTGGTGGCATGGCGGTTCAGCGCTCTGTTGCTGAGAAATGGAAGAAAGTGACAGGTATTCACTTGCTGGAAGGTTATGGTTTAACCGAATGTGCTCCGCTAGTTACTGGTAATCCATATGACCTAAAAGATTACACCGGTGCAATTGGCCTACCAGTACCGTCGACAGAAGTACGTATTGTTGATGATGAAAGTAAAGTTGTAGCCAATGACCAAGTAGGTGAGTTGCAGGTTCGTGGCCCTCAAGTGATGCAAGGCTACTGGCAGCGCCCAGAAGCGACCAAAGAAGTCATCGACCAAGACGGTTGGTTGTCTACGGGTGACATCGTTAAGTTCGATGACGAAGGTTTGCTGCACATTGTTGACCGTAAGAAAGACATGATTCTGGTGTCTGGCTTTAACGTTTACCCGAATGAGATTGAAGACGTCGTGGCTCTGCATGGCAAAGTGCTGGAAGTGGCAGCTATCGGTCAACCTCACGAAGTGTCCGGTGAGCTGGTTAAGATCTACGTTGTTAAGCGTGACCCTAGCCTGACCAAAGAAGATATTATCGCGCACTGTCGTGAACACCTAACGGGTTACAAGATCCCTAAATTGGTCGAGTTCAGAGAAGACCTGCCAAAGACTAACGTAGGTAAGATCTTACGCCGCGTACTGCGTGAAGAGAACGATGCAGAACTTGCGAAACGCGCTAGCGAATAATTAGTCCGTTTACGAGAAAGTACTGCACCATAACCACTGAGGCGCTTAATCTAAGCGAGCGCTGAAAAATGGTGTTAGAATGCCGACAGTTAATGTCGGCATTTTTGTGTCCGGCGATCAAATAGAAACCTGTGAGAGTTTTTGTGGATTATCAAATCATTACCCAATTGAAAGACCTTGAGCGAGTTTGCCAACAAGCACGTCAAGCCGATGTCGTTATGCTTGATACGGAGTTTGTTCGTACAAGAACCTATTACCCTCAATTAGGCTTGATTCAGTTATTTGATGGTGAAACGCTGTCACTGATTGACCCTATTGCTCTTGGTGAAATGACACCATTTGTTGGATTGTTGAAAGACGCTTCTGTTCTGAAAGTGCTGCATGCTTGTGGTGAAGATTTGGAAGTGTTCCAAAATGCATTTGGTTGTACACCAACCCCAATGGTTGATACGCAGATCATGGCGGCTTTCTTAGGTCATGGTTTATCAACGGGCTTTGCAGCTCTGGTTTCAGAGTTTGTCGGTGTTGATCTCGATAAGAGTGAATCTCGCACAGACTGGCTGGCGCGTCCGCTTTCTCAAAAGCAATTGGATTACGCAGCGGCAGACGTGCATTACTTAATGCCAATGTACAATAAGCTTCTAGAAAAAGTGATGGAAGCTGGCTGGTGGGAAGCGGCTCAACAAGAGTCTGACTTACAAGTTGCCAAGCGCATCCGTAAAGTAAACCCAGACACTGCCTACCTTGATATTAAAGGTGCGTGGCAGCTTAAACCTCAACAGCTAGCGATTTTGAGACCGTTAGCCACTTGGCGTTTAAAAGAAGCGATTAAGCGTGATTTAGCGTTGAACTTTGTTTTCAAAGAACAAGATTTATGGGCAGTGGCGCGATTCGCGATGAAAGATCCTAAGCACATGGAGCAAGAAGGTTTTGATTACCGCTCTGTACGCCGTCATGGCGCAAAGATTAGCTCAATCGTTAAGTTGGCTGAACACACGCCAGAAGAAGAATATCCAGCACCAGTAGAACGTCTAATGGATTACCCAGGTTACAAACAAATCTTCAAAGTGTTGAAGGATGAAGTGAAAACCGCATCACAACACAGTGGTTTGGCTACAGAATTTTTGGCATCTAAAAAGCAACTTAACCAAGTGTTAAGCTGGGTGTGGAAGCACGATCGTAACCCAGAGAAGCTGCCTGATGTGATGCAAGGCTGGCGTTTAGAAGTAGTTGGCGAAAAGCTGAGTAAAGCGATCAAATAACCGCTTGCTGTCATAAATCGAACTTAGTTACAGCTATAAACTGCAGCCACAAAAAAGAGAGCCTAGGCTCTCTTTTTTATTCATCAATATAAGTAAGCGTATTATTTGCCGATCTGATTCAGAAAGGTTATCGATCTTCTTCTGGAAGCTTAACATTCAGCTCTAGCACTGAGATGTCGTCATCTTTGTGTTCAAAAGTTAGATCAACCATTGATGGATCGACTTCAACATATTTAGCGATAACCTTAAGAATATCTTCTTTTAGCTCTGGTAAATATGATGGTGCTGGATCGTCATGGCTGCGTCGTTCAGCAACAATGATCTGCAAACGCTCTTTGGCTAGGTTTGCGGTTGTCTTTTTCTGTGGTCTAAAAAACTCTAATAGTGACATTGCGTGTTAGCCTCCGAATAGTCGTTTGAAGATGCCTTTCTTCTGCTCCGTTAAGAAACGGAAGTCAACTTGGCTACCCAGCAGGCGTTCTACAGTATCATTGTAAGCCATACCAGCATCGGTTGCTTCATCAAAGATAACTGGAACACCTTTGTTCGATGCGTTCAGTACCGCTTGGCTCTCTGGAATCACCCCCAGTAGAGAGATGTGTAGGATTTCTTCTACATCTTCCACGCCCAGCATTTCTCCTTGAGTAACACGAGCAGGGTTGTAGCGAGTGAGTAAAAGGTGGGTTTTGACTGGCTCTAAGCCGTCTTCTGAACGGCGAGATTTAGAATCCAGAATCCCGAGAATGCGGTCTGAGTCACGGACAGAAGAGACTTCAGGGTTAGTGGTTACAATCGCTTCATCAGCAAAGTACAGCGCCATCAGAGCGCCTTGCTCGATACCTGCTGGAGAGTCACAGATGATGAAATCAAAGCCCATTTCATCAAGTTCATCAAATATACGGCGAACACCGTCTTTAGTGAGTGCATCTTTATCGCGAGTTTGAGAAGCAGGAAGAATGAACAAGTTGTCTGTGCGTTTATCTTTGATCATCGCTTGATTTAGCGTTGCTTCACCATTGATAACGTTGACGAAATCGTACACAACACGACGCTCACAACCCATAATTAAATCTAGGTTACGCAGGCCGATATCAAAGTCGATAACTGCGGTTTTTTTTCCTTTTAAAGCCAGGCCTGAGGCTATAGCTGCACTGGAGGTCGTTTTGCCTACCCCGCCTTTACCTGACGTTACAACGATAATGCGTGCCATTCTTTTTTCCTTTTATTTCTTTTATATTGCGAGGACATCAACGTGTAATACATCGTTTGCCATACTGAACATGGTTTTTTTCTGCCAGTACTCGCTTTCAATTTGATCGCTGAGCCAGTAATTTCCAGCAATGGAAACCAACTCGGCTTGTAAATCATTACAAATTATTTTTGCTTCAGTTTGGCCACTGGCTCCTGCAATCGCGCGACCGCGTAGCGTGCCATGAATATGAATACTGCCATCGGCTATGACTTCGGCGCCTGCACTTACATGATTGAGTATTAACAGGTCACTATCTTTAGCATAAACCTGCTGACCTGAACGAATAGGGGTTCTCACCACTTTAATCGGTGCCATTTCGGCTGGTGCTTGAGATGGAGACTTACTGGCTGTCATGACTGCAAAACCCGCTTCTTTCGCTAGGTTTTGGGTACGCCTATCTGAACAGCCTGCTACACCAACTGGGATCATCCCCGCTTGAGAGATACCATTTTTCAGTTGCACAAAATCGATATCGCCAACCACTTTACTAATGTTGATGACAACAGGTGCAGCAGCGAAAAAAGTGGGTGCTTGGTCTACCTTCTCTTGAAGAAAAGACACTGCATTTTCGACTTGATCATCGGATAAGTGCAAAACAGATAGCGTGAAACTACTACCTTTTAGATCTGGGTTACTAGACATCGAAAAACTACAGGACCTCAATTGCGGATTGGTACAATTTCTTTATCAATAAAATAAAGGGCATTGCCTGAAACTAGGTTTATCATGTTATATTCACAAACCAAGCACAGCAAGTAATCTTGTTGTCAAATGAACGTTTTGTTCCCAATATTTCGTTAACATAAACTATTGCTCTCGCAAGTGAGAGTTTTGTAGTCATAAACATTTAAAAAAGGTTTGTCATGCTGTGTTCTATATATAAAAGTTCAAAGAAAGAAGGAACATACCTTTATATCCCTAAGAAGGATGATTTTTCACAAGTTCCTGACGCATTGATGCAAATGTTTGGTAAACCTAGCTTTGTAATGGTAATTAAAATGGATGGCCGTAAACTGGCTCAAGTGAACATCGAAAAAGTGAAAGAATCACTGAATACCGATGGTTTCTTTTTGCAAGTTCCGCCCCCACCAGTTAACGAACTTGAACGTCATAAAGAGCGTAAAGCTCAACAAAAAGTTCAAGACGAAGAGTGATAGCCACCTCAATTCAAGGAGGACTGATCGTTGAGTAAATTTTCGAAAAGTATATTGGTTGTGTCGGCATTACTATTGGGTAATAGCTTGACCATAAGTTCCGCACAAGCCGAAGAACTGAGCTTCGAACAATATGTAGAAAAACTAAAGCAACAAGGCCGTGAAGAAGGCATTTCTGAAGCGATCATTGATGAAGCCTTTGATGGTGTAACGTTTAAGCCAAGAGCGGTGAAAGCCGACAAAAACCAACCTGAGAAGAAGCTGACTCTGGATGAATACATTCCACGAGCCGTACCAGATTGGAAAGTGAAGCAAGCCAGATCACTTTATAAGAAACATTACACAGCGTTAAAGCGCATTGGTGATGAATATGGTGTTCAACCGAGATTCATTGTCGCGCTATGGGGCGTTGAGAGTAATTTTGGTAAGTTCACGGGTAATTACAGTGTTATCGATGCTCTAACGACCATGGCTTACGAAGGGCGCAGAGAAGCGTTTTTCCGTAGCGAAGCAATGGCGGCGTTGAAGATTCTTGATCAAGGCCATATTGCACCAAAAGAGATGAAAGGCTCCTGGGCTGGTGCCATGGGTCAGCCTCAGTTTATGCCAAGCTCATTCTTAGCGTTTGCCGCTGATGGCAACGGTGATGGTAAGAAAGATATCTGGGGGACTGAAGAAGATGTGTTTGCTTCGGCAGCCAATTACCTCAGCCAATCCGGTTGGGATGATAAGTATACTTGGGGCCGCCAGGTTCACGTACCGTCAACCGTATCTATTGATTTTCAAGGCCGAACTGAAGACAAAGCGAAGTACTTAAAAGAGTGGTCTGAACTCGGTATTAAGCGTTATGACGATCGCCCACTGCCAACGCTTGATGAAGACATTAAAGCTTGGTTGATTATGCCGGACGACGAAGCGGGCCGTTCGTACCTCATTTACAACAACTACAATGTGTTAATGAAGTGGAACCGTTCTTACTACTTTGCTTTGGCAGTAAGCCATCTAGCTGACAGAATTAAGTTTGATTAATCGACTTAATTTGGTTAATAGCCCTAGGCCGCTTTGAATAGCATTTGGCCTACCATAGGCAGAACGAACTAAAGGACTCTTCGGAGTCCTTTTTGATTTTATATTTCAGAGATTTAAGAAGGTGGCCTTGTGCTTACAGATAGAGCTGCACAAATGGTGATATTCCATGCGTTAATTAAGTATGAAGGCTTTACCAATGCTGCAAAAAGCTTGAACGTTTCCGTGTCTCACATCAGTAAGCAAGTTGCTTTGCTTGAAGACTCAATCGGCATCAAGTTGGTACAACGAACCACACGTAGCCTAACGCTAACCGAAGCGGGGGAGGTGTTCTATCAGCATTGTGAGCAACTGTTTAACACGGTAAAAGCAGCACAAATGGATATGGACAGCCAGCGTGAGGATATCTCTGGAATATTGCGCGTGGGGTTGTCGCAGTCATTTGGTACCTTGCACATCATTCCGGCGATTGATCAGCTCAGACAGCTTTATCCTCAGCTGAGAATCGAGGTGCACTTGTTCGACTACAAGGTGGACATGATTGAAGAGCGTTTGGACCTTTGGATTACCAACAATGAAGACCTACCAGAAGGTTACATTGCGCAGCGCCTAGCAGACAGTCAGTTCGTGGTGGCAGCATCGCCTGATTATCTGATTAAGGCAGGGACTCCTCATACACCTTCTGATTTGATTGACCATAACTGTCTTATCTATCGCAGCCGAGAACGAGATTACACATCGTGGACCTTTGATAACGGACAAGAGAACCTTAGCGTTAAAGTTGCTGGTGATTACTCGGTAGATTTAGCCGAGGCTGTACGAGACGCAGCGGTAGCTGGGTGGGGCGTTGCTTATCTGGCAACCTACTTAGTCAAAGAAGAGTTTCGAACCGGTAAGCTAATCCAAGTATTACCAGAATGGCGAGCGAGTCAGTTGATGCCATTTTATGCCGTGTATCCGAGCCGAAAGAATATGCCGAAGAAGCTTTCAGCTGTAATTGAGTTCATCAAAGATCATATTGGATCACCGACGTACTGGGACAAAAACCTCAAAACTTGCGTTGAACTGCATCACTAACTGTTTCCTAATTTATAAATATAATTTCCATATGGAAAAAGTATGCTTTTTAGTCAATGCTAATTATTAAAATTCAATGACTTAATTCTATTCATAGTTAAATGGTGATTACCCCAACATCACGTTAACAACCTCAGCTTGCCGCAAACGATTTCCTCTATAGAATGCGTCGCCTTTCCTACCTACAACTTTTAGGTTGACGCACATGGCTTCCCTACTTGGAATTATCACTATTTTAGTTGCCGCTTGGTTACTATCTACGGACAGAAAAAATATTCCACTAAGAACAGTCTCTTTGGCTTTCTTATTACAAATCTCATTCGCGCTATTGGTTCTGTATGTACCAATGGGTAAAGAAGCGTTGAATGCAGCCACGGGTGCGGTATCTAGCTTGATCAACTACGGTCAAGAGGGGATTAATTTCCTATTTGGTGGCCTAACAAATAACGGATTTGTTTTCGCGATTAATGTTCTAGGTATCATTATCTTTTTCTCTGCACTGATCTCTGGTTTGTACCACATTGGTTTTATGCCAAAGGTGATCAACCTTATTGGTGGTGCGCTGCAGAAGTTCCTGGGTACAGGCCGTGCGGAGTCACTGTCTGCAACGGCGAACATCTTTGTTGGCATGATTGAAGCGCCATTGGTGGTTAAGCCTTACTTGAAGCACATGACTGATTCGCAGCTGTTTGCCGTGATGGTATGTGGTTTGGCCTCTGTTGCTGGTGGCACGCTAGTGGGTTATGCATCGCTTGGTGTCGACCTTAACTACTTGATCGCTGCGGCATTCATGTCGGCGCCTGCTGGCCTGTTAATGGCTAAAATCTTAGTACCGGGTAGTCCAGATGACGCTCAAGAAAATATTGAATCTGATGTGGAAATTCCACGAGCAACAAACGTTGTTGAGGCAATGGCTGATGGGGCTATGTCTGGACTTCGTATTGCCGTTGCTGTGGGTGCAACACTTCTTGCATTTATCAGTGTGATTGCAATGCTGAATGGCTTACTAGGTATCGTTGGCGGTTGGTTTGGCGTAAACCTAAGCTTCGAACTTATCCTAGGTTATGTGTTCGCCCCCGTTGCATGGCTGATCGGTGTACCGTGGTCTGAGGCTGTTGTTGCAGGTTCATTGATCGGTAACAAGATTGTCGTGAACGAGTTCGTGGCTTTCATCCAACTAATGGACGCTAAAGAGGCACTGAGTGAGCACTCGCAAGCGATCGTAACTTTCGCTCTATGTGGCTTTGCTAACATCTCTACCATGGCGATTCTGATCGGTGGTTTGGGCAGCTTAGTTCCAGAGCGTCGCTCTTTTATCTCACAATATGGCTTCAAAGCAATTTGTGCAGGTGTGTTTGCTAACTTAATGAGTGCCGCTATTGCTGGTGTGGTACTTTCGCTTTAACAGCGGCACCTTAAGTTACTTATACTTCTCGTTTTGTAATGGGGAATCATCAAAAAAGCCGCAACGTGATGAACGTTGCGGCTTTCTAATTCTGTTTATACCGTCATTCGCAGATTACTTCGAGTGAAACTGCTCACACGCGATCATTGTGTTCTCGATTAGGCTCGCAACCGTCATTGGGCCTACCCCCCCCGGTACTGGGGTGATGAAGCTTGCGCTCTCTTTAGCTACATCGTATTCAACGTCACCCACTAGCTTGCCAGATTCTAAACGGTTGATACCAACATCGACCACAACAGCCCCTTTCTTAATCCAAGCACCAGGAATGAAGTTTGGCTTACCAACGGCCACTACGACAACGTCTGCTTGACGTACGTGACCTTCAAGGTCTTTGGTGAAACGATGACAAGTCGTCGTCGTACAACCTGCTAGAAGCAGTTCTAGCGTCATTGGACGGCCTACAATGTTTGATGCACCTACAACAACCGCGTGCTTACCACGTAAATCGATGTTGTAGCGGTCAAGTAGCGTAATGACACCTTTTGGTGTACAAGAGCGAAGCTTAGGCATACGCTGAGCCAAACGACCTACATTGTATGGGTGGAAGCCATCCACGTCTTTCTCTGGTGTGATACGCTCAAGAATGTGAGTACTATCAATGCCAGCAGGTAGAGGCAGTTGAACCAGAATGCCATCGATTTCAGGGTCTTGGTTCAGTTGGTCTACTAATGTTAACAGTTCATCCTCTGTTGCTGTGGCTGGCAAATCGTAAGATTTAGATACGAAGCCAACTTCTTCACATGCTTTACGCTTACTTCCTACGTAAACCTGAGAAGCAGGGTCTTCACCCACTAAAACAACCGCTAGTCCCGGAGCGCGTAATCCAGCTTCCGTTCGAGCTTTTACACGTGCAGCAACTTCAGAGCGAACCGTTTGAGAAATTAGCTTTCCATCAATATTTTGAGCAGTCATGAATTTCCTTAGTATTGATATTCAAGATAGTGGCTGATGTTTTTGGCGCATTATTCCAGAAAATCTTTTTGATTACCATTAGGCAAACGATTGCTTTGGTCTAATTTCCAACACTTATATGTTTGTTGCCCTTTTTTTACCCACTTAGATCAGAATGTTACATAAAGCCGTTGCTTTACTGATTCGAATTCGTATAATTCGTTCCTGTAGCGCGCCCTTAGCTCAGCTGGATAGAGCACGTCCCTTCTAAGGATGTGGTCGAAGGTTCGAATCCTTCAGGGCGTGCCATTATTTAAAGAAACCCGATAGCTCTCCGAGTTGTCGGGTTTTTTGCATTTCAGAACGACTTAATATTTCAATACCGTGTTGTGTCTTTAGATGCCTTTGTATTTCAGCTTTTGCTAAACGGCAACGAGCTGTGGGGTATATCTAAGGCCTAGCATACTGCATCCATCTTCCAAGTAACGATCGGTCACTACGTCGAAACCGAACTTACCATAATAGTCTTTAAGGTGAGCTTGTGCCGAAATAAAAATTGAGCAATCAGGGTAAATCTTCCGAGTGGTATCAAAACTCACTTGCATGAGCTGGTTACCTATCTGTTTACCTCGGCATTCTTTCGCTACGATCACTCGCCCGATACAAACATCATCTGCATCAGAATCGAGCAGAGGGAGAACATCTACGGGGTATCCAAGCTTCTGAGCCATAATTCGACTGTAAGCCACTAGGTGTCCGTTCTCATAACCCATGATGTGATAGGTCTCTGGATGATTATCTTTGCCGTCTAGATCACTATAGGGTGTGTTCATATCCACGATAAAAATATCGACTCTTTGCTGTAAGAAATCATAGAGCTCTTGAACAGACAGCTCTGCAAATTTTTTAACTCTCCACTCGATCATCACTTTTCTCCTTATTATTTTGGGCTACAATATAGGGAGTATTCAAACCGAGTTCATTAACCTTTGTTAACTGGCCATGAAACTATTCAAAATCACCACTTTAAAGCGCCACTCATTTCCCCTCGTTATTCATTTCATTCGGCTTATGTAATAGAAAGTTAAAATTGTTCGTTTTTTGGGGTTTACATCATTTGGTAATAAAGACACTATGAATTCACGAAGAATAGACAAGTAAAGCTATTAGCCAGTCGGTTTAAGAATCAAACCTTCTGATTAATTGCTGATTTAGAGGAAGTAATGGCAGGAAACAGTATCGGACAACATTTCCGCGTGACCACGTTCGGAGAAAGTCACGGTATCGCACTAGGATGTATCGTAGATGGGTGCCCACCAGGATTGGAAATTACTGAAGCAGACCTTCAAAGAGATTTGGATCGTCGTCGCCCCGGTACTTCTCGCTATACAACGGCTCGCCGTGAAGCAGATGAAGTAAAGATTTTATCCGGTGTATTTGAAGGCCAAACTACGGGAACTTCTATTGGTCTATTGATTGAAAATACAGACCAACGCTCTAAAGACTATTCCGAAATTAAAGACAAGTTCCGTCCTGGGCACGCCGACTATACGTACCACCAAAAGTACGGTGTGCGTGATTACCGAGGTGGAGGTCGTTCTTCTGCTCGTGAAACCGCAATGCGTGTTGCCGCAGGTGCAATTGCGAAGAAATATCTTAAACAAGCATTTGGTGTTGAAATCCAAGCTTACCTTTCTCAAATGGGTGATATCTCAATTGATAAAGTGGATTGGAACGAGATTGAAAACAACGCTTTCTTTTGTCCAGATGCCGACAAAGTACCGGAATTTGATCAACTGATTCGTGACCTACTAAAAGAAGGCAACTCGATCGGTGCGAAGATTCAAGTGGTTGCGACTAAAGTGCCGGTGGGTCTTGGTGAGCCAATCTTTGATCGCTTAGATGCCGACATCGCGCACGCGCTAATGAGCATTAACGCTGTGAAAGGTGTTGAGATTGGCGATGGCTTTGATGTCGTTAATCAACGCGGTAGCGAACACCGTGATCCATTAACGCCAGAAGGCTTCACTAGCAACCATGCTGGCGGTATTTTAGGTGGTATCTCTACTGGCCAAGATATTGTGGCAAGCATTGCGCTTAAGCCAACATCAAGCATTACGGTACCGGGTGACACTATCACTAAAGAGGGTGAAGCGACGCAGCTAATCACGAAAGGTCGTCACGATCCATGTGTTGGTATACGTGCGGTGCCTATTGCAGAAGCAATGCTGGCTATCGTGCTGCTTGATCACTTGCTACGACATCGTGGTCAGAACTTTGGTGTGACAACAGAAACGCCACAAATATAATTCTGTTTCTGTTTCTGTTCATTCAGAATAGAATTGATAGATACAAAAAAGGGTTGCTTCGTAATGAAGCAACCCTTTTTCACATTCGTTGGATTATTCATCCAGTTAGAGACCATCAATGAGCGCTATCAATACAAGGCTCTAAGCGATTAATGCACTGAACTTTCAGAATCAAGTTGGAACGACGGTAAGCGCCATTTGAATCTCACTGCAGCCATACGCAGCAAGTAACCAACCACAAGTGTGACGATCGTCGCGGTTACGTCGTTGATACCAAACTCAAGTAAACCTAAGTACAAACCTGAAGCGATAAGCGCGATAGAGGCATATAACTCCTCGTGCAGAACCAATGGTGTTTGACGACAGATAAGGTCGCGTAGTAAACCACCAAAAACACCAGTCACTAAGGCAGACACCATACAAATCATTGGGTGCAGACCCATGGTCATCGCGACTTTAGTGCCAATGATACTGAATACAATTAGGCCTAGGGCATCCAAACGAATGAACAAGCCTTTTAGCTTGATGACCCACTTCGCCAGGCCTGTCGTGACGACGCCTGCGACACAAGTGATAGCCAAAAATTCTGGACTTTCAACCCAACCTAAAGGGTAATGGCCGAGTAGTATGTCTCGCACCGTACCACCGCCAATTGCCGTTGCACTCGCAACTAGCATTACACCAAACCAATCCATTTTTTGTTTGCCAGCACTGAGAGCGCCGGTCATGGCTTCTGCCGTGATGCCAATGATATACAAAACACTTAGTAGCATTGCTGTAGCTCTATAATTTAGGTCTATAAATTCGAGTCTTATAGGCCTTAGGGATATAAAAATGAAGCGCGAGTGTAGTAGTAAAAATGCTTGTTGACGAATGAATATTTGTACCGTGAATGAGCATTTCAGATTAGTTCAAGTAATCTGTTGAACTAGCTTGAGGTTACCGACCTTGAAGATAAACAGGCGTGCAATCACGGGGCTTGCTTGAACGGGGAAGGTTACGCTTGATATGGGGTTTACCAAGGCACGAAAACAGAGCAAAATACGGGGGTTTATTTTATTCTAAGCCAGTTTTATGACGCACCAATACTCAGACCTTATCGATATTTTTAATCAGACCTTTTTTGAAAGCTTTAATACCAAATTAGAGCTAGGTGATGATGAGCCGATCTATTTGCCTGCTGATGAAACCATCCCACACCATCGAATTGTCTTTGCACGTGGTTTTTATGCTTCTGCTTTGCACGAAATTGCACACTGGTGTGTTGCTGGCTCTGAACGTCGATTGCTGGAAGATTTTGGCTATTGGTATGAACCTGATGGTCGAACGGAATCGGTTCAAGCTGAGTTTGAAAAAGTAGAAATTCGCCCACAAGCGTATGAATGGATCATTGCGATGAGCGCAGGCTTTCCTTTTAATGTCAGCTGTGACAATCTACACGGCGATTTTGAGCCAGATCGTTTGGCCTTTATGAATAAAGTACACAGCGAAGTCATGGGGATCTTCGAAGTTGGCCTTCCGCCTCGCGTAAAAATGCTCTCTGAAACATTACGCAGCTTCTACGATGTAGAACCTTTATGTGCTAGCCAATTTATTGTGAAATAAGAGAATATTATGATTATCGAATTTGAAGAAAAACTACTTGAAGTAATTGATGCTCGCATTGAAAACGCATCAGAGGACGAACTGTTTGCCGGTGGTTACTTACGTGGTCATATTTCTCTTTCAGTGGCTTCATGTGAAGAAGAAGGCATTGAAGATGTGGCTGAAGTTAAAGCACGCATCGAGAAGAGCCTAGATGACGCTCGCTCTGAACTAACGCCCGCAGATCGCACTATTGTTAATGACCTTTGGGTTGAGCTGCAAAACCAAGCTTAATCGCTAACTATTTATCATTATCCGCTCAGTCCCTTCCTTTTCATTTTGCTGAGTCGTGAATTATTTGAGACTCATTCGAAATTTTTGAATGAGTCCGTTCAATCCTTGTGATGGTTCCATTTCCCGACTACGTTATTCTAAGCTCACTTAACGGAATTATAGAAAAGGTCACATCATGAAAGTTATCGCATTCGGCGCAAGCACAAGCTCTACCTCTATCAACAAAACTCTAGCAACTTACGCAGCTAACTTGATTGAAGGTGCTGAAGTAAAAGTCCTAAACATCAACGATTACAACGTTTCTATGTTCAGTGAAGACACTGAAAAAGAGATTGGCCAAGCGGAAGGTGCTCAAGCATTCTTGCGTGATTTAGCAGAAGCGGATGCGTTTGTTATCTCTTTTGCCGAACATAACGGTCACTACCCAGCGGCATATAAAAACCTATTTGATTGGGCAACACGTATTGAGCGTTCAGTGTTTGGCGAGAAGCCAGCGGTTTACCTAGCAACTTCTCCTGGCCCTGGTGGCGCTCAAACGGTACTTGGTGCTGCAACGGGGTCTGCATCATTCTTTGGCGGCAACGTTAAGGCTTCACTTTCAGTGCCAAATTTCTACGATAACTTTGACTTTGAGTCCGGTGCTATCAGCAACGAAGAGATTGCTCAGCAGATCAAAGACGCGGTTGCTAAGCTGTAAATACTGCTCTGTTTAGAACATCAGTTTAGATCAACAAGAACAACAAAAAGCCCGAGTGACATAATGTCGCTCGGGCTTTTTAGCTTTTAGTTTCAGATGTTCAGAATAGTTGAACTATAAACTATGGGTTTGTTCTAGAGTGTTTGTCTGCAACCCAACCAGCGGTTAATGCCTTACCTTTACGCAGCCTACGCACCCACATTCTACTTGGGTGAATCGCCTCAAGCACATCAACCGGTAAAGGTAGCGGATCGCCACATATTTGTGATGCTAACACTTCGGCCAGCAATGGAGCAGAGCTTAAGCCGCGCGAACCCAGCCCGATAAAGCAGTACAGGTTAGGGAAGCTTGCTACCGTTTGAACACCATCAACCGAGTGGCGCTGTGGGTTAAAGTTGTGCAGATCTTGGTACTGCGCTTTGATTGATTCAAAATCACCAACATTGCCGACAAATGGTAAGTGATCACGGCTTACGCTTCGGATACCTTGGCGCGCTATGTTGTCACTGGTGTCGACATCTTTTGTCCACGCTTGGTCTGGCAACGACCCGTTCAGGCGATCGCCATTATGCTGTTGAACCTCAATATCAAACTCTTGGTCGATATTGGTTTTGTCGTAGTTCGCACCAATACAGTGATGACCATTGTTTGGATTCTGCGGCGTCAGATAGCCATCAAAGCACAAAACCGTTTTTAGCTTAGCTAAGTTTTCTGTAGTCGGAATATGGCTTACTTGGCCTTTAACCGGAGTCAGTGGTACTGGCTGAGTTTGTTTAAACTGAGTGAACTTGTGTCCGTTCGCGACAACCACTTGATCGTGCTTGGTTTGAATCTCACCTTGAGGTGTCTCAATCGTCAGCAACCATTGTTGCTCTGCTTCTAACCATTCAAGTTGAGTCACTTGATGTTGATAGTGCGCGCTCACTTGGTTGGTCTCTTCTAACTTACCAATCAAACCTTGAGTAAGCTGAAGGGGGCTTAACCAACCGCCCAACGGAAAGTAAACACTCTCTTTATCAACCGGTAAGCCAATCTCTTTGTTGGCTTGGTCTGGCGTTAAACGCTGAATCAGGTCTGTGTGAAAGTTGCCTTCCAACATGCGGTTGAGCTTTTTAGTGGAGCCTTCGTCCCACATCAAAATGTTTACGCCACACCAGCTGTGGTCAAATTGAATAGACTGAGCTGCTTGATTAATAAATTGACGAGCAAACAGTAACCCAGGGCCAAAAATGCGAGACACGTTCGAGGTCGTTTCGCTCAATAACGGATAAATCGCACCTTGGTTATTGCCAGAGGCATTGCCCGCTGCTTGTGGGTGTTCACAATAAAGAGTGATGTTTTTACCACGACGGCTTAGCGTTTTGGCTAATGCAGCACTGGCAACGCCACCGCCAATAATGGCGATATCTTGTGAATCACTGTGTTGAGCGAGGCCATACCAAGGTTTGATGTTGGTGTGAGCGTGCTTCTCGCCAAGTCGGCCGGCAATCATTTCTCGCTTAGTACCAAAGCCTTTGACCTTTTTCATTTCAAAGCCAGCTTCAATTAAGCCACGGCGAACAAAGCCAGCGGCGGTGAAGGTCGCACAGCTACAATCTTGCTTAGCGAGCTTGGCCATGCCGTAGAATAGGTTTTGATTCCACATCTCTGGGTTTTTGCTCGGAGCAAAACCATCTAAGAACCAAGCATCAACCAAGCCTTCACGTGGGGTTGGTACGTTAGGCATGCAATCTTTGATATCACCAAACCATAGATCAAGCGTGATAGCGCCATCACCCAACACAACACGGTGACATTCCGGTAGGGCAATCGGATAGTGTTCTTGGAGTTGCGTCGCATACTCGGCTAATTCTGGCCAAGATTGGTGCGCTTTGATCAGGTCCTCTTTGTTTAAAGGATATTTTTCAAAACTGATGAAATGTAACTCTTTGGTAATAGCTTGTGGGTTATCTTTAAGGAAAGTATCGAACCACTGCCACACAGCAAGAAAGTTTAAACCTGTACCAAAGCCGGTTTCAGCAGTCACAAAACGACGTTGTTGATGTTCAAGCCAACGCTCTGGAAGGTGGTTTTGCTTTAAAAAGACGTAGCGAGTTTCTTCTAAACCGTTAACATTGGAGAAGTAAACGTCGTCAAATTGGTCTGAAACTGGCGTGCCAGACTCATTCCATTCCAGTTCTGCATTAGTAATTGAAGTCATAAAATCTATCATTTTGTGATTTGAAGCGATATGTTGGTAGGGATTGTACGAATTTCTAGGAAAGCTGACCACTTTTGTTAGGCTTCTTAGTTATCATCTAGCTGAATTTAGAATTATAGGAATGTCACATGAAACGAGTCGTAATCACCGGTATGGGTATTGTTTCAAGTATCGGTAACAACGTCGAAGAAGTTTTAGCATCACTGAAAGAGGGTAAATCTGGTATTACCGCTTCAGAGCAGTTCAAGGAAAATGGCTTGCGCTCTCAAGTTTGGGGTAACCTAAAAATGAACCCAGCTGACCATATCGATCGCAAAAAAATGCGCTTTATGGGTGATGCAGCGGCATTCGCTTATCTTTCAATGGAGCAAGCAATTGCTGATTCTGGTTTAACTGAAGATCAAGTATCTAATGACCGCACGGGTATCGTTGCGGGTTCAGGCGGTGCTTCATCTCTAAACCAAGTTAACGCTGTAGACATCATCCGTGAAAAAGGCGTTAAGCGCGTTGGTCCATACATGGTGCCACGTACAATGGCTTCTACGGTTTCTGCTTGTCTAGCAACTCCTTTCAAAATCCGTGGTGTGAACTACTCTATGAGTTCTGCATGTGCGACATCTGCACACTGTATTGGTCACGCAATGGAGCTTATCCAACTTGGTAAGCAAGACGTTGTATTCGCTGGTGGCGGTGAAGAACTGGATTGGTCTCTGACTATGATGTTCGACGCAATGGGTGCACTTTCTACTAAGTACAACGACACGCCAGAATTGGCTTCTCGTACCTACGATGCAGACCGTGATGGTTTTGTTATCTCTGGTGGCGGCGGCATGCTAGTTATCGAAGAACTTGAGCACGCTGTTGCTCGTGGCGCGAAAATTTACGGCGAGATCGTAGGTTACGGCGCAACTTCAGATGGCTACGACATGGTTGCTCCTTCTGGTGAAGGGGCGGTTCGTTGTATGAAGATGGCAATGCAAAACGTTGATGGTGTGGACTACGTGAACACTCATGGTACTTCAACTCCTGTTGGTGACGTTAAAGAACTTGGCGCAATCCAAGAAGTCTTTGGCGGTAACAGCCCAGCAATCTCAGCAACTAAAGCGATGACAGGTCACGCTCTAGGTGCTGCTGGCGTACACGAAGCTATTTACTCAACGCTAATGCTAGATAATGGCTTTATTGCTCCAAGCATTAACGTTGTAAACTTAGACGAAGCAGGTAAAGGCCTAGACATCGTAACGGAAGCTCGTGAACAAGAGCTAACGACGGTTATGTCTAACAGCTTTGGTTTCGGCGGTACTAACGCAACGCTAGTAATCAAAAAGTATCAAGCTTAACTTAGGCTTGAGTTAGAGAGACAAGGTTAATCGTAAAAGTGGGCTAGTGCAGACTCAACACGCGCAGGTCTTCTAATAATAACGGCTATCAGAAGCTTGTTTAGATATAGGTTTTTAAGCGTGGTTTTTGAAACTTGTTTTTTTAACATGGTTTTTAAAATCTGGGTTTAGAAATTGAAAGGTTTCCAGAGCTTGATCAGTAGTGACTTAGTTAGTACTGGTTGAACAGACGCAAGACTCTGTCTCCTGGAGAGCGAGATAGGATCCTTTTGTTCTGGATGTTTGCCCGATTGTTTATTCAATCGGGCATTTTTCGTTTTGACCTTGGATATGACTCAATTCCTGTTCTTGTTTGTGAAGGCTAGGGGATTCAGCCCTTTATTTATAATGTATTCCAATTGCGACTCGACACCGTGTGTGGAATTTTGCACAATCATTTCAATTCACATTTAAGGTCGACAGACCCCAACGAAAGTACCTTCCCAATGAAAATCTTAATCGATGAAAATATGCCTTATGCTGAAGCGCTTTTTAGCCAGCTAGGTGAAGTGACAATGAAGTCCGGTCGAACGCTAACCGCTGACGATCTTGTTGACGTAGATGCTCTGATGATTCGCTCGGTGACTAAGGTCAATGAAGCGCTGATCAGCAAAGCGAACAAGCTTAAGTTTGTTGGAACCGCAACAGCTGGTATGGATCACGTTGACCAAGAATTGATGAAAGAGCGTGGCATTTTCTTCACCGTAGCGCCTGGCTGTAACAAGGTGGGTGTAGCGGAGTATGCCTTCAGCGCGATGATGGTGCTTGCTCAACAACAAGGTTTTTCTGTTTTCGACAAAACGGTCGGTATTATTGGTTGTGGTCAAGTGGGCAGCTACTTAGCGAAATGCCTAGAAGGCATTGGTATTAAAGTGCTGCTCAACGATCCTCTTAAGCAACTGGAGGGTGACACTCGTGAATTTACCGACCTTGAAACGTTATTAGAGCAATCTGATGTGATCACGTTACATACGCCTATCACCAAGACAGGCGAGTTTCCAACGCACCATATGATCAATGAGCAAGTGCTAAACAACTTCCGCGCCGATCAAATCCTGATTAATGCTGCGCGCGGCCCAGTCGTTGATAACCAAGCACTAAAAGCTCGCCTGCTAAAAGCTGACGGTTTTACTGCCGTTCTTGATGTATTTGAGTTTGAACCTGAAGTCGACATGGAATTGCTTCCACTGCTTGCTTTCGCAACGCCTCACGTAGCGGGCTACGGTTTAGAGGGCAAAGCGCGCGGTACGACCATGATCTTTAACAGCTATTGTGAGTTTTTGGGTGCGGAACAACGTGCTTATGCAAGCGATCTTCTACCGACAGCCCCAGTGCCTCAAATGAAATTAGATAGGGCTTGGGATGAAGCAACACTGCACAATTTGACTCAGTTGATCTATGATGTGCGCAAAGACGACGCCTTATTCCGTCGCAATATCTCTACGCCGGGTTCTTTTGACAAGATGCGTAAAGAATATTGGGACCGTAGAGAGTACAGTGCAGTCGAGTTAACGGGCGATGAATCTTGTAATTTAACGCCGTTATCTAAACTCGGTTTTATGGTAAAGCCAACTTTATAAAAGAGAGAAACAATGAGCCAAGAATTTAATATTGCTATTTTGGGTGCGACTGGTGCGGTTGGTGAAACCATTCTTGAAGTACTTAAAGAGCGTAAATTCCCTGTCGGTGAAATGCACTTACTAGCAAGTGAACGTAGTGAAGGCAAAACTTCCCGTTTTAACGGCAAAACAATACAAGTACAAAACGTAGAAGACTTCGATTGGTCTCAAGTACATATTGCGTTTTTCTCTGCAGGTAGCGAGCTTTCAGAACGTTGGGCTCCAATCGCGGCTGACGAAGGTGTGGTGGTTATCGATAACACATCACGTTTCCGTTACGAATATGATGTTCCTCTGGTTGTGCCAGAAGTTAACCCTGAAGCGATTGCTGAGTTCCGTAACCGCAACATCATCGCGAACCCTAACTGTTCTACTATCCAAATGGTTGTAGCACTTAAACCAATTCACGATGAAGTGGGCCTTGAGCGTATTAACGTTTCAACTTATCAATCTGTATCTGGTGCGGGTAAGCCGGGGATCGATGAGCTAGCGGGTCAAACGGCTAAGCTTCTTAACGGCATGCCAGCGGACAAGTCAGCGTTCTCACAGCAGATCGCCTTCAACTGTATTCCTCAAATCGATGAATTTACAGAGAACGGCTACACGCGTGAAGAGATGAAGATGGTTTGGGAAACTCAAAAAATCTTTGCTGACTCTTCAATCACGGTGAACCCTACGTGTGTTCGCGTACCTGTATTCTACGGTCACGCTGAATCTCTACATATTGAAACTCGCGCTCCAATTGCTGCAGAGCAAGTGGTTCAGCTTCTTGAGAACACAGAAGGCGTTGAAGTATTTCAAGCGTTAGACTTCCCAACTCAAGTTCGTGATGCGGGTGGTAAAGATCACGTAATGGTTGGCCGTATTCGCAACGACATCAGCCATCACAGCGGCGTAAACATGTGGGTGGTTGCTGATAACGTTCGTAAAGGCGCAGCGACAAACGCAGTGCAAATCGCTGAAGTTCTGATTCGCGATTACTTCTAAGTTTCATTGCTTTGATAAATAAGCCTCACTCTTTAGTGGGGCTTTTTTAATCAATTGAAAATATTGTTAGGAAAATTGTGTGAAATTGCTGCGAATATTGTTGTCGTAACACATTTTTTGTCTTCGTCTCTATAGTTTTATGTCATTTATCCGATATATTTAATAGTTCATCACTTTATCCGAATTTAAGCACCTAGCTGAGCACTTTATGTTTCAAATTTTTAAGCCTTGGTTAATGCCTTTGGCCGTTATCATTGCGACTCAGATTCCCGTTGTTCGTGCAGATTCCATTCGAGTTGTAGGGCCTAATGGTCAGATACAATCAGCGCCTACTTTTTCCGAACCTCTGCAAAGAGTGCAGCCGCTTAGCGCCTCCAATGGTACTAGTGAGCCCTCACGTTTCTATGGTCCAACTCGTGGTTCAGAGACGCTGTGGTCTATCGCCTCAAAATTACGTCCGGATAACTCCGTGTCAGTCCAACAAACCCTGTTGGCGATTTATCGCTTAAACCCTCAAGCATTTGAAAACCAGAATATCCATAGCCTGTTGCCTGCGAGCAACTTACGAGTGCCTTCTTTAGAGCAAGCTCGTGCCAGCTCAACGCAGCAAGCGGTCAACATCATGACTTCGCACCTTGCCAAGCTTGATGCTCCAGTGGCTAAGCCTGTAGCGCCAAAAACAAAACCAGCGCAAGCGCCAACTCGACCTGATGTAAGTGATAAAAATGCGGCTTCAGCAAAGCAAGTAAGTGCAGCTAAAGCGCCTACAAATCCATCTTCTCCAACTGATTCAACGTCTCCAACCAAGGAGATGAACGAATTAGAAAAGACACTAGAACTTTCAGAAACAGAGTTACTGTCATTGGAAGAGAAAAATCATCAGCTTCGTTTAATGCTGTCGAACGTGCAGTCTGAAGTGGATGTGCTTAAAACGGAACTAAGCGACGAAGACCGTATCCGCAGCGAAGTTGAGAAGCTGCTTGCTGAAGAGCGTAAAAAGAACGCCGAAATCGAAAAAATGGCACCGACTGCTACAGAACAGTTGTTATCTAATGGCTGGCTAGTGGCAGCACTTGCGAGTATTCCAGGCCTTTTACTTGGCCTTATTATTGTGATGCTGTTGGGACGCCGATCTAAAAACGATGAACAGCAGCAAACGACGCAAGAACAACCTATTCAACCTGAACCAAGCAGTGTGGCTCCTATCTCTTTAGGCGAAGAGATGAGCGATCTTGATAATGAGCTGTCTTTGGATGATGAACTTTTTGATACTGAAGACGACGCTACCAAGCTATTTGACGATCAAGCATTGGCTGAAGAAGACGATGTATTTGCAGGCTTAGATGAATCCGATCTTGATTTTAATCTTGATGGTGAAGACGATGACCCGTTTGCAAGTATCGGTGAAAACGGTGATTTAGACACCAACTTCGACGATCTGGACTTAGACAGTAACACCGGCATCAGTGTTAATGGTGAAGAAAAGGCGCTTGGTCTGGAAGAAATGGAACGCGCTCTGGATAAAACAGCGGAAAGTTCTCTTGATTCTGATGACGAGGACTTTGACCTTGCGGATGATAACGCGATGTCTGCTGATGAGGTTGAATCCCTACTATCTCAAGAGTCTGAGACTGAAGACTTAGGAGCGAATGAGCTAGATCAGTCTCTATTAGATGATCTGTTCGCGCTTGATGACGAAGACGATGGTAGTTTCGATATCGATGCTTTGATTTCGGAAGAGCAAAGTGACTCGCCTTCTAATAACAGCACCCCAGCAACCGATGATTTTGACATTGATGCGCTTATTTCAGAGCAACAGAGCGATGCCAAGCCTGCTGACTTGAGCAATGACGAGTTCGATATCGATACTTTGATTTCCGAACAGCAAACCGCTGAACCTTCGGCTCCTAGTGTCGAAGAGGATATTGATGATATTTTTGCTCAGGTTGCCGCTCAGAAAGGTGAAACGAATGCTCCCTCTAACCTTGATAATGACGATGAGGTTGCCGCTAACCTAAGCAGTGGTTTGGCGTCTGATGATGATATCGAAAACATCCTATCTCAGTTTGATAAGCCAATTGAAGATGAAGAAGCTCAAGACAGCGTTGATCTGCTCGATGAGCAATTGGCAGGTGATGACGTAGATCTAAGTAATTCGACCGATCTTCTTGATGAAATGTTGGAAGGTGAATCGGATGATGAGTCTGAAAGCGAACCTTTAGGGTTTGACGCTTTGTCTGAACTTGAAGAGCTTTCTGGCATATCGGCGGACGATGACCTAAACATTGCGGAAGATAGCACGGAAACCTTAGATGAGCTGATCGGTGATTCTGACGGTGATGACTTCGAACTCGATGCAGATAGCACTGATTTGCTTGATGATTTCCTTGATAGCGAATTGCTAGCCGATGATGCATCAACAGATGAAGCGGGCGAGAAGGAGACTGAATCTTTAGATCCGTTTGATGATCTACTAACAAGCGGTATTGAAGGTGAATTAGCATCGGAAGAGCAAGCGTTTGATAAAGAACTAGAGGCGGCCTTTGACTTTGACAAAGCCAATGAGGAGCCGATCAAAGGGTCAAGCGTTGAGACGACTCAGTCAACATCGGAGCCTTCTGAAGTTGAGCCAGCGCAAGCTGCTGAGGTGAGTGAAACATCACAACCTGAACCAGTTAGTGATGAGCCGTTAGATTTGGAACCGACGCAAGCCAGCTCAGAACTTGAGCCAGAGAGCGATGATGTTACGCCACAAAACGATGAAGCCTTTAATCGTGATGACTTCATCGATGATCTCTTTGGTGTAGCGCCAGCAACAGATGCTCTGCTTGATGATTCATTAGAAACCACAGACGAAGCGTTGATTGATGAGTTAATGACGCCTGATGACAGTGGCATGTTGGAAGCGAATGAAGCGCAAGTTGAAGAGTCAATCGAACAGGTTTCTGAACGAGATCAAACTCCAAGTTCGGATATTCAAGAAGCACTTCCGGAAGATACCGCATCGCCTGTTGAAGAAAATGACGAACTGGATATTGAGTCGCTGTTATCTGAAAATTCTGATGTTGAAGACCCCGCTTTCACTGAATTAGAGCAAGAAGCGCTTGAGCCGAAAGCAACATATACACAAGACAGTCACGAAGAAATCGCGCCTAGCTCTGAAAACCAAACTTCACCATCGTCACTGAGTGATGTCTCAGAAGACGAAGAAGAGACAGTTGAAGATTGGTTAGCAGAATCGATCGACGATGTTGAGTCGCCATCGAACATCGACTCTGATTTTGACTTTGAACCGAAAATTCAAGGTAGCGATGAATTTGAGGATGTTGTTGAATCCTTGCCAGAGCCAGAGCCAGAGCCAGAGCCAGAGCCAGAGCCAGAGCCAGAGCCAGAGCCAGAGCCAGAGCCAGTTCGTGCAGCAAATATGCCAAAGATCATTCCAAATGAATTCGGCGTACCAGAAGATGACGATTGGCTGATTGAAGATGAGACGCCTGCACCAGAGGCAGAAACAACACCAGAACCAGCTGTTGAACCTCAATTAGACGCTGAACCGCAACCAACAGCTGAGCCGCAAGCTGAAGCGACACCACAAACCGAAGCTACACCACAAGTTGAGGTTGCACCACAAGTTGAGGTTGCACCACAAACCGAAGCTACACCACAAGTTGAGGTTGCACCACAAACTGAAGTGGCGGAGCAAGCAAGTGAAGAAGAATTTTCATTTGATGATTTCGATCTGCCAGAGTTTGGTGAAGAAGAGGCACTAGCGGAAGCTGGTGTTGAAACAACACCAGAACCAGTCGCGCCCGCTGTTGAACCTCAACTAGACGCTGAGACGGAACCAACAGCTGAGCCGCAAGCTGAAGCGACACCGCAAGCCGAAGTTACACCACAAGTTGAGGTTGCACCACAAACTGAAGTGGCGGAGCAAGCAAGTGAAGAAGAATTTTCATTTGATGATTTCGAACTGCCAGAGTTTGGTGAAGAAGACGCATTAGCAGAAGTGGCTAGCGAACCGGATGAAGCACAGTTAGAGCAAGATCTCTCTGATGGTAACGAGAAGTTTGAGTTTGATGACCTTGAGCTGCCTGAATACGATGAAGAGAGCGCAAAAGCCGATTCTGTTTTAGACGATATTGAACACAGCAGCGCTGAGCCTGTAGCGGAAGAGACAGGTATAGAGTTCGATGAATTGGATTTACCAGAATATGGTGAAGATGAAGCAATCTCTGATGCGTTTGCTGAGAAACCAACACCGCTAACTTCTTTCAGCCCACAAGGCGAAGAGCAAGATGCGTTGCATGATTTGTTCTCAAACCCGCAAAGCTTTGATTATGCTGATGCTCTCTCGGACGTTGAAAGCTCAGAGGCTAGCTTTACACAACCAGATGAATCACTGAACGCGTCTTCAGAGCCAGGCTCAACGCCAAAGGCGGTTCAAGATGAACCATTAGAAGACTTTGATGAGACTGCTTTGGCAGAGTTACTTTCAGAAGATGTTCAAACCACTGTCGATAATATGTTTGACAAACCATTGGATACAACGTCGATTGATAGTGCAGGTCTAGATATTGATGCGATGCTTGAAGTGGGTGGCGAAGATTGGAAGGGGTTTAACTTAGCGCCAGAGCAACAATCGAGCATGCATAAGAATGTTCCTGATGATCAACAAGAGATTTGGGCATCGGCAGAGCAACAAGCTGAACCTAAAGTTAAAGAAGAGAATTGGGGACAACAAGACAACTTAACCGAATCAGGCAGAGGTCGTGATAAGCCATACATGACGATTGATGAACTGATGGCTCAAGTAGAGCAAGAAGGTGAAGAGGCCACTAATCCAGACGATGAAGAATTGAAGCTGGATGTTGGTCTAAATGAGTTCCCTGATGTTATCGGTGACATAGGCAATTTTGATGTTGATAGCAATGCAGAAGCTGCAGGTAAACTCGATTTAGCTAAAATCTACATTGAGATGAGTGACTCGCAAGGCGCGATTAAGCTTCTAGAAGAAGCTATTGTTGACGGAAGCGATGATATTCGTCGCGAGGCCAAGAATATCATCGATAAATTAAACGGTCGGTAAGCTCAACGAAATAGAAAGGGTAGCATTGGCTACCCTTTGTTTTAGGGCGAGGCTAAGAGCCTTTGTTTTATTATTACAGTTTTAGCCCCATCCTATTTGGGATAGCACCGATTTCCGTATATACTTCTCGCCCATTTTCAAAGAGAACAAGAACATGAAAATTGCTTTAGGTATTGAATATAACGGTACCCACTACTTTGGTTGGCAGCGCCAACGAGACGTGAAAAGTGTCCAAGAAGAATTGGAAAAGGCTCTTTCAGTTGTCGCGAATCACCCTGTAGAAGTTATGTGCGCAGGTCGTACAGATGCCGGTGTTCACGGTACGGGACAAGTCGTTCACTTTGAAACTAATGTCGATCGTAAAATGGTGGCATGGACAATGGGCGCGAATGCTAACATGCCAAAAGATATTGCGGTTCGTTGGGCGGCAGAAGTGAATGAGGATTTCCATGCTCGTTTCTCGGCTACTGCGCGCCGTTACCGATACATTATCTTTAACCATGCACTACGCCCAGGTATTTTGAATTCAGGTGTGAGCCATTATCATGGTCATCTTGATGAGAAAAAAATGCACGAAGCGGGTCAGTACTTACTTGGTGAGAATGACTTTACTTCGTTTAGAGCAACACATTGTCAATCTCGTAGTCCATGGAGAAACATGATTCACTTGAACGTGACTCGTCATGGACACTACATTGTGATCGATATTAAAGCGAATGCGTTTGTTCACCACATGGTGAGGAATATTACTGGTAGCCTTATTGCCGTAGGTAAAGGTGAGCAGAAACCAGAGTGGATCCAGTGGCTTTTAGAAGCTAAAGATCGAAAAGTAGCCGGCGCAACTGCAAAAGCGGAAGGTTTGTACCTGGTTGATGTTGATTATCCTGAACATTTTGAGTTACCACGAGAGCCGATTGGCCCTCTTTTCTTACCAGATAATTTGAACTAAATGTGAGACTTAGGTTCAAAAAACATGGTAATTTCGCGTGTAAGATGGTGACAGAAAATAGGTACAACCAGTTTTTTATCTACAGTCGCTGTTTTATGTGCTTTAATTCCCACGCATAATTCCCAAATTTATTTCTTTCGCAATCAAGCGCAAGAATCGAAACAAAAAGGTCTTCCATGAGTTGGCTTGAAAAGATTTTAGAAAAAAGCAACATCGTAACATCTCGTAAAGCGTCTATCCCTGAGGGTGTTTGGACTAAATGTACTTCTTGTGAGCAAGTGCTTTACCATGCTGAACTAGAGCGTAACCTAGAAGTATGTCCAAAATGTGATCATCACATGCGCATGAAAGCACGTCGCCGTCTGGATACATTCCTAGATAAAGGTGAACGTGTTGAACTAGGTGCTGATCTTGAACCACAAGACAAACTGAAGTTTAAAGACTCTAAGCGTTACAAAGAACGTATCTCTGTTGCTCAGAAGAACAGTGGAGAGACAGATGCATTAGTAGCAATGAAAGGCGAACTGCTTGGTTTACCTATCGTAGCGTGTGCTTTTGAATTCTCATTCATGGGCGGCTCTATGGGTTCCGTTGTTGGTGCTCGTTTTGTGAAAGCGGTCGATGCTGCTATTGAAAACAATTGTGGTTTAGTTTGTTTCTCTGCAAGTGGTGGTGCGCGTATGCAAGAGGCGCTTATGTCTCTAATGCAAATGGCGAAAACCAGTGCAGCGCTAGAGCGTTTATCTGCGAAAGGTTTGCCGTTTGTTTCCGTAATGACTGACCCAACAATGGGTGGTGTTTCTGCGAGTCTAGCAATGCTAGGTGACATCAATATCGGTGAGCCAAAAGCATTGATCGGTTTCGCTGGACGTCGTGTAATCGAACAAACGGTACGTGAAGATCTTCCTGAAGGTTTCCAACGTAGTGAATTTCTACTAGACCACGGTGCTATCGATATGATCGTTGACCGTCGTGAGATGCGTCAGCGTGTAGCTAGCCTAGTTGGAAAAATGACCAACCAGCCTTCACCATTGGTAGTTTCTGTGAACGATTCACCGAATGAAGCTACTTATGAAGTACCAGAAGCGCCAGAAAAAGGGTAAAGTACCTTCTAACAAACCTACTTAATTATGGTTATGAGTTAGATGAGTCAACAACCTGTTCCTCAAGCCACATCCTCTTTGGAGATGTGGCTTGATTATTTATCAAACATCCACACAAGCGCTATTGATCTTGGGTTAGACCGAATTCAGGCCGTCGCTTCTAAAGTAAACCTCACCAAACCTGCTCAACACGTGATTACCGTTGCTGGAACCAATGGCAAAGGCTCAACGTGTGCCCTGATGGAAGCCATTCTATTAGATGCTGGTTACTCCGTTGGTGTCTACAGTTCCCCTCACTTAATCCGCTATAACGAACGTGTTCGTATCAACGGGCAAGATCTATCCGATGAAAAAATCGTGCAGTCATTCGATTTTATTGAAAAAGAGCGTGGCGAAATCAGCCTTAGTTTTTTCGAGTACGGCACCTTAGCCGCGTTACGCGCATTTCAAACGGAAGCGGTAGATGTCGTGTTATTGGAAGTGGGATTAGGCGGTCGTTTAGATGCAACGAATATCGTTGATCATGATGTGTCTGTGATTACCAGTTTGGCTGTCGACCATGTTGATTGGCTTGGTGACGACATCAATGTGATTGGCTTTGAGAAAGCGGGTATTTATCGTAGTGGTAAGCCTGCTATCTGTGGACAGCCTAAGCCACCCGCTACAGTTGCTGCACATGCAGACGATATAAAAGCTGAATTTTACCAAGTGGGTATTCAATACACCTATGATGTTGACGGTGATATTTGGAACTGGCGCAGTGGTGCATTCCAACTAGAAGCTTTACCAATTCCAGGTTTACCGTTACCTAATGCAGCAACCGCATTGATGGCATTGGGAACTTCAAAATTGAGCATTAGTGACATAAATATCACCAATGGCCTAAAGAGCGCACAGCTTCCCGGACGTATGCAGCAAGTCAGCGATCAACCTGTGATTGTGCTTGATGTGGCACATAATCCACATTCGGCTGAGTATTTTGCACAACAAGTTATTCAAAAGTATGCCGGAAAAAATTTACACGTTGTAGTCGCCATGCTTCATGACAAAGATATTCCCGCAACATTGGAAGTATTAGCACCAGTTGCAGCACATTGGTATCCAGCTTCACTACAAGGCCCTCGTGCGGCAACCGCTGCCGAATTGTGTGAAAGCCTACCTGAAGGCGTAGAACAGCATTCAAACCCTGTTGCAGCGTTTGAAGCGGCTTTAGCTTCTGTCCAAGGTGATGATGTTGTGTTGGTGGTCGGTTCTTTCCATACTGTGGGTGAAGTGCTGGAGCATTGGCAGAAAAAAGGAAACTAAATGGCAAGTAAATTCCAAAGCCGATTAGTCGGTACCATCATTTTAGTGGCTATTGGCGTGATTGTATTGCCCGATGTGCTAGATGGTAAGAAGCTCCACTATAAAGAAGAGTTTGCAAGCATTCCAATTAAGCCTGAGCTTGATAGTAATGTTGAGGTTTTTGAAGTACTCGATCCTGTTGAAGATCAGATAGCGCTACCGGACTCTCCGGTTGAGCAAGTGGTTGAAAGTGGTAGTACTGACAATTCAAACACGCAAACCACGTCTTCTTCCAATAGTAAAGAAGCAGACAAAGTGGCAGTAGTGGTTAAGCCAGTACCGGAAAAAAATGAATACCAAGACAGTGCTTGGATTATTCAATTGATGGCTTTAAAAAATGCTGACAACGCCAAAAATGTTGTTAAGGATTTACAAAAGCGCGGCTACCAGGCTCACACCAAGCAAGAAAATAGTTTTACGCGAGTAATTATTGGCCCGGATGTCTCTAAATCCAAACTTGAGCGACAAATGAAGGAATTAGAGAAAATTACGGGTTCAAAAGGTCAGTTGCTCAAATTTAAACCGTTAAATCCATAAGAAAACGTTTGCGTCAGCATTTTTTCTGTTAAAATGCGCGCCAACTTAAGATGAAGAATTCATGAATTGGTTAGATTTTGTCATTTTAGGCGTGATCGGCTTCTCTGCCGTGATCAGTTTAGTTCGTGGTTTCGCTAAAGAAGCGTTGTCATTGGTTATTTGGTTTGGAGCATTTTTTATTGCTAGCCAGTACTACGCTAAATTAGCCATGTACTTCACCAATATCGAAGATGAGATGTTTCGAAACGGAACTGCGATAGCAGCATTATTTGTTGCAACGTTAGTTGTTGGTGCCTTAGTTAACTATGTCATCGGTCAGCTAGTTCAGAAAACAGGCCTGTCAGGTACAGACAGAATCCTCGGTGTCGTCTTTGGCGGTTTACGTGGTGTTTTGATTGTCTCTGCAGTGTTGTTTTTCATGGATGCGTTTACTGCATTCCCAAGTTCTGAGTGGTGGAAGAGTTCGCAATTGGTTCCAGAATTTAGTCGAATCATTGCGCCGTTCTTCGAGCATTTACAAGCAACATCTAGTTTCTTATCTGGCGCGCTTTAGCGCCAGTTAATATCGAAAATCGAGGGTTAGGACATGTGTGGTATTGTTGGAATCGTGGGTTCAACACCTGTAAACCAGTCAATTTATGACGCTTTAACGGTATTGCAGCATCGTGGCCAAGATGCCGCAGGTATTTGTACCATAGAAAGCAATCGTTTCCGTCTGCGTAAGGCGAATGGTTTAGTCAAAGATGTTTTTGAAGCAAAACACATGCAGCGCTTACAAGGTGAAGTTGGTATTGGTCATGTTCGTTACCCTACTGCGGGTAGTTCAAGTGCATCTGAAGCTCAACCTTTCTACGTAAACTCTCCTTTTGGTATTACGTTGGCTCACAACGGCAACCTGACAAACGCAAACGAAGTGCGTGAAAAGTTGTTCGAGAAAGACCGTCGTCATTTAAATACAACTTCTGACTCTGAAGTTCTATTGAACGTTTTGGCTCATGAGATCGATACCGTTAAAGGTAACGTGACTTCAGATGATGTTTTCCGCGCTGTTTCTAATGTACACCGCACGATTCGCGGCGCCTACGCAGTAACGGCAATGATTATCGGCCACGGTATGATTGCATTTCGTGACCCACATGGTATTCGTCCTCTGTGTCTTGGTAAGCGTGAGGTTGATGGTAAAACAGAGTACATGGTTGCGTCTGAGTCAGTCGCGTTAGACGCTGTTGGTTTTGATTTTATGCGCGATGTTGCTCCTGGTGAAGCTATCTACGCAACATTCGATGGTGATCTTTTTACTAAGCAATGCGCAGACAACCCACAACTAAACCCATGCATCTTTGAATTTGTATACTTTGCTCGCCCAGATTCATTCATCGACAAAATCTCGGTTTACAGCGCACGCGTTGAGATGGGTGAGATGCTAGGTAAACGTATTAAAGAAGAGTACGCCGACTTAGATATTGATGTGGTTATCCCAATTCCTGAAACTTCGAACGATATTGCGCTACGCATAGCTCAAGCGATCAACAAGCCATACCGTCAGGGTTTCGTGAAGAACCGCTATGTTGGCCGCACGTTTATCATGCCTGGTCAGCAACAGCGTAAAAAATCAGTTCGCCGTAAGCTGAACGCAATCCGTTCAGAGTTTAAAGGTAAGAATGTTCTATTGGTTGACGACTCTATCGTTCGCGGTACAACATCAGAGCAGATCATTGAGATGGCTCGTGATTCAGGTGCAAGTAAAGTCTTCATGGTTTCAGCCGCTCCAGAGGTGCGCTTTCCGAACGTTTACGGCATCGATATGCCGAGCGCGATAGAGCTGATTGCTCATGGTCGTGACAACGAAACGATTTGTAAGCAGATTGGCGCAGATGCTTTGATTTTCCAAACGCTACCAGATCTAATCTCTGCGGTAGGTATGGGCAACCAAGACATTTCTCGCTTCGATACTTCGGTATTTAACGGTGAGTATGTAACAGGTGATATCGACCAAGCGTACTTAGATTTCCTAGATTCTTTGCGTAATGACGACTCAAAGGTTCAGCGTGAAATCCAACAAGACCTAGCGAACTTAGAGTTACATAACGAAGGCGCTTAGTCTTTCCGTTAGGAATAGCGCTTTTTTGCTAGCAACGAATCATTGTTTTTCTGGCAATGATTCATGATTGCAAGCGATTCAGAATCTAAAAAACCAGAGTATTCGCTCTGGTTTTTTTATTTTCAGCAAAGAGAGTTGGTTTTAATGAATGTGGTATGCGATCACAAAATCAATAAACAATCTTACCTTCTCTGGCAGGTGGTCTTTGTGGTTATAAAGCATATAAATATCACGAGGGTTAGCGCTCCAGTCTTCTAGGACCTGCACTAAGCTGCCATCTTCAATGTATTCACGAATCATCACGTCAGGCATTAGGGTAATACCTAGGCCTCCAGAACATGCTTGTCTCACTACATTGAGTGCATTGGCGTTGAAACGACCTTTCTCGCTGTTAACCACCGTCTCATCATTGGAGTTACTCAGTTGCCACTTAATTAGCGGGTAGCCTTTTAGGAGAGAGTGGTGAGCCAGTTCTTCCGCGTGGCTTGGTGCCGGGTTCTTCGCTAAATAATCAGGGCTCGCGATAAGAATATCTTTTACTTCACTGATTTTTCTTGCGATTAGACTTGAGTCACGTTGTGGGCCAACGCGGAAAATTACGTCCCACTCGGTTGGATCAAGCTGATCGGCTTGGTTGTTCATCATCAATTCAATATTGATATCAGGGTATTGAATCATGAAGTCGCTGAACATTGGCATCATCATGCGTTTGGTCAGGTTGGATGGGGCCGTAATACGAATCTTACCGGAAGCTCCTTTGCACACGTCCGTGAGCTCTTCTGCAGTAGAAGACAGGCGTTGCAATAGCGGAGAGCATTCATTGAAAAAACGTTCGCCAGCCTCTGTTAAAGAGAGTTTACGTGCGTGTCTATTGAGAAGCCTCAGGTTCAGAGAGTCTTCTAAGGCTTGAATACGTCGTGTAATGGTCGCAACCGGAATCATAGTCTTGCGCGATGTTGCGGTGTAGCTCCCATTTTCAACGACGAGTCGAAAGAGGTTTAAATCATCTAATTTCATAAATCCAGACACATTTGTTTACAATCTCATCTAATTTATACGTAACAGTGAGATCAATGTTTGCGTTACGTCAACTCGTTGCATTATTTACAAGTATTCCAACCCTCGTCACGGATTACCAGTAAAGAGTGAACATTTGTGTATTTAGCATTTTGTTACTAAGTTTTATATTAGTTCTTAGAACAGATAACAATAATAATTCGACTTAGTTTTGTGAGGTTATAGATTATGTACAAAACTCACAGTCAGCCAGTAATGACCTCGGCTCAGGAAGTAATCAACCCGAAATGCGTGATGTTGGTTGATGATGATCCTATTTTTCGCCGTATAACCAGCGCGTACTTAGACACGATTGGTTATAAAGTGGTTGAGGCTGAAAATGGACTGGACGCTCTGCAAAAGCTCAGAGACTCGGCGCCAGATTTAATTGTGTGTGACTTGTCAATGCCGATCCTGGACGGCATTGAGCTTGTGGAAGAGCTCAGTTTAGAGTATCCATCATTGCCTATGATCGTTGTCTCAGGGACAGACGATATGTCGGATGTGGCGAAAGCATTACGATTTGGCATCAAAGACTTCTTAGCCAAACCTTTAGAGGATCACGGTCACTTAGGCAGTGCAATCGCGAATACGTTAAAAGATTCATTCGACAACATTTCGGATCAACGAGATTTTTCAAGCCAATGGTTTTGTGTGGATGACGGAGGAGAGATCCCCGAAGATCAAGAGCTGCATTGGCACCTTAATTATTTACAAGAAAACCCAAGTGCAGCAAAAGACTTACTGCATGCGCTGCTGCCTGAAAAAGATACAAGACAAGGCTCATGGTGTTGTAGTTATCGATTATTGCAATCAACAGAGATGATGCCGCTTGTGTTTGACTACGCATGGATGATGAATGGGCAGTTTGCTTTTTACCTCGTCGATTCGTCCTCTTCTGATAATGCCAGCTCAGCGTCTACATTGTTGGTGCGAGCGCTATTTCACGATTACATAAGAAATAGAAAAGATTTTAATGTTGATCTCAAAGATATTACTGAGATTTTAGAGAAGGGGATTGAGTGCTCCAAATGTGCCACGCCCGTTAATGCATTGTTTGGTGTCGCCAACCTTGCCGAGGGTACCATCTCTGTTTTGCCTGCGGGTCTAGATGGACGCTGGTCGAATGGTGAGATGAATCAAAACATTGCCGCTGGTGAGCGTTTAGGCGAAAACTGTAAGAAGAATTTTATTACGAGAGACTTGCCGATTGAACAAGGCTGCCAACTCTCATTGAGCTTGCTTGGAGCGGCGAGCTTTAGTTTAGACATACACCAAGGGTCTACCGATTAACCCTATATTTCCTCGGTTTTTGTGAATAATTGATTAAGGTATAGTTGCGCAAATGGTGTGGCTATGCCTTTTTTGTTAAATGTCAATTTAGCAAAGCGGGTTTGGTTCACCAGATAGCACATACTTACCTTTACTAACAAAAACAAGAAGCAATCATGGCAGATAACAAAGACTTTCAAGACCCGTTTAATGTATTCTATTTTTTAGGATTTTTAGCCGCATTTTTAGCGATTCCATTGTTACCAGCAACATTAACGTTGATCCGTGTATTCAATGGTTACGCAACATTTTAGTTAACCGATTTCCGTTTGCTGAATCGTAGTTGACTGACTCATAGTTGACTGATTAATAGTTAACGGGTCGTAATTAATTTAAGGAGGCCACAATTAGCGTTCGAGTTTTAAGTCTCAATATTGCTGGTGGCCTTTGTATATTTCTCGCAGTGCTAGGGATAGTTTTACCTGTTCTGCCAACCACGCCTTTTCTTCTTCTTGCTAGCGCATGCTTCATGCGAAGCAATCCTAAAGTTCATAAATGGATGCATGAACACAAAACGCTGGGTCCTTTACTGAACAATTGGTATCAACATGGTGCCGTAACCAAACAAGTTAAAACGCGCGGTGTGTTCTTTATCTTGTTGAGTTTTGCGTTATCCATCTGCTTTTCCCCGATCATTTGGGTTAAGGTTTTCCTTATTTGCGTACTTGTTATTCTTCTCACATGGTTTATGCGACTTCCGACCCATGAGTTGGTTGCTGACAGCAAAGAAAATCACTACCATTAAGCCAATGTGCCTGCTTGTAAAGCGGGCGTTTATTATTTCAGCAATCAGGGCTATGACTCTCGTTGCAATGAATACCAATCGTACCTTTCCTTAATTCCAAGCGTTGATGTTTGATTCATTAACGAGGGTTTGGAAAGCGGCCTAATGAAGTGCATAAGATTATGAACACAGAAAAAATCTCCCTGATCAAAGCAAGCATCAAAAGCATCCCTGATTACCCTAAAGCAGGTATTTTGTTCCGTGACGTAACAAGCTTGATGGAAGACCCTGCGGCTTACAAAGCGACTATTGACCTGCTAGCGGAAACATTCAAGGACATGGGCTTTACTAAGATCGTTGGTACGGAAGCTCGTGGTTTCTTATTTGGTGCGCCTTTGGCTCTTGAGCTAGGTGTTGGCTTCATTCCTGTTCGTAAACCTGGCAAGCTGCCTCGTGAAACTGTGGCTCAATCTTATGAACTTGAGTACGGTACAGATACATTAGAAATCCATACCGACGCTATCGTTGAAGGCGATAAAGTGCTGATGGTTGATGATTTGTTAGCAACAGGCGGTACGATTGAAGCAACAACAAAGCTGATTCGTAGGCTCGGTGGTGTGGCAGAGCACGCTGCATTTGTTATTAACCTTCCAGAAATCGGTGGTGACAAGCGCTTAAAAGGCTTAGGTCTAGAAGTGTTTAGCATCTGCGAATTCGACGGTCACTAATCCTTTTCGGAATTATTCATGAGCTATCTTGCGTTAGCGCGAAAATGGCGACCAACCAAATTCAAAGAAGTGGTTGGTCAAGCCCATGTTTTAACAGCATTAGAGAATGCCCTTAGCCAAAATAGGTTGCATCACGCATACCTGTTCAGCGGCACACGAGGTGTCGGTAAAACGACCATCGGCCGTTTATTTGCTAAGGGTCTCAACTGTGAAACAGGCATTACCTCAACCCCTTGTGGTGAATGTGCAACCTGTAAAGAGATTGATGAAGGTCGTTTTGTTGATCTTCTTGAAATCGATGCTGCCTCTCGAACTAAGGTAGAAGATACCCGCGAGCTTCTGGACAATGTTCAGTACAAGCCAGCACGTGGTCGCTTCAAGGTTTACCTTATCGATGAAGTACACATGCTTTCTAGGCACAGTTTTAACGCGCTTCTAAAGACCTTAGAAGAGCCGCCTGAGTATGTGAAATTTTTGCTCGCAACGACCGATCCACAGAAGCTTCCAGTGACGATTCTATCGCGTTGTCTGCAGTTCCACCTTAAGCCGATCAGTGTTGATAATATTCACGAGCAGCTCGATCATATTCTTGAACAAGAAAGTGTTGCGTCTGAGTCTCGTGCGCTTGGGATGATTGCTCATGCGGCTGACGGCAGTATGCGTGATGCTCTGAGTTTAACGGATCAAGCTATCGCATTAGGCAACGGCAATGTTGTGACAGACACTGTGGCTCATATGCTCGGTACGCTAGACACCGACCAAGCCATTCACTTGCTAGAAGCGATCAGCAGTAAGCAGCCGCAAGTAGCAATGGCTTGCATCGAAGGTCTTGCCGAGAATGGTGTGGAATGGGATGGTTTATTGAGTCAACTTGCGACCCAGTTACATCGCCTTGCAATGTTTCAAGCATTACCATCAACCTTAGATAAAGCACAGCCTGATGCTGAACGGATAGAACTGCTTAGCAACGCATTAAGCCCACAAGATATCCAACTGTACTATCAGATTGTGTTGAAAGGACGTCAAGACCTACCGTTATCACCCACTGCGCGTGTTGGTATTGAGATGGTGGCTTTACGTATGTTGGCGTTTAGACCTGCAGAACAAGCAATGGCAACGGCAATATCGACTCAGTCGACGAGCACTGCGTCAATGGCAGCTCCGAGACAGTCTCAGATGCAACAACAGGCGCCTCAACAGCAAGCTATGCAGTCGCCACCTGTACAACAGGCTCAGCAGCAGAATCCAGCACAGTATTCAGATTCGCAAGGTTACGCTGGCCATTCAGGCAGCCAAGGTTATCCTGAGCAGGATTACTCGCACAGTCAGTATGATGCACCACCGACTTATGACGAACGCCCTAGCTATGGTGCAGAGCAGCCTCAACAGCAAGCGAATTATCAGAATCAGAGCCCAGCTCAGCCACACAACGCTGCTTCACCTGTTTCTTCTGCTCCGCAAGGACAATCAGAACGTCCTGCTTCGCCTGTAAGTGGTTTACGCCACCAACTGCGTTCTCAACGCAGAGGCAGCGCAGTACCAACAGATAGCAAAGGTTCAGCGCCAAAAAAGGCTAAAGCGACACCAGCTAAAACTTCAGTTCTTGACCGAGTTGCTCAGCAACACGGTGGCTCTGAGCGGGTGTCGCCAGCTTCTTTATCTATCTCTTCGACAGAAAAGGTGACCAATGATAATGAACCTTATCGCTGGAAACCGTCTAAACCTGTAGTGAAAGAGGTGAACAAAGAGCTTACACCCACTCAGATCAAGCGCGCGTTGGAGCATGTTAAGACACCAGAAATGGTCGAAAAATTGCTTCAAGAGTCTATTTCTCAAGATCAATGGTCCGCCACGATTCAAAAGCTAGAGACAGCCAAGCTTGTTGAACAGTTAGCATTAAACTCAGTGTTTTCTAAAAATGGAACATCAATTACTCTAACGTTAAGAGCGAGTCAGGCTCACTTGAATACGGACCGTGCGCAGAGCGAACTATTACAGTCTCTCAATGCCGTACTCGGAGAAGAGTGTCATTTGAGCGTTGAAATCGGTGAGGGTGGAGAAACGCCTCTAGAACTACGAGAAAGATTGTATCAAGGCAAGTTGAAAGACGCGTTTACCAGTTTGGAAAACGATGCCAACGTACAGTTTATCGAAAAGCGTTTTGCTGCGGAGCTCGACAGAGACAGCGTTCGTCCTATCTAGAACACTGTCTCATTTAGTGACCGGCATATCATCGCAGATAATCAAATCTGAGAACTGAACATCGAGGGGTTGAATCGCATTGTTTTAACCCCCATTTAGGCACGTATAGCTTAATTAATTTTAATAAACCAATTAGACCAGAGAGTATTAACATGTTTGGTAAAGGCGGTATGGGCAACATGATGAAGCAAGCCCAGCAAATGCAAGAGCGCATGCAAAAGCTTCAAGAAGAAATCGCAAATATGGAAGTTACAGGTGAGTCAGGTGCTGGCCTTGTAAAGGTAACGATCACTGGTAGTCACAGCGTTCGCCGTGTTGATATCGATGAAAGTTTAATGGAAGACGATAAAGAGATGCTTGAAGATCTTATCGCTGCTGCTTTCAACGATGCGGCTCGTCGTGTTGAAGAAACTCAAAAAGAGAAAATGGCTGGCGTAACTGGTGGAATGCAACTTCCACCAGGTATGAAGATGCCTTTCTAAGTAACTTATTCTTAAAGATTCATTCAAGTAATGGTTTGTTGTGAACGAACGGTTACCTGAAAATCAGAACGGTTAAATATGCGTACCAGTCACATGCTGGAGCATCTGATGGAGGCCTTACGTTGTCTGCCTGGGGTTGGTCCCAAGTCGGCGCAGCGTATGGCCTTTCATTTGTTACAGCGCGATAGAAAAGGCGGCCTACAGTTGGCTGAAGCTCTTAGCCAAGCAATGACTGAAATTGGTCACTGTAATGAGTGCCGTACTTTTACCGAAGAAGATACTTGCCATATTTGTACTAATCCTAAACGTCAGGATAACGGTCAGATATGTGTAGTAGAAAGCCCTGCAGATATTGCAGCAATTGAAGCAACTGGCCAATATTCAGGTCGTTACTTTGTGTTGATGGGGCATCTTTCACCACTAGATGGTATTGGTCCAAGTGATATCGGTCTCGATGTTTTGGACTACCGTTTACGCCGTGGTGATATCTCTGAAGTAATCCTAGCGACGAACCCGACAGTTGAAGGGGAAGCAACAGCACATTACATCGCAGAGCTGTGTAGTGCCCATGAAGTGAACGCAAGCCGTATTGCTCATGGTGTTCCCGTTGGTGGTGAGCTAGAGCTGGTGGATGGCACCACGCTTTCTCACTCCTTACTAGGTCGTCATAAGATCTAAAAAAGCCGCTTGGTGAATTATCACTAAGCGGCTTTTTCTTTTACCTGCATAGATAGAAGCGACGATTAAACGGCGCTATTACCTAACACCACCCCAAATGTTCCGACCATTTCTAACGTATACCTATTCATAACAATTCTTATTAATCTGGAATAGTCTCAACAAGACAGTTGAGATTTCGCAAATTTGTGAAATCTTGCGGATATAAGAGCAAATATGCTTAGGTTATCGCTTCTAACTCGATAAGGTTATCGAGTGCTTCTTGGTCCGTCTTTCCACAAACACTAGGGCAGGCTTTGAACTGATGGCAGACTTTAGGACGTGAAGGTTGCCCGAATAACTTACATAGGTCTTGTTCATTTAATTGGATGCAGCGTACGCCAGCAGGTTTGCCATTAGGCATTCCAGGAATAGCAGATGTAATACTCGGAGCGATACAACAAGCTCCACAACCTAAACGACATTCCATCAAATTGAACTCACTAAATAACAGGGTGCGCGATAGTAGCAAAAAATGATGAGAGTGACAGCTGTTGATTGAATCAAAGAATGAACAATTATTATCCTTGAATTTATTATGGGCTAGCGGTATAACACGCACCCCAGTAAACAAGTATGAAGTAATCCTATGACGACCCCATTTTGGCAAGAAAAAACACTAGAGCAGATGACAGAGAATGAGTGGGAATCACTGTGTGACGGTTGTGGTAAGTGTTGCCTACATAAACTAATGGATGAAGATAGTGATGAAGTGTACTACACCAACGTGGCGTGTAGTTGGTTAAACGATAAAACATGTTCGTGTAAAGATTACCCGAACCGCTTCACGTCAGGTGAAGAGTGTTTGAAGCTGACTCGTGACAAGATCGATGAATTTCATTGGCTACCAGACACCTGTGCTTACCGTCTTCTATCAGAATCTAAGCCGATTCCTAAATGGCACCCATTGATCACGGGTTCTAAATCAGAGATGCATGCAGCAGGTGAAAGCGTTCGTAATCAAGTGGTATACGAAATTGATGTGGTTGATTGGGAAGACCACATTTTGAACCACCCGAATCGCTAGTTATTCTAAAAACAGCCGCTCTTGAGCGGCTGTTTTGTTATTCGGTAGTACCAAAAAAAACCAACAATTAGAATCAAAAAAACGCCCCGAAGGGCGCTTGCTCAAACGAGTAAAAAGTTCAGGCTAGTTTACTTGTTGTTTAATGTACTCACCCAGTTCTGAGTGGTGCATGATTTTCGAAACTGGCAGTATTTTCTCTGCTGGGCCCCAAGCAAAAACGTTCACTGGTGTGTGAGTGTGTGTGCCTGTACCCCAAACGATATTTTGACCGGTTGCTTGTTCACGAGCAAGTAGGTTGCCACGGTCGTTATATGGGAAGAAAGCATCGAAATCGTTGATAGCAGGCACTTCCTCTGCCGACAAGTATTTGTGCTGAGCCAATCGGTATGGGTTCGGCTTACTGGCTAATATGTTTTTCGCTTGTTCCGCTGTGATAGGGAACTCACTGTTTTTGTTGACGATCTCAGCCAGCTTTTCAGGTGTTTGTTGCGCTTTATCCAGCTTCTGATATTCGCTGATCATGCCATAGTAGCTTTGTTTCTGATTATATAAACCATCTAGAATGTCGAATGCACCAAAGTTAAAGTTGGGTGCATAGTCGCGATCAGAGAAAGCTTCGCCAGAACGTTTCTGTGGTTTTGGTAGGTTGTCAGAAGAGTAGCTGAAACCGAAAGAGCCTGTTTCGTGGTCTGCGGTCACAATCACGATCGTGTCTTCACGATCTTTTGCCCATTCATACACCGTTTGGATCGCTTCATCAAACTTGAGCAGTTCATGCAGCATAGTGCCGGCATCGTTACTATGGCCCGCCCAGTCGATTTGACCACCTTCAACCATTAGGAAAAAGCCGTCTTCATCTTTGGATAACACGTTGAGTGCTTTTTGTGTCATCTCTTTCAAGCTTGGCTGAGTACGTTCGCCACTCTTTTTCTTATTGCTGTAAGCGATGCCGTCATCCATGCCTGAGTAGGCGAACAGGCCAAGTAGCTTATCGCCTTTAGCTTCTTCTAACATGCTACGGTTAAACGCTAGTTGGTAGCCGTCCTTTTCTGCTTCAGTTAGAAGGTTACGGTCGTCTTTACGTTTTGATTTTAGGTAAACATCGCCCTGAGTCAATTTCTCAAGTTGCTTGTAGGTTTCGCCTTTGTCATTGGTCGATTTTGGAATCCAGTGACGTAGCCCGCCTGAAAGCATTACATCAACGCCCGTTTCTAGCATGTCGTTAGCAATTTGGTTTTCGAGTGAACGGTGAGGTTGGTGAGCCGCAAAAGAAGCGGGTGTCGCGTGAGTTAAACGCGTGTCGGACACTAGGCCAGTTGCTTTACCTGCTTTTTTGGCTTTCTCAAGTACAGTCTCGACATGATTGCCTTGCGAGTCAATGCCAATCACTTCTGAACCACTATAGATACCCGTTGCAAGCATGGTTGCAGAACAAGCGGAATCCACCACAATCGCATCTTCTGGGTGAGTCAGGGATGAACCAATGACCCCTTCTTGCGCTAATTGGTAAAGGGCGGTTTTATTCCCTTTATAAATGGAATTTGGCGCCTGGTTTGCGTAGGTTTCCAATAAGCCAACTTGCTGAGGCCCCATACCATCACCAATCATCAGAATGACGTTTTTGATTTCTGCTGAAAGTACGTTGAATGAGAGTGTTGAGGTCGCCACTGCGGCAATGATTGGTTTAATAATGTGCTTCATTAGTTGTCCCTTTTCATATAAGCCGGATGATTAGAACATCAAAATGTGTCAAAGTCGTTTCACATTTGTTTCATAATTATAAATTTGAGTAATAACTCAAAGTTCTGAGAGAACATAAAAAAAGACTCACGTTTCGGTGAGCCTTTTGCTTACTTAGGAGTGTCCAAGTAAATGGACGACGTTATGGCTAATATTAAGCAAGTTGTAGTTCCGTAACCACTTGATTGAATGCGATTCGAGCATTCTGAGCCTGCTCAGATAACTCGATCTTTTTAGCTTGTGCGGTACTCAGATTACTCTCGGCCTGCTCAAGTGCTTGTTGTAGGTTCTCTGGTAACTCGTGAGTTTCCATTTGTGAACCTTGTTCTAACACATAAGCGCGAATTTCTTTCTTCACTGCGGCAAGTTCTGTGTAAGCAACACGCTCAAGTTCTGCAGCTTCTTGTGCTGCATCTCTTTCTTTCTCAAACTGAGCCAGTGCCATACCTTCTGCAGACCATGGATCCATGTCTGGCAACTCTTCGATGTTGATCGTTGGTTCGATGTACGCATCTTGGTGGCGCAGGTCGAGGTTAGTCGCACGAACCGCTGAGATCATCAGCATCACAGAAATAACAAGCAACGGTAAACCACCGACAATTGCCGCGGTTTGTAGTGTACTTAAACCGCCCAAGAACATCAGAATCGTTGGCAAGAACGATAGAGTAAATGCCCAGAACATACGGTTCCAGCGCATTGGCTCTTCGGTCACGTTGTTTTGTACAACAGACGCCAGGATGTATGAGATCGAGTCAAATGTTGTTGCCGTGAAGATGATACACAGCATTGTAAATACAGCGATAACCAGCGAACTCATTGGCAGCTGTGCAAGCATCGAGAAGATAGCTTTGGTTGCGCCTTCCGCATTCAAAATCGCAACGACATCTAGCTCACCAGAAAGCTGCAGCGATAGGCCGTAGTTACCTAAGATCATGAAGAATAGGAAACAACCTAGAGAACCAAAGAAGATCGAACCTGACACCATTTGTTTGATGGTTCTGCCGCGAGAGATACGCGCAACAAACAGACCCATACTCGGTGCAAATACTAGCCACCATGCCCAGTAGAAAATCGTCCAGTCTTGTGGGAAGTGAGTGTTTTCGAATGTACCGTAGCCACCAAATGGTTCAGCCCACGTTGCCATCACGAAGAAGTTAGACAGTAGACGACCAATTGAGTCTAAACCTGTTTCTAACATGAAGATTGTTGGACCCGCGATCAGAACGAAAGCCAGTAGACCCATCGCACCCCAGAAGTTGATGTTACTTAGGATCTTGATGCCTTTTTCCAATCCAGCATAAGATGAGTAAGCAAAAATCGCAGTACACACTAAAAGCACCATCACTTGCGTTAGGTTATTTTTAGGTAGACCAAATAGGTGATTCAGACCTTCAGTGATTAGAGGTGCAGCTAAACCTAACGTTGTTGCAGCGCCGCCTAATAGACCGAAAATGAAAAGGATATCGACGATTTTTCCAGGTACGCCTTTACTGCGGTGTTCACCAAGAACAGGCATTAACGCACTAGAGATCTTTAGAACTGGCTGTTTACGTACATAGAAGAAGTAAGCGATAGGAATCGCAGGGATCAGGTAGATAGACCACGCGATTGGTCCCCAGTGGAACAAACCGTAAGTTGCAGCCCAACGAACCGCCTCTTCACTGCCCGGCTCTAGTTGGAAAGGCGGTGATTGGTAGTAGTAAGCCCACTCAATACAGCCCCAGTACAAGATACTTGCACCGATACCGCCACAAAATAGCATTGCAGCCCATGATGCTGTTTTGAATTCAGGCTCTTCATCAGCTTCGCCCAGTTTAATTTGGCCCATATCACTGAATACAACGTAAACCATAAATGCACAGGCGGCGAGGCCTAGCGCAAGATATAGAAATCCAAGTTGGTCTGTCATGAATGTTTTCGCAACCGCAATCCAGTCTGCGCCCTGTGCAGGGAACAAAATGAGCGGGAAAACTATCGTGAGTAGGAGTGCAATCGCACCAAAGAAGGTAGGCTTATCAATAAGCTCAAAAGTGTTTTTCACGAGTATTATTCCATTAAAATGAGAGCGGAATTATGGAATGAACTCGTTTTTTAGACCAAATCGGGTATGTTGTCGTGACGACAAATCGCTTTAATGCAGAGAGGAAGGTGCAGAAACAGAGGGGAAAGTTAGATTAAGGCAAGTAGAATGCCACCCACGGTTGCCGCTGCGGATAAGTATTGCCCAGCTGAATAAGAACCATCGTCCTCTTCTTCAATCTTATCTGGATGATCCATACCTAAAGCGCCATGAGCAAATGACTCAACCTTATCGGTAACGGTCTCGTTTTCAGCTTCGACTTTCTTGGCTTCTTTATCGATTTCTTTAAGTGCAGATAATAGGGCTTTGCCTTCATCAGAAAGCTTGACGGTATTTTGTTCAACCTTAAGCGGTGCAGGCTTTTCAGCTTCAGTGCTTTTAGCTTGTGCATTCATTTTCGAAGGTGAATACAGCTGAGTATTACTCGTTCCTACTGGCGTCATATCGCTCTCCTTACCTATCCTTAAATATAGTATCGGCAGAGGTGTGAAAAACTTGTGCAATTAATCATCGATAGTGATGTTTTTTATTTGCACATTACATTTTCGTCTGCTTGGTTAAATCGTCTATTTACTAAGCAAGTCTTGTGCCGATAAGAATGTTTGATTTAGATAGAGTTAGGATGAATGACGGGAACGTGATCAAGTTTTGACGATGGGCTAATTATCTAGGATTAGCCCATCGACTCTTTAGCTTAGAAGAGTGGATCAACAGACCTTACTCACACTCTAGGCTAGCGCTGCGTTTTGACAGGTGCTTGTATGCCTTCATTCGGTTCTCTTTCTTAACAAAGCGAGCCGGCGGCGAAAGCACTTCAAGCTGATAATCATTGCTATCCGTTGAGATCGCTTCAACCGGGCTGATGATGGCGATTTTCAAATCAGGGTTACGACGTAGAATCGATGCTGCCGTCCCTAAACCACCCTCGGTGTGGAACTTGCCAGCCACATGAATTACTTGTTTATCAGGGTTTGATGCTAGGTAATCCACAATCGACTCAGCCATGGTTTCGTCCCAGGTAACCTGAGCGGCAAACTGCTTTTCTGTTTGCTCTGGCGTGCCGTGGTGCATAGAAGCCATGAACTTTTCTTTGTATGGGCTATCGCCAGTATCCACTTCGGCGGCAATCCATTGGCGTTGCTCGGTCGATAACTGGTCTAGGTAAGGCAATCCTTTACGGCCAATACACTGAACAAATGGCTTTGGTGCATTTGCCGCAATAACATCGACGTCGTTGGCTTTTGCGAACTCAACTAACGCGCGGTAATCACTTTCGTAATTTGGCCAAGCAGCCGCTTTAGACATGAGAACTTGTTCGCCAATCTCATCATTTAGATATTGGTTTAATGTGTCTTGATGCTCTCGAGTGAATTGTTCCATTGAAAGCGCAATGTTTGATGTGGCGTTGCGGCGCGCTTTTAAGAAATTGGTTTGGAAGCGATGGATTGCCGAGTGAGTGTGCCATTCGCCAATAAGAACCACATCAGCGTCAATCAGCTGTTTAGGTAATGCATTGAGAGAAAGCGCTTCGCCTTGTGGAGACGCGAATTGGTAATCATAGAATGTGGAAATGGTTTCCGTTTGAGCCACTTTTTGAGAAGTGTCTTTTGCAGGTTGACTAGCACAAGCCGTGAGAAGAGTAGCTAATCCGATAAGAATAATACGTTGCATGAAATGCCTCCTTGAAGAACACGCATACTAAAGGAGGCAAGATGAGATTTCAATGCAAACGATAATCAATATCAATTAAATTTGTTTGCGGTACACTCGCAGCATAAAGTCAGCTTCACAGTTGAATTGCTCTGCCTCGGTGAGTTGTTGTTTAAACTCTTCACTCGCCTTCCAAGCAAACGGCGTCATCTGTAGCAGGTCGAATGCATCTGACCCCGATAGTTCCATCATATAGTTTAGTTGCTCTTGGTGCTCAAGCGTAAAACCTTCGATTACTTCTGGATCTTCGTCGTGCAAGCGAACGCCATCATAAATTGCATCACGCAGTTGATACAGGTGTCGGCTAGCTGGTGTCACGGTGATCACCACACCATTATCTTTGATGGTGCGTTGTAACTCTTCAGCCTTGCAAGGCGCATAAATGCGTAGAATGCCGTCTAAGCTGCTTTCAGCAAAGGGTAAGCGATGACTTGATGCAACTGAGAAGTCGACAGCAGGGTAGCGTTTAGCGGCGTATTTGATAGCAATCTTAGAAATGTCTAGGCCAAAAGTCGCACCATTCTTTTCTTGAAGATTCACGGCAATTTCGTTGGTGTAATACCCTTCGCCACAACCAATATCCAATAGGCTAGGCGCCTCTTCTGGTAGATAGCGAGAACACAACGTCACAACCGCTTGGCGCATTGGGTCATAGTGGTTACCTTCAAGGAAGCGACGACGTGCCTGCATCATCTCTTTGTTGTCACCTGGATCTTTTGAGCGTTTGTGGTGCGCAGGCATCAAATTGACATAGCCTTCTTTCGCTAGGTCGAACTGATGGTTCTTTTCACACTTAAACGTACGATCGTTTTGAGATAAAGGTTGGTGACACAAAGGGCATTGGTAAGTCATGACGCTCTCAGAGGCATAGAGTTGGGCGCAAATTCTACCAAAAAGGTCTGCATCAGGCTAAATAAAAAGACGAAAACATCCGCTCTTAGAATGATGAGTTTAAGTACTATTTCAATCAAAATCATAGCATTAGGTTTAGATCACGTTTATCTGATTTTTTTATGGGTATCGTTCCCTCCTTCCTACTGTTTAATTAGAAGCTGATATGACAAAGAAAATCATCTTAGACACAGATCCGGGCATCGATGATGCAATGGCAATCCTATTTTCAGAAGCGCACCCGGATATTGACCTGATGGGCATCACCACGGTTTATGGTAATGCGACGATAGACAACGGTACTCGGAATGCTCTCTATTTGAAGCAGAGATTTGGTATGAACGCGCTTGTGGCTAAGGGGACGGATAAACCCTTAATCAGAGATCCCGTTGGAGCCACGGTTGTTGTGCATGGCGAGGAAGGTTTTGGTGATGTAAAAGCGCCAAGTTCGTTAGATGTCACAGCGATTGATAAGCCAGCTTATCAGTTCATTGTCGACAGTGTTAGAGCTGAACCGGGAGAGATTACTCTTGTGGCGGTTGGCCCTCTTACTAACCTCGCACTCGCTCTGGAAGCCGACCCAGAAATTGTCGATTTGGTAAAAGAAGTGGTCGTTATGGGAGGCGCGTTCGGTGAAAATGACCATAGAGGTAATGTAACACCATTTGCGGAAGCGAATATCCATGATGACCCTCATGCAGCCGACAAGGTATTTACTGCCTCATGGCCTGTTGTGATTATCGGTCTTGATGTTACTGAGGAGAGCTTTTTTACTCGCCAATACCTAGATGATTTGCGAGACGAAGCTGGAGAGGTAGGGCAGTTTATCTGGGATGTCAGCCGTTACTACTTAAAGTTCTATTCTGAAAAAGTAGGTATGGAAGGGTGTCATGTTCACGATCCTTCAGCGATTGCTTATGTTATCCAACCATCTCTGTTTACCTGTCGTAGTGGCTCGGTCAGAGTCGTGACTGATGGTCCAGCTGAAGGAATGACGATTCAGAAAGCTGACCAACGTAAATATATGAATGATGAGTGGAGTTCATTCCCCGCACAAAAGGTCGGCGTTCAAGTGGACAACAATGCGTTATTGTCACTCTATCGAGAAACTTTAGTTCACTATTCACAGCAGCAAAGCTAATTGATAGCCATCATAGTATTGTTAATAAGTCGTTTAAAAAGTAGCTGTAAAAAGGCCGGATGAACCGGCCTTTAAATAGTCTTATTGAGTCGCTTACTGAGCGGAAATCACCGTAATCAGTTGGTGGTTTTCGCCAGGCTGTAGCGTTTTTCCTGCTTCTAGGCTTGGTGCATGCAGTGTTGATTCTACGCACAGCATGGTTAGGTAACCGTCGTCTTGCATGTCACCCATACTTGCAGCGCCTTCTGCCCATGGGTTCCATAGTACTGCAGAATTATGACCGTGGTTTTCAACTGTTAGCGTGCGATCTAGCTTTTTGTCAGCAATATAGATTTGCGCTTCTGGTTGTGTGTAAACGCGGTCAATCGTGTCGGTCAGTACCAGTTCAGCACCGCCTTGGCAGATCTTGCCACCTTGCAGGCTATCAATGTACTCAGCGCCCATACCAGTGGTCGTTGTGCTGTGGATATCGCCAATATTTAGGTAAGTGTGCAGCGCGCCAGAGAAAGTCCATGGATGCGAATCTGTGTTCTTCACATCCAAAGTTACTTTTAGTTGGTCGCCAATCTCAACGTTCAATCGAGCATCGAATTGATGAGGCCATACTGCCAGCGTCGCTTCGTTAGGTTCCAGACCTAAGCTCACAATCACGCCAGCTTCGCTTTCACGATGCTCAACCAATTGCCACTCACTTGAACGAGCAAAGCCATGTGCAGGTGCTGCAATGCGACCAAACCAAGGCCAACATACCGGAATACCGCCACGTAGGGCTGTTTTTCCGTCGAATTTAGCTTGTTGGCTCATCCAAATCAGGTCTTCTTGACCTTGTGGCTGGAATGACACGACATGGCCGCCAAACAGTGAAATCGCTGCGTTTGCTTTATCATGGATAACGCGAACCAGTTTTACACCTTGGTGTTCAACGATAGTGACGTTGTCAGAAAGTACAGTCAGTGCCGGCAGAGTAGATAAATCCATTACATGATCCTTCTAAGGAAATTAAATTCAAATGCTGACTGTAACAACGGTGCTTGTGATTTTATGAGTGACAATCAGAGCCAGTATTGGAATTTAATTTTAGCGTTTTAGCTTAATCTGTAGCGTTTTAATGAGCCAAAGGTATTTTAACGAGCGAAATAAATGCCGTTCAAAAGGTAACAGGTATTAAAAAGGCGACACTAAGGTCGCCTTTTTCAAAGTCTGCTCAAAACAGTCTTCGCTAATGCTTATCTAAAGCGATTTCTAAAAAGAAATTACTTAGAGATGTGAGCGATTAGGTCTAGAACTTTGTTTGAGTAACCGATTTCGTTGTCGTACCAAGATACAACTTTAACGAATTTGTCAGTTAGAGCAACACCAGCTTTAGCATCGAATACTGAAGTTTGAGTTTCGCCGATGAAGTCTTGAGAAACAACTTGGTCTTCTGTGTAGCCTAGAACGCCAGCCATTTCGCCTTCAGAAGCTTCTTTCATTGCAGCACAAATTTCTTCGTAAGATGCAGCTTCTTTTAGGTTAACAGTTAGGTCAACTACAGATACGTTAGCAGTTGGTACACGGAAAGCCATACCAGTTAGAAGGCCGTTTAGTTCTGGAAGAACAACGCCTACAGCTTTAGCAGCACCAGTTGAAGATGGGATGATGTTTTGAGAAGCACCACGGCCACCGCGCCAGTCTTTAGCAGAAGGGCCATCTACAGTTTTTTGAGTTGCTGTAGTAGCGTGAACTGTAGTCATAAGACCAGATTCAATGCCCCACTTATCGTTAAGTACTTTAGCGATAGGTGCAAGACAGTTAGTAGTACAAGAAGCGTTAGAAACGATGTCTTGGCCAGCGTAAGATGCTTGGTTAACGCCCATTACGAACATTGGAGTTGCATCTTTAGAAGGACCAGTAAGAACAACTTTCTTAGCACCAGCAGTGATGTGCTTACGTGCAGTCTCGTCAGTTAGGAAAAGACCAGTTGCTTCAGCAACTACGTCTACGTCGATAGCATCCCACTTAAGATCTTCTGGGTTACGTTCAGCTGTAACACGTACAGTTTTACCGTTAACGATTAGGTTACCGCCTTCAACTTCAACAGTACCGTTGAAACGGCCGTGAGTTGAGTCGTACTTAAGCATGTATGCCATGTACTCTACGTCGATTAGATCGTTAATACCTACTACTTCGATGTCTGCACGCTCTTGAGCTGCGCGGAATACGAAACGGCCGATACGGCCAAAACCGTTAATACCTACTTTGATAGTCATTGTAGTTGCTCCACAACTTAATTTCTGATTAAAGATAACTGGTAGTAAAATTACAGAATCCAGTATACATCTGCAATAGATAATCCGACTTAACTTGTTTAAAGTCAAAAAAAAGCGCCGCTTTTCTTAACAATTGGGTGTAAGTGGTTGAAAATTGACCATTGCGAATGGCTCTGTACCCTTCCAGTTGGGTAAAATACCTCTAAATGATGATTCATTTATGAGTGTATATGTACAATGTTTTCTAGTGAGAAAGTATGTGCTACAAAATTACTTACATGCAAGCCTTTAAAGAAAAAAGTAAATATAATAAATGAGAATGTGGAGATATATTAACGTGATTCAAAAGGAAGAAAATATGATAAAGCCTGATGAATACTGGCGTGAACGCCTATCAGACGACGAGTTTGCAGTGTGTCGTCAACGTGGTACTGAAGCCCCATATAGCGGTAAGTTACTACACAACCAAGAGACGGGTATCTATAGCTGTACATGCTGCGAAAGCCCTTTGTTTCTGTCGGATAACAAATACGACTCTGGGTGCGGATGGCCTAGTTTTGATGCCCCTGTAACGGATGAAGCCGTACGCTATATAGAAGATCTAAGTCACGGAATGAAGCGTGTAGAGATCCGTTGTGCTGCTTGTGATAGCCATTTAGGTCACGTTTTTCCTGATGGTCCGAAGACAACCGGTGAGCGATTCTGTGTTAATTCGGTGTCGTTAATTTTCAACAAAAATGACAAAAGTACGAAATAACTTGTCACTATTGTTTAATCCTTACAGATCGCATTTGTCGCTTAAGGAACCTTGAACGACTCAGATTACAGAGTTAACTCTAGTACAAATAAAAACAGCTACCATCATGGTAGCTGTTTTTATTTTTAATAAGTGGGAACGGCAAGCTCAATAATTTGGGATTACGGAAGAGCTGTAAACTCCATCTTCAATAGCTTCGACAATTTTATCAGCATCTTTGTTTAACTGTTGGTATTTTGGCTTGGCGAAACGATAAAGAACAGCCAACTCCGCTTCAGATGCTATCGGTACATTAAATTCTTTGGCTACCATTGCCCACACGTACGCTTTTTCCATGTGACCTAGGCTGTGGTTGATGCTGGCCATAGACTTGAAGATTTCAGTATTAACGATTGAACCATTAGATAATGTCAGGGCATTATTGAGCAATTTTAACGTTTTAGCATGATCTCTCGTGGTATAGAAAGTCGCTAAGGCATACTGCATTTCTGCGGTATTTAAGGCTTCTTTTCCTTCTAACTGTAAGAAACTGCGCCTTGCGCTGATGTCGCCAGTTTGTGACCACAAAAAGTAGAGTGTTTCAGGCGTGTCTGATTGAGCTAGTTCTTCAACAATGCGTTCAGACTCTTCAATACTGTGCATTAAAGAGGTAAAGCGGCGTTCTTGAAGTTTGGATTGGTCGATCGTCTCGATCTGTGCGGCAAGCTCTAGGCATTTCTTATAGGCAGTGACCAGTTTAAATTCTTTAATCTTATTGGTTTCGGTTGGTTGTTTTTGGACTTCAAATCGATGCCATATAAGGTCGGTACGCGCAACGCGACATTGACCGTCATTCATGTTCAATTGCTCACACTGTAACGCCGGGTTGCTTTGGCACAACTGATCGGTGTTTTTGTTCCCTTCAAGACACCCAACTAAAGTGAGAGGCAATATGCCAACCGCCAACCATTTCATAATTTTCATATTCCTTCACTTGTGATCAAATACACTTATTTTCGGTCAGGTTCTTGACTCAATTCTGTTACGGGTTATTTTCTGGTGAAAATTGTTAAAACTAAGGCTTTTACCATGGATGCAGAACAACTTCTTAGCGCAATGACTCCCGAAGTCTACGAACGTTTAACTTACGCTGTTGAAACGGGTAAATGGCCAGAAGGCACGGTGCTCTCAAAAGAACAGCGCGATTCGTGTATGCAAGCGGTTATGTTATACCAATCTAAACATAACTCTGAAGCTCAACATATGACAATTGCAGCTGGCGGTGAGATGAGTTTTAAATCTAAGTCTGAACTAAAGAAACAGTTTAAATCAGACCAAGAAGATATTGTTAGGGTTAACCCAAATCATTAATCTTAAATTACAACAAAGGGGTGGCACTGTGCCATCCCTTTTATTGTTAAGTTGTTTATTTGTAAGCAATAAAACGACTTAGTTCACGTTAAAACCCTTTGATTATCATCGTGAAACGACAGGATTCACGTCAAGGCCTTGGCTCAAGGACCACTTAACAATCTTATAAGTTCATCTCACCACGTAACACTTGTTGCATCTGAGTCTTCACTTCTTCATAGCTCAAGCTCTGGCTTAATAGATAGTGTAACTTCGCTAATGCCGCTTCTGGGGTCATATCGTAACCACTGATTACACCTGCTTCCGCTAAGGCACAGCCTGTTGCGTAACCCCCCATGTTGACTTTACCCGCCAAGCATTGAGTCAAGTTCACCACAATGACACCTCGCTCTGAGGCCTCTTTTAAGTGTTGAAGAAGTTCGGGGTTTTGTGGCGCATTACCGACACCAAAAGTAAGCAGAATCATTGCATTAACTGGTTGCAACAGCGTGTTGCGGATCACTTCGTGTGAGATGCCTGGGTACATTGTGATCACGCCGATAGGTTGCGGAGTAATGTTATGAACCTTAAACGCACCTCTTGGTTGTTCGTTTACTTTTACGTTATTGCTAAGTTGGATGTTGATACCCGCTTCTAGCAATGGGGTCAGGTTTGGGGAAGTAAACGCATTGAAGCCATCAGCGTGTGATTTGGTGCTACGGTTACCACGCATCAACCTGTTGTTGAAGAACAGTGTCACTTCGTTGATAGGGTAATTCGCCGCGATGTGCAGTGCGTTCAGTAGGTTGGCTTGTCCATCTGAGCGTAGCTCTGCGAGTGGAATCTGAGAGCCCGTTACAATCACAGGCTTGCCTAGGTTTTCTAACATGAACGACAGCGCAGAAGCGGTGTAAGCCATTGTGTCAGTACCGTGCAAGATCACGAAACCATCGTATTTATCGTAGTTCGCTCGGATATCATCAGCGATAGTCTGCCAATCAAGCGGCGTCATATCTGAAGAGTCCATTAACGGAGAGTATTCATGTATGGTGTACTCAGGCATCTCTGGGCGATGGAATTCAGGCATGCCAGCTAGCTGCTTATCCATGAAACCTGCGACTGGGACATAACCGTGATCAACAGATTTCTGCATGCCAATAGTACCGCCAGTGTACGCGATATAGATGTGTTTTCTTTCCATAGCGATTAATACTTAGTGTGATATAGGGAACAGGAGGGCAATTATAGCGGATTGTCATGCAATAAAAAGAGGCACCTAACACAGAGGCGCCTCTTGGTTATTGGTTTACCTTATTGAACTTGGCAGTTTAAGCAAAAAGCATAACGGCCTTGTGGGTCGTTAAAGCTGCCTAACAGCTGGCTATCTTGAGCTAACTGCTGAGTAACTGGCTGTAAACTGCTAGGTATCATGGATTGAATATCAAGACCAATCGACATCTGGACTTGATTCATGAATTCTTGAATAAATTGTTCAGTTGCTGAAAGAGGCTCTTCCACCCAGTAAATGTTGTAGGTTTCTAACTCGGCAAGTGAAGCCGCCGCTGCAATCGCATCATCAAAATCACCAATTTCATCGACTAGGCCTCTCTGCATCGCATCTTGACCTGTCCATACTCTACCTTGAGCGATCTCGTCGACGGAACCAATGTCCATGCTGCGATTTTCTCCAACCAAGCTGATGAAACGGCGGTAGCCATTTTCAATGCCCATTTGAAAAGCGTCTTTAGCGCCATCACTTAGTCCTGTCGTAATACCCAGATCGGAGAAGGGTGATGTGCCAACGCCATCAGTGTAAACACCAATGTCATTTAGTCCTTTTTCGAAGGTCGTGATGACGCTGAAGATACCAATCGAGCCAGTTAGTGTGGTTGGTTGAGCTAAGATCTTGTCCGCGCTCATAGAGATCCAATAACCACCAGAAGCGGCAAGGCTAGACATGGACACGACAACAGGTTTGCCTGCTTGTTTGATTGCTTCTATTTCATTACGTATTACTTCTGAAGCAAATGCGCTGCCACCGGGGCTATCTACTCGAAGTACGACGGCTTTCACTTTGTCGTCGTTACGAGCTTGGCGAAGTAGTGCGGCAGTCGTGTCCCCACCAACCGTACCACGTGGTTGCTTACCATCCATAATGGCACCACTGGCAACAATTACAGCAACATCATGCGATTCACTTGTTAGGTCTGGAAGCATCGTTGCACGGTATTCGTAGTAGCCAAGCGCGTTGTAGCTGTCTTGACCATCGCTGCCAAACACGTCTGCAAGTTTGAGTCGTACTTGCTGGCGAGTCGCTAGCTCATCAATTAAGCCAAGCTTTTCTGCCAGTTTTGCGATATCACCGTCTACTGACTCAAGGTCTTCCAAGAATGATTCCATGCTTGGGTTTAGAGTTTTAGCATCTATTTGGCGATTGTTGGTCACGTCATCGACGTATGCACCCCACAGTTGGCCTAGCCAACGTGATGCTGACTCTTTGGAAGCATCTGACATGTCGTCACGAATAAAAGGCTCGATTGCAGACTTGTAAGTGCCTACTCGGAACACATGTGTGTTCACGTCTAGCTTCTCTAATAAGGTTTTGTAATAAAGTGAATAAGCGCTGTAGCCTTTAAGAAGGACACCACCATCTGGCGACAAGAATACTTTAGTCGCGTAGCTCGCTAGGTAGTATTGGCTCTGGTTGTAAAAGTCACCTACCGCATAAATCGGCTTACCAGCTGCTTTGAACTCGTTCAGTGCCTTAGCAATGTAACGAAGCTTGGTTAGATTGGTTTCTGGTAGCTCTTTAAGCGCTAACACAATGCCCGTTACGTTTTCATCGTCTTTGGCGTAGCGAATCGTTTCAACAATATCAAACAGTACGTTTTCTTTCGGAAAGTCTTTACCAAGCAATGACCCTGTTACGGAGTCCATCGGGTTGATATAACGGCTTTGTTCTACAATTGGACCCGATAGGTTAAGTACTAAAGCCGATTGTTGTGGAACGACCGGCTTAGTCGTAGTCGAGTGGAAGTATACAAAGTAAATGATGGCGATACTGAGTAAAAAGATGATGTTAACAAGCGCAAGACGTACAAACGTAATGAGCTTCCAAATCCCTTTAAAAATCATACCGATAAATTTGAATATTTTTTTCATTCTTTCTCCACGGTGAGATAACGTTGCCTGAACAAGCCGTAAACCATTAATCTCATAATATTAAGCTGCTTAGTATCCTACGATAATTCCCAAGCTCAAACTACACCAAGAATAGTTTATCGATATATATTCTCATTAAGTATAGGGTCTATTGACCTTTAGAGTTGGCTTTTGAAGCATTAAAATTCAAAGCACTATGATCGGTGTTACAAAAATGTAAACGGTTGTTTGAACTTTTGATGATTGAACTATAGTGTGGTCAGACCACAAGGATAAAATAATAGAAGTGATGTCTGCCATGTACCCACATTTACTTGAACCGCTCGATCTTGGATTTACTCAGTTACGTAACCGTGTATTGATGGGATCAATGCACACAGGTTTAGAAGAAAATAAAGAAGGCCTACACAAACTCGCCGCGTTTTATGAAGAGCGAGCAAAAGGAGGCGTTGGTCTTATTGTTACCGGTGGTTTCTCTCCTAATTTACGTGGCAGATTGACCCCATTTAGTGCTGAATTCAGCAAGGTTAAACACGCAAAAGCGCATCAAGTTGTTACCGAAGCCGTACACAAACATGGTGGTAAAATTGCGCTTCAGTTATTACATGCTGGTCGCTATGCCATGCATCCATTCGCGCAAAGTGCTTCGGGCATCAAAGCGCCAATCGCTAAGTTTGCACCGAGTGAGATGAGCCCTCGTCAAATTAGGAAAACTATTGATGCCTTTGCGAACAGTGCTGAGCTAGCTCAAGTCGCTGGTTACGACGGCATTGAAATCATGGGCTCTGAAGGTTACTTAATTAACCAATTCATCTGTAAACGTACCAACATGCGTTACGACGAATGGGGCGGTTCTTATGAGAAGCGTATGCGTTTCCCGCTGGAGATTGTTAAATCGATCCGTGAGGCGGTGGGTGATGACTTTATTATTATTTTCCGACTGTCGATGCTGGATTTGGTTGAGCAAGGCAGCACCTTTGAAGATGTTGTTCTACTGGCTCAAAAGCTAGAAGAAGCCGGCGTGACCATTATCAATACCGGTATCGGTTGGCACGAAGCGCGCATTCCGACCATCGCGACGCAAGTACCACGAGGCGCGTTCTCTTGGGTGACGGAAAAAGTGAAACCATACGTATCGATTCCAGTGGTGACTTGTAACCGGATCAACACGCCAGAAGAGGCTGAACGCATCCTCAGTTCAGGACAGGCCGACATGGTTTCAATGGCGCGTCCTTTCTTGGCGGACCCGGACTTTGTTAATAAAGCCGCTCAAGACCAAGCGCAGTTCATCAATACCTGTATCGGTTGTAACCAAGCTTGTCTTGATAACGTGTTTAAGGGTAAACGCGCGAGCTGTTTGGTTAACCCACGCGCTTGTTACGAAACCGAAATTGTTGTGCAACCAGCTCAAGCGACTAAGACTATTGCGGTTGTCGGCGCAGGCCCTGCAGGCTTAGCGTGTGCGACGACCTTAGCGCAGCGTGGACACAAGGTTGACTTGATTGAGAAAAATGACCGTATCGGCGGCCAGTTTAGATTGGCCATGCAGATCCCAGGTAAAGAAGAGTTTAGAGAAACCATTCGTTACTTTGCTAACCAAATCGATGCATCAGGCGTCAATTTAAAACTGGATACCGAAGCGACGTTCGAGATGTTGTTGAAGTACGATGAAGTGGTGATGGCAGCAGGTGTAGAACCAAGAAAGCTCGATATTGAAGGCATTGACCAAGAAAACGTGGTTGATTACCAAACCTTGATTCGCGATAAGACACCAGTAGGAAAAAAGGTCGCAATTGTTGGTGCTGGTGGTATCGGTATTGATGTGGCAACTATGCTGACAGAGCCGACTTCACATAGCTTGGATGACTGGCTGCATGAGTGGGGCATCGATAAGAACATGGAACACCCAGGCGGGCTTTATCCTTACCCTGATTCGTTCAGCGATAAAACGGTGTGGGTTATGCAGCGTAAAGAAGGTCGTGTTGGTAAAGGCCCGGGTAAAACGACGGGCTGGATTCATAAACGTACGCTAGAAAAACGAGGTGTGAACCTACTTGGCGGCGTGAGCTACAATAAAATTGATGACCAAGGTCTGCATATCAGCGTTGGTAAAAAAGACCAAGTGTTGGATGCCGATTCCGTTGTTGTGTGTGCAGGCCAAGTATCGGTTCGACCATTTGAAGGCATGTGGCAAGAGTTTGGTGGCAAACTGCACGTGATAGGCGGTGCCGATTATGCCGGTGAGCTGGATGCCGTACGTGCAATTCGTCAAGGTGTTGAGCTAGCTATCAAGTTATAGAATCAGCTATCAAACTGTAATTTTATCGGCAGATATTGTTACTTAATATGCTGAGTTAGATTTTGAACAAGGCTCCTAGGTCATAGATTTAGGAGCCTTTATTGTTTCTAATCTAGGTTAAAGAGACAGTCGTTGAGATTTATTATCGTTTGTATTCTGTGCTAAAGTTCAAGTATATAAATAATAAAGAAATAGTAAGGACTTCAAATGGATGCTTTGGATCTATTGCTCAACCGACGCTCTATCGCAAAACTCTCTGATCCGGCACCTGAAGGTGTCGCGTTAGAAAATATAATCAAAGCGGGCTTACGTGCTCCTGACCATGGCGCACTAACACCTTGGCGCTTTGTTATCGCGCAAGGTTCAGGCCTACAAAAGCTTTCAGACATCTTGGTGCGCGCCGCTGAAGCGGACGAAAGCGAAGAAGCGGTGATCGAGAAAGTAAAGAAAGCCCCGTTCCGAGCTCCTATGGTGATCACCGTGATTGCTAAAGTGACTGAGCACGAGAAAGTGCCCGCGATCGAACAACACCTTTCTGCTGGTTGTGCTGCGCAAGCCATGCAAATGGCCGCAGTCGCACAAGGTTTTCAAGGTTTTTGGCGCTCAGGGAAATGGATGTTCCATCCAGAAGTTCGCCAAGCATTTGGCCTAGAAGGCGATGACGAAATTGTTGGTTTCTTATATTTGGGTACTCCGGGTTGTACGCCAATGAAAGTGCCAGAGCGTGAATTCTCAAAGTTCGTCGAGTTCTTATAAAGAACATTGAAGCTGAATAGTGGAATGCTAACTGTATAAACAACCAGTTTTCCTTGATTTCTAGGGGCCACATTAGATAATGTGGCCCTAATTGTTTGTAGTATCTGGAAAAACATGTCTCGCCTTATTATTGCTGAAAAACCAAGCCTAGGCCGCGCGATCGCCGCCGCTCTACCGAATCCACAGAAGGAAGACCAAGGGTTTATCAAATGTGGTAATGGGGATGTGGTGACTTGGTGTATTGGACACTTATTGGAGCAGGTTGAGCCGGATGCTTATGACGACCGCTATAAAAAATGGAACTTGGCCGATCTTCCTATCGTGCCAGAGCAGTGGCAATTAAGACCGCGTAAGACTTCAAGCAAACAGCTTACGGTGATCCGAAAGCTATTGAAGGACGCGACCCAAATTGTCCATGCGGGCGACCCGGATAGAGAAGGGCAGCTGCTGGTTGATGAAGTGATTGACTACTGCAAGGTGTCCAAGGCCAAGAAAGAGTCGATGGACAGGCTGCTGATTAGTGACTTGAACTTGCCAGCGGTAAAGCGAGCGCTCTCTCAAATGCGCAGCAACCGTGATTTTATTCCACTGTCTATTTCGGCTTTAGCACGCTCTAGAGCTGATTGGTTGTATGGAATGAACATGACTCGCGCCTATACCTTGCTAGGTCAAAAAGCCGGTTATCAAGGCGTATTGTCGGTAGGGCGAGTACAAACTCCAGTGCTTGGTTTGGTGGTGAGACGAGATGAAGAGATCGAAAACTTCATTCCGAAAGATTACTTCACTTTGCATGCGCTGATCCCTTATCAAAACAACGGCCAGAGCTTTGATATTCGTGCTCGTTGGAAACCAAGCGAAGCATGTAAGCCGTGGCAAGACGAAGAAGGCCGAGTGCTCAATCGAAAGTTGGTTGAAAATGTCGCTCAGCGAATTGCGAATCAACCTGCAACCGTGACGGAATCAGAGCAGAAGCAAAGCAAACAAGCCGCGCCGCTTCCTTATTCGTTGTCTGCGTTGCAGATTGATGCGTCTAAACGTTTTGGCATGAGTGCTCAGCAGGTATTAGACACTTGTCAGTCTTTGTACGAGAAACACAAGCTCATCACTTACCCGCGTTCTGATAGCCGCTATCTTCCTAAAGAACATTACTCGCAGCGAGAGTCGATAGTGGATGCCATCGCTAACAATGCGAAAGAGCTGCAAAGTGGTGCTCAAGGCGTAGATCTTTCACTGAAATCAAAAGCGTGGAACGACAGCAAGGTCGATGCTCACCACGCGATTATTCCTACTCCGAAGAAATCATCGGTGAATGGTTTGTCTGCCAATGAAATGAAAATCTATCAACAAGTCGCTCGCCAGTATCTAATGCAATTCTACCCACCTGCTATTTTTGCCGATGCCAAGTTAGTCTTTGATATTGCTGGTGGTGTGTTTATCGCAAAAGGGCGTCAGCTTATCAATCCCGGTTGGAAAGTGTTGATGGGTAAAACAGATACCGAAGATAAAGGTGATGGCACGGATACGGTGCCTCCGTTAGACAAAGGAACCGTACTGACCTGTCGTGAAGGTGTGATTGGCGATAAGAAAACCGAACCGCCAAAGCACTTCACCGAAGCGACCTTGCTACAAGCAATGACTGGTATCGCGCGCTTTGTCGCAAACAAAGACCTGAAAGCCATTTTGAAAGAGACCGACGGCCTTGGTACTGAAGCAACCCGTGCAGGCATTCTAGATACTCTTTTCAAAAGACAGCTGCTAACGCGCCAAGGTAAGAGCATTCATAGTAGCCCTGCGGGTAGAGGCTTGATTCATGCCCTACCTGAGGATTCTACCTTTCCAGACATGACGGCACACTGGGAACACCAATTGCAAGGCATGGCTGAGCGTAACCAAGCGTATCAACCTTTTATGCAAGCGTTGGAAAGCAAGATTGATGGTTTGATGGGCAAGGTAAAAACAGGTGAAGTCCCTGAGTCTCTGCGTCATCTTCCTAAAGTCGAAAGACCAGCTTTTAAACGCCGTAAAGGCGGTGGTGCGAAGTCTTATGCCAACAAAGGTACGTATGCCAAGACAGGTTCGTATGCTAAGAAAGGCACTTCCGCTAAAAAGGGCACTAAAAGCTGAGACTTATTGAGTTAAGACTTAACGTCCAACCTTGCGCCCACAACGCTTAAACAGCTGCTGCCAATAATCCACATGGCGACGAGTTGAGGCGCGAAAGGCTTGATGTGCATCTTGAATGGGAAAGTAATAACTGTGTAGGTCAGGTTGCGCGTCAAACATCCCTAGTTGCGGGGCTAACTGCTGATAGTAGCTATCGAGTTGCGCCATGTAGGGCTGAACCTTGCCAATGTATTGTTGATCGAACACATTGTTGAGATAACGGAACTTAGTGGTGTCTCGTTGTTTCCCGCAGATGATATTGGCATCAAAGGTTGTCAGCTGTTTGGTGATGGTATTGAGCTCAACCGAGGCATGAGCGAGCGAGTAGTACAAATCTCCAAGCGTTGAACTCTTCTCCAATACTTCTTGAACCTCAGTGGTTTTGCCGGAAACGAGCGGAATGTTTAACACTTGATTGATATGTTGTAAGGCATCACTGGTTTGTCGTACCTGATCGCCGATATCAGCGCGTACCCACTGACTACCCCGCATTTGTGACTGCATCGCATCACTGGCATAGATGAGATTCCATTGGTGCAATGGAAACTGTGCGAGTTTCTGTTGCTCAATTTCTTTGAGTAATTCTACGATCTCTGGGTCTAATTCATTACTGGATAAACATTTACCCACACCTGCAAGTAGCGCGACTTGATAATCGTAATTACGAAACTGATCCGCGACCTTGCCCAGAACCGAATTTCTTTCTGCAATCAGATTGAACAAGCCACACTGGCGAAGCTGATAGCTGTCGATGAGACCGATAGAGAGTGTGGGCACGTCAAGCAGCAGTTCTCGTTTTCTCGGTAGGCTTTCAAACTCCCAATCCTCTTTGAGTTCTTCAGCATCTTGTACTCTGGCTATCTTGGTTTGGTAGTCGTCGAACAAGTCGCCGGGGCCATCACTGAAACAGCCAGCTAGCATCACTGTTAGACAAAACAGCGTTGAGTGCTTAACTAGGTTTGAGAGATGCCCTGTATTCATCTGTGGATTACCAGTCTATTTCGCTGCCATCGAAATTGAAGAAGTGACCACTCACTTCGGTATTCGCTGACTCGATGACTTTTATAAGACCAGAAGCTGAGGTGTCGGTGTCGATCAGAGCATTAGGGCCTCCCATTTCAGTCTGTACCCAGCCTGGATGAAGTGCTAACACCGTAAAGCCATTCTCGGTTAAGTCGTTGCTTAGGCTCTTCACCACGGAGTTTAGAGCGGCTTTGGAGGAGCGATAGATATAACCGCCGCCTGAGGTGTTCTCGGTCATGCTGCCGACTTTAGAGGATAAACAAGCGACCTTTTTGATATCGCTGTGTTCTAATAAAGGCAATAGCGTTTCGACAAGTTTCAGCGGAGCAATGGTGTTGACTTCGAATACACGACGCCACTCTTCAACATCGGTATTACCCAGCCCATAGCCTTTAGGACCATAGTAGCCAGCATTGTTAATCAAGACATCAATCGACGGAATTTGAGAGGAGAGTTGGCTCACCGCTTGGTAATCGGTTATCTCTAATTGAATACAGGTCAGGTTGGTGTTGTGCTCTGCGAGTGAGAGCAGTTCTTTTGCTGAATTGGCATCACGGTAAGTCGCGTACACCTTGTGATTACCTTTTAAGTATTGTTGAGTCAGGCTAAAGCCAATGCCGCGGTTCGCTCCAGTAATAAAAATTACATTCATGGTGATTCCTTTTCAGTTCAATTAGTTAAGTTTGATGGCTTAACACGAGAAAATCAACGGTCCACCAACTGGCCATTAGCATTCCTACAAAAATCATTATTGCAGCCATCGAGCCGCAGATCACCCCAAGGATGAGTATTACGTTTTTCATTGTTGCCTTTGAAATGCATTGTGGATAATGATAATTGTTATTATTAATTAAGGTTGTCGCCAAGTCTGAGGCTGTTATGATTTTAAGAAAGATACGCAATTAACTTGATTATGATTCCTTTAATTTACCACCCAATCTATTCGCAATTACCTTTACCTGAAGGTCATCGTTATCCGATTAACAAATATCAGTTGTTACACAGTGCAGTTAAGGTGCTAATGGATAGCAGTCCACTATGGAACAGCAAGTTTGAAGTGTTCCAGCCCACGCCGGTTTCGGTTGACCAAGTAAAACAGGTTCACGATAGCGAGTATGTGGATTTGCTTGTTTCTGGAAATCTACCCGCAGCAAAGATGAGACGCATCGGCTTCCCGTGGAGTGAGTCACTTATTGAAAGAACGCTCTATTCTAGCGGTGGAACCTGCTTGACCGCGGAAATGGCGATAGAGTGCGGTTTAGCGATTCATTTGAGTGGTGGTTATCATCACGCGCATCATGACTTTGGAAGCGGTTTTTGTTTGTTGAACGATTTGGTATTGGCGGCAAAGCACGCCTTGACCTTTGAGCACATAGATAAGGTGCTGATCGTTGATAGTGACGTACACCACGGTGATGGCACTGCGACGCTTTGCCAAGAGAATGACGACATCATTACTTTGTCGTTCCACTGCGACAAAAACTTCCCGGCACGAAAACCGCTATCTGATTTAGATGTGCCATTAAGCCGTGAAACCGAAGATGAAGAGTTTCTGCGCTGTTTCGCACAAGTCACCAAACTGGCAATTGCTCATCACCAACCGGATCTCATCATTTATGATGCGGGTATCGATATCCATCAAGACGATGAACTGGGTTATTTGAATGTTTCCACACAAGGGATATTTGAACGTGACTGCTTCATGATCGGCTTAGCGAAATCAGAATCTATTCCGATGGCCTGCGTAGTCGGTGGCGGATATCGAACTCAACATCAAGATTTGGTGCCGATTCACATGCAGCTGTTAAAAGCGGCTTATCATGTTTACGGCTAACCTCTCAAATTGGCGACTGGATAGCTCATTGAAATGATGGTGTGAAATAAGGCCTCTTGCATCATAAAAGACACGCTTGCACCATTATAATTCATATAAAGTACTTTTTTATTAATTAGTTACGTATTTGTGTGATTAATTGTGGTCTGTAAATTGCTTTACCCATGTGTCTATAAAAACACAAGGGATAAAAATGAACCTGACGGACAAGGAACGTAGTTGGCTTAATTGGTTTGGCGCAACAGGAAAACTGGCTATGCGCAGAGCTTGTTTCCTCAATCGAAGTAGGACGGAGGAACTTGAACAAGCTTTTGAAAGTATTGCTCACACGCGAGTTCAACTTCTGCATAACTGGGTCAAGAATCAATGGGATTTTTTAGAAGACTCTGCGGTTTATTTAGCAAGTCGAACGGAAGAACAAGCTCAGGGGACGTTAGCTAGCCTTCTTAAACGCAGTACGGATTTTTCTGAGTTGGCGATCGTCGATGCCAAGGGGATCGCACAAGCATCGAGTTATCATGAACATATAGGGGTTACTCTTGGAGATAAGAAGGCTTTAGTTGAAGGAGCTTCAAAGCGTTATCTTCATGGGCCGTATATGGATCCACGCACGTTGAACGTAGGGGCCTCGAGTTCATCGTTTCATGACCAAGTGACGCTGATGTTTTATGTCCCCTTTTCTCGGGATGAAGGGCCACAGCAGTTCTTATGTGGTCGGGTTCCAAATGATGTTATTGGTGACATTATTCAGAGAGAAGCGGGGCATATTTATAGCGAATCGGGTGATAACTATATCTTTATGGTCGACTCCATTCATGATCCTCATACTCAGCCGGGTGTTGCGCTCTCTCGTTCTCGCTTTGAAGATAATACCTTTTCACACGGCGAGAACTTAAAGCAAGGGATTCATACTGATTGGGGAACGGTTAAGATCCAGCAGCACACCGAATTTGAGATTCGCTTTACGGACCCAGCCACCAACCAGCTTCACCCAGGCGTAAGAGAAACCATTAAAAATGGCAGTAACCTGTTTATAGATTATCCCGGGTATTCCGACTATCGCCACATACCCGTTATTGGCAAAGGTATCACCTTTCAATTGGATGGTTCATCAGATACCTTTGGCATGATGTGTGAGTCCGATTTAGAAGAGGTCTACAGAGACCGAAGCCTAAGTTATACCTTATCTAAACACTTCATCAGCTGCATGCTACTGCCTCTATTTGTTCCATTACTGTTTGCCAACCTTTATACACTCACACCTTTTATGCAGATTGGCATTATGTTCGCTTGCGCGTTGCTTTCATTGGGCTTATTCCGTTTAGTTAGCGCCAAACCATTAGCGAAGAAGATTCACGAAATGACCGGGGTAATGCAGACCTTAGCCGAAGGTGATGGCAACTTAAGTCGGAGACTAGATCCCACCACATTCAGCCATAATGAACTTGGCAACCTAGGGCGCTGGACTAACAGTTTTATCGACAATTTAGATAACACGGTGAGTGAGTTGATCCATGCGAGTCACGAAGTTAGAGAGGTTTCGGAGTCGATGTTTCGTCGCAGTGTCGTGATGAAGCAAACCAGTGATGATGCATCACAAGCGTTAAGCAATATGCTTCAGTTGAGTCAGCATCAACAGAGTGAAATTACTCATGCGAGTGTCTCAGCAACGCAAATGGATACGGTGATGAAACAAGCCGTCCTGAGCGCGGAAAAGGAATACAAACAGTCTGTCGAAGGCATGGAGATTGTTCGCAATATCGTAGAAAGCTCGGCGCATAGCGTGAATGAGGTGAATAATGAAATGACCAAGGTGTCTGACATTATAGATATCATTACTGACATTACCGCGCAGACTAACCTTTTGGCCTTGAATGCGGCCATCGAGTCGGCAAGAGCAGGTGAACACGGGAGAGGGTTCTCTGTCGTCGCTTCTGAAGTAAGAACTCTGGCTGATCGTACTTCACAAGCCGCTAACCATATTAGTGACCTAATGAAAGAGCTGCATAGTAAGTCTCGCAGTGCTGTGGAATCCATGGAGCGAGGTGTTGAGAATGTGAGTAAAGGAAACTTAACAGTCGACTCAAACGCCCGCAGTGAACAAATTCAAGCAGCGGTGAGTGATCTCTTTACCACGATGTCTAACTTAGATGAAAACAGTCAGAAAAACGGACAAACGGCAGATAAAGCCCAACGTTCAATATCTGACTTACAACTGTCTACTAAGCAACTCGCACGTCGAGTCTCGTTAATGGGTAATGCATTGAGCCGCTTAGACCAATTGATTGGACGCTTTGAAGTGAGCCGAAAGGTGGCGTAGTAGAAACTACGTAAGCTCTTTACGCAAACGCCAGATACAAAAAAGCCGCTGATTTCTCAGCGGCTTTCTTTAATGTGGTGGAGGGATAGGGATTTGAACCCTAGAACCGCTATTAACGGTTGCCGGTTTTCAAGACCGGTGCTTTCGACCACTCAGCCATCCCTCCAGTGGCGTGAATAATATAAGGGGTAGAGGAACTTGTAAACCCTTAATTTTCATAATTTTGTTTGGTTGCTTATTTTCTAATCGCTCATGGTTATAAAAAAGGAAGCGACTGGCTTCCCTTTTATAATTGACGATCATTTAATCATTTTTTGTGTAGAAACGCTGTAGCTCAGTAAGGCCTTGCATCAATACAGGTAAGCGAGGGCTGATATCTTTTAGGCGTTTATAGTTTTGGTCGTATAACTTGTAATTACCAAATTTATCTAACACCGTTGTTTGTTTGTCTGTGATTAGGGCTAGCTCACGAGAGTCGCCAGCTAAAATCCATTTCCTATTACGTTCATCAAACAGATTGCGCCCGCTGCTGAAATCGGTGGGGTTCGAAGATACCCCCAGTAATTCTTGCATTAACGTGACAGACACGTCCAGATGACTTGAGCGATGAGTGTACTCAGATGGTGACTTACCCGGCCAGCTGATAAACAAAGGAACCTGTAGTTGGTAACGACTATAGTTAGAGTTGGCACCCCAGCTATTCGTTTTAGTCTCATTAAATTCTGTACCGTGATTTGAGGTAATGATGACAACAGTATTATCGCTAAGCTCTAAACGTTCTAGTTCAGCATAAATAGTAGACAACTGCTTGTCAGCTGCTTGTGCTGATTTTTTGTAGTCAGCAGCAAAGCGTTCTTCAGTGCTTAACTCAGAGTCAGAATTTAAATCGTAGTTCGAAAAGTTATCAAGTGTAGTCAGCTCAATAAAGTTGAACCAAGGACCTTTGGTTTTTGGTGACTGAACCCAATCAGACCATGCTTGAATAGCACTCTGATCATTGAGAGTCGCTTGCTCTGGTGTCACTTCACGACCACGGAAAATAATTTCTGAATACAGTGGGTCTTCAAAGTTATCACCACTGAACGCAGCAAATTTATAATTATGATGCTCTAACACACCTAATAGCACGGCGCTTGAGCCTTGTGCTTTGATGCTGCTTGAATAACTACTTGGCAGGCCGTAAAACAAACCAAAAATACCATACATATCGTTACTTGAGCTGTAATGATTTGTGAAGTTGATTGCTTGTTGAGAAAAGGTGTAGCTATTTGGCATTGCTGTTGCGTTTAATGCATCAGAACGAAGGTTGTTTACACTTACCATCAGGACGTTTAGGTCATCACTGCGACGGTTGTATTGAATTTTTTCTAGCGGATAGCTAACTAAATTTACGCTTTCTTTGTTCTCTTCCAAGCGCTGTAGGTACTCTTCACGATCTAACAGACCATGTTTTTCCATAAAGCTTTTCGCTGTCATTGGGTAAGACAGTGGGAAGTTGGCTTTTTGGCTTGTTATCGGGTTATAGAAAAAGGCATCAGCCCACATATAAGTGAGGTGACTGCTGATGAAGCATAAAAAGAAAACTGCCGCAATTGGTCGGCCGATGTGCTTGTGAGATAGTTTACGCTGTTTACGCCAAACCCATTCAGACAGACCTAGCTGTAATAAGAAGATAAGTGGCATAACAATGAAGAGGTGTTGCAAATCAGAAGTGAATGCAGACTCCTCTCCACTAAATAAAACCTCCCACACGACAGGTGTCAGGTGGAGGTTTATATTTTGATACGTTTGGGTATCAATTAGCAGGACAGTTAAACCTATGGTCGCGAAGCAAACGGCAACCAAACGTAATAACTTCCTCGACGGAAGAACAAAAGTGAGCGGAAACAGCACTAATAGATAGAGCGCGAAGACTAAAAAGCCAAAATGACCAACCCATGATGCAGCCAAATAAAATTGACCCAATAGGGTTTCTGGCCAAGCAGATTGAGTAATATAACGAGTACCGATCAACATCGCAGCAATGATGTTGAAAAATGCAAACCAGTGACCCCAACCAACCAGTCGAGATACGCGATCGCTATATGAGTTTGCGCTGTCTACCATTTATAATTCTTTTATCCGTCAATCAAACTTAGTGAGACTTTTTATCTTCAAGAGAAGAAATCAAAGCTTCGGCAAATTTTTCAGCAATTCCTTTGCGCTGTGAAGCAGCAACGTTCTGATTTAAGACATTGGTTGCGATATTTCCAGCGATCATCAGTGAAAGTTCTGGTGAAGCTTTGTGCTTAGATAACACGGCACCTACTTCAGCTAGGATTTTTTCAACTTGATCATCTGTATATTTAGATGTAATCGGCATAAGGACTCTAATAATGATAGTAAAAGCGGCTTATGATAACCTACTATGCACAACAACTGAAACCTGAACGGTAATATTTTCACTATGAGCCTTCACCTTTCCAACGTAATTTTACATCAACTAAGCAAGAATGATCAGGAAGAGCTGATTGTTAACTATCGTGCTGAATCTTTAGAAAACGATGCTTCATCTGAAAGCCTAGTCGCTGAACTTCATCGAGTGTTCAACTCAAAAGCAGGCAAAGGGTTTGGTTCTTTCAAATCCGACAGCGAATTCCAGCAGTCGTTGCATGAATTTCGGGCGGGAGAGCAAAGTTTCTATGATTTTTCTCAGAAAAGTGCGCTACGTCTAAAAGATGAACTTTCAAAATACCCTTTTGCTGACGAGGGTACTTTGGTGTTAGCCGAATACCAATCACTGGCAACGGACTATCTTTTTATTGGTTTGTTACCTTCGAATCAAAGTCTGAAAGTAACGGAAGGGCTAGACATTAGCGCGACTGACTACCTTGATATTTCAAAGATGGACATCGTCGCGCGTCTTGATCTTTCTACATACGATACAGATAAAGAATCGAATCGTTACCTTACTTATATTAAGGGGCGTGTTGGGCGTAAAGTTGCTGATTTCTTCCTCGACTTCCTTCAAGCCGAAGTGGGTTTAGATGCTAAGCAGCAAAACCAAGTATTGATGCAAGCGGTAGAAGATTTTGTTTCTGACTCTAAATTAGAGAAAGAAGAAGCGATTAGCTATAAAAAGCAGGTGGCGGATTACTGCAATGAACAGCTAAAAGCCGGTGATGAGGTTCAAGTTCGTGAGCTTTCAGGTGAATTACCAGCAAGCACTGATGGCACTAGCTTCTTTGACTATACTAGTGAACAAGGCTACGAGTTAGAAGATAGCTTTCCTGCAGATCGCGCAACTATGCGTAAACTAACAAAATTTGTTGGTGCTGGTGGCGGTTTGAATGTTAGTTTTGATAGTCTGCTTCTTGGTGAACGTGTTTTTTACGATCCGGAGACAGATACACTAACGATTAAAGGTACGCCCCCGAACTTGCGTGACCAATTGACTCGTAACAAGTCATAACACCTGTTCATAGATAATAGCGGCAGCGGGATGTTGTCGCTTATTTTTCGCTTTACACTCTCTGATAACTGCAATGGTGTGAAGTCGATACGTACAAGGAATATTGATGGAACAATCAGTGGCAACGCCCCATCGCTTTAAAAAGCCAGCAACTTTCTTGGTTGTATTTCTGACTCTATGGTTACTTCCTGCGTTGGCCATCCTTCAGCTTAGCCGTTCTTACAACCATTCCCTTGCTCAAATTGAAGAACTCGACATTCGTGTTACTGAGTTGAGGCAGTCGCTTTACTTCTCTGAACCTCTTCGAGTCTCCCGTATTAATGACTTAGCCCTTGATGCACAGTTAGTGTATTCGATTCGACTGCAGATTGAATCTGATTTTCAACACACATTCTTTCGGCCTGATGTTAATCAGCTACTTTATGTTGTGGACCAATTTCTTGAGAAGTTTGATGAATTCATCCCAATAGAAAGTCAGGTTCAAGACCTTGTCGATAACATAAAGATATTACGCGCTGATACTGGCCTGTATCCTGAGCTAAAACCATTACTGAATGAACTCGGTGTGGTTGTTTTTGAAGCCATGTATTCCGACACTCATCGTTCATCAGCGACTTATCGAGCTTTTGATTCTATTTTGGATAAGTCTTATTTGTTAGAAGACGAAGAGAAAGATGCTATCCAACAGTTACTGGCTGACGCTTCCGTATTGTTGGGTGATTATGCTCGGATAAATTTTCTGGTTGATAAAATTAAGAAAAACTCGGTTAACGAACAGATCATTAAACTTGAAGCTGAATTTAATGACCGTCAATTCAAGCTCTTAACTGTCATGCTAGGCTTAAGTTTAGTTGCGATAATAGCGTTGGTTTGGTGGGGAGTTAGCTCTAAACGAGTGATGCAAGAAGTAGATCAAGAACTGGGTCGAGATCCTGAAGTGAAGTCTAGTAAGGACAATGTCCCCCCATTTTCTAGTGCAGAAGATAGATCGTTTGAAGAACATAATGACAATGTAATGTCCTCGGCTATCAAGCAATCCGAAAATGACTCTTACCTATCGGAAAGGGACTCACGGGACCAAAACTCCGAGCTTCAGCCTCCAAAGCAACCTGGCGTTGCAATACAACAAACTATTCAGCACAACACAGAAGAGGCGCAAATGTCTGAGGGGTATATTGTCAGCGTGACGGATTCAAAGCCTGAGATTGATATCGAAGAAATGTTAGACACGCTCGATGGTGATGTTGAGTCCGTTGAATTGTTGCTTGGTGTCTTTGTACAAGATCATGCTGACGATTTCGCTAAGTTCCAATCTTTGCTCACTCAAGATGAACCTGCTGCTGCTCGTGTTGTACATAGCCTAAAAGGTGTTGCTGGTAGCATTAAAGCGTCCAGATTAGCGATTATTGCCGCAAGTATTGAAATGACAATGAAACAATCTAGACCTATCAGTGAACACGATTTAGAAGAGCTGGAACAGGCGATTCAGGCTTCAGTTGACTCTGCTATGGCATATTTAGAATAATCATACTAATTTTGTGGGAATCTTGACAATACTCTGACGAAGTGCTCATACAATCCGCGCCATTAGTCTTTGTCAGAGGTGGATATGTTGCGTGTTTCTAGTAAGTGTTTGATGGTGTGGTTATTTATCATAGTTCTAAGTGGTTGTTCTCTCTTAGAAGTTAAGTTAGATAGCCAAACAACACCGCTGACTCAACAAGAGCTCAATGCTCGGATTATGACGCGTGAATACGCTAGAATTTTCTTTACTCGCGTGGAAGATTCTGCGGATCTCATCGCTCAATCTTATCCTGACGACGATACTTTACACCAATCTTATGTTCTGCTTTGGAAAATACATGCAGAGCAGGGACTTCAGCAAGCGGCTTACCAAACTTCTCCGACTTCAGCGTTAATTGATTCGTGGGTATTTACTGCTCAAATGGATCAATTTTATACGCAAGGTGATGGTGCCGACCTATTCGAAACTGATCATGCAGTAGAAACCGCTCACGCTCTTACTCAAGAAGCGGAAAAATTGGCAAAAGGCGTATTGAGTACTAGTGACTTTAAGAAGAGCCAAGCGTTTGTCGAGCAGTTTGCTGCTAGCTATCCATTTAAAAATCTCACATTTAGGATTACGCCCGCTTACCATGATTGGCTTACTTACTTAGGTAAAGACGAATCTCAAATCGTGCAAAATTTGGGAAGCATGCCAGAAGCAATGAGTGATGCATCAGACCGTTTAAGTGTAATGGCTGATCAGACGCCAAAGCTGATGTCGTGGAAGGCCGAATTGGTTGCATTGAACAGCTCACTAACGGGTGAAGATCTGTCTACGACGTTGGAAAGCCTTCGTCAAACATCAGCAAGCATGCAAGACTTTATCGAAAATAACCCTGAGTACATGCGAACGCTGGCTTCTATTCTGTCGACAGAAATGCAGCCATTGCTAAACGATTTTAGTGATAAAACCGACCAAAAATTAGCGATGCTGAGCGATGAACGCGTGGCACTGGAAAAGATGGTGACGCGTGAGAGAGAAGCTTTAGTACAGATGATTGAGAAAGAGCGCATTGAGATTGCAGGTATTGTGACTTCAGAAAGAGAGCTGTTCACTCAAGATCTAGACCGTGTTTCTCAAGAAGTGGTCGTGCTTGCGATTGATAAGCTAATGGAGTTAATCAAAGGTGTGATTATCTACTTCATCCTGTTTATCTTGGTGGTGTTCTTTGCACCGTTAGGCATCGGTTACTGGTTGGGGAAACGAACCGCCAACAAATAAGTAAATTCCTAATTCAGTAACTAAGTAGATCAAAAAAAGAGCGCTCTAGGGCGCTCTTTTTGCATGTAAATCATTAACGTTTGAATGACTTACGCTTGCTGCTTGTTTAATTGTGCCGTTTCCTCAGTTTCAAGTGCTGGCGCTGTCGGTTCACACTTATCAACGAACCAGCCCATGTAAGACGTCACGATCGTTACGATGATACAGATAAAGCTTAGCCACATGAACGGTGCGTAAGACAGCGTCGCAACGCCAAGAATACTCGCCATGTAAATACCGTTATCACTCCACGGAACCATACCTGACGTTAGAGTGCCACCAAACTCAGCGTTGCGAGAAAGGTTCTTACGTTTGTAGCCTAAACGGTCGTAGTTTTTCGCACAGATTTTTGGCGTAAGGATAAGTGATACATACATCGCTGAACCAAATACGTTACCCATGAAAGCCGTACCAATGGTGCTAGTTGCTAGTGAGCCTGCGCTGTTTACACGGCGCTCGAACACTTTAGCAATCGTCTCTAGCACGCCTACTTTATCCAGTAAGCCACCGAAACCTAAACCAAACACGATAACCGCAACCGAACCAAGCATTGAAGACATGCCGCCACGGTTAAGAATTGAATCAATGAACTCAACACCAGATGAGATAGAGAACGGTGCCCATGCTGTGTTAAATGCAGTAAGGAAGTCGATCTCTTGGATCATGACTGCCCAGATAATACCTAGCAGAGAACCAAAACTGATCACAGGGAATGAAGGCATGCGGAAAGCTAATAGGCCAAGCACGATCACTACTGGAACGAATGAGTAAGGTGTGATGTAGAACTGAGCTTCCATTGCTTTAATCACAGAGTCTACTTGGCTCATGTCAACGTTGCCCGCATAGTGGAAACCAAATGCGGTAAACATAATGCCCGTAATTACGTAGCTTATTAACGCAACAGGCAGCATGCCCTTTATGTGTTCAACTACTTCAACACCAGACATTGAAGAAGCAAGGATCACTGAATCAGACAGAGGTGACATCTTATCGCCGAAGTAACAGCCCGAAAGTACAGCGCCTGCGGTGATTGGTGCTGGAACACCTAGGCCTTGGCCAATACCCATCATCGCAATGCCGGCTGTACCCGCTGCACCCCAAGAAGTGCCGGTAGCCAATGCTGTTAGAGAGCAGATGATCATGGTCGCTAAAAGGAAGATAGAAGGGTGAATAGCTTTCAGACCATAATAGATGATAGTAGGTACGATCCCGCCCGAGATCCAGGTACCAACAAGAGCGCCCACAGCTAAAAGTATTAAAACTGCGCCTAAACCGTTGGATATACCTTTGAGCGCTGCTTTTTCTAAGTCTTTGTATTGGTGGCCAAGACGAATACCAAGAACCATGATAATGAACCAACCAATATACAAGGCAAGTTGAATAGGAAGGTCAAGCTTAGCTGTAAAGGAAAAAGCAAGGGATAGGAATAATCCTAACGCGATGAATACCTGCAATAGGTTCGGTAGGCGAGTTTTACTCTGCTTCATAAAAGCCTCTTGTGATTTCGAGCATTTATAGTGCTTCGTTATAGTGTGTTTACGAAGTGGACACTACAGTAATTAGTTTATTATATCGAAAAAATACCTCCAAGTTGTGATATTTGACTGTTAAGTAAATCAAAGTTGGTTTCATAATCTAAAAAAGTGTTAAATTCATGATTATTATATGTTGGTTTTTGTTTTTATTTTGTGAAGCATTATGCTGCTTAACCTTTCTTAACTAGTGGTTATTGCTATTGTAGAGCGAGAGGGCCGTTTGAAAATTGAACGTTTTATCGAGGTAAACGTTTGAATTGAATGAATACTGAGTGTTTTGTCAATGATAAAGGAATGGAATGCTTAACTGAGATAACTGCATTATTCATCGTGTTCACTTAAAATAAACGAAAAAGTTACACTTTTTTACAAAAAGCACTTGAGTTCTGTTTCTGAAAAACTTATAGATGGGGGGTAATAATTTTTTAATTTATACATGGAGAGTGAGAGATGAGAGTAGGTCTAGTTGGTTGGCGTGGTATGGTTGGTTCTGTACTAATGCAACGTATGGTTGAAGAGAAAGACTTCGACCTAATTGAGCCTGTTTATTACAGCACATCTCAGATTGGTATCCCTGCTCCTGTTTTAGGTGGTAAAGATGCGGGTCTACTTCAAGATGCTTTTGACATTGATAGCCTAAAACAACTTGATGCAGTGATCACTTGTCAAGGTGGCGATTATACATCAAAGGTGTACCCAGCACTGCGCCAAGCAGGTTGGAAGGGTTACTGGATTGATGCTGCTTCTACCTTGCGAATGGACACTGATTCAATCATAGCTCTTGATCCTGTGAACTTGGCTCAAATACAGCAAGGTATTCATGACGGTACAAATACTTTCGTTGGTGGTAATTGCACTGTGAGCTTAATGCTTATGGCGCTAGGCGGCCTATATGAGAAAGGCATGGTCGAGTGGATGAGTGCTATGACTTATCAAGCGGCATCAGGTGCTGGCGCTAAGAATATGCGTGAGCTTATCTCGCAAATGGGCGTGATCAACGACAGTGTAAGCTCTGAGTTGGCTAATCCTTCAAGTTCGATTCTTGATATTGATAAGAAGGTTGCCGATACGATTCGTTCATCTTCATTCCCAACAGATCAATTTGGTGCTCCTCTTGCGGGCTCACTGATTCCTTGGATCGATGTAAAACGTGAGAACGGCCAAAGTAAAGAAGAGTGGAAAGCGGGTGCAGAAGCGAACAAAATCCTTGGCCTAGATGGTCAGCCAATTCCTATCGATGGTACGTGTGTCCGAATCGGTGCAATGCGTTGTCACGCTCAAGCATTGACGATCAAGCTTAAGCAAGACGTTCCAATGGACGAAATCGAAGAGATCATCGCAACGCACAATGATTGGGTTAAAGTGATACCTAATGATCGTGATATCACAGCGCAAGAGCTGACGCCTGCTAAAGTAACAGGGACAATGTCGGTACCTGTTGGCCGTCTGCGTAAAATGTCTATGGGGAACGATTTCTTGAACGCGTTCACTGTGGGTGACCAATTACTTTGGGGTGCAGCAGAACCACTACGTCGTACTTTACGTATTATCTTAGCTGAGAAAGCATAACGGACTGATTTACTGAAAGTAGTGAGTGAAGAAGCGCCTTAGGGCGCTTTTTTTGTTTTTAATGACAAGGATTTGTGTTCACTCTTGTTCTTTAACAACGACTCGCTTATCTGGATCTGCTAACCCACTAGCACAATGTTTGCAGTACATGGCATCAGAATCATGACCAGCGCGGTTGCAGTTTGGGCATTTGACCAACTCTTTATGCGAGTTCATTTCATTACTGAGTTCTGCGGTAATAATCCCGGTCGGCACGGCTAAGATTGAGTAACCCAAGAGCATAGTCAGAGATGCGATAGCTTTACCTAATGCGGTTTGCGGCACCATGTCGCCGTAACCTACGGTTGTGATGGTCACGATGGCCCAATATATGCTCTGAGGTATGCTGGTGAAGCCATTTTCTGGCCCTTCAATAATAAAAATCAAAGCGCCGAAGATCGTAACAAGAATACCGACGGTGCTGAAGAATATGAATATTTTCCTTCTTGCCATCAACAGTGAACGCAGAAGGATATTAGAGTCCTGTAAGTAGCGAATCAATTTAAGAATTCTAAATATACGCATGACACGCAATAGCCTAATAACGCCCATGAACGATGCGCCGGGGAAAAAGATAGCAATGTAAGTTGGAAGAATCGCTAATAGGTCAACCACACCGAAGAAGCTAGTGGCGTAAGATTTTGGGTTAGGTGAGCAGTAGAGCCTTAACAGATATTCCAGTGTGAATAGTGCCGTGAAGCTGTACTCGATGTAGCGTAAATGTTGTGACCATTCGGTCGCCACACTAGGAATTGACTCTAAAATCAGGACGATAAGTGAGGCCACAATCGCGATGATAAGTGAGATATCAAACGCACGTCCAGCACGTGTGTGGGTACCAAAGATAATGACGTATAAATGATGCTTTATAGGCTGGCGTGACATAAGGTGAAGTTCATCTTTTGTTAAAGTTGTTAATAACCATTATACAAGCTTCATAATAACGAGGCGAGTGAAAGTCCAATCGCTTTACCCGCCTCATTGATATTACATAGCTGATTGCCACTCATTAGATGATCCAAGCTAAACGTTACGCTAACCCTGGGAATAGGTTACGTAAGCCGTTGGCGATGAATTCGATACCTAATGCACCAAGAATCAACCCCATGATACGTGTAATAACGTTGATACCCGTTTGACCTAGGAAACGAACAATAACCGGAGCTGAACGGAACAAAAGCCAAGAGCAAGTTGTGAAAGCAATAATGCTAATGCCGATGCCTACCGTATCAATAGCAGCGGGGTAACGGGAACCGTAAACAATCGTAGAACTGATTGCTCCCGGGCCAGCCATTAGAGGCATTGCCAGTGGAACAACACCGATTTGCTCTTTGCTGATGTATTCCGATTTCTCTTGTTTGTTCTGCTTATCTTCACCGAGTTTACCGCTCATCATCGAAAATGCGATGCTTAGTAATAGCAGGCCACCTGCAACGCGGAATGAATCTAGTGAGATGCTAAACATATCCAGAAGTAATTGTCCCGCAATCAGCGATACAATCAAGATAACGGCAACAGCAATATTGGCTTGCAAGGCTGTTTTGTTCCTCTCTTCTGGCGGCATATGGGCAGTAAGAGAAACAAAAACAGGCATGATGCCGATTGGGTTTACGGCAGCAACAAGCCCAAGGAAGAATTGCATAAAGATTGCGAGTTCTAAGCCTTGCATGAGAGCGATCTCCAGTTAGCGTACTTAATGTGGAAGGTTTGATCTGTGAATATTCTGAGCGCGTAATGTAAGGGACAATTTCAATTTGTACGAATGAAAAAAACTAACTTGAAATAGGTGATTGTTTTTAGAAAAACTAATTGAATCTCACTTTTGTATTAGTCTTGTTTCAAGTTAGTCGTTAGTGTTTCATTTTGTAACTTCTTGTTGGGTAACTGTTAGCTGTCGCACGAAATTAATAAAAGTTATGTCAGAAGCTAGCCCGTGCAATGGTATGGATATACTCTCAGTAGCACGAATATAGCTGTATACATGTAATTTAAAGGACTAAAAATGAAATTTTTTTACAGTTTATGGCGCTATGTGAAAAAAACTTGTCTGTTTGATTGTTTTTTGTACGCGCGATAAGTGTGATTTTAATCTATATAAATCATGCTCTTAAGTTGAAATTTGTGATTGTCTTACTACTTTCTGGTTAATTATTTTTGGGTAACTGATCTGGGTCAATTTTTTTCACACAATGAAATAATATACTCAGTCCTGAAAGCAATTTACTAAGAACGTTGTCGATTAAAGTTAAAGACAAGCAGCGAATTTAATAAAAAGTTTTTAATATTTATTATTTTAGGAGATCCACCATGCCTGTAACTAACTTAGCGGAACTTGATGCTCTAGTAGCTCGCGTTAAAGCAGCACAAGAAGAGTTTGCAACATTCTCTCAAGAGAAAGTAGACGCAATCTTCCGCGCAGCTTCTCTTGCTGCTAACCACGCTCGTATTCCACTTGCTCAACAAGCAGTTGCTGAATCTGGAATGGGTATTGTTGAAGATAAGGTTATCAAAAACCACTTTGCATCTGAATTTATCTACAACAAATACAAAGACGAAAAAACATGTGGCATCTTAGAAGAAGATGACAACCTAGGCACAATGACTATCGCTGAGCCTGTAGGTATCATCTGTGGTATCGTTCCAACAACGAACCCAACTTCTACAGCAATCTTCAAATCTCTAATTTCTCTTAAGACACGTAACGGCATCATCTTCTCGCCACACCCACGTGCAAAGAACTCAACTAACGACGCAGCGAAACTAGTTCTAGACGCAGCTGTTGCAGCTGGTGCTCCGAGAGACATCATCGGTTGGATCGACCAACCATCTGTAGAGCTTTCTAACGCGCTGATGAAGCACGAGGGTATTGCACTTATCCTTGCTACTGGTGGTCCAGGCATGGTTAAAGCAGCATACTCTTCTGGTAAGCCTGCTATCGGTGTTGGTGCTGGTAACGTTCCTGTCGTTATCGATGAAACAGCTGACATCAAACGTGCTGTAGCATCTATCCTTATGTCTAAAACATTCGATAACGGCGTTGTATGTGCTTCTGAGCAAGCTGCAATCGTAGTTGGTGAAGTATACGACGAAGTGAAAGAGCGTTTCGCTTCTCACAAAGCTCACGTTCTGTCTAAAGCTGACGCAGATAAAGTACGTAAAGTGCTTCTTATCGATGGCAACCTAAACGCTAAAATCGTAGGTCAACCTGCTCCAGCAATCGCTGAAATGGCGGGTGTTAAAGTTCCTGCTGATACAAAAGTACTTGTAGGTGAAGGTCTTGGTAAAGTTTCTTACGATGACGAATTCGCTCACGAGAAACTATCTCCAACTTTAGGTCTATTCCGCGCAGACGACTTCGAAGACGCAGTTGCTCAAGCGGTAACTATGGTTGAAATCGGTGGTATCGGTCACACATCTGGTCTTTACACTAACCAAGATACTAACGCAGACCGCATCCGTTACTTCGGTGACAAGATGAAGACTGCTCGTATCCTAATCAACATCCCGACTACTCACGGTGGTATCGGTGACCTGTACAACTTCAACGTTGCACCTTCTCTAACTCTAGGTTGTGGTTCATGGGGTGGTAACTCTATCTCTGAGAACGTAGGTCCTAAGCACCTTATCAACAAGAAAACTGTAGCGAAGCGAGCTGAAAACATGTTGTGGCACAAACTACCTAAGTCTATCTACTTCCGTCGTGGTAGCCTTCCAATCGCAATGAGCGACCTAGAAGGTAAGAAACGCGCATTCCTAGTAACTGACCGTTTCCTATTCAACAACGGTTACGCAGATGACGTAGTTAGCCTGCTTAAAGCACAAGGCATCGAAGTTCAAACTTTCTTCGACGTAGAAGCGGATCCAACGCTATCTGTTGTTGAGAAAGGCGCTGAAGCAATGAAGAGCTTCCAACCTGACGTAATCCTTGCTCTAGGTGGCGGTTCTCCAATGGATGCTGCTAAGATCATGTGGGTTATGTACGAGCACCCAGAAACTCACTTCGAAGAACTAGCAATGCGCTTTATGGATATCCGTAAACGTATCTACAAGTTCCCTAAAATGGGTCAAAAAGCTGAGCTTGTATGTATCACTACAACTTCAGGTACAGGTTCAGAGGTTACTCCATTCGCTGTTGTTACAGACGACAAGACTGGTGCTAAATACCCACTAGCTGATTACGAAATCACGCCAAACATGGCTATCGTTGATGCGAACCTAGTAATGAACATGCCTAAGTCTCTAACAGCGTTCGGTGGTTACGATGCAGTAACTCACGCTCTTGAAGCTTACGTATCTGTTCTAGCGAACGAGTACTCAGACGGTCAAGCTCTTCAAGCACTTAAGATGCTTAAAGAATACCTACCATCAAGCTACAAAAATGGTGCGGCTGACCCAATCGCTCGTGAGAAAGTACACAACGCAGCAACTATCGCTGGTGTAGCATTTGCGAACGCATTCCTAGGTGTGTGTCACTCAATGGCTCACAAAATTGGTGCTGAGTTCCACCTACCACACGGTCTTGCTAACGCACTACTTATCTCGAACGTTGTACGTTACAACGCGAACGATAACCCAACTAAGCAGACTGCATTCTCTCAGTACGACCGTCCACAGGCTCGTCGTCGTTACGCTGAAGTTGCTGACCACCTAGGCCTAAGCCAAGCTGGTGACCGTACTGCTCAGAAGATTGAACGTCTACTGACTTGGTTAGAAGAGCTTAAAGTTGACCTAGACATCCCACTATCTATCCAAGCTGCGGGTGTTAACGAGTCTGACTTCATCGCGAAACTAGACGAGCTAGCTGTTGAAGCGTTCGATGATCAGTGTACAGGTGCTAACCCACGTTACCCTCTAATCACTGAGCTAAAAGAAGTTCTAACAACTTCTTACTTCGGCCAACCATACGTTGAAGGCGAAACTTTCGAAGGTACTACAGTTATCCTTAAGAAAGCAGACCAAAAGCCAGCTGAAGCGAAAGCGCCAAAAGCTAAAAAAGAAAAAGCTAACGCATAATAAGTAAGTATTAGTTTGAGATAAGTTTTCGCTAGCAAGATACTTATCTAATCGGGTAAAGAACAAAGCCCCAGTCGAGAGACTGGGGCTTTTTATATTTGTTTGTTTTTTGTGGTCTACTTTAACGAAGGTTTATGCTTTTTGCCCCGTGCTACCCAGTAGGTGCAAGTTGTTTGTTTTTAATTAAAATGGGAGAGGAGTTAAACCTCAGCGGCAACTACTCGCCCACTGAAGTAGTCATTAGAGATTATGTATTCAGCAGTTCTGGTTAGCTCGTCTTGCAGCTGTGCCCAGTGACAACGGTTAAACTTACCGTCGGCATTGTGAATAGCGGGAACGACACCACCTACACGGATATTAAACGGGGTTAATTCTTTAGCCCAGCTGTGGGTAAAGCCCGTAATCATCGAGTTTGCACTCTCCAAGCCTGATACGTCATGAAAGTCGTCGTGAGATATCACATTAACGATCACCCCCTCCTTATTTGCTTCGCGTAACCTCTCTGCACTAATCTGCCCAAATGCAAAAAGGGTCGACGCTTTCGAAGACAAATCCTCGATAAAGCTGCTGACTGGTTGGTCACCAATCAGACTAGGCATTGGGGAACTGATCCAGTTATTGACTAATACATCAGGTGTGGTGTTGAAAGTGCGTTGGACAAAATCAAAGACATCTAATATGGCTTGATTATGGTTATCTTCGAGTTTGTAACGGTAGACGGAGTCTGAGACGCGAGAGCATTGGAGATAGGTTTTTTCAAGTGCTGTAGGATCCTTATCACAAAGGATAACAGTAGCTCCGAGGTTAACAAAGTGGTTCGCAATCGTCCCTCCTAAACGCGATCCTGCTGATGTCACCAATATGATTGAGCTTTTTATTTCCATCTCAGTACCTAAACAAATCGTCCATGTGGGATAAGGATGGGTTAAATTTCATACAATGGGTGTGAATTGGTTCAAACTAAGGTGTGCCAATTAATAAGTTTTTATGAACTTAGTGGCAAGTCACATTTTCCAGTAACTTCAAGAAGTAATCGACAACTCGAGTTTTTAATTCATCCAAGGCCGATGGTTCATATCACTCATATCAATCATTCTTTAACGTGAATGGAAGAGAGTACAGATGAATATAGAGCTAGAGTAAGAAAAGGAGAGTGAAGCTATACTTGAGCTTGAATTTGATACTGACGTTGGGCTGTAGATAACGCGTTATAGAGCGTGGCATGAGACAGATCAGGGACATGCTTGTTCGCCAGTTTACGTCGGTCATGACCAGAAAGGTTTTGGTAAACCTCTTCGGGTAAGTCGGCCGTATCTTCAGGCATAAAAGCGAGCGCTTCAGGTTTCAAGTAATGGCTGAGTTTTGCGCTGGCAAGGCTAGCTTGATGAAAATGATTAGATTGCTGAGCTGAAATCTCATACGAAGATTGGTTCGAACGCAGCTGCTGCGGTTCTGCAACGCCGAAGTGTTTACGCAGGCGATCTTCAGTTGTCTCTGTGACTTCAATGGTGTCAATCGGCGTGCAATCACGAACGTCATTAGAAAACATAGATAACAGCAACGCGAAATCTGCACGGCGACCTTGCTCAACCGCTTGGCTGATCCCGATGCCGAACTTCAGTTCGTTGATGATCCCTGCTTTGTCTAAAGTGTGTATTTGCATGACGCCTCTCATTTGATACTCCTTTAACGGCATGGAGTCGGCAAACTTTAGTCTTTAATTACAAGCGAATAGAGAATTTATGCAGGGCGGGGAAGAGTGCTAGGAGTTGGTCGAGAAGTAAGCTCTCTTGGCTAAGTGGCTAAGTGGCTAAGTGGCTAACTGGTTAATAGGTTAATAGGCTAAGAAAGGTCTAGATTTTGTGGAATACGATAGATACAAAAAAGCTCACGCCGAGGCATGAGCTTTCAATAGATAACTCGCTATAAATAGCGTAGCGTAAGTAATAATTACTTAGCTAGGTTCTCTTCTACGAAAGACCAGTTTACTAGGTTCCAGAATGCAGCCATGTAGTCAGGGCGAACATTGCGGAAATCGATGTAGTAAGCGTGTTCCCATAGGTCAACAGTTAGAAGTGGAGTAACACCTTCTTCTGTTAGAGGAGTTGCAGCGTTAGAAGTGTTAACGATGTCTAGAGAACCGTCAGCTTTCTTAACTAACCAAGTCCAAGAAGAACCGAAGTTATTGATTGCTGAATCAGTGAATTTTGCTTTGAATTCTTCGAAAGAACCGAATGCAGCGTTAATAGCTTCTGCAACAGCGCCAGTTGGTTCGCCGCCTGCTTTAGGAGCAAGACAGTGCCAGTAGAACGTGTGGTTCCAGATTTGAGCTGCGTTATTGAAAACACCACCAGTAGAAGTCTTAATGATCTCTTCTAGTGTTTTACCTTCAAATTCAGTACCAGGGATAAGGCCGTTTAGCTTAACAACGTAAGTGTTGTGGTGCTTACCGTGGTGGAAATCTAGCGTTTCTGCTGAAATGTGTGGTTCTAGTGCGTCTTTCGCGTAAGGAAGAGCCGGTAGTTCAAATGCCATTGATCAATTCTCCATTGATATGAAAGAGTTAACTCTTTCGATTGCTTCCAGTGATATTATTATTCATGGTTCGCTATACGGCTAACCATGGTCAATTTTCTGACTTGGAGTATAGTTTAGCAAGTTTTTACTTTATTAAAAGCCCAATTCATCACTTTTATTTGAATTGCTAGCTCAGTTTGTTAGCCTTTTTTTTTATATGGTTTTTATTCTTTTGGTTTGGGGTAGAATAAAGGCAATAAAAGCCGTAATCCATCAACGAGGAAGCAATGGAAACTATCGATAAAATCAAACAGCAACTTGAAGAAAACACGATTCTACTTTACATGAAAGGTTCACCTAAGCTACCAAGCTGTGGTTTTTCTTCTCAAGCATCTCAAGCTCTAATGGCGTGTGGTGAAAAGTTTGCTTACGTAGATATCCTACAAAACCCTGATATCCGTGCAGAGCTTCCGGTTTACGCACAGTGGCCAACTTTCCCACAACTTTGGGTTGAAGGTGAGCTAATCGGTGGTTGTGACATCATTCTTGAGATGTTCCAAAAAGGTGAACTTCAGCCAATCATCAAAGAAGCGGCGGCTAAAGTTGCTGGCGATGACGCTGAGTAAGTTCTAGCCTTTGCGCTGAATAGTTAAAATGAGGGGCCTTAATCAGGCTCCTTTTTTATTGGAATTGATCGAATCATTGACTCGATAAGGAATGAACAATGAACGTAAAACTTCATTATGTGCATGATCCAATGTGCAGCTGGTGCTGGGGTTACAAGCCAACACTTGAGTTATTGAAACAACAATTGCCTGCGAGCATTGAGTTTAACTATGTAGTGGGTGGTTTAGCCCCGGATTCTGATGAGCCAATGTCAGAAGAGATGAAAGGCAAGCTGCAAGCAATCTGGAAGCAGATCGAAGCTAAGCTAGGTACCGAGTTTAACCACGAGTTTTGGACTGAGTGCAAGCCTGTTCGCAGCACTTACCCTGCGTGCCGTGCTGTGATTGCCGCAGGTTTTCAAGATCACTACGAAGCGATGCTGGAAGGGGTTCAACACGCTTACTACCTTCGTGCGATGTTGCCACACTGCCAAGGAACGCATCTGCAGTTGGCTGAAGAATTAGGCATGAATGTACAACAGTTTGAAAATGATCTTTCTAGCAAGTTATTGGAAAGTGAGTTGGCTGACCAATTAGGTTTTAAAGAAGCGATGGGAGTATTCTCTTACCCGACTTTAATGCTTGAAGTGAACGGCATCTTTAGTGAAGTTGAATTGGATTACCATTCAACGGACGCAACGCTTAGATCTATTCGCGAAATTCTAGTGAGCAATGCTCCCGCTGCATAATTCAGCGAGAGTTGTCTGTGTTGACGCAATGATCTCTAAGGCTTACTCATAAGAGTAAGCCTTTTTTGTTTGGCGTCGCTAGTTCATTGAGAGTGAGCGGAAGGGAGAGTGGAATGAACCCCAGATACAAAAAAGACCGCACAGGGCGGTCTTTATAAAAGTGAGCGTAGGGTTCTTTAACTACAGAACCTAATTACAGAACCATAGCTGCAATCCAACCGAATACGATCAGTGGGATGTTGTAGTGCAGGAATGTTGGAACTACGGTTTCCCAAACATGCTCATGTTGACCATCAGCATTTAGACCAGACGTTGGACCTAGTGTTGAGTCAGAAGCCGGAGAGCCCGCATCACCAAGTGCTGCTGCTGTACCTACTAGAGCGATTGTTGCCATTGGCGAGAAACCAAATGCTGCCGCTAGTGGAACGTAGATAGTCGCAAGGATTGGAATCGTTGAGAACGAAGAACCAATGCCCATAGTAACCAATAGACCAACAATTAGCATAAGTAGTGCAGCTAGAGGTTTGTTGTCGCCGATGCTTGTTGAAAGTGCTTCAACCAGAGATTCAACGCCACCCGTTTGCTTCATAACTGCCGCAAAACCGGCCGCTGCAATCATGATGAAACCGATCATTGCCATCATGTGAACGCCCTTGGTGAAGACATCTTGCGTCTCTTTCCAAGCGATTACGCCACCGAAGGTAAATACCATGAAACCAGCAAGTGCACCGATGATCATAGACCCCGTCGACAGTTGAACCGTTAGTGCTGCAACGATACCTGCCGCCGCTACTAGGATGTGCTTCTTGTTGATCTCTTTCACTTCTGTTGAAACAACAGTGTGAGAGGTTTCTTTGTATTGGCGAGGCTTACGGTAAGTAAAGAATACTGCAGTAAGAAGGCCGAAGATCATGCCTGCTGCTGGTAACAACATTGCCATAGGTACTTGGCTTGCTACAACGTTTTCAAGACCGTTGTCGTGAAGGTTTTTAAGCAGGATGTTGTTTAGGAAGATGCCACCAAAGCCAATCGGTAACACCATGTAAGGTGTAATCAGACCAAAAGTAAGCACACACGCAACTAAACGACGGTCTAGGTTCATTTTTGCGAATACGCCTAGTAGAGGTGGGATTAAGATTGGGATGAAGGCGATATGTACAGGAATCACGTTTTGCGAAGACATGGTCACTAAGATCAACGACGCAAGGATGCCGTATTTAAGGCCAGTCGATGCCGCACTGTTCTCTTTGCCGTGAATGCGTTTGATAACACTTTGAGCAAGGAGATCTGTGATACCAGAACGTGAGATAGCAACAGCGAATGTACCAAGCATAGCGTAGCTAAGTGCGATAGTTGCACCGCCACCTAATCCACTTTCGAAAGCTGCGACTGCGTCGTTCAAGCCCATACCAGAGGCAACGCCACCGATAATTGCGCTGAACGTAAGAGCAACGACAACGTTTACGCGCATCAAAGCTAAAACAAGCATGATGCAAACTGAAATTACAACAGGATTCATATTATTCTCGGGATGTTGTGTTTTTTATGAAGGTAATACGAACAAACGTTTACCGACTCTATTTGTTATTCTTCGTCAACAAGCGGCCAACCACCAAGGGCTTTCCATTTATTTACTATGCCGCAAAATAACTCTGTGGTTTTTTGCGTATCATATAAAGCAGAGTGTGCTTCTTTGTTGTCAAATTCCATCCCTGCAGTGCGGCAAGCTTTAGCCAAAACGGTTTGACCGTAGGCAAGACCACTAAGAGCTGCAGTGTCAAAAGTTGCAAATGGATGGAACGGGACGCGTTTAAGCTTACAGCGCTCACTTGCCGCATTCACGAAGTTCAAATCAAATGTAGCGTTGTGAGCAACCATGATTGCGCGACTGCAATCTGAAGCTTTTTGTTCTTTTCGCACTAGCTTGTAGATTTCTTTAAGGGCTTCTTGTTCCGACACAGCACCACGTAATGGGCTAAATGGGTCTTTAATTCCGTTAAAGTCTAATGCTGCCTGCTCTATATTTGCGCCTTCAAAAGGCTCAATGTGAAAATGAAGCGTTGATGCAGGGTGCAGGTCTCCGTTCTCATCCATTTTTAATGTAATGGCACAGATTTCTAATAATGCATCGGTTTCTGCGTTAAACCCTGCGGTTTCCACGTCAATGACCACTGGAAAATAGCCGCGAAAGCGTTTTTTTAGGGTCAGAGCCTCGTTTTCTACAGTCATGTTAGCCCAAATAAGTGTGATTAAGCCTGCATTATTGCAGATAATAGCAGTGATAAAAACTAGGGAAGGGCAATAAATCATAAATTAGCCACCCCATTTCGGCTTGATAATTGCATATTTAAACACGAGAGAAAAATGCGGCAATTGGCTGCATTGTTAAACGAATTGCTTAAGAGATACTCCACTTTATGAAGAAACAACTCATAACAGGTTCAATGCTATTTTCGCTACTTGTGTCGTCATCGGTCATGGCACAAGAAAAGCGTTACGGAGCATCTCCTCAACAGTCAACGTGGGAGATGGTGGCCAACACACCACTAGAATGTCGCTTGGTTCACCCAATTCCAAACTTTGGTGATGCTGAGTTCTCATCTCGCGCGAGTAAAAAAATCATTTTGGACTTTGAGCTTAAAATGCGCCGCCCAATGGGTGCGACGCGCAATGTAAGCTTGATCTCTATGCCGCCACCTTGGCGTCCGGGCGAAAGTGCTGATCGCATGACAACCATTAAGTTCTTCCAACAATTTGATGGGTACGTTGGCGGTCAAACGGCGTGGGGTATCTTGAGTGAACTGGAGAAAGGGCGCTACCCTACATTCAGTTACCAAGAGTGGCAGAGCCGAGATCAGCGTATCGAAGTGTCGTTGTCGTCGGTGTTATTCCAAGAAAAGTACAATGTATTTAGTGACTGTATTGCAAACTTATTGCCTTACAGCTTTGAAGATATCTCTTTTACTATTCTGCATTACGATCGCAATAGCGATCAGTTGAATAAGTCGTCACGTAAAAGGCTAAGCCAGATCGCAGATTATGTTCGTTACAACCAAGATATCGACCTTGTGCTAGTCGCGACGTACACGGACTCTGCAGACAGTAAAAGTATTAGCCAGAACCTCTCTGAGAGAAGAGCTGAGTCGTTAAGAGAGTACTTCAAGTCACTTGGTTTACCTGGAGACCGTATTCAAGTTCAAGGTTATGGTAAACGTCGTCCGATTGCCGATAACAGCTCACCAATTGGCAAAGATAAAAACCGACGCGTTGTTATCTCTTTAGGTCGTACACAGGTTTAAGCTGAACGACCCTAAATGTAAAGAGGCGAGCTTTTTTCTACTTAAATGGGGCTGTAATGTAAGTGCCTTAGCCACGAAAAAACTATTTGAGTTTAATCAAAAGCAAACTTAATTTAGGCGAAAACGGGCGATAATTTCACAGTTGGTTGCGGTATCGATTTTTTCAACCATAGAGGCAATTTTAGGGTTAGGATGGCGTTTCATGAAATCGATAAGCGCTTTTTTACAGCAGCCAATAGAGTCAATGAAGCTTGAACATTGCGTATTAGGGCATTGAGGGATAAGTGTCAGCACTTTTTCTGAAGCCAGTTGGAGATATTTGAGTTCATAATCTGTCTCGCCAGCCCATCGCCAAAACTGGGCGAGATTATGGCAAGAGATGACGGAAATAAGTAAGCGTTCATCGGCTTGAATATCGGTACGCTCAGTGATTTTTTCGCTTAAGTTCAATGCCTGCTTATAGTGAAGAATACTTCGTACAGGATCGTCGAGTTGTAATGCCGTGTCGGCAAGTAACGTGTGTTTTTCCCATTCGCTAATCATTGTATGACCTCACTGGTTTAGAGAGGTTTAATTTAAATGATAATCATTATCATGTAAAGCGTTTAGATAGGATTGTTACAATAAATGATTGAGCAAAAATATGAGCGATCGCAATAAACAAAAAGCGAGCATAGCGCTCGCTTTCTACTATTGGTCAATCCACGTTTGAGGATTACTTTTCAAAGTCATCCTTGGTCTTTTAGATTTAAATTAACCTTCTAACCCCGCACTTGCTTGCTTGTTCTGAATAAGCTCAATCATGTAGCCATCTGGGTCTTTTACAAAGGCAATGTGTGTTGTTCCTCCCTTAACTGGCCCCGCTTCTCTAGTCACATCACCACCCGCGGCTTTAATCGCATCACACGTTGTGTAGATATCGTCTACACCAATCGCAACGTGACCAAAAGCAGAGCCAAGGTCGTATTCAGACGTTCCCCAGTTGTATGTAAGCTCAATTACAGCACCTTGAGATTCGTCACCAAAGCCAACGAAAGCCAGTGTGTATTCATACTCTTTGTTTTCGTTCTTACGTAATAGCTGCATGCCCATTACATTGGTGTAGAACTCGATAGACTTATCTAGATCACCAACGCGTAGCATGGTGTGTAAAATACGGCCGTTTGACATGATTTGCTCCTAGCTTTAACTGTGTATACGTTTTGTAATTCTGTTGTTGTACCGCAAGAAGAGTGCGGTGTTGTTTAGCTTATTAGCTTATTAGCTTTTTGATTAGACCTTATTAGCCCTAGACGTCTGTTTTTTCTTTAAACTCGCATAGATCTTCAATGATACAGCTGCCACAACGTGGTTTACGCGCGACACAAGTGTAGCGTCCATGAAGAATGAGCCAATGGTGGACATCCAGTTTGAATTCTTTTGGAATGACTTTGAGCAGCTTAGCTTCAACATCGTCGACTGTTTTGCCCATCGCTAACTTAGTGCGGTTTGATACGCGATAGATGTGAGTATCCACGGCAATGGTTGGCCAACCGAAAGCGGTGTTCAATACTACGTTGGCAGTTTTACGACCAACGCCAGGAAGGGCTTCTAATGCCGCACGATCTTCCGGTACTTCACCATTGTGTAGGTCAAGCAGCATTCGACACGTTTTAATGGTGTTTTCTGCTTTTGAATTAAATAGGCCGATTGTCTTGATGTACTCTTTTAAGCCATCGACACCTAGGTCGAAAATCGCCTGTGGAGTATTAGCCACTGGGTAAAGCTTATCCGTTGCTTTGTTCACGCTGACATCGGTTGCCTGTGCAGACAAAAGTACGGCAATCAGCAACTCGAAAGGGCTGTTCCAGTTAAGCTCAGTCTCTGGCTTTGGGTTGTTTTCTCTTAAACGCTCAAGTATTTCTACTCGTTTTACATTGTTCATAGCGACATTACTTTCAAATAGTTAGGGCTTGAGTTTCGGTATTCAATTAATTCCGAATACTCAGGCTTTATCATCGGTTACGCGCTCTTATGAGCGTCATTATTATGTGTGTACTTGGTCAATCTATATATCTGCTGAGCGGTTGAGCTTTTCAGCAGGGTTTTAAGCTACTGTAACTTATCAGGCATTGGTAACGCGAGCGCGTTCAATAGTTGGTTTTTCTTGTTTTGGCTGTCTAGATTTTACTTGGTTGTCGATGATGTTTTTCAAAGCAATCAAGAAACCAACACCAATAAAGGCACCTGGTGGAAGCAGAGCTAATAAGAAACTGTTATCAAATTGGAATATCTGGATGCGTAACATTGAAGCCCAGTCACCAAGAAGTAGGTCGGCGCCATCAAACAGAGTCCCATTACCTATCACCTCACGCATCGCACCTAACACAATCAGTACCGATGTCATGCCAAGACCCATCCAAAAACCATCTTGAGCAGCAGGCAACACCGCATTTTTTGAAGCGAATGCTTCCGCTCTGCCAATGATGATGCAGTTGGTTACGATCAGTGGTATGAAGATACCCAAAGATAGATAAAGTCCGTACGCGTAGGCATTCATCAGAAGTTGAACACAGGTTACTAGTGAAGCAATGATCATCACGAATACTGGGATGCGAACTTCTTTTGGTACATGGTTACGAACCAAAGAGACGCAAACGTTCGAACCGACCAGAACAAGTAACGTGGCAATGCCTAATCCAAGCGCGTTAGTCACGGTTGAGGAAACCGCGAGTAGAGGGCATAACCCAAGAAGTTGCACTAGGGCAGGGTTATTGGCCCACATGCCATTTTTAATTAGTGTTTTATGTTCATTCATCATTCACCACCACAATTTAGAGGTTGAGCAAGCAATGCTTGGCGATTTTTGTTAACGTATTCAACCGTTTGTTTCACTGACTTTACGACGGCTCTCGGTGTAATAGTTGCGCCGGTAAACTGATCGAAATCACCGCCATCTTTGCGAACCTTCCATCGATCAAGATTCGACTCAGTTACTTGTTTGCCTGCAAAAGAGAGAATCCAATCACTCACTCGTAGATCAATCTTATCACCCAACCCCGGAGTTTCTTGATGGGAAAGAACGCGAGTACCTAAAATAGTGCCGTCTATTTTCATTCCAACAATCACCTTGATTGCACCGTTGTAGCCGTCTGGTGCAATGGCTTCGATCGCGATTGCACTCGGTTCTTCGTTGAGTCTAGCAATGTAAGCTGGCATGGCTTGTTTGGTTCCAAGCGCCTCGGCTTCAACTAAGGTACAAGCTGAAAAAAGCTCATTGTCATGTAACTCGTGTGGGATTACTTGGTTAAGTACCGATAGCAATTGAGCTTGTTCTTGCAGTGTTATCTGCTCTTTGGTTAGCTCGTGAGTCACCGCTACCAAACCGGTGGAAGCACACGCAAAAATAGCGAGTACAAGACCGTTTTTCTTAATTGCATTTAGCATGGTATCCGCTCCTTAGTGGCCGTATGTACGAGGTTTGGTGTAGTAGTCAATCAATGGAACACACATGTTGGCTAACAATACAGCAAACGCCACGCCGTCAGGGAAGCCACCCCAACTGCGGATGATAAAGACTAAGCCGCCGATCAGAGCACCAAACACTAAACGGCCTTTGACTGTCGTTGATGCTGAAACAGGGTCGGTCGCAATGAAAAATGCGCCGAGCATAGTCGCACCAGACAATAGATGAATGGTCGGTGATGCGGTCTCGCCAGGAGTGAACATCAAGAACACTAGGCTAAATACAGTCAAACTGCCTAGAAATGCCACTGGGATATGCCACTGAATCACGCGTTGTTTAATGAGCACAAGGCCGCCGACTAGATAAGCAAGGTTCACCCATTCCCAGCCTACACCAGCTAACCAGCTGAATTGAGGTTGAGACAGTGCTTCTGAAGCTGTATTGCCCGCCGTTAATGCGGTTTTGAATGCATCGAGTGGTGTCGCCATCGTTGTGCCATCAATACCAAGGCGAGCTTGTTGTAGAGACAACCCTTCATTATTGAAGCCAGTAAAGATCATCAAGAATGAGTCAACAAAGCTCGTTGCTTCAGCCGTTAAGCTGGTCGGTGCATTCCAACTGGTCATCTGGACTGGGAATGAGATCAGCAAAACAACGTAAGCGACCATCGCCGGGTTAAATGGGTTTTGTCCAAGGCCGCCGTAAAGGTGTTTCGCGATAATAATAGCGAAGAACATACCTATTACTAGAATCCACCACGGTGAGTGTGGAGGAATAGCAACACTGAGTAGCCATGCTGTCACAACAGCACTGTAATCACGCAGTGCCATCACTGGCGGACGTTTTCTCAATAGCATTACGGCTGCTTCAAAGCTAACAGCAAGTGCGATAGCAAATACTAACTGGATGAGTGTACCCCATCCAAAGAAGTAGGTTTGAGCTAGTAGACCTGGCAATGCACAAATAGCCACCCATTTCATGAGATCTGGGGTGCTTCTACGATTGTGCGCGTGCGGTGAGCTGGCGATAAAGAAGGCCACTACTCTTTCTCCTCATTGTTCTTTTTATCTTGCTCTTGCTGCGCTTTTCTTGCTTTAGCACGAGCAATTGCGGCAGCAACGGCTGCTTTCTTAGGGTCGACGGATTCTGAGTGAGCTTCCGTTTCAATTTCATCTGCAGGTTCAGGAGCGGTTTCTTGTGCTTCGACCTGTTTAGCTTGCTGTGCTTTCTTCGCCTTAGCGCGAGCTATTGCAGCGGCAACGGCAGCTTTTTTGGGATCGATTGGTTCTTGTTGAGTTTCAGCTTCAACTTTAGTTACTGGTTCGGGCGTTTCAGTTGTCTCTTCCTGCTTGGCTTGTTGTACTTTCTTAGCTTTAGCACGTGCGATAGCGGCAGCAACGGCAGCTTTTTTGGGATGGACTGACTCCTGTTGAGTTTCAGCTTCAACTTCAATTACTGGTTCAGGAGTTTCTGCTGTCTCTGCCTGTTTCGCTTGCTGAGCTTTTTTCGCTTTAGCGCGAGCAATGGCCGCAGCGACAGCATCTTTCTTGGTATCGCCAGTACTTTCAGCCGGAGCCTCGGAAGCTGAACCTGCTTGTTGGGCTTTCTTGGCTTTAGCGCGAGCAATAGCCGCAGCAACGGCATCTTTCTTGGCATCGCCAGTTCTTTCAGCCGGAGCTTCACTTTCGGTTTGAGTAGCTGATTCCGCTTGTTGAGCTTTCTTGGCTTTAGCACGAGCGATAGCTGCAGCAACGGTATCTTTCTTGGCATCGCCAGTACTTTCAGTTGGAGCGTCAGATGTTGATTCCGCCTGCTGAGCCTTCTTCGCTTTAGCACGAGCAATGGCTGCAGCAACAGCATCTTTCTTGGCATCGCCAGTACTTTCAGCCGGAGCGTCAGAAGCTGATTCCGCTTGTTGAGCTTTCTTCGCTTTAGCACGAGCAATCGCCGCAGCGACAGCATCTTTCTTGCCATCACCAGAGCTTTCTGCAGGAGTATCAGCGGCTGCTTGTTGTGCCTTGCGCTCTCGAGCTTGTCGTTTACGTTCTTCACGCAGTTTCGACATTTCAGAGTTGTCTGGTTCAGCGCCATCCGCTTTCTGAGCTGCCGCTTGTTTCGCTTTTGCCTTCGCAATAGCAGCAGCTACCGCAGGTTTCACGGCTGGTTCTGCATTAGGAGCTTGGTCTGCCGCGGCTTTTTGCGCTTTAACGCGAGCAATCGCAGCTGCAATCGCATCATCACCATCCGCAGACTTCATATCTTTACGACGGTTGTCAGCAGCTTTCTTGAAGCGGTTTTCACGCTCTGCTTTGTCGCGCTCCATACGAGCGTTTTTCTCTTCGAAACGAATCTTAGCGCGCTCTGCAGCTGTTGCTTCGTCTTTTCTTGTTTTGATTTCAGCTTTCGCTTGGCGATAGTATTGAACAAGAGGGATTTCACTTGGGCAGACAAACGCACAAGCACCACATTCAATACAGTCTTTAATATTCAGCTCTTCACACTTATCCAACTCGTTGGCTTTGGCATGCCATTGCAGTTGTTGAGGAAGTAGAGACGCAGGGCAAGCTTCAGCACACGCGCTGCAACGAATACATTCCATCTCGTAAGTGCTTGGTGAGATCTCACGACGCGTTGGCGCTAAAATACAGTTCGACGTTTTAGTGATTGGCACATTGGCATGCGGCAAGGTAAAGCCCATCATCGGGCCGCCCAAAATCAAACGTGGCAGTTTTTTATCCGCTTTGTAGCCAAATTCCTCTAGTAACTCGTGTACTGGTGTACCTAATAGCGCCCAAACGTTACGAGGTTGCTTAAAGGTTTTACCGGTTAAAGTCACCACGCGGTTAATCACTGGTTCACCGTCGATTACTGCTCTTTTAATCGAGTAGAGAGAGCCGACGTTTTGAACCAATACACCAATGTCCGCAGGAATACCGCCAGCAGGCACCTCTTTGTTAGTGAGGATCTTGATGAGTTGTTTCTCACCACCGGAAGGGTATTTGGTTGGGATAACACGAATGACGATGTCTTTGTTTTTCGCTGCTATTTCAAGTGCTTTTATTGCATCAGGTTTATTGTCTTCAATACCGATAACGGTCAGCTTTGGTTGAAGGATATGTTCAACCACTTCAATGCCTTTTAATACTTCTTCGGCATGTTCTTGAAGTAACTTGTCATCAGAGGTGATGTAAGGTTCACATTCAGCAGCGTTGACGATCAAAATGTCGGTACGACCAAGGCCTGACTGAAGCTTTTTCGCGGTAGGGAAGCCTGCGCCGCCCATGCCTGAAATACCAGCTTGGCGAATCACATCTAGCAGTTCGTCTGAGTTCTTAGAAGAAAAATCTTCAACCGGATGTTTTTCTATCCAAGTGTCTAAACCGTCCGGTTTAATAACGACACTCAGCTCGTTCAAACCTGAAGGGTGGGCAGTGGTTCTTGGTTCGATAACGGTAATCACACCCGATGTTGGTGCGTGTACCGGCAACGTAAAACCCGTGTCCAAGGCTGTCAGTTGTTGGCCTTTTAGCACGGTGTCACCAGCAGTAACCAATAAGTTACCTGGCTTGCCGATGTGTTGTTTTACAGGAAGAACGATTTCTTCAGGAAGCCTTGCATGAACGATGTCAGTGGTATTGGATTGTTTCTTGTTTTCAGCAGGGTGCACGCCGCCTGGGAAATTCCAAATAGAGCCCGTGCGAATTTGTTCAATTAAAGAGATCATACTAACCCTACGCCTTAGGCTCTGACGCAGTCGCATCAGTCGCTTGGTTAGTGATATCAGTAACAGGAATGATGTTCATCTGCCATTTCCAATTATCAGTCGTCGTTGCCACTGGAATCATTTCAATACAGTCAGTAGGGCACGGTGCGACACATAAGTCACAACCTGTACATTCATCTTTAATTACTGTGTGTAGAGCCTTGGTGCCACCAACAATGGCGTCAACCGGACAGGCTTGAATACACTTGGTACAGCCGATACACATATCTTCATGAATGAAAGCAACGGTTTTTACTTTGTTATCTAAGTCATGAGCGGAGTCTTCAACTTCTACGCCCATTAAGTCTGCTAGCTTCTCAATGGTTGCTTGTCCGCCAGGAGGACATTTGTTGATCTTGTCTCCGTTAGCGATCGCCTCTGCGTATGGACGACAACCAGGGTAGCCACACTGACCACATTGAGTTTGCGGCAATATGGTATCGATTTGATCGACGATAGGATCGGCTTCGACTTTAAAACGGATAGAAGCAAAGCCCAAAATAGCGCCAAAAATAGCGGCTAAAACGGCTAGCGCAATGATCGCAATTAAAATGGTACTCATGCTTATTTCACCAACCCAGTAAAGCCCATAAATGCCAGGGACATTAGGCCTGCTGTGATCATCGCAATCGATGCGCCTTTGAATGGCATTGGAACATCAGCAACCGTAATACGTTCACGCATCGCAGCGAATAGGATAAGAACAAGGGAGAACCCCACCGCAGCGCCGAAACCATAGATGATCGACTGAATGAAGTTGTGGTTTTCATTGATGTTCAAAAGCGCCACACCTAACACCGCGCAGTTGGTGGTGATAAGAGGCAGGAAGATACCCAATAGGCGATAAAGAGTCGGGCTGGTTTTGTGAACAACCATTTCCGTAAATTGAACGACCACCGCGATAACCAAGATGAAACTCATGGTACGCAGGTATTCAATACCCAGAGGGGTAAGGATGTAGGTTTCTACTAGGTATGCAGATACCGACGCTAACGTCAGAACGAAAGTCGTCGCGAGGCCCATGCCAATCGCAGTCTCCAGCTTCTTGGAGACTCCCATAAATGGACATAGCCCTAAAAACTTCACTAGCACAAAGTTATTGACCAGCACTGTGCCAACCAGCAACAAAAGGTATTCGGTCATAATGGATTAATTCTTGAGATTCCGATCCCGATATTATCCTGCTTTGCTCACCTAATAACAACCAAGGATCACTAGGGATTTAGACACTTGGTGAAAAAAACATCAGGTAATCGTTTGATTGTTAAAAGTCACACTAAGTATAGACGGCCAATTTTTACTTGCTGAGACACGTTTATAGCAGTGGCTAAATTGGATCTTTAATGAATGGAGACAGATCTTAGCACTAGCTACAAGGCAACAATCGTTGGTTCTTTGGGTGCAGGTTTATCCCAAGGAGTCGTAAAAGGGGACAGTATAAGAAAAAGAATAAAAGGCATCAAAACGCAAAAAGCCGTATCGAGTGATACGGCTTTTTTAAATTTGGCTCCCCTTGCAAGACTTGAACTTGCGACATACGGATTAACAGTCCGCCGTTCTACCAACTGAACTAAAGGGGAATTACTTGTGAACGGCGAGAATTCTAATAACAGTCCGTTTTTCTGTCAACAAAAAATAGCAGAAAAAAGTAAGATAAAAAACTTTACTTTCTTGAACGCCTTATTGGATTTAGCTTGGATGTAGTTATCCACCAAAATTGTGGATAAGTGTGTGTGTTAAACTTTAATAACAATAATTGAAATAAATCTAAAAATGTAACAAATGCAGCTAATCGTATGTATTTTAAGGGTTTATTTAGAGATGTCGCTATTGTATAACTTTTTTAGATTACAGCGATAACAGTAAAATAGGCGGTATTTTTAGATTTTTTGGGGAAAAGTAGTGGATTAAAAATAGAGTAATTTAGTTGAAGAGATCTTGCAGGGGCACGGATAATACCAAGTTCTAAACATAAAAGCTATAACTGATATCGAGTCTTAAGAAGCATTTCTCTAGATAATAGTTGCAACAACACTCCTCCTAGAGTGACAATGACCTGATTAAAAAAACAGTATGGAAATGGCGACCTATGAGTAAACTCTTTGACTTGGTATCGGACTACAGCCCGTCTGGGGACCAGCCGACAGCGATAACCAAATTACTAGACGGATTAGATTCTGGTTTGGCACATCAAACGCTATTAGGGGTAACGGGCTCAGGTAAAACCTTTACGCTTGCCAACGTCATTTCCCAATCTCAAAGACCTGCGATCTTGTTAGCGCCGAATAAGACATTGGCGGCTCAACTTTATGGTGAAATGAAATCTTTTTTCCCCAATAATGCCGTAGAGTATTTTGTTTCTTACTACGATTACTACCAACCAGAAGCCTATGTACCGACCACAGACACATTCATCGAGAAAGATGCGTCTGTGAATGCCCATATCGAGCAAATGAGGCTTTCGGCAACCAAGGCCTTGCTAGAACGGAAAGATGCCATCATCGTCGCGTCTGTATCGGCTATCTACGGTTTGGGTGATCCTAAGTCTTACTTGAAGATGATGCTTCACTTGAGCCGCGGTGAGGTTATGGACCAACGTGACATCTTACGCCGCTTAGCTGAACTTCAATATTCGAGAAATGATGTCGCATTTGAACGAGGCCAGTTCCGTGTTCGTGGTGAGGTCATTGATATCTTCCCTGCTGAATCTGACCAAGATGCAGTGCGAATCGAAATGTTCGATGATGAAGTCGACTGTATAAGCATCTTTGATCCCCTGACTGGTGCAATTAAACAAAGAGATTTACCGCGCTTTACCGTTTACCCCAAAACTCACTATGTAACGCCTAGGGAGAAAATCCTTGAGGCGATTGAGAACATTAAAGATGAACTTCGAGACCGAACTCAATATTTAAAAGACAACAATAAGCTTCTGGAAGAACAACGTATCTCTCAAAGAACGCAGTTTGATATCGAGATGATGACTGAGCTTGGCTTCTGTTCGGGTATCGAAAACTATTCACGATACTTGAGTGGTCGTGCGGAAGGGGAAGCGCCTCCGACATTATTTGATTACTTGCCTGATGATGGTCTGTTGATTATCGATGAGTCACACGTGACTGTACCGCAAATTGGCGCCATGTATAAAGGTGATCGCTCTCGTAAAGAGACTCTGGTTGAATTTGGTTTCCGCCTGCCTTCTGCATTGGATAACCGCCCAATGAAATTTGACGAGTTTGAATCGATAGCTCCGCAGACTATTTTTGTATCAGCAACGCCAGGCAATTACGAGATTGAAAAGTCAAATGGTGAAATTGCTGATCAAGTCGTTCGTCCGACAGGTCTTTTAGACCCAGTTATTGAAGTAAGGCCTGTGTCGACTCAAGTTGATGACCTGTTGTCTGAAATCAGAATACGCTCAGTGAAAGAAGAGCGTGTTTTGGTCACAACATTGACTAAGAGAATGGCGGAAGACTTAACCGAATACCTAAGTGAGCACGGCGTTAAAGTGCGTTACTTGCACTCAGATATCGATACCGTTGAGCGTGTAGAGATCATCCGAGACCTACGTTTGGGCGAGTTCGACGTGTTAGTGGGTATTAACTTACTTCGTGAAGGTTTGGATATGCCTGAAGTATCGCTGGTGGCGATTCTTGATGCTGACAAAGAGGGCTTCTTGCGATCTGAACGTTCTCTTATTCAAACGATTGGTCGTGCGGCACGTAACTTGGAGGGCCGAGCGATCTTGTATGGAGACTCAATTACTAAGTCGATGAGAAAAGCGATTGATGAAACCGACCGTCGCAGGGAGAAACAACAGGCTTACAATGAAGAGCAAGGCATCACTCCGCAAGCACTGAAACGTAATATCAAAGATATTATGGAGCTGGGTGATCTCACTAAGTCTAAACAGCAGAGACAATCTAAGCAGGTTCCACTATCGAAAGTCGCCGAGCCTTCTGAAAATTACACCGTGCTTACCCCGCAGCAGCTTGATAAAGAGATCAGTAAGCTAGAAGCGGCGATGTATCAACATGCTCAGAACTTGGAATTTGAATTAGCGGCACAAAAGCGTGATGAGATAGAGCAGTTGAGAAAGCAGTTCATTACCAACAGCTAATCTCACTTCTTATTCAAGAAGTTCATATCGGACAAGTTTAAAGTGGAGAGTGTTCCAGACAAAAAACAGCCAGTAGTAAATGTTCTACTGGCTTACGTTTGTGAACAATGAGTCCACTAACAACGTCAGTTGGCTAGGTGACCCGAAGGTCAATATAGCCTTTGCATCGTTCGTGCCATGTAGCTAATACATTGATTATTTGAAGCAGGTAAAGAAATATAATACAAATACTGTGGTTAATTTGCATAATGCAAAGCGGAATGCGACTATAATAAGAAATGCAAATTATAAATGGCTAGGATATGCAATCAAAAACGCTAGATAACAAATCAAAGTATTTGTTGATGGTGGAGGATACGGCTTCGGTCGCAGCGTTGTATCGCTCTTATCTGACACCGCTCGAAATTGATATCAACATTGTCGGCACAGGTCGCGATGCAATTGAGAGTTTGAATCATCGAATCCCAGATCTAATTTTGTTAGATCTGCGTCTTCCTGATATGACGGGTATGGACGTACTATTTGCTGTAAAACAAAAATACCCTGAAGTCCCCGTTATCTTCATGACGGCTCATGGCTCGATCGATACCGCCGTAGAAGCCATGCGTCATGGTTCTCAAGATTTCCTTATTAAACCTTGTGAAGCCGACCGACTCCGTATTACGGTGAATAACGCGATACGCAAAGCCACTAAACTTAAGAACAGCTCTGAAAATCCGGGTAATCAAAACTACCAAGGATTCATCGGTAGTAGCCAAACCATGCAGCAGGTTTACCGAACCATCGATTCTGCCGCATCAAGTAAGGCGAGTATTTTTATCACAGGTGAAAGTGGTACCGGTAAAGAAGTATGTGCAGAAGCCATTCATGCAGCGAGTAAGCGTGGTGATAAGCCTTTCATTGCGATTAACTGCGCGGCTATCCCTAAAGATTTGATTGAAAGTGAGCTGTTTGGCCACGTCAAAGGTGCCTTTACGGGCGCAGCAACCGATCGCCAAGGTGCTGCTGAACTAGCAGATGGTGGAACCCTGTTCCTCGATGAGTTATGCGAAATGGATCTTGAATTGCAAACCAAGCTTCTGCGTTTCATTCAAACCGGCACCTTCCAAAAAGTCGGTTCTTCAAAAATGAAGAGCGTTGATGTGCGCTTTGTTTGCGCGACCAACCGTGACCCTTGGAAAGAAGTACAAGAAGGTCGCTTTAGAGAAGATTTATACTATCGTTTATACGTGATCCCTCTTCACTTGCCGCCACTGCGTGAGCGTGGAGAAGATGTCATCGAGATCGCATACTCGTTACTAGGCTACATGTCGGTTGAGGAAGGTAAGGCTTTCGTACGCTTTGCTCAGGAAGTGTTGGATCGCTTTAATCAATACGAGTGGCCGGGTAACGTTCGTCAGCTACAAAACGTTTTACGAAATGTGGTGGTATTGAATAATGGTAAAGAGATTACTCTGAACATGCTCCCACCTCCACTGAACCAGCCGATTGAGAATCGTCTGCGACTGAAAGAGAAGCAGAATGAAGACATCACTGTAAAAGATATTTTTCCATTGTGGATCACTGAGAAAACGGCAATCGAACAGGCCATAAAAGCGTGTGACGGTAATATCCCTCGCGCGGCTGGTTTCTTGGATGTCAGTCCATCAACGATTTACCGTAAATTGCAAACGTGGAATGCGAAGCCGTAATTACCAAACAATAAGAAAGAACGATGATGAAAGTATTAAATCAGCAAAAAGTTGATGAGCTTGCCGGTGAAATAGGGCAAGAGAATGTTCCGGTGTTGCTTGAGATCTTTTTAGGAGAATTGAAGGGATATTACGAGCACTTGGAGCTAAATAAAGATACCGATACTTCCAAGTATTTGGCCGATATCAGTCATGCATTGAAGAGCAGTGCTGCGAGTTTTGGTGCTGATTCTTTGTGTAGTTTCGCCATTAGTTTAGATGCCAAAGTTAAGCAAGCGTTGCCAGTGACAGAAGTGGATTTTAAAGATATGCAAGAACTTCTGTTATCAACGTACACGGAATATCAGCAGTTGATGACTGATCTCTAAAACGGTTGATGATGATATAAGTAGGTATTAAAAAAGGAGCATGACGCTCCTTTTTTTTACTGGCCTCTGTCGTTTATCCCAAGCTATAAGCTATGTGCATTAAGCTAGTTGAGCTCGAATCGCTTGTTGAAGCTTTAAACGGTCATGTCGCCAATCTCGGTTAGGGGAGGCAAGGTCGGTGGTTACGCAGTTCCAAAGTCCTTCAAGTTCAGGGTGCGGCGCATTACCCAGCACGATATCAATTTTTCTCGCTTTGCAGGTACGTTCACACCACTCCAACTGCTCTTGAAGTGTCATTTTCCCTGCAGGGCCATGTTCTGGCGAAAGGTTTTCGATGAAGATAACCTTAGCCTTGGTGTTCGCAGCAATGGCTTTCCCAATCTCAGGAAGGAGAAGAGGGGGCATAACACTGGTCAGGAAGCTGCCAGGGCCAAGAACGATGCAGTCGGCTTGTTCGACAGCTGCAACGGCTTCTTTGGTTGCAGGCACTTCTGGAGACAAGTCCATCATGCGCAGTTTTTCTGTCATGTCGTCAACATTGGTTTCACCCGTAACCCAGCGACCATCCATTGATAACGCTGTGAGATCGGAAGGGTGCTCTGTCATCGGGACGATATTGACGTCAACCTTGAGCATATTTCGAATTAGGTTAATTGCTTCTAGTGGGCGAACAGAGAGGTTGTCTAATGCTGTGAGCATCAGATTACCGAGGTTGTGGCCGTTCAGTTCACCTTGACCGCGAAAACGGTACTCAAACATCATCGAACTGATGGAAGGTTCGGTGATCAATTGGTTGATACAGTTACGAGTGTCTCCCCAAGCTATACCACCTTGACAGTCTCGAATTCGTCCGGTTGAACCACCGTTATCTGTTGTTGCGACAATGCCAGTCGCATTGCTACCAAAGTCTTTTAATGCAGCAAGCATACGACCTAAGCCATGGCCTCCACCGATTGCTACGACTTTCTTTGATGAATAAATGTTCATTTTTTGTTCTATTAAATTATTACTAACTATAATTTAGGTTAAATGCTTCTTGTCAGATACTTAACAAGAGTTAATTTGAGGGTTTGGTACATTTTTTTTGTTGATATGACCCGTTTTTGGTTATCAAAGCTAGATTCACGTACAAATATTAAGTATTTTATTACTCAGCTACTGTTCGTGTAAGTATAACGTGCAGTTGCCATAACTCCGAGCTCTTGCATGCTAAGTCGCACAGTGGTATTTGCTGTACCGATACGCATCAAGAGCCAGTGACATGTTGTCACAAGGGCTTAATTGGAAATGATTATGCCTCCCGTGTTTGGAAAGGTGTTCCGTGGCGCAACAATTCGAAGATAGATTCCATCGCAAGTTTTATTACTTGCGCTTGTCGGTTACAGACGTCTGTAACTTTAAATGTACTTACTGCTTGCCAGATGGTTATAAACCGTCAGGGCAGAAAAACTCGTCTTTTTTAAGTGTCCCCGAGATCAAACGCATTGTAAAAGCGTTTGCAGATTGTGGCACCTCAAAGATCCGCATTACAGGCGGAGAGCCGAGCCTGCGTAAAGACTTTCCTGAAATTATACATACTGTTGCCACTACTCCAGGCATCGAAAAGGTAGCCACCACAACCAACGGTTATCGCATGGAGAAACAAGTAGGGCAATGGCGTGATGCTGGTTTAACCCACATAAATGTCAGCGTGGATAGCTTAGATTCGCGCATGTTCCATCAGATCACTGGTGAGAATAAGTTTACTGAGGTTATGCGAGGTATTGATAAAGCGTTTGAAGTTGGCTTTGAACAAGTCAAAGTAAACGTCGTATTAATGAAAGACCTCAACAGTCAGGAATTACCAGCCTTCCTTAATTGGATCAAAGACAAACCTATTCAATTACGTTTTATCGAGCTGATGAAAACCGGCGAGATGGACGAGTTGTTTGATAAACACCATGTGTCTGGCGTTGCGATTCGCAACCAGCTTATTGCTAATGGTTGGCTGTTAAAAGTCAAAGCCGTTAATGATGGGCCGGCGCAAGTGTTTGTCCACCCTGACTACAAGGGTGAAATCGGTTTGATCATGCCTTACGAGAAAGACTTTTGTGAGAGTTGTAACCGACTGCGTGTATCTGCGACCGGTAAGCTTCATCTATGTCTGTTTGGCGACCACGGTGTTGAACTGAGAGATCTGATTCAAGAAGATCAACAAGAGCAAGAGCTTATTGATCGAATTCAGGCTCAGCTTCAAACCAAGTCCGTTAGCCACTTCTTGCATGATGGCAACAGCGGCATGACTCCAAACTTGGCGTCAATCGGCGGTTAACCCGCTATACATACTCTAAAGCATTTTATCGCTCAGCTTCTTTAAGCTGGGCGAATCAGTCTAATCATTGAAAAATTTATATAGGTGAACAAATGGGTCACGCAGAAAGCAAATTCCAAGCAGCAAACATCGCAGTACTAACCGTTTCAGATACTCGTACAGAAGAAAATGATACGTCAGGTGGTTATCTAGCTGAGCATGCTAAAGAAGCCGGCCACAACGTGGTTGATAAACAAATCGTTATCGACGACATGTACAAGATCCGTGCGATCGTATCTCAGTGGATTGCTGATGACAGCGTACAAGCGATCATGATTACTGGTGGTACGGGTTTTACGTCTCGTGACAGCACACCTGAAGCGCTTAAGCCTTTGTTCGATAAAGAAGTAGAGGGTTTTGGTGAGCTATTCCGTCAAGTGTCTTACGAAGAGATCGGTACATCGACAATTCAATCTCGTGCGATTGCGGGCTTTGCTAACCACACAGTAATCTTTGCAATGCCAGGTTCTACAGGTGCGTGTCGCACAGGTTGGACTAAGATCATCAAGCAACAGATGGATGCTAGCCATCGTCCTTGTAACTTTATGCCACACCTTTCTGTATAAGGCGGTTTTAGTATGAGCCAATTTACACACATTAACGCGTCTGGCGAAGCAAACATGGTCGATGTATCGGCTAAAGCGGAAACGGTACGCGAAGCAAGAGCGGAAGCTTACGTTCAAATGTCTGCTGAAACGCTAGAGCTGATTGTTTCTGGTAGCCACCATAAAGGTGATGTTTTCGCAACGGCACGCATTGCTGGTATCCAAGCGGCTAAGAAGACATGGGATCTGATTCCACTGTGTCATCCTTTGCTACTGACTAAAGTAGAAGTTCAGCTTGAAGCAATCAAATCTGAAAACAAGGTTCGTATCGAATCTGTCTGTAAGCTTGCTGGTAAGACAGGCGTAGAAATGGAAGCGCTGACCGCAGCTTCGGTCGCTGCGTTGACTATTTACGATATGTGTAAAGCTGTTCAGAAAGACATTGTTATCGAGAACGTACGCCTGTTAGAGAAGACGGGTGGTAAATCAGGTCACTTCAAGGTGGAATCATGATTACAGTACTCTTCTTTGCTCAAACTCGTGAACTGGTTGGTGTGGACAGCGTTGAAGTTGATGCACAGTTCAAGACGATTGAAGCGATTCGTAGCCATCTTGTAGAAAAAGAAGGGAAATGGGACATCGCATTGGAAGAGGGCAAGCTTCTCGCTGCGCTTAACCAATCCATCGTACCTTTGACTACGGAAGTGAAAGATGGCGATGAAGTCGCTTTTTTCCCGCCAGTAACGGGAGGCTAAGTATGAATGATTCTCGAGTTATAGATCTAAGAGTAGTAGTTACTGCAGATGATTTTTCTGTGGGTGACGAATACGATTATCTAGCTCAAGGCACAGCTGCAGGAGCGGTAGTGACGTTTGTCGGTAAAGTTCGGGACATGAATCTTGGCGACAATGTGATTGGTTTGTCTCTGGAGCATTACCCTGGCATGACAGAGAAGTCGCTGAGCGAGATTTGTGATCAAGCTGAAGCGCGCTGGCCTATTCAGAAGATGCGAGTGATTCACCGCGTTGGTGACCTAGATATCGGTGATCAGATAGTTTACGTTGGTGTATCCAGTGCGCATCGCAGTTCAGCCTTTGAAGCCTGTGAGTTTGTTATGGATTTCCTCAAAACCAAAGCTCCGTTTTGGAAAAAAGAACGTACTACCGAGGCGACTCGTTGGGTCGATTCTCGAGATTCAGATGCAAAAGCTGCGGAGCGTTGGGGAAAGTAAGCCTCTCAACATTGTGTTTGATCCAGAAGTAAACAGTAGAAAGCCGACGATTAACGTCGGTTTTTTTGTGGATACTATAAAGTTTTTGTATAAAAAACGTTGTCCTGATAAATAATTACTCGGCTAGATTGCATGTAAATTCAAGGGCTTATTTGGTCTGGATTGGTGCGTCGCTTTATCCGTTTTAGTGCAGAACACTATGCTATTTTGTTTAAAGTGATGACCCTCACAAATAGTGCAGTCTGTTTAGGTGATATGTGATATGCAATTAGATTTAATGTGGCATTAATGTTAATTTTCTGGCGGTGTTATAGGACAAGATGCTAAAAAAAAGTATCAATACAGATACATCAACACTAAAGGCTGTTTCTTAATAAAGTTACTCTGTGTAATTCACTACGCATTAGGTTTTTATTAGATATTTACACTGATATCATGAATATTTTGGGAAATTCTCCGATTTTTTGCGACATGTTAATAGCAAATTACTTCAATGGTTGATAGTGTGAGCCGCAATCTTTGTAAGGTTTTAGGTTTTAATGCTTAATATTTGAGCTAAATACATCTAAATCACTGCCTTTCAGTGAACCGAGCAAAGAAGTCATGGATGCAATACAAAAAACTTGGAGTTTATTAAATGTACAAGAATAAAATCACTCAAGCCCTTCTTCTAGGTGCAGGTCTGGCAGTGGCTGCCACTTCTACTCTTTCTATCGCTGCTGACGTTCCAGCAGGTACAGAACTAGCAAAAGTTCAGGAACTGGTCCGCGGTAACGGTACTGAAGTTGCGACTATCGACCCTCACAAATCTCAAGGTGTACCAGAATCTCACGTAATTCGTGATCTTTTAGAAGGTCTAGTGAACCAAGACGGCGAAGGTAACACTATCCCAGGGGTAGCCGAAAGTTGGGAAACGACAGACAACAAAACATTCACTTTCCACCTACGTAAAGATGCAAAATGGTCTAATGGCGATCCTGTAACAGCTGAAGATTTCGTTTACAGTTGGCAACGTGCAGTCGATCCTGCCACTGCTTCTCCATACGCTTGGTACATGGAATATACTAAGATGGTGAACGCGAAAGACATCGTAGCGGGTAAGAAGGACAAGAGTGAACTCGGCGTTAAAGCTGTAGATGAATATACGCTTGTTGTTGAATTAGAAACAGCGGTACCATACTTCGTAATGATGATGGGCCATACCACAGTGAAGCCAGTGCATAAGGCAACTGTTGAAAAATATGGTGACCAATGGACTAAGCCAGATCACTTCGTTGGTAACGGTGCATTTGTTCCAAATCAATGGGTCGTTAATGAGCGTCTTGAGTTAGTTCGTAATGAAAATTACTGGGATAACGATCATACCGTTCTCAATAAAGTAACGTTCCTACCAATCGAAAATCAAGTAGCGGAAATGAACCGCTTTTTATCCGGTGAAATCGACTTCACGTATGATTTGCCAATTGAGCATTTCAAGCGTATGAAAAAGGAGCACCCAGAAGACCTTTCCGTCGTGGGTAATCTTTGTAGTTACTACTACTCATTCAATACTAAGAAAAAGCCTTTCGATGATGTACGTGTACGTAAAGCGATTTCTTATGCGATTGATCGTGACATAGTTGCTGGCGCCATTATGGGGCAAGGACAGAAACCTGCGTACTTCTTGACGCCGGAGATCACGGCTGGATTTGATCCTGAGCTTCCTCAGTACGGTAAAATGTCTCAAAAAGAACGTAACGCCGAAGCGGCGCGCCTTCTTGAAGAAGCAGGTTTTGGAAAAGATAACCCTCTCGAGTTCTCTCTCCTGTATAACACTGATGAGAACCACAAGAAAGTTGCAGTAGCTCTTGGTTCTATGTGGAAGAAAACGCTAGGGCTTAAAATTACGCTTGAAAACCAAGAGTGGAAAACTTACCTATCTTCTAAAGATACCGGCAACTTTGAAGTCGCTCGTGCAGGTTGGTGTGGTGATTACAACGAAGCATCTACATTTTTAACCTTGATGGTTAGTGCTAATACAACAGGCGGCCAACATTGGGGAAATACCGATTATGACGCTTTGATGGACAAGGCTATTAATTCAACGTCAGAACAAGAACGTACCGCTCTGTATTTAGAAGCAGAAAAGCTAATGGCGAATGAGATGCCTATTGCTCCTATTTATCAGTACGTAAAAACACGTTTACTGAACCCGCATGTCGGTGGCTTCCCAGCTAATAATGCGGAAGAGAAAATCTACTCAAAAGACCTCTATATCAAAGCTCAATAATAAGCGCTTCGATTATAAAAAGTTAATATAACTATAACGATACAGACACTACATGCACAGGGTGTGCATGTAGCGTTTTTCTAATTTTCATTGTCACAGACTGAAAGAGTGAGTTTATGTTTAAATTCATTATGAAAAGGATATTTGAAGCGATTCCAACCATGTTGGTGTTGATCACTATCTCTTTTTTTCTTATGCGTTTTGCTCCGGGCAATCCGTTTTCAAGCGAACGTCCATTACCGCCAGAGGTTATGGCGAACATCGAAGCAAAATATGGCTTAGATAAACCTGTATTTGAGCAGTACACCACGTACTTGACCAATATTCTACAAGGTGATTTTGGCCCTTCGTTCAAATATTTAGATTACTCTGTTAACGAGTTAATCTCGGTTGCACTTCCTGTATCGGCAAAGGTAGGCCTTGTTGCTTTTATCTTTACGTTATTAATGGGGGTTACCATAGGGACGATAGCCGCGCTGAAGCACAACACCTGGGTTGATTACACCATAATGTCGACCGCCATGCTCGGTGTTGTAATGCCTTCGTTTGTATTGGCTCCAGCTCTTATCTATGTGTTTTCTTTACACTTAAACCTTTTTCCTGCCGGTGGTTGGCTCGATGGGTCGGCTAAATACCTCGTTCTACCGGTTATTGCGATGTCTCTTCTATATGTAGCAACCTTTGCTCGTATCACTCGCGGGAGCATGATCGAAACCTTAAATAGTAACTTTATCCGTACTGCTCGAGCTAAAGGTCTAAGCTACCGTTATATTGTTCTTAAACATGCACTTAAGCCAGCAATGCTACCAGTTGTGTCATACATGGGACCAGCGTTTGTCGGTATCATTACAGGTTCAGTTGTTGTTGAAACCATCTTTGGCCTACCGGGCATTGGTAAGCTGTTTGTTAACGCTGCGTTTAACCGTGATTATTCGTTAGTAATGGGTGTAACCATTCTGATTGGTTTCCTATTTATCTTGTTCAACGCAATTGTTGATATTTTACTAGCGCTTATTGACCCGAAAATTCGCTACTAGCAGGGACGCATGGTTATGTTGAATAAAAAAGAAAATTTAGAAGCGATCGAAAACTTCTCTGAGAGTTTGGAAATTGAAGGTCGTAGCTTGTGGCAGGATGCACGTATTCGTTTTATGCGAAACAAAGCCGCAATGATCAGTCTGTTCATTCTAACGATTATGGTGCTATCGGTAATCTTCTTACCGATGCTTGCGCAGCATGCTTACGATGACACTGACTGGTACGCAATGCACGTAGGTCCAAATGCTGATCACTGGTTTGGTACTGACAGTTTAGGTCGTGACCTATATGTTCGTACGATGATTGGTGGCCGTATCTCTCTTATGGTGGGTGTGATGGGCGCATTCGTAGCAGTCCTGATTGGTACGCTTTACGGTGCTGCTTCAGGCTTCATTGGTGGTCGTACTGACCGAGTGATGATGCGTATCCTAGAGATCTTATACGCGGTGCCATTCATGTTCCTCGTGATCGTATTGGTAACGTTCTTTGGCCGTAATATCGTACTCATCTTTGTTGCTATCGGTGCGATTGCTTGGCTCGATATGGCACGAATTGTACGTGGTCAAACGTTGAGTTTACGCAGTAAAGAGTTCATTGAAGCTGCTCACGTATGTGGTGTCAGCAAATGGAAAATCATTACACGTCATATCGTACCGAACGTATTGGGTATTGTTGCGGTTTACTCAACGCTACTGATTCCAAGCATGATCCTTACAGAATCATTCTTATCTTTCCTTGGTCTTGGTGTTCAAGAGCCTATGACAAGTTGGGGCGCGCTGTTACAAGAAGGTTCGCAAACAATGGAAGTTGCAATTTGGCAACTGGCATTCCCAGCGGCATTCATGGTAGTTACGCTGTTCTGCTTTAACTACGTAGGTGATGGTCTGCGCGACGCGCTTGATCCAAAAGACAGATAACGAAATAGCAATCAAAAGCTATAAAAGATTAAGGAAGCAATAATGAGCTTATTAGATGTCAAAGATCTGCGCGTAGAATTTACCACGCAAGATGGTATCGTCACCGCAGTAAATGATCTGAATTTCTCACTCAACCAAGGCGAAACTCTGGGTATCGTGGGTGAGTCAGGTTCAGGTAAATCTCAAACGGTATTTGCACTGATGGGACTGCTGGCGAAGAACGGCATTATTTCAGGAAGTGCGAAGTTTGAAGGCAATGAAATTCTCAATTTGCCAGAGAAAGAACTTAACAAGGTTCGCGCCGAACAGATCGCAATGATCTTTCAAGATCCAATGACATCACTGAATCCTTACATGAAAGTAAGTGATCAGTTGATGGAAGTACTTATGCTACATAAAGGCATGGGTAAAGCAGAAGCGTTTGAAGAATCAGTACGCATGCTTGAAGCGGTGAAAATCCCTGAAGCTCGCAAGCGTATTACTATGTATCCGCATGAGTTTTCTGGCGGTATGCGTCAGCGTGTGATGATTGCAATGGCGCTATTGTGTCGTCCAAAACTGCTTATCGCGGATGAACCGACAACCGCTTTGGATGTAACTATTCAGGCGCAAATCATGGAATTGCTGAACGAATTGAAAGATGAGTTTAATACGGCAATTATCATGATTACCCATGATTTGGGGGTGGTTGCGGGATCATGTGAAAAAGTACTTGTGATGTACGCTGGTCGTACTATGGAATACGGTACGGTTGATGAAATTTTCTACGAGCCAAGCCACCCATACGCTGAAGGCTTACTGAAAGCGATCCCTCGTTTAGATACCGAAGGTGAAATTCTACCGACGATTCCAGGTAACCCTCCTAACTTACTTCGCCTGCCTACAGGTTGTCCTTATCAGGATCGTTGTCACCGTGTAATGGACCGTTGTAAGCAAGAAGCACCAATTTTGCAGCCATTTGCAAAAGATCGTCAGCGTGCTTGTTTTTCTGATTGGGAGACTTGGACAAAATGAGTAAAGAATTACTATTAGATATTAAAGACCTGAAAGTTCACTTTAGCATCGCGGCTAAGTCAGCTTGGCCATGGGCGAAACCATCAAACCTAAAAGCGGTTGATGGTGTGGATGTTCATCTTTACGAAGGTGAAACGCTGGGCGTAGTAGGTGAGTCAGGTTGTGGGAAATCAACGTTTGCACGCGCTATTATCGGCTTGGTTGAAGCAACTGACGGTCAAGTAATGTGGTTAGGTCAAGACTTAACTAAGATGCAAGAAGTGAAACGTCGTGAGACTCGTAAAGAAATTCAGATGATCTTCCAAGATCCGCTAGCGTCGCTTAACCCACGTATGTCAGTAGGCGACATCATTGCCGAGCCTCTACAAACTTTCTATCCAGAGCTTTCTAAACAGGAAGTGAAGGACAGAGTTAAAGAGATGATGGCAAAGGTTGGTTTGCTGCCAAACGTAATCAACCGTTATCCGCATGAATTCTCTGGTGGTCAATGTCAGCGTATCGGTATTGCGCGTGCGCTTATTCTGAAACCTAAGATGATCATCTGTGATGAGCCTGTTTCAGCACTTGATGTGTCTATCCAAGCTCAAGTCGTAAATCTTCTTATGGAACTACAGAAAGAGTTAGGTTTGTCTTTGGTATTCATCGCGCATGATTTGTCAGTGGTTAAACACATCTCTGACCGTGTATTGGTGATGTACTTAGGTAACGCGGTAGAGCTGGGTGAATCGGATGCTTTATTCGCTGACCCCAAGCACCCATACACCAAAGCCCTGATGTCTGCAGTTCCAATTCCAGACCCTCGCTTAGAGCGCAGCAAAACGATTCAGATGTTGGAAGGTGATTTACCATCGCCAATCAACCCACCATCAGGTTGTGTGTTCCGTACTCGTTGCCCTGAAGCAACTGAGGCCTGCGCGCAAACCAAGCCAACCATTCAAGGCGATGACGTACACGCAGTATCTTGCTTGCACGTACAAGTCTAGAACCCGTTTGATACGGTTCAGCCTGTGACAGGCTTAAGCGCAACTTGTTTATGAGTTGCGCTTTTTTTGTACCTAAACAAACCTTCTTCAAATAATTCGAACAACTAAGCCAACTTATTCTAGTTTTGAAAAAATGGGACTTTTTTATACTAGAGAAAAGATTTGCAAGGCAGAGGTTTAGATATGGGCAAGTTAGTTGAAGGTGTTTGGCACGATGTGTGGTACGACACCAAAGAAAGCGGCGGTAAGTTCGTTCGTGAAGACGCAGGCTTTCGTTACTGGGTCGAGAATAAGCAGGACGCACAATTTCAGCCAGAAAGCGGCCGTTATCATTTATATGTATCATTAGCTTGCCCTTGGGCGCACCGAACTCTGATCTTCCGTGAGCTGAAAGGCCTAACTGATCATATTGATGTGACGGTAGTCTGCCCAGACATGATGAGCGAAGGTTGGCAAATGGGGTTACCGGAACCTCTTTTCGGCCACACTCGTATGCACCAAATCTACACCCAAGCCAAACCGGACTATTCAGGAAGAGTAACAGTACCTGTTTTATGGGATAAGAAAACCAACACTATCGTGAGTAACGAGTCGTCTGAAATCATCCGAATGTTTAACTCAGAATTTAACGAGTTAACAGGCAACACGGATGATTACTATCCGCGGGAATTGGCGAGCAAGATTGATGAGTGGAACGATTATATCTATCCGAATATTAATAATGGTGTTTATCGCACCGGCTTTGCGACAACACAAGAAGCTTATGAAGAAGCGTATGACGCCTTATTTGAAGCGTTAGATAAAGTTGATGCTCATCTTAGCGAACACCGTTATCTGGCGGGTAATAAGATTACAGAAGCGGATTGGAGATTGTTTACCACTTTAGTTCGATTCGACGCAGTGTATGTGGCTCACTTCAAGTGTAACAAGCAGCGAATAGCGGACTACGCTAATATTCAGGGCTACCTGAAAGAGCTGTTTCAGGTCGAAGGTATTAAAGAAACAACTGATTTTTACCACATCAAACGTCACTATTATTACAGCCACACAGGTATTAACCCAACCCAAGTTGTGCCGAAAGGGCCTGCACTTGATTTAGAATCAGCCCATGGACGAGGTTAGATTAATCTTAAGAGCATCAAATAACCTTAAGCATTAGACATAAAAAAACCCTAGATAAGAATCTAGGGTTTTTGCTCTCTACAAAAGAAAAATTAGTTAACTACTTTTTCTTCAGCTTGAGCTGCTTGATCCGCTTGGATAGCCGTTAGAGCAACGGTGTAAACGATGTCGTCTACCAGAGCGCCACGAGACAAGTCATTTACTGGCTTGCGCATACCTTGAAGCATTGGACCAATAGACACTAGGTCTGCTGAACGCTGTACCGCTTTGTAAGTCGTGTTACCCGTGTTTAGGTCTGGGAATACGAATACTGTCGCTTTACCTGCAACTGGAGAGTTAGGTGCTTTAGAAGCAGCAACGTTTTCCATGATTGCTGCATCGTACTGTAGAGGACCGTCGATCACTAGATCAGGACGTTTCTCTTGAGCAAGTTTGGTTGCTTCACGTACTTTATCTACATCTGCACCTTTACCAGATTCACCAGTAGAGTAAGAGATCATAGCAACACGTGGGTCGATACCGAATGCCGCAGCAGAATCTGCAGATTGGATAGCGATTTCAGCAAGTTGTTCTGCTGTTGGATCTGGGTTGATCGCACAGTCACCGTATACAAGAACTTGATCAGGCAGAAGCATGAAGAAGATTGAAGATACGATAGAAGCATCAGGAGCCGTCTTGATGATCTGGAACGGAGGAACAATAGTGTTCGCCGTTGTGTGAACAGCACCAGAAACTAGACCGTCAACTTCACCCGCTTCGAGCATCATAGTGCCTAGGAATACTGAATCGTTTAGCTTCTCACGAGCCACAACTTCAGTCATACCTTTAGCGCCACGAAGTTCTACTAGACGAGCAACGTAGTTTTCGCGAACTGATGCAGAATCAATGATCTCAACGCCTGCGCCAAGCTCAACGCCTTGCTGTGCAGCAACGCGACGGATTTCTTCAGGGTTACCTAGAAGCACACATGTTGCGATACCGCGCTCAGCACAGATAGCCGCAGCTTTTACCGTACGTGGCTCATCACCTTCAGGAAGAACAATACGCTTAGCCGCTTTACGAGCGAATTCAGTTAGCTGGTAACGGAATGCTGGTGGGCTTAGACGACGAATGCCTTGAGTTCCTTCAGATAGAGAATCAATCCAAGGTCCATCAATGTGGCTAGCAACGTGATCGTTAACAAACTCGATACGCTCTTTATCGTCCGCAGGAACTTCTAGGTTGAAGCTTTGTAGGTTTAGAGACGTCTGCCAAGTGTTACCTTGAGCTTTGAAGATCGGTAAGCCTGAAGCAAATGCTGGTGCACAAAGTTTAGCAATGCTTTCTGGGATGTCGTAACCGCCAGTCAGCAAAATTGCACCAATTTCAACACCATTTTTCGCAGCAAGTGCCGCAGCAACGATAACGTCAGGACGGTCTGCAGAAGTTACTAGCAGTGAACCTGGCTTAAAGTGTTCAATCATGTGCGGTAGAGAACGAGCACAGAAAGTGATGCTCTTAATACGACGTTTAGATATCTCACCTTCATTAACGATTTCAGCGTTAAGGTGCTTAGCCATATCAACCGCACGAGTTGCGATTAGGTCGATGCTCCATGGCACGCAGCCAAGAACACGGATAGGGCTAGAGTTGAAGATTTGCATGACTTCAAGATTCGCTTGCTGAGCGCTATCTGCATCATCGAAGATTTCAGAAAGGTCAGGACGAGTACGGCCAGCTTCATCAACAGGAGCGTTAAGCTTGTTGATGATTACACCTTTAATACTCTTGTTCTTAGTACCGCCGAAGTTAGAACATGCTACTTCGATACGCTCTTTAAGTTGCGTAGGGTTGTCAGTACCAGGAGTTGCAACGAATACGATCTCCGCGCCAAGTGTCTTCGCGATTTCTGCGTTTACTTGGTTTGCAAATGGGTGCTTACGAGTTGGAACTAGGCCTTCAATAAGCGTAACTTCTGCGTCTTTGTTGATCTTGTTGTATTGTTCAACAACAGACTCAAGAAGTTCGTCCATTTTTTCGCTACCGATCAAAGCTTCAGCTTTAGTCATCGCGATAGGCTCACCAATCTTAATGTCGCTGTTTACGCTGATAATAGTAGACGTTAGATCGGGTTGATCACCACCGCTACGAGGTTGAGCAATTGGCTTGTAGAAAGAAACACTTACGCCCTTGCGCTCCATAGCGCGAAGAACACCCATGCTAACACTAGTAAGACCAACACCAGCGCTTGTAGGGATAAGCATAATAGTACGTGACATTGACGAACACCTTTGACTATTGGAAATAAAAAAGCTCAACGGCTATCCCCACCGATATTTAAATTGGGGTAGGAATAGAAGTTGAGCCCCATTTTCTTAGTATGAAAAGCTGACTAGCTTCAAGTGAAACTAGTCAGAAAAATCAATTAAAGACCTGCTAGTTCTGCAGTGTCTTCAGCAATGACTAGCTCTTCGTTAGTTGAGATAACCATTGCAGGGATGCGGCTGTTAGCTGTAGTGATAGTACCTTCGCCGCCGAAACGAGCTTTAAGGTTAGCTTCGCTGTCAACTTCGATGCCGAAGATGCCTAGGCGGTTAAGCACCATTTCACGGATTGGGCCAGAGTTCTCGCCGATGCCGCCAGTGAAAGTGATTGCGTCTAGACGACCTTCTAGAGTTGCAGTGTAACCAGCAACGTATTTAGCTAGACGGTGACAGAACACGTCCATTGCACGAGTTGCTTCTTCTTTTTCACCGTAGTTGTCTTCAACGAAACGACAGTCAGAAGTCACTTCAGTTAGACCAGCAAGACCAGACTCTTTAGTCAGCATGTTGTTGATTTCTTCAACAGAGTAACCAAGAGCGTCGTGTAGGTGGAAGATGATAGCAGGATCTAGGTCACCACAACGAGTACCCATTACAAGGCCTTCAAGAGGAGTAAGACCCATAGACGTATCTACAGATTGACCGTTCTTGATAGCACATACAGAAGCGCCGTTACCTAGGTGACAGTTGATGATGTTAACTTCTTCAACTGGCTTGTTTAGTAGGCCTGCAACTTCACGAGTGATGAATAGGTGAGAAGTACCGTGCATGCCGTAACGACGGATACCGTGCTCTTTATATAGGTTGTACGGTAGAGCGTATAGGTAAGACTCAGAAGGCATTGTTTGGTGGAACGCAGTGTCAAATACAGCAACGTTCTTAAGGCCAGGGAAGTTCTGTTGAGCTGCTTCGATACCGATAAGATGAGCTGGGTTGTGAAGAGGTGCGAAAGTCGCAGCGTCTTGAATACCTTTAAGAACTTCATCAGTGATAAGGGCAGAAGAAGTAAACTGCTCGCCACCGTGTACGATACGGTGACCGATAGCGCCAAGGTTAGCTTTAAGCTCTGGCTTAGAAGCAAGAATAGTTTCTACCATGAAAGATAGTGCTTCTACGTGAGCTGCGCCCGCGCCTAGTTGTGCTTCGTGCTTGCCATCAAGTTTCCACTTCATACGAGCTTCTGGAAGACCTAGACACTCAGCAAGACCAGTGAGGTGCTCCGCACCTGTTTCTGCATCAACCACAGCGAATTTAAGAGAAGAACTACCACAGTTTAAAACTAAAACTAGCTTAGACATTAATGACTACCTGTTAATTTTTCTGATCGAAATCAGTTAAGGATGAAAATTAATCTCAAGAATAGACGAAGCATGTGGGCTTGCGTACTAACCTTGGTCAAAAAAACGTTAATTTCCGTATAAAGTGAAAGCGCACTTTTTCAAAAAAGAGGCTTGAGCATTCCTTGCAGAAGTCTTCTCAAAGTTGCTTAAATTGTAAATAAGGGCAACAATGAGATTGAGGTCTGCAAATAATAGCGATATTGTGCAAATATAACAAAAAAATTTGAAATAATATTATTTTTCGTCAAATTCTTGTGTTTTTAGTTGATGGTTTCAACTTTTTTTTAGTGGGAGGCTCATATGAGCAATAGAGTTGGTTTAACGAGCAGTTTAAAAGATGGCCAAAAATACATGGATCTTTGGCCTGTCCGAAAAGAGTTAAACGCTATTTTCCCAGAGCAACGCATCATTAAAGCCACGCGCTTTGGTGTAAAAGTGATGCCCGCGATAGCTGCTATCAGCGTTTTGACGCAAATGGTCTTTAATAATAACCAAGCGATACCGCAAGCCGTAGTTATGGCTTTGTTTGCTATTAGTTTACCGCTTCAAGGTATGTGGTGGTTAGGCAATCGCTCAAACACTCAACTCCCGCCAGCGTTAGTATCGTGGTATCGCGAACTGCACGAGAAGATCAGCGAAACAGGTTTTGCATTGGAGCCAATGAAGCCACGCCCTCGCTATAAAGAATTGGCGATCATTTTGAACCGTGCATTCCGCCAGTTAGATAAATCGTCAATGGAACGCTGGTTCTAACAATACCTCATCGATCCTTATCGTCTGAGAACGGCTACACATCGTTGATGGTTTGTTCTCAGATTTTGCGCATCTACTTGTGCCCACTTAGTTTGTTATTTGCTGACTCATCTCGACCAATCTTTCTCACATAATTAGAACTTTGTTGTGTTTCTGTTAGATATCACTTCAAGTTATTAATTGTTGTTGGTAATTATATCAATAGCGGGTGTGGTATTATTCTCTTAGATCGAACAATAACAACGAGATCTTGATGAAGGAAGTATTGATGGTTTCGGTAAGAAAAGTATTAACGGCTGCTTTGAGTGGTTTTCTGCTGCTATGGACTGGAAACGTGATGGCAAACATAGTCAAAGTGTCAGTATCGCAAGTGGTAGACCATCCTGATTTAAACGCGACACGTTTAGGATTGATTGAAGGGCTACGAGCTAAAGGTTTTGAATCTGGTAAAAACTTAGAGTTTTCCTATGAGCTAGCTGATGGTAATCCAGCGCAAGCTGCGAAAATAGCTAGAAAGTTCGTCAGTGAAAACCCTCATGTATTAGTCGGCATCTCGACACCTACCTCTCAGGCTCTAGTATCGGCAACACGATCCATTCCTATTGTGTTTACAGCGGTTACAGATCCAATCGGGGCAAGACTTGTAAAACAGTTGGAAAAACCGGGTCGAAATGTCACTGGCCTTTCTGACTTATCACCGATCTCTCAACATGTATCGTTAATTAGAGAACTTTTTCCTCAGGCAAGTTCAATCGGTGTTGTTTACAATCCGGCAGAGGCAAATGCGGTTGCTTTAATCGGGCTATTGAGAAAGGCTGCGCGAGATTTTGGTTTCACTCTCCTCATCGAAAAAGCATTGAGTGTTGAAGACGTAGAAGCAAAAGCAAAATCTGTCGCTAGGAAGTCTGATGTTATCTACGCGTTGACCGACAATACTGTTGCAAGCGGTATGGAAGAACTTATAGAAGCAGCGAATCAAGCAGGGACGCCAGTGGTTGCAGGGGCCACTTCTTATGTTGGGCAGGGAGCTATTGCAGGTTTAGGTCTAGATTATTATGACGTTGGAGTGAAAACTGCTGACTATGTAGTTGCGATTCTGAATGGGCAAAAACCTGGAAAGTTGAGTGTCAAAACTGCGCAGAGTTCACAGCTGATGGTTAACCTAGACGCTGCTCGTGCACTTGGCGTGATCGTGCCTCAGTCTGTGCTTGAGCGTGCCGTCATTAGCCGATAAACCTCTTTAGTAGGTCTCAATTGACGGACTATCTATCAGTTACTTTGTTAACAGAGCTTGAATTAGTTTTTAATGATTCAAACTTAATCATCTTAATATCAAACAGCGTTCTTTTTTATTAGTTTGCGAATAGTCACTTCACCGTTAAGCCTGCCGTTAATATCAATTTACATTATTTTATATCGAGAGGGCTGTGGATTAGTGTAATAATATTAATGGTATAAATGAAAGTAGCTAAACGCTAAGAGCAAATTATATGAAAATAAACAGGCGCTTTAGCCTTCACTTTGTCTTCGGATTTCCCGTCGTGATCGCCTTAATGCTGCTTAGTTTAATAGTTAAGAACCATTTTGACGCTGTAGAAAAGGAAATCGACAGCGAATTTCACCGTATCGAAGAGGCGTTTAAACGGACGGCTAAAATCGTCATCGCCTTAGATTATAGCTTTTCTAATTACCATAAATCCGGTAATCCTTTTTCCCTCGACCATAACAAACAAGTGGTTGGTGGCCTTTGTCGTATTTGGCCTATTGACGTGTTACTGCTTGCCGATGGCAAAACTTCAGACATTCCCTCTATTGATATCAACTACATGTTGGTTGGTGAGGAGTCCTTATGTTCTGAAAACAGTGATAGTGACAGTTACATAAATGCCTCAAAGAAGATTACTCTGGCGCCTATTCTTTCATTCTTGTCCCAGCTTGATGAGTATCACAACGGCATTTACTTTATTGATACACTTGGTTACGTTATTTCATCACCTGAAGATATTGCTAAGGGATTAAGCAAAGAACTACTGTCGACAATCAAAAGTCGCCCTTATTGGCAGAAAACAGCTAACAACCCAGATCATCTAACACTATCTGGCCCTGCATACCGGTTTGATTCCCTTGATCGAATTATTAGTATGACAATTCCAGTATTTCATAAAGGAGCCCATCAAGGGATGTTATCGGTGGATATTGATGCTGATAAGCTACTTGCTAACTCTAGTGAGCATCTAGTGGGTCGAATTGTTATCGTTGATATCACATTAGTCAATCCGACTGATAATGCCACCTTCTATCACGAGATAGCATTGGAAGGGGTCGCGTCTCATCAAGCGATTTACTACGAGTTTGACCTTGCGAAAGAGATTGAGCACTTTTTTGTTTATGAGAAAGACAGCCTTATTGTGGCTATTATCGTGTATATGTTTTCTGTAACGATTTTTTTCTACGTTAATTCCAATATGGAACGTATCTATTTTAAAGATCTTGCAGCTAAAGATCCTATGACTGGGTTATTGAATCGACGTGGCTTGGAAGTTTTTTGGAGTAGCGTAGAACATGACCAATTGTTTGCTTTAATAGTATTTGATATTGATGACTTCAAGTCGATTAATGATACCTATGGTCATGATAAAGGTGATGATGTGATTCGTTATATGTCGCGTCAGATTAGTAGTAGTATTCGAAATAGCGATGTAGCTGCAAGGTTTGGTGGGGAAGAATTCGTCGTTTATCTGGAAGGTGATGATCGAGCGGCCATGATAAAAACATTACAACGCGTTAAAAATGCAATTAGTGCAAACTCAACGGACATTATCCCTGATGGTTTCACGATATCAGGTGGGGTTTGTATTGTTGAGGCTGAACACAACAACCTCAACTTTGACGAGATATTCAAATACGCGGATGAAAAGCTTTATGTGGCTAAGACTACTGGCAAAGACCGCATAGTATTTTAACCACGCTATTGAGGCTTTATAAAGAGATAAGAGGGAACTCACTCAAACTGTTTGGCTGTGTTCCTCTTGATAACGCTGAAGGCGCTCTACAATGGGAGGCGCTTTCTTGAAAGTACGAATTTCTTTAAATAGTTCGTTCGCTTCAGGGTAACCTTTACTCAGGTAGACAAACCACTGCTTTACTCTATTGGGGTAGTACATGCCTTTATCCCCTTTAATTTGAAACTCTGAATAACGCAATAAAAGTTCAATCACTCTATTCCACGGCATTTTTTGATGGTCGTGCTTAACGACATTACCAAGGTTCGGAATGTTGAAGGCGCCTCGGCAAACCATCAATGAGTCCACCCCTGTTGCTTTAATGCAATCTTGGCCATCTTGATAGTTCCAAATTTCCCCATTGGCAATCAACGGCAGAGACGTTTTCTCTCTTATTTGATTGATGTAGTCCCATTTGATTTCGCTGGCTTTATAGCCGCCAATTTTGGTTCGTGCATGTACGGTGAGTTCGTCAGCTTTTGCTTGCTCGATAGCGTCGACAATTTCAAAGCACTCTTCAGGATGCTCCCAGCCTAATCGAATTTTTGCGGAAACGGGAATGTGTGCAGGCACCGCCTCTCGGCAGGCTTTTACCACTTGATAGATGAGTTCTGGCTCTTTTAACAGTGAAGCTCCACCATTACTTTTGTTTACCGCCTTTGCAGGGCAACCAAAGTTAATATCAATGCCTTTAGCGCCTAAATTTGCAGCTTGGAAGGCATTTTCGGCCATCCAATTTGGGTGTTGTCCAAGAAGTTGGAGATGGATAGGCACACCTGCCATGGTTTGAGAGCCTTGATGTAATTCAGGGCAAATACGGTGGAAAACATGCGGAGGCAGAAGTTGATCAACTACGCGCACAAACTCTGTCACACAGAGGTCATAATCATTGATCTCTGTCAGAATTTCGCGCATTAGATGATCTAGTACGCCCTCCATAGGGCCAAGTATTACTCGCATATTGTTTGCTACCGAAACTGAGTGTACCGAAAATTTAAGAGGCGTGATTGTACGGTGTGCTTACAGGATTGTCACTATGAGTGTGGTGTACCTACTACTATATCTTTGCCGGTTAGATGGATGTCGGTTTCATTGGTTAATAGCGACATTTTAGGAGCGATGGCGTTATAATACAGAAAATGCCCCAATATCCAGAGCTTTCATGACATATCAATTATTAAGCCTACCTGAATCTATCTCAGACATTACGCCGCCGTTTATTGAAGGTGCAATCCTTGCGTCTAACCTAGCGACAAAGCCACTCGACCCTGAAGAATGGCTTGCTATTGTAGCGCCTGAAGCGGGCAAAGAGCTTGTAACATTAGTGACGGAACAGATTAACCGCCAGCATAACCTGATTCAGCGTAGTGAATACTTACTGTCTGACGTTTTGACTGAAGGTGACTTCAATGAGCAGTTCGCAGATTTTGCGGAAGGTTTCATGATGGTTTGGCCAACAGTGGAAGAGCAGTGGCAGAGCGTAACAGTCGTGGATGGCACTCTGCGCATGTTACAAGCGCTCCTAACAACCTTGATGCTTGCGATTGATGAAGAGCAAACTCAACAACAAATGATCGCTGCAGGGCTTACCAACCCACCATCGCTTGCCGATTTAGTGGGTCAAGTCGATCTGATGATCTCAGAAGTGGCAATGGCAGCGGATGAAGCTATGTTGGGCAATAAATCCCAGAGCGTAAACCCGTTTAAAGATATTGGTCGAAACGACCTTTGCCCATGTGAAAGCGGCAAGAAGTTTAAACAATGCTGCGGTAAAAACAGCTAATTACGGCTTATTGAGCAACTTAGCTTGAGTGAGTAACAGATTTTCTTAAGTGATAAAATTTTAAGTAATAAAAAAGTCGACCTTTGGGTCGACTTTTTCGTTTCTGAACATGATGAATGAGCTAATTGTTAATCATTCTTTGATTTAACGAATTGAGAAATCACTACAAAACCGAAAGCAACTAAGTTACCCGCGAAGATGATGACCAGCCACTGTGGCATTGAAAGCTCTAAGAACTGCCACACAACCTTGCTGCAGTCACCATAAGCCTCAAACATCCAAGGAGCCCATTGGTTTAAAGGTGCCCAGCTAGGGAAGGTCACGAATAGGTCACAAGTAGCAAAAGGAGACGGATTAAACTGATAGTCAACGTGTTCTAAAGCCAGTGTCAAACCTTTGTATGCGCCAAACCCCCAACCAGCTAGGCCCAACCAGCGCGATATTGGATTGTTCGGAGCAATTACACCAATGAGGGCAGCAACACCAATTGCGAGCATAGCAACGCGTTCATAGATACACATCACGCAAGGGCCAAGCATCATCACATGTTGAAAAAAAAGAGCGCACGCCTCAAAAAATACAATAAAAGCCAGCAGTAAAAGCCAAGATAAACGTCCCTTAGAGAAGTCTTTGAGCATTACAAAAAAGTTCACGAATTTAACCCTGTCTATAAAATAAAAAAGCTCTGAATACTCAGAGCTTTTTATCTTGGATAAGTTTCCTAATCAACGAATATTTTTGACTAGTTAGATACACTTATTGTGCTTTACAACACAAAGTTGGATCAGTGACCACCAGAGATAACTGGAGCAACGACTTCACCTGCTCGATGAATGATCCAACCAGCATCGTAGAACCATGCTGTCATCGGCTCTACCAAGAACACGATGCCTGCTAGGCCAACCAGTGCCAAAACGATTGTGTAAGGCAGTGCCATGATAACCATGCGTCCGTAAGATAGTCTAATTAACGGAGCCAGTGCTGATGTTAATAGGAACAAGAATGCTGCCTGACCGTTTGGCGTTGCAACCGAAGGTAGGTTAGTACCCGTGTTGATCGCCACTGCGAGTAGGTCGAATTGGTCACGAGTGATGATACCTTCAATAAGCGCTGTTTTCACTTCGTTAATGTAAACCGTACCTACGAATACGTTATCTGAAACCATCGATAAGATACCGTTGGCCACATAGAATAGTGCGAGTTGAGCACCTTTATCTTCAACGTGAAGTACAGCATCAATTACAGGCTTAAATAATGATTGGTCGATGATTACTGCAACGATGCAGAAGAAAACAGCTAACAGAGCGGTGAATGGTAGTGCTTCCTCAAACGCTTTACCCATTGAGTGCTCTTCGATAACGCCAGTAAATGCCGTTGCCAGGATGATAACTGAAAGGCCAATCAAACCCACTTCAGCAACGTGAAGCGCAAGGCCTACAATAAGCCAAACTGCGATTGCACCTTGAACCCATAGTTTTGCTATGTCTTGCTTTGTACGATTTGCTCGTTCTTTATTGTCGAACTCGACCAAAATTTGGCGAACGTTATTTGGTAGTTTTGCACCATAGCCAAACACTTTGAATTTTTCTACAAGTGCGCAAGTTAGAATACCGCAGATGAATACTGGCAGCGTGACAGGCAGCATACGGATGATAAACTCACCAAACTCCCAACTCGCTTGTTTAGCTATCACTAAGTTCTGTGGTTCACCGACCATAGTCATGACACCACCTAGTGCCGTGCCCACGCCTGCATGCATGAGTAGTGAACGTAAGAAGGCCCGGTAGTTTTCTAAGTCATCACGAGTTAGCTCAGAGATCTCTTCATCATGAGTATGATCGTGTGCAGACGTTGAGCCTTTGCCTGATGCCACTTTGTGGTAGATAGAATAGAAGCCAACCGCAACACTGATCACAACGGCAATTACTGTTAACGCATCTAGGAATGCCGATAAAAAAGCGGCAGCGATACAGAAAGCAACAGAAAGCAGTATTTTAGATTGGATACCGAGCAGTATCTTCGTGAAAATGAACAAAAGCAGTTCTTTCATGAAGTAGATGCCAGCAACCATGAATACCAATAAGAGTAATACAGGAAGGTTAGCTTGTAGCTCGTGGTATACCATTTCAGGTTTGGTCATGCCTATGGCGACCGCTTGAATCGCCAGTAAACCTCCTGGTTGAAGAGGATAGCATTTTAAAGCCATTGCTAAAGTGAAAATAAACTCAACCACTAATAGCCAGCCCGCAACAAATGGGTCAACTAGGAAAAAAACAAATGGATTGATGATTAAAAAGGAAATGATGGCAAGTTTATACCAATCAGGAGCTTTACCAAGGAAGTTCTTGATAAAAGCGTTTCCGAGAGACATCGGCATGTTAATACTCTTTTATGTTGATTATGAATAGACAAGCAATACAACATTTTGAAGATCGAGCTATAGAAACAATTAAAAACTATAGCTAACAGTGACTTAGAAAAACTACATTCCATGTAACGTTCTGTGGTCTTGCCAAGTCACTCCCTTAGAAACTCAAGCACTGCTTATTTTTGAGCGAAACTCTACTCTTAGATAACATTTAGTCAACAGGAAAAGTTCTGTAGTGCTAAAAATACCACTTTTTTGTTGAGAAACGCGATCAAAGTAGTTCGAGCATATCACTTAAAATTTAATAAAAACCGACTAGAATCAATATTTAATCGAAATGATTGAAAATCACAGAATAAAAGCGGTTTATGTGTGATTTTTACAACTTAATATTGCAATTTAATGGCTCTTAAATTATGACCAATATCATTGATTTTAAAGAATTTTTGTTGTGTTAATGAATTGTTGGAATGCTTGTTTATGGTCACTTGCTTTCTAAAGCTGGGGTGCAAACGTGTGTTTGTCTTTAGAGTTTTAGCTCTATTACTTGATATGAGTGAGTTAAGTTTTTGAGGGTGTTTCCGCTAGGTGTGACTAGTGGTATGATGAGTAAATTAGAACAGAATAATTTAATTGGATTGAAGTGTAGATGGTCATTAAGGCGAAGAGCCCGGCAGGTTTTGCAGAAAAGTATATTATTGAAAGTATTTGGAATGGCCGTTTTGCTCCTGGCTCTATCTTACCCGCTGAGCGTGAGCTTTCTGAACTGATTGGTGTAACACGCACCACGCTTCGTGAAGTGCTTCAGCGTCTTGCTCGTGATGGTTGGTTGACAATCCAACACGGCAAACCAACCAAAGTAAACCAGTTTATGGAAACCTCAGGTCTTCATATTCTAGATACGTTAATGACGTTGGATGTTGATAACGCAAGTAAAATGGTCGAAGACTTACTTGCTGCTCGTACTAATATCAGCCCGATCTTTATGCGTTATGCATTCAAAGCAAACAAAGAAGCTTCAGAGCGTACTATTAGCAACGTGATTGAATCTTGTGAAGCGCTACTTGCGGCACCAACGTGGGATGAGTTCTTAGAGTCATCACCATACGCCGACAAGATTAAGCAAGCAGTCAAAGAAGATTCAGAGAAAGATGAAGCGAAACGTCAGACGATCTTAATCGCGAAGACTTTCAACTTCTATGACTACATGCTTTTTCAACGTTTGGCGTTCCACTCAGGTAATCAAATTTATGGTTTGATTTTCAACGGAGTACGTAAATTCTATGACCGCATTGGTAGTTACTACTTCTCCAACCCAGAAGCTCGACGTTTGGCGATAAACTTTTATAAAGAGTTGTTCGTTATTTGTGAGAGTGGTCAACGAGAAAACTTGCCACTGGTGATCCGTAATTACGGCATCGCAAGCGCGCAGGTTTGGAATGAAATGAAAACAACGTTGCCAACTAACTTCACTGAAGACGATAGTTAATCCGGTAAACGCTAATCTGATAAATTTTAGGTTTATTCGGTAAGTGACATAAAGAAAACGAAAAAGCGGCGAGATAATCAAATTATCTCGCCGCTTTTGTATTTCTGAAGAGAGGATGTTAGTAACTTAAGCTACAAACTCTTCTGAATCTGGGCGGTTTGTAAATTGGACGCCATTTAGAAAATCACAAAGTAGTTGGTCTTCACATACCTTGTAGTTTTTGTTTTCTGGTTTACGGAAGTACGCACCAACCTCGTGCTTGCTCAAGCTAATGCCGACGACTTCTAATATGTCCAGTACATCTTCTGCTTTCATGTTTAATGCAATACGTAGCTTCATGAAAATCATGTTGTTAGTTAGATCAACTTCAGGTTTAGGTTGAGCACCTTCTTTTTTACCACGTTTAAGGTTGATGAAACCATTTAGGAATACCGCTAACTCTTTGTCTTTCATCTTAGAGCATGACTTGTCATTGTCGTCTTTTAGCCAGTTAATTACTTGGTCATGAGCAACAGTCACCTCAGCTTGCTCAATAGCTTTAATGATTTGTGCATTTTTAAGGTTTAGTGCGTGTTGAATACGACGCAAGATTTCGTTGTTAGTCACTGAAGGTTCCTAAAAAGGGTTTAGAGAGTAAAGTGGATTTGATCGGCGCTCATTGTTATCAACAAAAATAGCTACCGATAAAAACGGACGTCGATACACCATCACTCTACATAGCATAGTTGATGGCGACTCTAACAGAGAACGTCTGTATTCGGTAGATATAAAAAATCCCCGATGAATTTGCTACATTGGGGATTAATTCGCTACGAGTGCAGCTTTATCTTGACTGAGGTCAGAATTACATTACACGCATACCAGGTTGAGCACCTTCGTGTGGCTCAAGGATCCATAGGTCGCTGCCGCCAGGGCCCGCTGCTAGGATCATGCCTTCAGACATACCAAATTTCATCTTACGAGGTTTTAGGTTGGCTACCATTACAGTTAGCTTGCCTTCTAGCTCTTCAGGTTTGTATGCTGATTTGATACCAGAGAATACTTGGCGAGTCTCACCACCGATGTCCAGTTGGAACTTCAGTAGTTTGTTCGCTTTTGGTACTTCTTCACAAGAGATGATACGAGCAATACGCATGTCTACTGCAGCAAAGGCATCGAACTCAATCTCGTCTGCGATTGGCTCTTTGTCTAGCTCAGTTTGGCTTGCTTGTTCTTTTTCAGCTTCTGCTTTTTCTTTCGCTGCTGCTTCAGCGGCTGCATCTTCTTTAGAAGACTCGATCATGGCTTCCACTTTCTTCGGATCAATGCGGCTAAATAGCGCTTTGAACTTAGTGATTTCGTGATCAGTTAGCGGCGCTGCAACACCTTCCCACGTTAGTTCTTCGTTTAGGAAAGCTTCGGTGCGAGCCGCAAGCTCAGGCATCACTGGTTTCAGGTAAGCCATTAGTACGCGGAATAGGTTAATACCGACAGAAGAAACTTCTTGAAGCTCTTGCTCTTTACCTTCTTCTTTTGCAAGAACCCAAGGTGCTTTCTCATCGATGTACTGGTTAGCTTTATCAGCTAGTGCAGTAATTTCACGAATAGCGCGGCTGAACTCACGAGTTTCGTATAGCTCACCGATACGCTCAGCAGCAGCAACGAATTCGTTGTAAAGTTCTGGTTCTGCAAATTCAGCAGAAAGCTTGCCTTCAAAACGCTTAGTGATGAAGCCAGCGTTACGAGAAGCTAGGTTAACGATCTTGTTTACTACATCAGCGTTTACACGTTGAGTGAAGTCTTCAAGGTTAAGGTCTAAATCATCGATACGGCTGTTTAGCTTAGCAGCGTAGTAGTAACGTAGACACTCAGGGTCTAAGTGATTTAGGTACGTACTTGCTTTAATGAATGTGCCTTTAGATTTAGACATCTTAGCACCGTTAACCGTTACGTAGCCGTGTACAAATACGTTGTTTGGCTTACGGAAGCCCGCGCCGTCTAGCATTGCTGGCCAGAATAGGCTGTGGAAGTAAACGATGTCTTTACCGATGAAGTGGTAAAGTTCAGCTGTGCTGTCTTTCTTCCAGTATTCGTCGAAGTCTAGGTCATCGCGCTTGTCACAAAGGTTTTTGAATGACCCCATGTAACCGATAGGAGCATCTAGCCAAACGTAGAAGAACTTGTCTTTTTCGCCTGGGATTTCAAAGCCAAAGTAAGGTGCATCACGTGAGATATCCCACTGTTGCAGACCAGACTCAAACCATTCCTGCATTTTGTTTGCAGTTTCATTCTGTAGAGAGCCAGAACGAGTCCACTCTTTTAGCATGCTTTCGAACTGAGGTAGGTCGAAGAAGAAGTGCTCAGAATCTTTCATTACTGGAGTTGCGCCAGAAACCGCTGATTTAGGATTAATCAGTTCAGTTGGGCTGTATGTTTCACCGCAGTTATCACAGTTATCACCATACTGGTCTTCTGACTTACACTTAGGGCAAGTACCTTTTACGAAGCGGTCCGGTAGGAACATCTCTTTCTCAGGATCGAAAAGCTGAGAAATAGTACGGCTAGAAATGAAGCCGTTCTTTTTAAGTTCTAGGTAGATGTGAGAAGCCAGTTCACGGTTCTCTTCGCTGTGTGTGCTGTGGTAGTTATCAAAGCTGATATCAAAGCCAGCGAAGTCTTTTTGGTGCTCTTCACTAACAGCAGCGATCATCTCTTCTGGCGTGATACCCATCTGTTGAGCTTTAAGCATAATTGGCGTGCCGTGAGCATCGTCAGCACAGATGAAGTTTACAGTGTTGCCACGTAGACGCTGGTATCGAACCCAGATATCAGCTTGGATATGCTCAAGCATATGGCCAAGGTGAATAGAGCCGTTAGCGTACGGAAGCGCACAAGTTACCAAAAGTTGTCTTGGATCAGTTGCCATACTTAATAATTCGCTTTTTTGATAGGTATAAATTTGAGAGGTAATACTACTTTATAACGTGTGATACGCCAAGGTATCAGACAAAGGATTCCCCTAGTTTTTTAGGGGTTCAGTCTTCATCTCGTGGGTGATAGCATAAATAAAAAAAGGAGCCCCAATGCGTAACTTTACTTCTAAGCAAGATTTCTGTTCATGGTTGAATGAGTTCGAGTCACCAATCCTCATCCCAGAGTGGGCGCTACACCAAAATATTGTATCGGTTGATCCGCGTGGATCATTTGTTATCACCTTACCTTTTGCCGCTAATCAGCTTGCGGTTGAATTGGAACAGTGGCTTCACTCTCAGATTGAACAACAGCTTGTTAGCGCTTTTCAGTTTGAAGTAAAAGTGAAACCGTCTGCGCTGGAAACCACAGTCGCGACGCCATTGAAGGGCGTGAAGAACATCATCGCCGTGACATCTGCAAAGGGTGGGGTGGGTAAATCGACGACTTCAGTCAACCTTGCTTTGGCTTTATCTAAGTCTGGTTCAAAAGTGGGTTTATTGGATGCAGATATCTATGGCCCTTCTGTGCCGATGATGCTTGGCCAATTACACGCGAAACCAGAAGTTCAAAATAACAAGTGGATGATGCCAATTGAAGTGCACGGTATTTTCACTCACTCCATTGGTTACCTTGTATCGAAAGATGATGCTGCCATTTGGCGTGGCCCAATGGCGGCCAAGGCATTAGGCCAACTTGTTAATGAAACGGTATGGCCAGAGTTGGATTACCTAGTCATCGATATGCCACCGGGCACGGGGGATATTCAGTTAACATTGTCACAACAGATTCCTGTGACAGGTGCTGTTGTGGTGACTACACCGCAAGATTTGGCATTAGCCGATGCTCGTAAAGGTGTGGCGATGTTCGATAAAGTGAGCGTGCCAGTGGCAGGCTTAGTGGAAAACATGAGCTACCATATTTGTAGTCACTGTGGCGAAAAAGAGCATATATTCGGTGCTGGTGGCGCAGAAGCGATGTCAGAAGAGTTTCACCTCGATATCTTGGCGCAAATTCCATTGCATATTGATGTGAGAGAAGACATTGACGCAGGTTGCCCGACGGTAATACGTCGTCCGGATAGTGAGCATACGCGTCACTATCTAGAACTTGCTGAAAATATCGCTGCGAAAATGTTCTGGACGGGAAAAGCGAGACCAGAAGCGATTAACTTTTCGATGGTTGAATAGCGCGGATCAATGCAAAAAGTATCTAGGTTACCAACATAGCTGTTTGAAGTTGGACAAATAATTATTGGGGTGCGCAAATAGTTATAAGGGAGCTGTTTGAAAGCAAACGATTGTATTCATGAAATGCATTGATATCATCAATTTGACTGCAATTAGCTAGAATGGCGACTAGAATCTATGTTGTTTAGCCCCTATAATCAGGCAGTTTATCTATTCCCACCACCAAACCATATCGGGTGCAAAATTAATGTCTGATAATAATCAATGTGTCATCGTAGGTATCGCTGGCGCTTCAGCTTCAGGAAAAAGTCTGATTGCTAGTACGATTTATAATGAGCTGCGCGAAAAAGTAGGCGACCATCAAATTGGTGTTATCACGGAAGATTGCTATTACAGCGACCAAAGTCACTTGAGTATGGAAGAGCGTGTTAAAACTAACTACGATCACCCAAATGCATTAGATCATGATCTTTTATGTGAACATCTACAGCAGCTAATGAGTGGCAATGCCGTAGAAGTTCCTGAATACAGTTACACTGAGCACACACGTACTTCTGAAACGACTACACTTACACCTAAGAAAGTGATCATTTTAGAAGGTATTCTGCTATTAACAGACCCGCGTCTTCGTAACCTAATGCACGCAAGTGTTTTTATGGATACACCGTTAGACATCTGTTTATTGCGTCGTGTTAAACGTGATGTAGAAGAGCGTGGACGTACAATGGATACTGTACTTAAACAATATCAAAAAACAGTGCGTCCAATGTTCATGCAGTTTATCGAGCCTTCGAAACAACATGCAGACATCATCGTTCCTCGTGGTGGTAAAAATCGTATTGCGATTGATGTGTTAAAAGCACACATTGCGAAGTTGTTGAAGTCTTAATCGAATAAAACTTTAGCCTAAGTGACTCACTTAGCTTTATTTTTTACCGAATCAGTGGCACTTTTATAGTGCCACTTTCTTTTTGGAATCTAAGCAAGGAATATGCGGATGAAGAAACTACTCATTTTCGTAGCCGTACCAGTATTTGTTGTCATTGCAGCAGTTCTGGCACTAGTGTTGTTAGTGAATCCTAACCAATTTAAGCCATTAATTGTCGAACAAGCCCAGAAACACACCGGCCTAGAGCTAGTGATCGAGGGCGATATCAGCTGGCAATTCTTTCCATCGATTGGCTTTGAACTTGGTCAAACTGAATTACGTAATCCTGAAGGGTTTACCCAACCGAACTTATTTAAGGTTGATACCGTTGGCGTTGATGTTTCGGTTACTCCGCTATTTAGCAATCAATTAGAGATTGGCAACATTACTCTAGACGGCGCAGAGTTCTATTTGGAAACGCTTAAAGATGGCCGTAAGAATATCGATGCACTAACACAAGCGGCAGCACCTCAAGAGTCAGAGCCGGTAGTAGATACAACGGCTGAATCAGCCTCAGTACCTCAAGAAAAAAGTGCGGCTGAAGCTTCTAATTGGACGATCAATCTTGCAGGTGTCACCATCTCAAACGCACTGTTTGAAATGGACGACAAGCAAGCCGGTTCATTCACTAAGTTATACGATGTGTCTTTGAATTTATCTGAGTTCGCAGTAGATACATGGACAACCGCGACTTTTGCCGCTTCTGGCGAAAACAATCAACAGAAATTTTCTGCAAACGGCAGTGCTGAATTTAAACTAGCGGAAGGCTTCGCGAGTTACGCGCTGCGCAATATTGATCTAAACGCCAAGTTTAATGACCCTGCTACATCAATTGACTCCGCAAAAATTGGTTTAGATATATTTGAGTTCGATAAGGTAAGCCAACTGACTTACGCAGTGGTAGGTAAAGCATCAGGTCTTGACTTAGACCTGAAAGGTAGCGGTGAACTAATCGTCGATAGCGCGATTTCAAAAGTGACACTGAACAGGTTAACGTTAGACTCAACATTCAAAGGCGACACGCTTCCTCAGTCTCCAATGAAAGTCGATATGCTGTCTGATTTGACCTTTGATCTAACGAAGAGCCATTTGAGCTTTGTGTTAGAAAAGCTGCAAGCAAACTCTATCGCGCTAGATGGTAAAGCTGACGTAACCCTGTCTGAAATTCCAAAGGTTCGTTTTTCTCTTCATAGCCCGAACATCGACCTTGATGAGTTCTTAGGCCTAGGTAACACAACAGAAACGGCGAGCACGGCTCCTTCTGGTTCTGCTGGTGGTTCAAAGTCAAACTCAGGTAGCTCTGCACCTGCGAAAGAAGTGGAACCTGATCTGTCGGCTCTGAAAACGTTAGATGTGAAAGGTGATATCACGATTGATAAGTTCAAGGCGAGCAATGCGAAAATGCAGAATGTTAAAACATCATTCTCGGTTAACCGTGGTATCGCAGAGCTAACCTCATTCACATCGAACCTTTACCAAGGCTCTATTTCTGCAACAGCTAAGTTAGACGCACGTAAAACACCGGCGACTTATACGGCTAAGAAGAAAATCAAAGGCGTGAAGGTACAACCGTTACTGGTTGATGTTGCGAATAACGATACGCTGGAAGGTACCGGTAATATCGATGTTAACGTTAAAGGTAAAAGCCTGACTCCGACTGGCATTAAGAAAAACTTAGTTGGCACAATCGTGATTAACTTTGAAGATGGTGCGGTAAATGGTATCAACGTTGCTCAACTGATTCGAGAGAACTACGCCAAGATAAAAGGCGAAAAAGTCGAAAGCAAAGGAGAAGCTCAAAAAACGGATTTCAGTGCAATGAAAGCGACGCTGAAGGTCGACAAAGGTTGGGTTTCAACGAACGACTTGTCGGCACAGTCGCCACTACTGCGCGTTACTGGCCAAGGTAAAGCGAACTTCATTAATGAAACGGTCGATTTCCTTGTTCGTACATCAATTGTGGGTTCGCTTGAAGGTCAGGGCGGTAAGAGCATTGACGACCTGAAAGATGTGACTATCCCAATTAAGGTGACTGGCCAGTGGGCAGACCCGAAATTTGCACTTGTTTTTGATGATGTATTGAAACAGAAAGCACAGAAAGAGATTGACCGTGGTGTGAACAAGCTAACGGATAAGATCAAAGACGAGAAAACCAAAGAAGCGGTAGATGGTTTATTGAAAGGTTTCTTTAACTAAACGTTTCTAACTCGTATAGAAAAGAAGCGCCATTCCTACTGTAGGAATGGCGCTTTTGTTTGGATGCTTATAATACTTGTCCCTTGCTCTAGGGAATGACGATAGGGGAGATGACCGAGTCGGGGATCTCAGGTTGAAGGCTATTACCAGTCAACGCCTTGTAGCGCTTTGACTCCAGATTCGAAAGCGTGCTTCACGTTACGAACTTCAGATACCGTATCTGCCATTTCTGTTAGAGTACGGTGAGCCCCACGGCCTGTAATGATTACAGACTGCATCTTCGGACGGTTATTCAACGCCTCAACCACTTCATCGAGTTCGATGTAGCCATAACTTACCATGTAGGTTAGCTCATCAAACAGAATTACATCAATCGACTCGTCAGCCAGCATGCGTTGACACTCTTTCCATACGCGCTGTGCGGCTTCGATATCTTGAGCTTTGTTTTGAGTTTCCCACGTAAAACCTGTGCCCATGACTTGGAACTCTACATCGAGTTTTTGGAGAACGTTCTTTTCGCCGTTATCCCAAGTGCCTTTAACAAACTGAGCAACGGCACATTTCTTACCGTGACCCACTGCGCGAGTAATGGTGCCGAAGCCTGATGTTGATTTGCCTTTACCGTTACCAGTGATGACCAACAATAGGCCTTTTACTTCTTGTGCTGCAGCGACACGAGCATCGACTTGTTCTTTTACTTTCTGTTGTCTTGCTTTGTGGCGTTGTTCTTTGTTGTCTTCAGTCGACATAACAAATCCTTTTAAGTTGTGATTGCACCTATCATAGCCTAACTTAACGATATCAAAAACCATCGGAAGAACAGGTGATTAGGGATGAAAAAGATACTCGTAGTTTGTATGGGGAATATTTGCCGTTCGCCAACAGGAGAAGCGGTGTTAAGGAAGAAAGCTCAACAGCTGGATATTGACGTTGTGGTCGACTCTGCGGGGACGATTGGTTTTCATCAAGGTAACTCGCCGGACTCGCGTTCGAGATCTGCAGGAGAGGAGCGAGGCTACAGCTTTAAGGGGATTACTTCTCGTAAAGTGGTTGATAATGACTTCGAAGAATTTGACCTGATACTCGCTGCAGATAGGGCCAATTTAGACGACTTAATGAGCCAATGTCCAGTGCACCTGCAATACAAGATTGCGCTGTTTTTGAGTTTTGGCGAGTCGCAGTATCAAGAAATACCTGACCCATATTATGGGGAAGGGAATGGCTTTGAATTGGTTTTGGATTTAATTGAAGAGTCCAGTGAACCGATTCTGCGTTCGATCTGATGTCTAAGTTATATTAAGCATCTGAGTCATCAGTAAATCACAGATATAAAAAAGGCCGGCATTCATTCAATGTCGACCTTCTTAAATCTAGCTTTAAGCTATGGCTAAGATTACTTAGACATTACTTTGTAGATTGGATCTTCTGCAACGTTTGATTCAACCAAACTACCTGCTTTGTGTAGCATTGTGACACAGTCTTGGCTTAGGTGGCGAAGGTGAAGCGTTTTACCTTGTGCTGCGTAACGCTCAGCAATCGTATCAATCGCTTCAATAGCAGAGTGGTCAGTAACGCGTGAATTGGCGAAATCAACGATAACATCTTGTGGATCGTTGTATGCGTCAAATAACTCAAGGAAGTTAGCCGTTGAACCAAAGAAGATTGGGCCGTTAACTTTGTACTCTTTAGAGCCTTTGCCGTTTACAGATGTGTCTGCGTAGATATGCTTAGCATGTTGCCACGCAAACATTAGTGCTGAGGCAATAACACCCACAAATACAGCAACCGCAAGATCCGTCATTACAGTTACAACTGTAACAAGGACGATAACGAAGAAGTCTTGCTTAGGTACGCGACGTGCAAGCTTGAAGGTTGCCCATTCAAACGTACCGATAACAACCATAAACATGACGCCCACTAGTGCTGCTAGAGGAATCATTTCAATAAGCGCAGAGCCGAATAGGATGAACATCAGTAGTGCAACGGCAGCAACGATGCCAGAAAGACGACCACGACCACCTGAGTTTACGTTGATCATCGATTGACCGATCATCGCACAACCACCCATCGCACCAAAGACTGAACACGTCACGTTAGCCATACCTTGACCAACACATTCACGGTTAGATTGACCACGAGTGTTTGTCATTTCGTCTAGTACGGTTAGCGTCAGTAGTGATTCAATTAGACCAATCGCTGCAAGAATCACGGCGTAAGGCAGGATAATGTATAGCGTTTCTAGGCTAAGCGGCACTGCTGGAATAGAGAATGTTGGTAGAGAGCCTGCTAGTGTTGCTGCTTCGTCACCAGACATAGTACGTAGGAAATCGACAACAGTACGAGTTTCAAGATCAAGGCCAACAACCAAAGCCGTTACCGTCACAATAGCAACCAATGAAGATGGTACCGCTGTTGTCAGTTTAGGTAGGAAGTGGATGATAGCCATAGTGAGTGCCACAAGGCCTAACATCAGTGTCATTTGACCGCTTGGTAACCAAGTCAACGCACCTGTTACGTCTGGCGCTTTAAATTGACCAAGCTGAGCTAGGAAGATAACAATGGCCAAACCGTTCACGAAACCAATCATTACTGGGTGTGGAACGATACGGATAAATTTACCTAGTTTAAATACACCTGCTGCAATTTGCAGAAGGCCAGCCAGCATAACGGCTGCGAATAGGTATTGAACACCATGGGTTGCCACTAGGCTCACCATTACAACGGCCATTGCACCAGTTGCACCAGAAATCATACCTGGACGGCCGCCAAAGACAGAAGTGATTAAACCTACGATGAATGCAGCGTATAGACCAACCATTGGGTCAACGCCAGCAACAAAGGCGAATGCTACAGCTTCAGGTACCAGAGCTAGGGCTACTGTTAGACCTGAAAGCACGTCATTCTTTACAGAGTGCTTTGAAAATTGTGGGAATTCGAACATGTTTGCTCAGCTATGCTTAAGATGGATTTACCGACACGGGTGTATTGCGTAGCCAAACAGTGATGGAAAAGAGCGGCAATAGCGAAGTGTCGAAAAGATAAGTGCGCGAATGCTACCCAAAAATGTGATTAAGTTCAAGGTTGAACCTAACTTTGAGTAATATATCTGTTAATTTTTATTCGATTAGTAGATATGAAAAAGGCTGCTTTAATAAGCAGCCTTTGATTCTATTTACTTGCGATTATCTATCAGTAATCGCTAGTAGTTTGGCTTAGTCATCGCCGCGCCAGCTTTGTTCGACGCTGCCTGACTGCCTGCACCTTTCGATACAAAGCGCTCAGCGCGGAACGGAGCTGCAACAACTTCAATCTCTTTGATCTCTTGTGGACCAGGAGCTTTAGTCATTGGTGAACCTGCTTGCTTTTTAGCAACCGCTGCCTTTGGAGCTTCTGCTTTCACAACAGGTGCTTCTTCAACTTTTGCACTTTCAGCTTTAGGCGCTTCAGCTTCAACAACTGGTGCTGCTTCTGCTTGCACAGCTTCTGCTACAACAGGCGCTTCAACTTTCGTCGCTTCTGCAATCACTGGAGCTTCAACTTTCGCAGTTTCAACAATCACAGGTGCCTCTTCAACGACTGCAGGAGCTTCAACCTTAGGTTCAGTAGCCACTTCTTCAGCAATAACAGCATCTTCACGACGGATGATAACTTTACCCATTGCAAGCTCTGGACATGCGAAGCCGCCAGCCATTGCTACATTGCTTTGTGGTACCGTCTCTAGAGCAACATTCTGCTCTTGAACAGATGTTTGAGCTTCAACTGCTACTTGAACTTCAGCTACTTCAGGTTTTGCCTGCTTGTGGTGAGGTTTTGGAATGAAGCGAGGCATTACTTTACCCATCGCCATCTCTGGAGAAGCTACACCACCTTTACGTAGGCGGAATGGGTTAGGGCGACGATCACGACCGCGACGACGACGTTGACCACTTGCACGTAGGTGACGTGGAGAACGACGGTTACGACGTTGTTTCGGCTCTTCCTGTTCAGTTTGCTCTGCATTCGCTTGAGTTGCTTCTACTTGTTCCGCAACTTTTTGCTCTTGAGCTACTGACTGTTCTTTTGAAACAGATTGTTCTTTAGCAATAACCTGCTCTTTTGAAGCATTATCTTCAGCTTGAGCTTGCTGGTCTTTAACACGAACTTGCTTGTTCAGTTTACGACGCTGACGACGCTCTTTAATCTTAGCCGCTTTCGCTTCAGGCTTAGCCTTAGGCACTTCTGGTTTATCAGCTTGAGCTTCTGCCGCTAGCTGTAGACCTTCTTCTGCTAATTTAGATGGAGCTTGCTCTTCGCGTTGCTTATGCTCATCGCGTGGTTTGTTACGACGATCTTGCTTAGGCTTACGAGGCTGACGATTTTGCTGTGGAGCTACTTCTTTCTGCTCTTCAGGCTTCTCGTCACGAGCTGGCTTACGACGACGTTTGTTGTCACGGTTTTCGTTACGATTGTCACCACGCTCGCTACGTTCACCACGTTGGTTGCGACGACGGTTATCGTTACGATCACGGCGCTGACGATTGCCGTTGTTTCGATTGTTTTTAGGTTTTTCTTCTTCTTTTTTCTCTTCTTGTGCTTTTTGCTTCTCTTCTTGAGCTGCAGAGCTAAAGAGGAAGCTACCGATTGCTTTGAAGAAACGACCAATCAGGCCTGGTTCTTGAGTCGTTGCCGGCTCAGCTTTCTTCTCTACCGCTTTAGGTGCTGGATCCGAAGATGGAGATGGTGCTGATTGAGCTGGAGCTGCAAAACCTTTCAGAGCTGGCTCTTCGAGCTTTTTAGGACGAACAGTCTGTTCTGCTGGTTCTTTGCTTTCCGCTTCTTTTAGAGCTTCTAGCTTGTTAGGCAGTAGGTAAGACAGTAGATCGAACTCTTCACCTTCACGTACACGGATAACCTCAAAATGTGGTGTTTCCATGTCAGAGTTAGGTACAACAGTGATCTTAACTTCTTGGTTCTTCTCGATGTGATTTACTGAGCGACGTTTTTCGTTCAATAGGTAAGAAGCGATAGGAACAGGGACTACAGCAAGAACTTGCGCAGTGTTGTCTTTTAGAGCTTCTTCTTCAATTAGACGTAGAACAGACAGTGCTAGTGATTCGTTATCACGAACAACACCAGTACCTGTACAACGAGGACAAATGTGGTGGCTTGCTTCTGCTAATGATGGGCTCAAACGTTGGCGGGACATCTCTAGAAGACCAAAGCGAGAAATACGACCAATCTGAACACGTGCGCGATCTAAACGAACGGCATCACGTAGACGGCTCTCTACTTCGCGTTGGTGGCGAACCGGAGTCATATCGATAAAGTCGATTACAACAAGACCACCTAGATCACGTAGACGTAATTGACGTGCAATTTCATCGGCAGCTTCTAGGTTGGTGTTTAGCGCTGTTTCTTCAATATCGCCGCCCTTTGTTGCACGAGCAGAGTTGATATCGATAGAAGTCAGAGCTTCTGTTGGGTCGATTACGATAGAACCACCAGATGGAAGGCGAACTTCACGTTGGAAAGCAGATTCGATCTGGCTTTCAATCTGGTAATGGCTGAATAGTGGTACTTCACCATCGTATTTCTTAACGCGATTCATGAAATCTGGGCGTATTAATTGAATGTGCGCTTGTGCACGTTCAAAAATAGTATTGCTGTCGATTAGAATCTCGCCAATATCACGACGTAGGTAGTCACGAATTGCGCGAACAATAACGTTACTCTCTTGGTGAATTAGGAAAGGAGCTGCATTTGAATCAGAAGCTTGCTTGATAGCGCCCCAATGGTTCAATAGAACATTCAGGTCCCATTCTAGCTCTTCTGCACTTTTGCCAACACCCGCTGTACGCACGATTAAGCCCATACCTTGAGGAAGTTCAAGAGTGCTTAATGCTGCTTTCAGTTGAGTGCGTTCATCACCTTCGATACGACGAGAAATACCGCCAGCACGAGGGTTATTAGGCATAAGAACTAAGTAACTACCAGCCAAAGAGATGAAAGTTGTCAGTGCAGCACCTTTGCTACCACGTTCTTCTTTCTCTACTTGTACGATTACTTCTTGGCCTTCTTTTAGCACTTCTTTAATGCTAGGACGGCCTTGGTATGTATAACCTTCAGGGAAGTATTCGCGGGCAATTTCTTTAAGAGGGAGGAAACCGTGACGTTCTGCGCCGTAATCAACAAATGCCGCTTCTAGGCTTGGTTCAATACGGGTAATACGTCCTTTGTAGATATTCGCTTTTTTTGACTCGTGACCTGGACTTTCGATATCGAGATCGAACAGTCGCTGGCCGTCAACCAAAGCGACACGCAACTCTTCTTTTTGAGTTGCGTTAATTAACATTCTTTTCATTTAGAAATTCTCATTGTCTTTTCTTATTTTCATCATTGTTCTTATCGCTTTATTTCGTTTCTCATGGTGCCAGATCCCATGGCTTTATCGGTGCAGCCTCCCGGCTGGAGAGGGATGCTCTGGGGCACGTCAGTCATCATAGGGAGTTAACCTATGATCCGCGATGTGGCGGTGAATACTCAACATGAGTTTACGTGAGTAGAGCGATAAGGAGCTCAGTTGACCGTGTCTTACGCCGGTTGCAGCACTGTCTAATCTGAGTTATCTACTCATTTACTTGCTTATGAATGGTTAGCTGTTTAAATATTAATCAAACCATTGATAGCAGCTGTGAACTATAGCAGTGGTCGGTAAACACAGCAATCTGCTTTGTAGTAATGCGGTAAAAAAAACAGTTTTTGTTTGGGTTTTGATAGCTCTAACTCACTGTCTATAAATAATTTATCAACTGATATTTCAATTTGCACGAATCCTGGTGCTTTTTTGTTCGAAGAATCAAAGAAATATCAAACTTTGACCACTACTTAAGAAATGAGTGTTAGGTCTTCTGGATAAATAAGTTTGGAATAGGCTTAAGAAAATCTCAATTATCAAAAGTGACAGTGATACAATAGCGCAATGAGCGAAATTAGAACCCAAGTCCAATTCGTCGACATTGACGAAGATATGGCTGGTCAGCGTATCGATAACTTCTTACGCAACCAATTAAAAAACATTCCGAAAAGCATGATTTACCGAATCGTGCGTAAAGGCGAAGTCCGCGTAAATAAAAAACGCATCAAGGCTGAGTACAAGCTAAAAGCTGGCGATTTAGTCCGTATTCCTCCGGTTACGATTGAAGAGAAAACAGAAGAGAACGTGCCGAGCACGAAACTCAACAAGGTTTCAGAATTAGAACAGTGCATCATTTATGAAGATGATCACATGTTAATTCTTAATAAACCGTCTGGCACTGCTGTTCATGGTGGTAGCGGATTAAAGTTTGGCGCGATTGAAGCATTACGTGCTCTTCGCCCTGATGCTCGTTTTCTTGAATTAGTGCACCGTATCGATAGAGATACGTCTGGCATTTTGCTTGTTGCTAAGAAGCGTTCGGCGCTAAGACACCTTCAAGCACAGTTCCGTGAAAAAACGGTTCAGAAATACTACTTCGCTTTAGTCATGGGCGAATGGAAGAACAGCTGTAAAGTCGTTAACGCGCCTTTGTTAAAAAATGAAGTGAATAGCATTGTTCGAGTGAACCCGAATGGTAAAGCTTCTGAAACCCGCTTTAAGGTTTTAGAGAAATTCCAAGAGGCGACGTTGATTCAGGCTAGCCCGATTACAGGCCGTACACACCAAATCCGTGTGCACGCTCAGTATACTGGACACCCAATTGCTTGGGATGATCGCTATGGTGATCGTCGTTTCGACGCTTACACGGGCAAGGTTGGTCTTGATCGTCTGTTCCTACATGCAGCAAACATCAAGTTCACACACCCAGGTAGTGAAGAGAAGATGGATATCTCTGCGCCAATGGAAAGAAGGCTAGAGAAAGCCTTAACTGGTTTACGTAAGCTCTAAGAAGATACGAGATACGAGATACGAGATACGAAATCATAAATTTTTGTGAATTGAGTGTCAGACGCATCAAATTGAAAAGGTTGACGAATATCGTCAACCTTTTTTGTTTTATCTGTTGTAGAAGATCCCCAACTCGCCCGTTCCTCGCTCTTAAGGATGACAACTTTTTAAAGTCACGTTCTATAACATTAGCTGATTAGATAAAGTTTAGTGCCCCGTCATTCCCTAGACTGACGAAGGAAGGAATAGGGAATCTCTAACAAAGAGAGTGTATCCGTTACAACACACTCATTCCTTGCGTTTCTAACATATCGATGAGATCGATCAGCGGCAAGCCGATCAAAGTATTCGGGTCTTTCCCTTCCATCTGCTTAAACAACGCGATGCCTAACCCTTCACACATAAAGCTACCTGCGCAGTAATAAGGCTGTTCTTTCTCGACATAACTCATGATCTGTTGCTTAGTTAAATCGCGGAAATGCACAACAAAGGTGTCGAGACGCGTGTCAGCTTCATTGGTCTCGTTGTTCCAAACCGAAAGCCCAGTATAAAAAGTAATGCTCTTGCCGCTTTGACGAGATAACTGCTCGATCGCTTTTTCTCGAGTGTGAGGCTTACCTATGATCTCTCCATCAATCACACAAACCTGATCAGAGCCAATGACTAAGCTAGGTTGCTCCACAGTACAAGACTTAGCTTTGGCCTCGGCAAGGCGCATCACTAACTGTTGAGGTGCCTCTTCTGGAAGCGGCGTTTCATCGCAGTCTGGCTTGGCTGTAATGAAGCTTAACTGTAGTTTTTTGAGGATCTCTTGCCTAAATGGTGATGTAGAGGCTAAAACTAGTTGGTAATTTCTCATTTTAATTTACAATTCAAGGAAGCATTTATCTCAGGATAACGTAACTTGTCCTGCTATTCATAATGCTCTGAATAGGAAAGGCAGGAAAGTACATTTTTTTTGCCATTTCCTTTGACTAAACATGATTTGGAAGATAAGATTCGCGCCCTATGCAAAAGGAAAAAATACCGCGTACAGTTGATCCGGCAAGAACGGCTCAAAAACGACTCGATGTGAATGGTATCATTCAGGTCAGTCTTTTGAAGCGTTTAACTGAAGCAACTGAAGGCGTAAAACGTGACGCGCAAGTCTCAATGTCATTTGGGCTTGATGAACAACGATTAGTCGTTATCTCTGGTAAAGCTAACGTCGAAGTCGATTTAGAGTGTCAACGTTGTAATGAGGTTTTCGCACATGAGTGCGATGTCCAATTTACTTATACTCCTGTTTACAGTGAGAAAAGTGAAGAGGAAGCACCGGAAGAGTACGATTTGGTAGATCTGAACGAGTACGGTGAGTTAGACCTGATTCAATTAGTTGAAGACGAGTTCATCCTTGGATTGCCACAAATAGCAATGCACGACGATGCGAAATGTAGCGTTAACTCAAATAACTTGGTGTTTGGTGAACTTCCTGAAGAAATTGAGGAAGACAAAAAGCCGAATCCATTTGATGTTTTAAAAAGCTTAAAGAAGTAATTACTTCTTTAAGAATTTACATAGGAGTAGGGTCAATGGCCGTACAAAAGAGCAAGAAATCACGTTCAATGCGTGGCATGCGTCGTTCACACGATGCGCTAACTACAGCTGCACTTTCTGTAGACGCAACTTCAGGTGAAACTCACCTACGTCACAACGTGACTGCCGAAGGTTTCTACCGCGGCAAAAAGGTTATCAACAAGTAAGGTTGACCTTTGCAAAATCTAACCGTTGCGCTTGATGCAATGGGCGGGGACTTCGGTCCTCGTGTAACAGTGCCTGCCGCCGTGCAGGCACTGTCGTATTTCCCAGAGCTAAAAGTCATTCTAATAGGTGATCGAAACGCGATCACATCTCAATTATCTTCATTAGGTCGAATGCCTGATTCTCGTTTGAGTATCCAGCATTGTGATCGAGTCATTTCCAATTCTGAAAAACCTTCACTAGCCTTACGTAATAGTCAGGGTAGCTCTATGCGTGTCGCTATCGATCTGGTTGCCGAATCACAGGCTGATGCTTGTGTGAGTGGTGGTAACACTGGCGCACTGATGGCTTTATCCCGTTTCAGACTCAAACTTCTTCCCTGTATTGATAGGCCTGCATTGGTTTCAGCTTTGCCTACTGCATCCGGAAATCGCACATGGATGCTTGATTTAGGGGCGAACGTTTCTAGTGACGCAGATTCACTCTTTCAGTTTGCTGTCATGGGCAGTGCATTAGCAGAACAACATTTAGGTCGCGCACCACGTGTCGCTATCTTGAATATCGGTGCAGAAGAAATTAAAGGCAATGACCTTGTAAAACGATGCGCTGAAATGTTGTCTAATACTCAGTCTGTGAACTTCATAGGCTATATTGAGGGTAATCAATTACTTCAAGATGCTGCTGATGTCGTCGTATGTGATGGTTTTGTGGGCAATGTCTGCTTAAAAACGTGCGAAGGTACGGCTCAGCTCTTTATTGATAAGCTAAAAACGCGCATGATGGCTTCAACAATAAAGGGTTGGATAGCCAGAATGCTGTTTTCTGAGCTATTTACTGAATTAAAAACCTTGAACCCCGACCAGTATAACGGCGCAAGTTTGTTAGGATTGCGCGGCATTGTCATTAAAAGTCATGGAAGTGCTGATGTGTCTGCAGTCGTCAACGCGATTGGTGAAGCAGTACACGAGGTCAAACGACAAGTCCCCAGCCGCATTAGCGATCGTTTGGAAGCGGTTTTACTCGAGAGGCATTATTAGTCTTCATGTATAGCAAAATTTTAGGTACTGGCAGCTACTTGCCATCTCAGGTGCGTACTAACGCAGACTTAGAGAAAATGGTAGAGACTAGCGATGAGTGGATCGTTGCTAGAACTGGTATTAAAGAGCGTCGTATTTCAGCGGAAAACGAAACCGTTGCTGATATGGCGTTTTACGCTGCTGAAAATGCCATTGAAATGGCAGGTATCGACAAAGAAGAGATTGATTTAATCATCGTTGCGACAACCAGCAGTAGCCATACATTCCCGTCTTCGGCTTGTCAGGTACAAGGCAAGCTTGGTATCAAAGGCTGCCCTGCGTTTGATTTGGCTGCGGCGTGTTCTGGTTTTGTCTACGCACTGTCTGTTGCTGATCAACACATCAAGACTGGCATGTGTAAGAACGTTTTGGTAATTGGTGCTGATGCACTGTCAAAAACCTGTGATCCGACTGACCGCTCTACTATCATCCTATTTGGTGATGCAGCAGGCGCGGTGGTTGTAGGCGCAAGCGAAGAGCCAGGTATTTTGTCTACTCATATTTACTCTGACGGTAAATACGGTGAGCTTCTAAGCTTAGAAGTACCAGAGCGTGGCGGTGATGCAGACAAATGGCTGCACATGGCGGGCAACGAAGTATTTAAAGTGGCGGTAACTCAGCTTTCTAAGCTAGTTAAAGACACATTAGCGGCGAACAATATGGATAAGTCAGAGCTTGATTGGTTAGTTCCACACCAAGCGAACTACCGTATTATCTCGGCAACCGCTAAAAAGCTGACGATGTCGCTTGATCAAGTAGTGATTACTCTTGATAAGCACGGCAACACGTCAGCAGCTACCGTACCTACGGCTCTTGATGAGGCTGTTCGCGACGGGCGAATTAAACGTGGTCAAACGCTTCTACTTGAAGCATTTGGCGGCGGCTTCACTTGGGGTTCTGCGTTAGTTAAATTCTAACCCCAAGCGATAATCAACAAACAAGGCACATAACTTATGTGCCTTATTCAATTTTTTGCTTTGCTTAAAGGAAAATTACAATGAGCAAGTTTGCTATCGTATTCCCAGGCCAAGGTTCTCAAGCTATCGGTATGCTTGCTGACCTAGGCGAACAGTATGATGTTGTAAAACAGACATTTGCTGAAGCTTCAGAAGCACTTGGTTACGATCTATGGGCATTGGTTCAAGATGGTCCAGTAGAAAATCTAAATGAAACTTTTCGCACTCAACCGGCTCTATTAACAGCGTCTGTTGCAATTTGGCGTGTATGGCAAGAGCTTGGCCTAGAGCAACCTGTAAATCTAGCAGGTCACAGCCTAGGTGAATATTCTGCACTTGTATGTGCTGGCGTTATCGACTTTAAAGAAGCGATCAAGCTGGTTGAACTACGTGGTCAACTGATGCAAGAAGCGGTTCCTGCAGGTGTTGGTGCAATGTACGCAATCATCGGTCTAGACGATGAAGCGATTGCTAAAGCGTGTGAAGAAGCTGCGCAAGACGAAGTTGTGTCTCCAGTTAACTTTAACTCTCCTGGCCAAGTTGTTATCGCAGGTAACAAAGCAGCAGTAGAGCGTGCTGGTGCACTATGTAAAGAAGCGGGCGCTAAGCGTGCACTTCCTTTACCTGTTTCTGTGCCGTCTCACTGTGCACTGATGAAACCTGCAGCAGACAAGCTAGCAGTGGCTCTAGAAGCGCTAGAGTTCAACACGCCAGCATTGCCTGTTATCAATAACGTTGATGTTGTTGCTGAAACAGACCCTGCGAAAATTAAAGAGGCACTTGTTCGTCAGCTATACAGCCCAGTCCGTTGGACCGAAGGCGTACAAGCAATGAACGAGCAAGGCGTTGAGAAGCTACTAGAATTAGGTCCAGGTAAAGTTCTTACTGGTCTAACAAAACGAATCGTAAAAACTATGACAGCTGCTGCAGTTAATGACACTGCATCACTAGACGCTGCTAGGTAATTAATCACTTAATAGAGAAGTTATGATGAATTTAGAAGGCAAAGTTGCACTCGTTACAGGCGCAAGCCGTGGTATCGGTCGTGCAATCGCTGAACTTTTAGTTGAGCGTGGTGCTAAAGTTATCGGTACGGCTACTTCTGAAGGCGGCGCTGCTGCAATCAGTGAGTACCTAGGTGAGAGCGGTAAAGGTCTTGCTCTTAATGTAACAGATGTTGACTCAATTGCTGCTACACTGAAAACCATCAACGATGAATTTGGTGCAATTGATATTCTAGTTAACAACGCTGGTATCACTCGTGATAACCTACTGATGCGTATGAAAGACGATGAGTGGAATGACATCATTGATACTAACCTAACGCCTATTTTCCGCATGTCTAAAGCTGTATTGCGTGGCATGATGAAGAAGCGTCAAGGTCGTATTGTTAACGTTGGTTCTGTAGTCGGTACTATGGGTAACGCTGGTCAAGCTAACTACGCAGCTGCAAAAGCAGGCGTAATTGGTTTTACTAAATCAATGGCTCGTGAAGTTGCGTCTCGTGGCGTTACAGTGAACACTGTAGCTCCTGGTTTCATCGAAACTGACATGACTAAAGCGCTAAATGATGACCAACGTGCAGCAACTTTGGCGAATGTACCAGCAGGTCGACTAGGTGACCCTCGCGAAATCGCTGAAGCTGTGGTATTTTTGGCGTCACCTGCGGCAGCTTATATCACAGGTGAAACACTTCACGTCAATGGCGGTATGTACATGGTGTAAATTATGTGCAACATTTGTGCATGATTTAAGTCAAGATCATACGTAATTTCGGTTAAAATCGTGAAAATTGTGGTTTGACCAGAAAAGTTGACCTTGCAACTTTCAATAGATTGAATAAACTACGGAAAACATCGCATAAAGCGAACTCTGTAAAGGAAAAGAAAAAATGAGCAACCTCGAAGAACGCGTAAAGAAAATCATTGTTGAACAGCTAGGTGTAGACGAAGCTGAAGTTAAAAACGAAGCTTCTTTCGTTGATGACTTAGGTGCAGATTCTCTAGACACAGTTGAGCTAGTAATGGCTCTAGAAGAAGAATTCGACACTGAAATTCCAGATGAAGAAGCTGAGAAAATTACTACTGTTCAAGCAGCTATCGATTACGTAACTAGCGCTCAGTAATAATCTCTCCCAGGCGGTCACCTCGACCGCCTGTGTTTTATCTAACTCATCTATCCTCATCTTAAATCACCTCAATCCCCGGAGTGTAAAATCGTGTCCAAGCGTCGTGTAGTTGTCACTGGCATGGGTATGTTGTCACCGGTAGGCAACACTGTAGAATCTTCTTGGAAAGCCCTGCTAGCTGGTCAAAGTGGTATCGTTAATATCGATCATTTTGATGCAACCAATTTCTCAACTCGTTTTGCAGGTCTAGTTAAAGACTTTAACTGCGAAGAGTATATGACTAAAAAAGATGCTCGTAAGATGGACTTGTTCATCCAGTACGGCGTCGCAGCAGGTATTCAAGCTTTAGATGATTCAGCCCTAACTATTACTGAAGAAAACGCTCCACGTGTGGGTGTTGCTATCGGTTCTGGTATTGGTGGTCTTGGTTTGATCGAAGCAGGTCACCAAGCTCTAACTGAAAAAGGCCCTCGTAAGATCAGCCCGTTCTTCGTACCGTCGACGATCGTGAATATGATTGCTGGTCACATGTCTATCATGCGTGGCCTACGCGGTCCAAACATCGCGATTTCTACTGCATGTACGACTGGCCTACATAACATTGGTCACGCGGCTCGTATGATTGCATACGGCGATGCTGACGCAATGCTGGCGGGTGGTGCTGAAAAAGCATCAACGCCACTAGGTATGGGCGGTTTTGGTGCGGCTAAAGCACTGTCTACTCGTAACGATGAGCCTCAAAAAGCTTCTCGTCCATGGGACAAAGGCCGTGACGGCTTCGTTCTTGGCGACGGTGCAGGCATGATGGTTCTTGAAGAGTACGAACATGCGAAAGCTCGTGGCGCTAAGATTTACTGTGAGCTAGTTGGCTTCGGTATGTCGGGTGACGCTTACCACATGACATCTCCAAGTGAAGATGGCTCAGGTGGCGCACTAGCAATGGAAGCGGCTATGCGTGATGCTGGCATTACTGGTGAACAAATCGGTTATGTAAACGCACACGGTACTTCGACTCCTGCAGGTGATGTAGCGGAAGTTAAGGGCATCAAGCGTGCTCTTGGCGAAGCAGGCAGCAAGCAAGTATTGGTTTCTTCTACGAAATCAATGACAGGTCACCTTCTAGGTGCTGCTGGTTCTGCTGAAGCTATCATCACGGCAATGTCTCTGGTTGACCAAATTGTTCCACCAACAATCAACCTAGATGATCCTGAAGAAGGCTTAGATATTGACTTAGTACCTCACACTGCGCGTGAAGTTAGCAACATGGAATATGCTGCATGTAACTCATTCGGTTTCGGTGGTACAAACGGCTGTTTGATCTTCAAAAAGATTTAATCATCTTATTAAAGACGCAAACACTCGTAGATAGTCACAATTAGACTTGTTTTTAAACGGCTTGATGCTTTAGCATTGAGCCGTTTCTTTTTATGGGGAAAAACATGTTTTGGGTTGATGGAGAAAGCCAGCAAACTATCGATATTTTGGATCGCTCATTTCAGTACGGAGATGGCTGTTTTACGACAATGCTCGTGAGTAATGGTGAGGTACAACATTTTCACGATCATCAGCACCGTGTCGACGAGTGCCTTACAGCGCTGCGCATTTCTGCTCTTGATTGGGATGTTGTTAGTCTTTGGCTCGATACTGCACTTCAATACATCCAACATAGCGCTCTTCATGGCAAAAAGAACCTTGATAGTTCAGGCAAGCTCGATAACGCAAACAAGCCTCATAATCAAAAAGCAGGGATCAAGCTGCATGTTAGCCGTGGCGCTGGTGGGCGTGGCTACAGTACCAAGAATATCGCCAAGCCGACAATCACCATCAGTACCTTCGATTACCCCAGTCATTATTCAGCGTGGCAAGACTCAGGTGTTGAACTCGGTATCTGTCATCAAGCGTTAGGTTTGAGCCCACTACTTGCTGGCCATAAGCACAATAATCGTCTTGAGCAGATTTTGATGAAAGATGAAATGGATCAGGCTAATGAAGTGGATGGTGTGGTTCTTGATATATCGGGCAATGTGATTGAAACCACCATGGCCAATCTGTTTTGGCGAAAAGGTCAGGCGATATACACACCTCAACTCACTCAAAGTGGGGTCGCGGGGGTTATGCGTAAGCAAGTGTTAACCGCGCTGAATCAAGCTGAACTTTCCGTTGCAATTAGTGACTATTGCTTATCTCAACTCATGCAAGCTGATGAGGTTTTCATGACCAACTCCATCTTAGGGGTTGCCCCAGTTACCCGTATTAGTGATACCCAATTTAACATTGGAACCGTTACTCGTAACCTTCAAGGACAACTAAACTCGTGATCAAAAAGTTATTTATTTTTATTATCTTGTGCTTAATTGCAGCCGGTGCTGCTGGTTTTTATGTTTACAACCAAGCGCAAGATAACCTGAAACAAGTTATTCAATTAGAAAAACCACAAGTCGTGACTGTTGCTTCAGGTAGCAGCTTTAGCCGCGTTCTAGCCCAGTTGATTAACGAGGGGCTGTTTGAGGCTTCTCCTTACGAGAAATTAATCCGTAAGTTACATCCTGAGCTTGTAGACGTCAAAGCGGGTACTTTCCTGCTTGAACCGGGTTTAACCTTAGAGCAAGCGCTACAGGTGCTTGTAGAAGGGAAAGAACACCAGTTTACTATTACCTTTGTTGAAGGCAGTCGTTTTGACGAATGGCTTGTTCAGCTAAAAGATAACGAATTCATTCAACAGACATTGGATGGCGTTTCTGAAAAAGAGATCGCTGAAAAGTTGGGTATTGAAAACGAAAAGCTAGAAGGTCTCTTCTTAGCAGAAACGTATCACTACACCTACGGCACCACTGATTTAGATTTGTTGAAGCGCGCGCATCGAGACCTAATGAGCGTGGTGAATGAAGAGTGGGAAAATCGAGCGGATAAGCTGCCTCTTAAATCGCCATACGAAGCGTTAATTCTTGCATCTATCATTGAGAAAGAGACCGCTGTTGCGTCAGAACGTGAGCGTGTTTCTTCTGTGTTTGTTAACCGTTTGAACAAGCGTATGCGTCTACAAACAGATCCTACGGTTATTTACGGTATGGGCGATAGCTACAAAGGCAACATCCGTAAGAAAGATTTACGCACGCCAACGCCATACAACACCTATACAATGAGTGGCTTGCCACCGACACCTATCGCTATGGCAGGCAAAGCGTCTATCAACGCGGCGTTGAATCCAGAGAAGAGCAACTACTTGTATTTCGTTGCGAGTGGAACAGGAGGTCACGTATTTTCAAAGAGTTTGACAGAGCATAACCGTGCAGTGCGAGCTTACTTAAAGCAATTAAGAAAAAATAGATAAAGAAATAATTATGAATCAGTCGAAATTTATCGTGGTTGAAGGCCTTGAAGGCGCAGGTAAAAGTACAGCAATTAATGCCATCGTTGAGACATTAAAAGCATCGGGTGTTGAGGATATTGTTAATACTCGCGAGCCGGGCGGTACTGTCTTAGCTGAAAAGATGCGTTCATTGGTTAAAGAAGAGCACGAAGGCGAGAAGCTTCAAGATATGACTGAATTACTGCTGATGTACGCAGCACGCGTTCAATTAGTAGAAAACGTTATCAAGCCAGCACTCGACAGTGGTAAGTGGGTATTGGGTGATCGCCACGATATGTCTTCTCAGGCTTATCAAGGTGGTGGTCGTCAGATAGCACGCACGACTATGGAATCACTGAAAGCAACCACTCTAGGCGGCTTTAAACCAGATCTCACTTTATACTTGGACTTAGACCCGCGAGTAGGACTTGAGCGTGCTCGAGGTCGTGGTGAGCTAGATAGAATCGAAAAGATGGATATCTCATTCTTCGACCGTACTCGAGAGCGTTACTTAGAGATCGCAGCACAAGACGAAACGGTTCTTGTGATTAATGCACAACAAGAGATAGAGCAAGTGGCTGACGATATTAAACAAGCGCTCAGTTCTTGGCTCGATAAACAGTAGGTGGTCATGGCTGAAGTGTATTCTTGGCTCACTCCCGTATGGAGTGAGTGGAAAAAAAGTCTCGATGCTGATCGTTTTCCTAATTCGGTGATTGTTAATTCACCAGAAGGGCTTGGCGTTGATGCTTTGATTGAACAACTTACCGCGGCATTAATGTGTACTAACTACGAAAGTGAGTCTTGCGGGTTTTGTCATAGTTGTGAACTGATGAAATCGGGAAGTCATCCTGATTTCCACGTGATTGCGCCTGAGAAAGAAGGTAAGTCGATAACAGTTGACCAAGTGCGTGCGAGTAACCGCTGGGCCCAAGAGTCTTCTCAGTTGGGTGGTTTGCGAGTCATCTTGCTTAATCCCGCTGAATCAATGAACGAATCTGCGTCGAACGCGCTTTTGAAAACATTAGAAGAACCCTCGAGTAATTGTATTTTTATTCTTTCAACGCGTAGTAGTAATCGTTTAATGCCTACCATCCTAAGCCGTTGCCAACAGTTTAATGTAGTTAGCCCACAATTGGAGGTAGGATCGGCGTGGTTAGATGGTGAAGTAGGTAAAGCGGTTCCGCAGTATATTTTAGCTCTTAATGGCAATGCACCTTTAAAAGCAAAAGCGATGTTTGAGCAAGGTGGCGTTGAAGCCTCAACAAAAGTGCTCGATGGCTTTGTGAATGTCATCAAGGGAACTCAACCTGACATGTTAAAGTTCTCTACAGAGCTTAGCAAAGATCCTTTGATTCAATTGGGTTGGCTATGGCATCTACTGTCGGATGTACAGAAGCTTCACTTTGGCTTAGTCAATCAAGCCGTGACACCTAGCGCGAAAACACTGGTTGAAGTGATGTCTTACCAAAGTGCTTACGCTGCATCGAATAAACTGCTTATATTGATTGAGCAGTTAAAGCAACACCCTGGGCTCAATATGGAGCTACTCATAATGAATTGGCTGATAGCCACTTGCGAGGAAACATGTTCGTAGATTCCCACTGTCATTTAGACAAACTGGATTATCAAGATTTACACACAAGTGTAGAAGACGTTGTGAACAAGGCGAAAGCAGCAAACGTAGACCAGCTGCTGTCTGTTGGTGTGACACTGGATTCGTTTGAAAATATGCTCGAGATGATCTCGCCGTTTGATAACGTTAAAGCCTCTTGTGGCGTTCATCCTCTCGATGTAGAGAGTGATTTCTGTTTAGAGAGAATGCGTGAATACGCTAGCAACCCAAAAGTCGTTGCGATTGGTGAGACAGGACTAGATTACCACTATCAACCTGAGACGGCTGAGTTACAACAGCTGAGATTTAAACAGCATGTTGCGTTGGCCGTAGAGCTTAATAAGCCTTTGATTATCCATACACGTAACGCGCGTGAAGATACTCTCGCTATTTTACGTGATGGTGGCGCAGAAAAGTGTGGTGGTGTGATTCACTGCTTTACCGAAGATCAAGCGTTCGCTGAAGCGGCAATGGAGTTAGGCTTCTACATATCAATTTCAGGTATTGTGACCTTTAAGCAGGCTACAGAACTTAAAGAAGTTGTTAAGAACCTACCGCTAGACAGGTTACTGATCGAGACGGATTCTCCATACTTGGCACCCATTCCATATCGTGGCAAGCAGAATCAGCCCGCATATGTCGTAGAAGTGGCAGCCTATATTGCGCAGTTGAAAGGTTTATCGATGAAAGAGGTTGCTGAACAAACAACCAAAAATTACCAGAAACTTTTTTTGCGATAAAAAACTAGGTCAGTAAATAAAAGGGAGCAAAAGCTCCCTTTTTGTGTTTTTGATCACCAAAAGTGCGTTTTTTTTTAATGTTTACTAATTATGTTGAACTTGAGAGCGCTATTTATAACATTTGTAATTTTGTTACTAAAAATAACATTTACCTTTATTTTATTCACTTAGTAAAATAATAAGGGTGTCAAAATAAATCCTTATATTTCAATTGTTTGTATGGTTGAAAAGCATTTCATTTCTAGATTTGACATGTGATCCAAGACGTGTTTTGAAACTAAATTTCGTAAGTGACTAGAAAGTTAGTTACCCATCAATATATATTTAGCGGCAGAAAATATAATGCAATACATGGTTACATTTTCGCGGGGTGCTAACATATAGGCTACGGGGGTGTGCCGTTAGAACCCATATAATTATTTTATCTTTATCAGGAGCATAAACATGTTTAAGAACCTTTTTGCCAACTTGCAAAAAGTCGGTAAGGCTCTGATGCTACCAGTATCAGTTCTTCCGGTTGCGGGTATTTTGCTAGGTGTCGGCGCAGCAAACTTTAGTTTTCTTCCAGAAGTGCTTTCTCACTTAATGGAACAAGCGGGTGGTTCAGTCTTTGGTCAAATGGCTCTGCTATTTGCTGTTGGTACTGCACTTGGTTTTACAAACAATGACGGTGTAGCAGGTCTTGCTGCTGTTGTTGGTTACGGCATTATGGTTGCTACATTAAAAGTAATGGCAACGGTAATGGGTGTTGATGGCATTGAGACTGGTGTACTTGGTGGTATCCTTGCTGGTGGTGTTGCTGGTTGGGCTTTCAACAAGTTCTACCGTATTCAACTTCCAGAATACCTAGGCTTCTTTGCTGGTAAGCGTGCAGTGCCAATCGTTACTGGTTTTGTATCTATCGCTCTAGGTTTAGTTCTTTCTGTAATTTGGCCTCCAATCGGTGGCGCAATTGCGACATTCTCTGATTGGGCTGCAAACCAAAACCCAGTAATGGCATTTGGTATCTACGGTGTAATCGAACGTTCTCTTATTCCTTTTGGTCTTCACCATATCTGGAACGTACCATTCTTCTACGAAGCGGGTTCTTGTGTTAACAACGCTGGTGAGCAGGTAAATGGTATCATGACTTGTTTCCTTACAGCTGATGACGCATCTCGCGCTGCTGGTAATGGTTTCGGTCAACTAGCTGGTGGTTACTTATTCAAAATGTTCGGTCTTCCTGCTGCTGCAGTTGCAATTGCACATGCAGCAAAACCTGAAAACCGCGCTAAAGTAATGGGTATCATGGCTTCTGCTGCGTTAACTTCATTCCTTACTGGTATTACAGAACCGATTGAATTTGCATTCCTATTTGTTGCTCCAGTGCTTTATGCTATCCACGCTGTGCTTGCTGGTGTTGCATACATGCTAACTAACGCACTAGGTGTTGTTCACGGCCACACATTCTCAAATGGTTTCATTGACTTTGTCGTTCAATCTCCACGCGCTGAGAATATGCTTCTTCTTGTTGGGCTTGGCCTTGTTTATGCGGTTGTTTACTACATCGTATTCCGCACCGTGATTAAAGCTCTAGACCTTAAAACTCCAGGTCGTGAAGACGAGTCTGAAGAAGAGTCAGTTGCGACTGGTTCTGAACTTGCTGGTGAGCTAGTTGCTGCCTTCGGTGGTAAAGCGAACATCACGGGTCTTGACGCTTGTATTACTCGTCTACGTGTTGCAGTTGCTGATACAGCAGTTGTTGACCAAGACAAACTGAAGAAACTAGGTGCAGCAGGTGTTGTTGTTGTTTCTGGTGGCGTTCAAGCTATCTTCGGTACTAAGTCTGACAACCTTAAGACAGACATGGATGAGTGGATCCGTAACAACGGTTAATTCACTGATTCAATAAATGGAAAGGAGGCCGAAAGGTCTCCTTTTTTTTGCTTGATGAAACACTTTCTAAGTTAACCCTTCCTGATCAATCTGTTATCGCTTAACTCTATGCATTGATGTTCAACTTGCCCACTCTGGGGATCTGTTGTCATTTAACTTAATGATGACACCTCTGTCTATTATTTACGTAACCTAACGTTTTTGTAAGACAGTCTGGAAATATTATGAAACATCGTTACTTGTTCGGCCTTATGTGCTTCAGTGGAGCCTCGTTTGTTCATGCCGCAGATCCAAATTTAGAAGCTGGTCTAGCTATTGATCAAGGTTTGAGTGCCGTTGTGGAGTTTGACCAGAAGTACCGTGCAACCATCGGTAACGACGGCGCGGCATTCGACTACATTTGGAAACGTGGTCAGTTTAAAACGGAAGTTCCGTTAAATTGGTACGTAGGTGCAGGTGCTTGGGCTGAGTGGAATGACGATTTTGGTTTAAGAGTACCGTTAGGAGTGAAAGTTAATTTTTACGAAGGTTGGAATGCTTACGCACAAGTTCACCCTGAGCTAGACATGTACAAAGGCGTCGAGTTGCAAGTCGGCGGTGCTCTGGGTGTCACCTATAAGTTCTAAAGTGAACTTAAACTGTTTTTATAGTGAAAAAGCCAGCATCGCATGAAGTTGGCTTTTTTGTTTTGTTAGGTCTTTATGCCTCATGCGAACTGAATAGCCTAGAAAGCGTGGCTTAAAAACGGTTTGGTTTAGAAAGTAAAGCTCAGTCCGACATTCGCTTGGAATTGGTTCATCCAATCGGTATCAAATCGGATAATACAGTCTTGCCCCGTGCTGGGTACGTTACAAACCCCAGACGTGTCGTTGTCGACCACAGTACCTAGCCAACGCACTTGAGTGTTAAGTGCTAAGCGGTCACTAAATTTGTACTCTAAGCCACCAAAGATAGAGGTTGAGAATCCAAATTTATCTTTCGCCCAGTCTACATCTACGTAAGATGCACCAATCCCCAAACCTAGGTACCCAGACAACACCGGAGAAGCAGGGTAGTAAATACTGCTTTGAAAGTGTAGGTATTGAATTGAGGAGCTTAGGTTGAGTTTTTCTAGCTCTGAGCTCTGGTTAGAATAGAAAAAGCCGATGCGACCTTTATCAAGTGGCGTTTCAATCGCAAAGGTGTAGTTTTCAGACGGTTTCATGTCGTAGTTTTTACCATCCTGGTCTTCGACACTACCGCCACCGGTATAACCCACCATCGGGGTAATGATGATCTCCGGCGAAGCATACACACTCGATACGGAGAAAAGCGCAATAAGCGCCATCATATTTGCTTTGTTATTCATGAGTATATCCTTATCCATACACTTACTAATTGTGATGGTTACATCAATATTGTGCGACTAATTTCGACGATTCTTGAAGATACTTCACACACCTGATAATAATTAAACAGTGACTCGACAAATTAATAATAAGCCAGAGGTGTCTATGGACCATAATCTGAAAAACGCCCTACAAATAACAGTGTTAATTTACACAATCATTCTTTCATTCGGCTTTATCGCAATTGGTAGTTAATACTATTTGTGGAGAGGCCGGGTTTTATACTCAGGGAATAAATGAATAGTGGTATTATAACCAATATTGATACAGCAATAGATTTGGATTACTACGCTAAGTTTATTGCTGGAAAAACTGCACTGGTTGCTCAAGGGGGCGGACAGAGAGGCATTTTCACCTCAGGGGTACTGGATGCGTTCCTGATCTCTAACTTTGACCCTTTCGATGAGTTTTTTGGCACTTCTGCTGGCGCTCTCAATTTATGCGCTTACCTATGTCGTAATAAAGGCTTAAGTCGTTCTTTTGTCCTCGAACTCACTACTTCTCCAGAGTTCTTTAACCTATTTTCTTATATACGACATCGAAAAAAGTTGGGGTTAGAGTGGGCCTTAGAGAAAATCATGGCCTATCCATATAAGCTCGACCTTGATTTGGGAAGACAAACGTTGGGTGATCGTCAACTCTTTGCCGCGGTCACCGATTCGAAAGATCTTCAAGATTACTACTTTCCTGTATTAAGTGAAGATTGGTACAAGGTAATGGTTGCCACGTGCGCCATTCCACGTCTATATAATGATGAAATACGTATTGGAAACGGTTCTTATGTGGATGGTGGTGTGTCAGCATCTATTCCTGTACAAGAAGCTTGGCGACGCAATGCTCGTTCTATCGTCGTAATTAGAACTGAGCCTGCGTTTGAACTAAATCCGGTCCATAGCAAGCCAATTTTACCTGTAAAAAATAAGACGCTATCTTTAGAAGAACTTGAATGGTTTCGCGGTTCGTTTAATAACGTTCACGGTCATTGGCAACAAAAAGTGGACCAATGGAAAAACGATTGGACATCGTTTTTTCAACAACAAATCTTGAGCTCAAAAGAACAAAAGAGAGATAGGGTACATTTAGATCTTCTAAATGGCGGTCGATGGTTATTTGGTGCTGATGATATCTATCGTTTAAGTCATTTGATTGGTGATAAATTTGATTCAGGATTAGCTGATATGTTGATGGTTCATTACCAAACTTACTCGTTGACTCAGAACTTCCTTAACTCACCTCCCGATGATACTTTTGTGGTTCAGATAGCACCTAGTCAAACGCTTAAATCGAGCTCATTAATGAGTCATAAAGATGATTTACTGCATGATTACGAATTGGGGTTAGAAGCTGGCTATCGTTTTGTTGAAACTTATTCTTCCACTGACAACGCTCGTAGCTCACATACGCCACATTTGGTAACCGATGCTGCCGGAAAAAAATACTTGTAGAAAAGTTTTTTGAAATGGAGAGGGTTATTGAACTTGGTCCGATAACCCTTTCTTTTTTATTTGCTCTCGAAAACCAAAACTTTAAACACTGAATAATTAGCCTTCGGGCTTTAGATGATTGAACAAACTTGAAGATTTTAGAGTTAGGTTACAGGCAGAATTCTCATACAGTTGGTCGATCCGGCTACATCCATAATGTCCCCTTGTGTGATGATCACTAGATCGCCACATGTGAGATATCCTTTTTCTTTCAAGCAGGCGAGCGTAGAGAGCGCAATATCAAGGCTGTCTTTGGCTTCTGTTTCAAAGTAAATTGGGGTAACCCCTCTGTACAATGTGCAACGGTTAAGTGTGCTTTCGTTACGAGATAGTGCGTAGATGGGCATATCGGCGCTGAGGCGTGACATCATCAGTGCTGTGCGTCCGGATTCAGTGAGAGTGACCACGCCTTTAATTCCTTCCATATGGTTCGCAGAGTAAATGGTCGCCATCGAAACGGTTTCTTCAGCCGTTACAAAGGTACGATCAAGACGGTAATTGGAGTGGTTGTTAATACCCGCCATCTTTTCAGCGCCAATACAGACTTCTGCCATTGATTTCACGGTTTCGACTGGGTAATCGCCTGCTGCTGTTTCACCGGAAAGCATTACGGCATCCGTCCCATCAAGTACGGCATTCGCTACATCCATGACTTCTGCCCGAGTTGGCATTGGAGCGGAGATCATCGACTCCATCATCTGAGTTGCGGTGATCACTGTTCGATTAAGCGCCCCTGCACGACGTATAAGCTGTTTTTGTACTCCAACCAACTCTGGGTCACCAATCTCTACTCCTAGGTCACCACGGGCCACCATGACCACATCTGAGGCCATTATGATGTCATCCATGTTCTCAATAGTGGCGACTGTCTCTGCTCGTTCCACTTTAGCCACAAGATGAGCCTCTAAGCCGGCTTCATGTGCGAGTTGACGCGCGTAATGCATATCTTCGCCATTGCGAGGGAAAGACACCGCTAGGTAATCCACTTTGATTTGTGCTGCGGTTACGATATCGCGCTTGTCTTTTTCTGTCAGCGCTTCTGCGGATAAGCCACCCCCTTTTTTATTAATCCCCTTGTTGTTGGAGAGAGGGCCTCCGATGATCACTTCAGTGTGGACTTTACACCCTTCGACACTGGTCACTTTTAATTGAACACGACCATCGTCGAGTAATAAGATGTCGTTAGCTGATACGTCGTTTGGCAGCTCTTTGTAATCGAGGCCAACGGCTTGTTGGTTGCCTTCACCTAAACCTAGGTTACTGTCTAGAGTGAACTGGTTTCCGACGGCTAATTGGATCTTGCCATCTTTGAATGTCGACACACGAATCTTTGGACCTTGCAAATCTCCTAAAATGGCGACTTGAGTGCCGAGCCGTTTAGCTATCGCTCGAACTTGTTCTGCGCGTTGGATGTGATCGTCGCTGCTGCCGTGAGAGAAGTTCATACGGACGATATTGGCACCGGCTTTGATGATAGCTTCAAGCACATTACCTTTATCTGTTGAAGGGCCTAGTGTGGTGACGATTTTCGTTTTTCTTAATGCGGCTGTCATGAATACTCCTAGAGTGAGGACTGTAATCTGATTTAAGGCTGAATTAAGTATATGCATTAATTGATAATTTATTGGGAGCTTGGAAGGTATTTCTCCAATTATCCACAATGATTGGATTCATGCCTCAGTCGTGATGTTTTTTTTCGAAAATTAAGTCTTAATTTCTCAATTTGGATGATAATTCTTCTCGAACTATTTGACTCGATACACAAAGATTCATGTATATACGTGATACTGGTCACGGCGATATACCAAGTGACTTCACAATTACTTCGCAAAGTAAAAAAATTATCCAGTTGATGATTTTTGGAGCGTAAAATGTACATGGCTCAACCGGGCCATATTGATCATATCAAACAGGTCAATGCTGGTCGTGTATATAAACTAATTGACCTTAAAGGTCCTATTTCTCGTATCGATTTGTCCAAGCAAAGTGAGTTGGCTCCGGCGAGTATTACTAAAATTACCCGTGAACTCATTGAAGCTCACCTTATTCATGAAACGACGGTTCAAGAAGCCACCACTCGTGGGCGTCCGGCTGTCGGTCTGCAAACCAATAACGAAGGTTGGCAGTTTCTGTCGATGCGTCTTGGTCGTGGATACTTGACAATTGCTCTGCATGAATTGGGTGGTGATGTTCTTATCGATACTAAAATCGATATTCATGAACGTGACCAAGACGATGTGCTTGCTCGCTTATTGCATGAGATTGATGAATTCTTCCAAACCTATGCTGAACAACTCGATAGGGTAACCAGCATTGCGGTTACGCTACCTGGCCTTGTGAATTCTGAGCAAGGTATAGTGTTGCAGATGCCACACTATAATGTTGAAAATTTAGCGTTAGGGCCGGAGATCTATAAAGAAACGGGCTTGCCAGTCTTTATTGCCAATGACACCCGAGCATGGGCATTGGCAGAGAAGCTGTTTGGTAATTCACAAGACAACGACAACTCTGTTCTTATCTCGATTCACCATGGTTTAGGTGCCGGGATTATTCTTGATGGACGTGTTTTGCAAGGGCGTCATGGCAATATCGGTGAACTGGGGCATATCCAGATCGATAAAGAAGGCAAGCTTTGTCATTGTGGTAACCGAGGCTGTTTAGAAACGGTAGCGAGTTCACAAGCGATACGTGACCAAGTGAAAGCAAGACTCGCAAATGGTGAAACATCAACCTTGTCTGTGTTTGAAGATGTCACCATTGAGCAAATCTGCGCGGCAGCAGCCGGTGGAGATGAGTTAGCCGTCGAAGTGATTGAGCAGTTAGGTCGCTACCTAGGTGCGGCGATTGCGATTGTGATTAACCTATTCAACCCAGAGAAAATATTGGTTGGCGGTGTTATTAACCAAGCAAAAAGTGTCCTATACCCTGAAATTCAAAAGTGTATCGAAGAGCAGAGTTTATCGGTTTACCATCAAGACTTAGAGTTGGTGGAGTCTCGTTTTTATAAGCAGGCGACCATGCCGGGTGCTGCGCTTATCAAGCAGGCTTTGTACGATGGTCAGCTATTGATGAAAGTTATTGAAGGTTAGCTTCTTTACTACTGTTATAGTCTACTCCAACCATACACCTAAGCTTCGTATTGCAGTATTTTTGGTACTTAGTTTAAGTATTCTGTGATTGGCGCTTTGTGTTATCCTATTGAAGTAGGCTATTGTAGCCAAAGTTATTATTTGTCACTAAGGTGTTGTATGTCTGGAGTTTTAAATTCGGTTGATCAAAGAACCAAACTGGTAGGTGAAAACCGTCTGGAACTCTTATTATTCAGTTTAAATAGTCGTCAATTATTTGCGATTAACGTGTTTAAAGTGAAAGAAGTCCTAAAATTGCCAGTACTCACTCGCTTTCCAGGCTCCCATCATAATATTACCGGCGTTGCTTCTTTGCGCGGTGAGTCCGTACCTGTAATTGATTTACGTAGTGCGATAGGCTTTCCGCCATCACGTGCCGATTCTCAAGAAAGTAATTTGATTATTACGGAGTACAACCGAACCGTTCAAGGTTTTTTGGTTGGGCAAGTTCGTAATATTGTGAATACGATGTGGACTGAAATCCAGCCACCACCGAAGACAGCAGGGCGTGCAAACTACCTAACAGCGATTACGCATATTCAAGAAGAAGATCAACATAAAATTGTTGAGATCATCGATGTTGAAAAGGTACTAGCTGAGATCATTGATTACGATGTTTCTATCTCTGAAGGGATTTTAGACGAGCAGCTCGCCAATGAGATGGTTGGACGTAACGTTCTTATTGTTGATGACTCTTCAACAGCACGTAACCAGATTAAAGGCACTTTGTCACAACTCGGCCTGAATATTATTGAATGTTGCGATGGCTTAGAAGCTTTGAATCTGCTTAAGGGATGGTGTGACGAAGGTAAAGACATTAATCAGGAAATATTGTTGATGATTACCGATGCTGAAATGCCTGAAATGGACGGCTATAAACTGACTCATGAGGTTCGTAGTGATCCAAGAATGCGTGACTTATTCATTACGCTAAATACTTCATTAAGTGGTAGTTTCAATGAAGCAATGGTTGAGAAAGTAGGGTGTAATCGCTTCATTTCTAAATTCCAACCAGACCTATTAGTTGAAGTGACTCAAGAACGAATGCGCCAGATTTTGTAAGTAATACTGCTAATGGTTTATAGAGCCTTTAAGAAAAGGCTTACGGCGGATAGCGTTGAGGTATTATTCAATAATTTGAACTGAGCTGAACTGAAGGGAAGCAGATGCTTCCCTTTTTCGCTTTTAGCGTTTATGAAAACGGCTATCTGAGTCGCTAATGGAAATCCCGTGATTTGGTTTTCAAACCAACAATTTCATCGGTAATATCGATGAGCTTCCCAGCAATCACATGCATTACTTCGCCTTCCTTTTCTAATATTCCCTGTACTTTTAATGCTTTGGCTGTGAGGTAGGCTTTCTGCTGAGCTCGTGCGGTAGCTCCCCATACAACAACATTAATATTATCAGTGCTATCCTCCAGAGTGACAAAGGTGACACCTGCCGCGGTTCCGGGAGATTGTTTGCCTGTGACTAATCCGACAACGGTGACCATAGATTTGTGCCTTTGTTGTATTAGATCTTTCATGTGTGTGAATCGACCTAATCGTCCCGCTTCTTCGAGCAAAGTGATGGGGTGCTTGTTTAATGAAATCCCGACACTGGTGAAATCTTCCAATAGATCCTGCATCTCATTGGGTTTATGCAAAGCGTGCTCTACCTTGTCGTAAGCCTGACGAAATAGAGGCAGGTCAGAAGCGGAGTCCATCAGTGCCCAACGAGTTTGGAAACGATCACCGGAAACATTGTGCAACGCATTAGCCGAGGCGAGCAGTTCGATGTCTTTTTTATGGATCGATAGTTGTTTCACCTGACTAGGATGACGATAACCGGAATGCGGACGATTGGCGAGTACGCTCTGGATACCGTGTTCGCTCAAGCCTTTGATTTGTCGCAGCCCTAATCGAATCGCTAGACCATTCTGATGAGAAACAACCGTGTGATTCTCTTGAGAGGTATTCACACATACCGGAAGAATCACCAGATTGTGTCTCTGTGCATCTTGTACCAACTGCGACGGGCTATAAAAACCCATGGGTTGGCTATTCAGTAAAGAAGCGTAGAAACATTCTGGGTAGTAACATTTCAACCAAGCTGAACAATAGGCTAATACCGCAAACGAAGCTGAATGACTTTCCGGAAAACCGTACTCGCCAAAGCCGCATATCTGTTTAAATATCTGTTCGGCAAACTCGGTTTTGTAGCCGCGTTTTTGCATGCCTTCGATGAGTTTGTTTTTAAACTTAAACACGTTACCGTTTTTCTTCCAAGCGGCCATCGCGCGCCTGAGTTGATCCGCTTCTCCGCCAGTGAACCCTGCAGCTACCATCGCGAGTTTAATCACTTGTTCTTGAAATATAGGTACACCTAAGGTGCGTGATAGTACCGATTCCACCTCTTTAGATGGGTAACTTATGGGTTCAATGCCATCTCGACGTTTTAGAAATGGATGTACCATATCGCCCTGAATTGGACCCGGGCGCACGATAGCGATTTGAATTACCAAGTCGTAGTAAGTTTTCGGTTTAAGCCTTGGCAGCATACTCATTTGCGCACGTGACTCAATTTGGAATATCCCGACCGTATCTGCTCGCTGAATCATGCCGTAAACCTGAGGATCGTCCTTAAGGCGAGTGATCTCAGCAATGGTCAGTGATCGCCCGTGAATGCGTTTGATCAGGTCGAAACATTTACGAATCGCAGAGAGCATACCTAACGCGAGTACATCAACTTTCAGCAAGCCTAAGGTTTCTAGATCATCCTTATCCCATTGAATAATGGTTCGGTCGTGCATTGCCGCATTCTCGACAGGAACCAGTTCATACAGAGGCCCAGAAGAGATCACAAAGCCGCCGACGTGCTGAGACAGGTGACGTGGAAAGCCAATAATTTCATTAACCAAATGGATAAATTGCTGACCCTTTAAAGAGTCAGGTTGTAGTCCTAATTGGGTGAGCTGAGTCTGCCAACCTAGGCTTTTGTCTCTGCGATTCGTGTTCTTAATGAAATAATCAAGCTGGGTTTCTTGTAGCCCTAATGCTTTGCCGACATCTCTTACTGCACTTTTGAAGCGATATGAAATGACCGTTGCGGCAAGCGCAGCGCGTTCTCTACCGTATTTTTGATAGATGTATTGGATGACTTCTTCACGTCGTTCGTGCTCAAAATCGACATCAATATCGGGCGGCTCATCGCGCTCTTTACTGATGAAGCGCTCAAATAACACCGAGATCTGCCTTGGGTCGACAGAGGTGATTTCTAAGCAGTAACAGACCACGGAATTGGCCGCTGAACCTCGACCTTGGTAAAGAATCCCTTGGCTTTTGGCAAACATGACGATGTCGTGGATCGTGAGAAAGAAGAAAGGGTAGTCTAGCTCTTCAATCAGCCCCAATTCTTTCTCTATGATTTGTTGAATGTTGTTAGGCACGCCTTGCGGGAAGCGAGCCTGTTTTCCTTTCTCGACCAACATTCGCAGATAGCTCATGGGCGTCTCACCTTGAGGAATAAGTTCACTTGGGTATTCGTAACGTAAGCTGTCTAAATCAAATTCGCACAGCTTAGAGATATGATTACTCTCTTTTAGCCACTCAGCTTTGAATATATGAGAGAGCTTATCAATACTTCGTAAACAGCGCTCGGCATTAGCGAGTAAGTGACTGCCCACTTCGGTAATGGTTTTTTGGTACTTTATCGCGGTGAGTGAGTGCTGTAAGGGCAAACGATTAGCGTTGTGCATCAGCACGCCACCACAAGCTGTTATTGGCAGTTGATGATGTTGTGATAGTTCAACACAGTAATCCATGTACTGCTGGTCGGTTTGTTTTAGGTGTCGTTGTAGGCCAATCCACAGCCGGCCGGAGTGATGCTGAGAAAGCCATTGTCCCCAATGTGAGTCTTCATTTTTCTGTTGAGGTAACCAAAGAATGAAGCAATGCTTAGCCGACATGATATCCCATTCAGAGAGCTGATAATGTCCTTTGCTGCTACGACGTCTCGCGTTGGTAATAATACGGCACAGCTCGGCATAGGCCGTTCTATTTGGGCATAACAAGACAACTTGGCACTCGTCATTTAACCAAAACATGCTCCCGACAATTTGCTTGAGCGACAGTTTATGTTGCTTGATTGCAGAGTGAACCTTCACGATGCCCGCTACCGAGCACTCATCGGTGACCGCGAATGCTTTGTAACGTAAGAAGTCGGCCTGTAAAACAAGCTCTTCCGCATGCGAAGCTCCCTCAAGGAAGGAGTAATTACTTTGGCAGAAAAGCTCTGAGTATTGCTGAGACATAACGTAACCTCACTTAATCATTGAGAGTGAACATGATTGAAAAGGGGCGTTTAAATGGAACAAGTGGCAAGAACGACTTACCAAACTGTCTTACTGACTAGCTGAACAAACCGTGCAAGAACCACTGTTTATCTGGTGTTCTAAATACCCATAACCACCGCCCGTTTTTGCTGTAAGCAATAAAGTAGTCACGAATGATCTTCTCTCCGTCCCACCACCCAGACACAATGCGTTCAGGGCCTTGAGACAAGGTGACGCTCTCTGTTAATACTTCAGGCTCAGGCAGAAGAATACTCGGCCTGAGTCGCTGTTGATTAATACTGATAGCTGTTGTGGTTTGTTGATTGGCCTTTTGGGGAGTCAGAGCCTTTTTTGCCACATGACTTAGTGTTGGTAGTGAATATTGATTGTTTTTTTCTGGCCTAGGATCCTGCTGCATTTTAGGAGTTTGAATACAGGCTTGCCCAAGCTTCGCCTGTAACAGTGAAAGTAGGTCTAGCGCAGCAAGCGTTCCGGTATTGCCATCAAAAAGGTCATGGTAGGCCATTTGGGGTTCTCCATGACGAATCAAGCTGAGTGTCAGCCCCTGAACCGGTGCTGTGAGCTTTAGTGACTCTAAGGTGAGATGCGTTAGGTTCGCCCATTTTCCAGCAAGGTAATCGCCTTGCGCCGAATAAAAAGAGACAGGGTGATCGTCTTTATCTCTTAGGTGTAAAGTCAGCGTTAACTCGAAAGCCACTCGGTCGCGTAGTTTCAAAAAACACTCGAGCTGATTCAACAATTTCAGCAACGGCTTTTCGATAAATAGGATGTTTTCAATATCAAACAGTAACTCCAAATATTGTTGAAAACTCTCTGGTGGATGATAGAAATCAATCAGGTGTTTGAACTGCCCATTAAGGCGACCAACATAGTTGACTAAGTCGATATCAAAGCGACGTGCGACTTCTTGCAAAGGCAACTTTAATAGGTCTTCCACTAAGTTAATGCCGACGCGGTTCAGACGCTCCACTTGCTTAGTTGGCAGCTCGCTAGAACTCAATGTTTGCTGATTGGCCCATGCTTTCATTTGTTCAACATTATTAGTGACTTGGTTGATTGATTGTTTACCCAAAAGGATTGCAGAAAGCGGCGAATAACCTGTGGCAAAGCTGAACTGGATGTTGAGTAACTCTAAATGGCTTTTGAGTTCGAGCCAGTAATTGTCTAGCCCGTTGTAAAACGACAGCATGTTAGAGGCTTTAATCAATAAACCATTGGGCGGCAGTAACGCCATATCTGATGTAACTAAATATGCCCATTGAGCGATCTCTTTCAGTTTATTTTTCTCTAGCTCAATGCTGTAAGGGTGGACGTGTAAGTTGTGGCAAAGTGCCGCTGCAGACCCGAGCCCCATGCCTAATGTGATGCCTGATTGCAGTGCGGCTTGGTTAGCCTGTAGCACGCGATGATCTTTTTCATCGACAATGATAATAGGCTGAGCGTGTGATGCTCCGTTCAAACCTAATTCATTAGAGTTAAACAAGGTATCTAACTGCAGAGATGGAAAGTGTAGATAAAGCCACAACATACGTTAGCCTTGCTTCGCAATAGGGAAAGCCGGCACCGTATTACTAGACAAAGCGTGAGTCGAACTGTTTTGATTGATGACTTTTTCTGTGAGTAACGGCCAGTTTTGGCTCATGTCGAGAATAAAGCTGCCATACGACCAGCTGCCTTTTCTCTTCGTGACCTCAACCTTTAACCCCTGCGCGTGAGAAGAGAGTTTCATGCTTAAAGAAACGGGTAGGGACAACTGATTATGGCTGGTGGCTTTAAAGTGAAATTGCAGGCACTTACCCGTTTCGCTTGCTGCTTGCAGGCGCTTGGTTTGGTGGATTTCTAGATTGGCTCCCCATAGCAATATAGAATGACAAGCACCACTCTTGAGGCATTGTTCTGCGGCCCATAGTGCATCGAGAGCACGCTGAGGTTGGATGACTAGGATGTTCTCTAGTGGAATATTTTGGTCGTTGAAAAACTCGGCACAGATCTTCCCTGGTGGGTTGATGAAAATGGCCAGTTTCTGTGAGTTTTGTTGAGCTAAATAAGGCGTGAGTAGACGAAGTTCGCCGATCCCTTGTTGTGATTCCACCTCAATAACGCCGTGCATCGGAAAGCCTCCATCAAGCTGTTTATCCAATTGAGGATAGCCTGTTGAAGTGGTACTTCCTTGCGTTGTTGATTGTAACCCTTTCCAGATTAGCTGGCGGTCTTGTAAGCTTTTTATTAGTTCATGCATAATTAAATACCTGTATATCTATACAGTATATTTAACAATGAAAAAGATGCAAAGAGAAATGATGAAAATCAGGTGAATTAAATATTAGATGGTTGATTTAGATACAAAAAAAGCCGCTATGGAAGCGGCTTTTTACTGTTGGTTAATGATATCAGTTACTTAGGTTGAGCATCGATACATTGACCATTAATGTCTGTCACACTTGGATTCATTAAGTGCAGGTACAGTGGAATGATGTCGAGTGGCGTTTTTAGCTTATTCGCATCTTCTCCTGGGTACGCTTTTGCACGCATGCGTGTTTGAGTGCCGCCCGGATTGATTGCGTTAACACGGATGTTTGTGTCTTCAAGCTCGTCCGCTAGGATTTGCATCATACCTTCTGTTGCAAACTTTGAAATCGCGTAAGTGCCCCAGAACGCGCGGCCAGAGTGACCAACCGTTGAAGAGGTAAAGACAATACGACCCGCTTCCGCTTTCTTAATTACTGGCAGCAGTGCTTGAGTCATTAGAAATTCAGCCTTAACGTTGATTTGCATGACGCCATCAAATGTTTCTTCATCGATTTGATCGAATGGACTTAACGTGCCAAGCACACCTGCGTTATGCAGTAGGCCGTCTAAACGACCAAACTGTGATTCAATGGTTTCAGCCATATCAACGTAGTTCTGTTTTGTCGCGCCTTTTAAATCCAATGGGATAATCGCAGGTTGTGGGTAACCAGCGCTTTCGATTTCATCGTAAATCAATTCAAGGTTTTTGACATTGCGGCCTAACAGAATGACAGTTGCACCATGTTGAGCGAAGCTTAGTGCTGCTTGGCGACCAATGCCAGCACCGGCACCTGTAACCAAAATTACTTTATCTTTGAGGGCATCTGTAGAGATTGGGTAATCCACTGTGCTTATCCTTCTTTCTTTTATTATGTTCGTCATTCCATTGATGTTTAATCACACAGATAACCGCAGGAATGATGAGAAATTCTTGGTAATCGTGACAAGATGGTTACAATACACTAATTCATACAATAGGGGATATGACATTGGAATTTTTGTTGGACTACGGCTTGTTTTTAGCCAAGATTGCGACCGTTGTAATCGCCATCATCGCAATTTTAGTGATTGCTAAATCTGTGGGTGGGAAATCAAGCGCAATTAAAGGTGAGCTGGAAATCACTAACCTATCGGAACATCACAAACAGACTATTGAACAATTAGAGCACCATTTGCATGATGATACTTTCATCAAAGCACGTGATAAAGCAGAAAAGAAAGCAGAAAAAGAGAAAGTAAAGTCACGCAGTAAAGAAGTGAAGAAAGCAGCGAAAGAGGGGGAGCTTGATAGCAAGCGTGAACCACATCTATTCGTTCTTGATTTTAACGGCAGCATTGATGCGAAAGAAGTGGCTTCATTACGTGAAGAAGTAACGGCGGTTCTAGCTGTGGCTCGTGAAGGTGATGAAGTATTGCTTAAGCTTGAATCTGGCGGTGGCATGGTTCACGGCTATGGTTTGGCCTCTTCTCAACTTGATCGTATTAAAGCGGCAGGTTTACCTCTGACTATCTCGGTAGATAAAGTCGCAGCAAGTGGCGGTTACATGATGGCATGTATTGCAGACAAAATCGTATCTGCACCTTTTGCTATTGTTGGTTCTATTGGCGTTATCGCTCAATTGCCTAACTTCAATAAACTGCTTAAAAAGCACGATATTGAGTTCGAACAGTTAACGGCGGGTGAGTACAAGCGCACGCTAACTATGTTTGGTGAGAACAGCGATAAAGCACGTGAGAAGTTTAAAGAAGAGCTAGAAGAGACACACGGCTTATTCAAAGACTTTATTCGTGACCACCGTCCAGCGCTAGACCTTGATAAGGTTGCAACGGGCGAACACTGGTTCGGTACACAAGCTCATGAACTTGGGCTGGTGGATGAGATCAGCACTTCTGATGATTTAGTCGTAGCAGCATGCAAAGACAAGACGGTTCTAGCGATTCACTACGTACAGAAGAAAAAACTATCAGACAAGCTAGCTGGCGTTGCAGGTAAATCTGCAGACAGCGTGCTGATGAAGCTGATAGAACGCGGTCAAAAGCCGATTGTTTAAGTTTATACCAATCGTAGTAAATAATTGCTCGTCTTAGCTTGTTAAAAGGCTCGATAACTTCACTAGAATATTTGATTGTAGAGTAGCTACTTATCGAAAAATTTTGCTTGGTTTTCAAGCCTTTTCCAGCACCATTTCTGAATGTCTTTTTACATATAGAGTGTCAACGTTAGCGAGTTAAGCGTTAAATCTTGGTTCCATAATCATTACGTTTGGGACAAGTGGTCAGGATCTCTCTATGACCCGTATCGTTGAGCTCTTCCAAAATGACATCAAAGCCCCATAAGCGGTATAGATGTTTCATGACTTCATCATAGCCTTTATCAAGAGGAATCCGGTCGTGAGGCCTATATTGCAGTGTCATCGAGCGATCACCACGGACATCTACATTTAGCACCTGAATATTAGGTTCAAGGTTACTTAAGTTATATTGTGCAGCGAGCTTCTCTCGAATCAAACTATAGCCTGGATCATCATGGATAGCGCTGACTTCAATAGTGTTCTTATGGTCATCGTCGAGCACAGAGAACAGCTTAAAGTCCCTAATGATTTTTGGAGAAAGATACTGGCTGATAAAGCTTTCATCTTTGAAGTTATGCATAGCAAAATGCACGGCTTCTAGCCAATCACTTCCGGCTAACTCAGGAAACCACTCTTTGTCTTCATCGGTTGGTTCTTCACAGATGCGTCGGATGTCTCTAAACATCGCAAACCCAAGCGCATAAGGATTTATGCCATTGAAGTAAGGGCTGTTGTAAGCCGGTTGTGCGACCACGCTAGTATGGCTGTGTAAGAATTCTAAGATGAACTTATCACTTACTAAGCCTTCATCGTAAAGGTGGTTAAGGATGGTGTAGTGCCAGAAGGTTGCCCAACCCTCATTCATTACTTGGGTTTGTTTCTGTGGGTAGAAATACTGGCTGACTTTACGGACGATACGGACACATTCACGTTGCCAAGGTTCAAGCAGTGGAGCGTTTTTTTCGATGAAGTAGAGAATGTTCTCTTGAGGCTCGCTAGGAAAACGAATCGCTTCCTTTTCTTCTTTGTCTTGACTTTTAGGCACCGTTCTCCATAACTCATTGACTTGAGATTGCAGGTAAGCCTCTCGCTCTTCCTGTCTTGCGGTTTCTTCTGCGATTGAAATCTTCTCTGGACGTTTGTATCTATCTACGCCGTAGTTCATCAGTGCGTGACAAGAATCGAGAAGTTGCTCGACTTCTGCAACGCCGTATTTTTCTTCGCACTCAGTAATGTATTTTTTAGCAAACAATAGGTAGTCGATGATGGAACTGGCATCGGTCCATGTTTGGAACAGATAGTTGCCTTTAAAGAAAGAGTTATGGCCGTAACAAGCATGAGCCATAACGAGTGCCTGCATAGTGACGGTGTTCTCTTCCATCAGATAAGCGATGCAAGGATCTGAATTGATGACAATTTCGTATGCTAAGCCCATTTGGCCGTGCTTGTAGTTTTGTTCGGTTTGAATGAATTTTTTACCAAAAGACCAGTGGTTGTAATTGATGGGCATACCAATGCTGGAATAAGCGTCCATCATCTGTTCTGAGGTAATTACTTCAATTTGGTTCGGGTAAGTATCTAAACGGTAATGCTGCGCCACACGCTTAATTTCAACGTGATATTGCTCTAATAGGTTGAACGTCCAATCGGGTCCGTCAGGTAGCATCTTCTCGTTTTTCTTCTGCGTAGCTTCGTTCTTTTCTACAACGTTTGATTTCGCTGTCATGGCAAGCCCCCTTACGCTGTTTCTTTTTGGAATAGCTCTCTAAACACAGGAAAAATATCATCCACTGTTCTAATATTTTTCATCGCAAAGTTGTCAAAGCTGTTTTCGAGTTTTTCGTATTCGTGCCAAAGCGTTTGATGAGAGCGGCGTGTTATTTCGATGTATGAGTAATATTGGCAGATAGGCAGAAGCTTATTCACCAACAGTTCTTTACAGCGAGGGGAGTCATCAGCCCAATTATCGCCGTCAGAGGCTTGAGCGGCGTAGATATTCCATTCACTTGCTGGGTAACGGTCAGCTACAATTTCTTTCATTAATTTTAGTGCGCTGGAAACGATAGTGCCGCCCGTTTCTTGCGAGTAGAAGAACTCATGTTCGTCGACTTCTTTCGCCTGAGTATGATGACGAATAAACACCACATCGACATTTTCATAAGTGCGATTGAGGAACAGATACAGCAGTACGTAGAAACGTTTTGCGATGTCTTTGGTGGCTTGATCCATTGAGCCCGACACATCCATCAAACAGAACATCACCGCTTGGCTAGATGGAATAGGGCGCTTCTCATAGTTTTTAAAACGTAAGTCGAAGGTGTCAATGAAGGGCACGTTTTCAATTTTTTTGCGTAGCTCGGCGATCTCTTCTTTTAAGCGACTTTCTTCGAAAGGTTGTGCCGGTTCCGTCATTTTAACTTGGTCAAGTTGCTCCATCAGTAGGTTAAGCTCGCGTTTTTTACTAGCTGTCATCGCGGTTCTTCGAGCTAGAGACTGCTGCAGTGAACGCACGATAGCAATGTTGGATGGAATCCCCGCGCTTTGGTAACCAGAGCGGTGTGTTTTCCATTCGGTGATTTTATTGACTTGATTCTTTTCTAGATTAGGCAGGGCTAAATCTTCAAATAGAATATCAAGATATTCATCTTTTGAAATTTGGAAGGTAAATTCATCTTGGCCTTCGCCATCAGGGCTCGCGTCCCCTTGCCCCGAACCACCACCTTGGCCCCCACCTTTAGGGCGCTCAATTTTATCGCCAGTAATGAACTGGTCATTACCTGGATGTACGCGTTCTCTTACGCCGCCTTGACCTTGATGAAAGCTTGGCTCTTTGATGTCTTTATGAGGAATAGTGACGTCTTCACCCGTTTCAGTATTGGTGATTGAGCGTCGGTTGACTGCATCGGCCACAGACTCTTTGATTTGCTCTTTATGGCGTCTTAAGAAGCGCTGCCTGTTTACAGCGCTCTTATTTTTGCCATTGAGCCTCCGATCGATAAATTGTGCCATAAGAACTCCCTCTCAGCTGATGTCGCGATCCTACTTTTATTTAGGTTGTACGAGCGGTTCACTTGAACTGCTCTGTACAGTTTAGTTATGAGGATTTGCGAACTCTTAGGTACCACTCAGATAGTAGCCTAACTTGTTTTTCGGTGTAGCCTTTCTCCATCATACGAGCAACGAAGTCGTCGTGTTTTTTCTGATCATCCGTAGAGGTTTTAGCATTGAACGAAATAACAGGAAGTAGTTCCTCTGTGTTAGAGAACATTTTTTTCTCAATCACAGTGCGCAGTTTTTCGTAGCTTGTCCAAACGGGGTTTTGTCCGTTATTATTGGCTTTGGCACGAAGCACAAAGTTCACAATCTCATTTCTGAAGTCTTTAGGGTTACTGATTCCAGCTGTTTTTTCGATTTTTTCTAGCTCAGCATTCAGAGAAGCGCGATCAAATAGCTGTCCTGTTTCTGGATCACGGTACTCTTGGTCTTGAATCCAGAAGTCAGCATAGATGACATAGCGGTCGAAAATATTCTGACCGTACTCAGAGTAAGACTCTAGATATGCGGTTTGAATCTCTTTACCGATGAATTCTACGTATCGAGGCACTAGATATCCTTTCAAGAACTCGAGGTACTTCTCGGCGGTTTCTTGAGGGAATTGCTCACGCTCGATTTGCTGTTCGATGACGTAGAATAGGTGAACAGGGTTAGCTGCTACCTCAGCTTGGTCGAAGTTGAACACACGAGAAAGGATCTTAAAGGCGAAGCGCGTTGATAGCCCTGACATACCTTCGTCAACACCGGCATAGTCTCGGTACTCTTGGTAACTCTTCGCTTTTGGATCGGTATCTTTCAGTGTTTCCCCGTCGTAGACACGCATTTTGGAGAACAGTGATGAGTTTTCTGGCTCTTTGAGTCGAGACAGAATACTGAATTGTGATAGCAGTTCTAGTGTACTAGGTGAGCAAGGTGCTTTAGACAATTCACTGTGCTCAAGCAGTTTCTGATAGATCTTCACTTCTTCAGAAACACGTAGACAGTAAGGCACTTTTACAATGTACACACGGTCTAGGAAAGCTTCGTTGTTTTTGTTGTTGCGGAAAGTTTGCCATTCTGACTCATTCGAGTGAGCTAAGATCATGCCATCGAACGGTAATGCAGAAAGTCCTTCGGTACCGTTAAAGTTACCTTCTTGTGTTGCCGTTAAGAGAGGATGTAGGACTTTAATAGGCGCCTTAAACATCTCTACGAATTCCATTAAACCTTGGTTTGCTTTACACAGCGCACCAGAGTAGCTGTAGGCATCAGGATCATCTTGAGAGAAGTGCTCAAGCTTGCGAATATCAACTTTACCAACAAGAGATGAGATATCTTGATTATTTTCATCTCCTGGCTCTGTCTTCGCGATCGCTACTTGATCGAGAATCGAAGGGCGTAGTTTGATGACCTTGAATTTGGAAATATCACCGCCAAAATCGTGCAGACGTTTTGCTGCCCACGGAGACATAATAGAACGGAGGTAACGCTGCTCAATGCCGTATTCGTTCTTCAGTAAATCACCATCTTCGTTTACATCAAATAGGCAGAAGGGGTGATCATTCACAGGGCTTCGTTCACCGTTGGCAGACAACACATAGATGGGTAACTTTTGCATTAGTGCTTTGAGCTTTTCGGCAAGAGAAGATTTACCACCGCCCACGGGGCCAAGTAGGTAAAGGATTTGTTTACGTTCTTCTAGGCCTTGTGCGGCATGCTTTAGGTAAGAAACAATCTGCTCAATCGCGTCTTCCATCCCATAAAAATCTTCAAATTCACGGTAACGTGCTATCACTCTGTTGGAGAAAATACGACTTAGATGAGGGTCTTGAGCTGTGTCAATCACCTCCGGTTCGCCAATAGCCAGCAGTAAGCGCTCAGCAGCGTTAGCATAAGCACTTTTATCGTCTCTACACAGCCCCAAGAATTCTTGCAATGTCAGCTCTTCTTCCTTGGCCGCTTCATAACGTGATTGATAGTGGTCAAAAATACTCATAGTCACATTCCCCTTGTTAACCAGTCAAAACTGACGAGCGATTGAAAAATAGGCTCTTCCTACATTTTAAGGTTAGACCCGCTTCCACAATTTTGCTTAACAATTATGTATTTATTTACAATTTTGCGTGTGGAAAGCTTGGCGAAAGCAATAGGCAACTTGAAGCGAGCAAAATCAAATTATTTTGCATTCGAGAGGGGCTAGCCGTTTGTTTTATGATTTTAGGCAGCTTTCCAATTCTTGAACTGGATTTATGTGCATTAGACGTATAATCGAGCTTGATGTTTCTTTTTCGAATGAGCCTCTTTATCGTGCGCTGCGTTATCATAAATTGATTGCTATATAGGTCGAAGCAGTGAAAAAATCTTTAGTTAAAACAGCCGATGTGAGACAGCCATATAAATGGCAGTGACAACACATGAAAAGTGGAAGGCGCGAGAAACGTCAGTGTGGAATCAATTCTCAAATGATTATATGAGTAGGGCAGTAAGCAATAGCGGGTTCAAGCCTAGTATTTAAGATTCAAGTAATAAAAAGGGCTACTCAGTTGAGTAACCCTTCTTTGTATATATCGATGTTGCAAATCAGTTGGTGTCGCTGCTATCTAGTGTTGTCTATTAAGCTTAAGCACTAAAGATTTGAGACAGCTCTGTTGCACATAGGTGGTACTGACGAGGGCAGTTGCGCCATGTTGTTAGCATGCGACGGTATTTCTCTAGCATTGGCATTTGGCTATTGAAGCGGTGATCGGCTTTGTCGAATTGAGGGTAAAGACCTTCAGAATCAACAAGGAAACGCACGTAATGTACGATCTGCGCTTCAGAAGCGATATCAAAACCTAAGAACTGCAGGCGACGTTGGTCTACTTCAGCACGCTCTTGTTCTGCAAGCATTTTGTTCGACTCTTGCATTGCATGGTACATTTCCATGATGTCGATAATTTCACGACACTCTGCTTCAGTTAAACAACCAAATTCTTTGTTAAGCTCTTGCATTTGGAGTTCGTAACCGCGCTCTACAATCGTTTGTAGACGTTGGTATTTAGTTGAATTCTCAGGATCCATTTGAGACATTAAGTAGTATTGATTCGATAGAATTAGACGCTGAGCATTGGTCATTTCCATGGGAGGAGCCTCACTAAAAACTAAATGTTGTATTCTTTTGTTGCAGTAAGAGTAACAGCATTCCTACGAGTGGAAACATGATCTCAACACGGATTTAATATGATTTTTTAATTGATAAACAAAAGTTGTAAAGAAAAAGCCCCAATCGAAATTGAGGCGTTTGAAATCACTATCAACGTAAGCTTAGATTAGTATTTGACGTTTGGATGATACTGACTAAGTACGGCTACAATCTCGTCCATTTTCTCTTTACTTGGAGGTTGTATACCTTCAAGAGGGTAGTCATGGCCAAGTGCTTCCCACTTGTGAGCACCAAGCTTGTGATATGGAAGTAGTTCTACTTTTTCAATGTTATCCATGTCTTTAATGAATTCACCTAAAAGGTGAGCATCTTCTGGAGTATCGGTGTAACCCGGAACAATCACGTAACGAATCCAAGTGGTTTTTCCGATCTTGTGTAGGTAGCGTGCAAAATCAAGCGTACGTCTATTCGATACACCAATGAAGTCGTGGTGAATCTCATCTCGCATATGTTTAATATCCAGCATCACTAAATCTGAGGCTTTTAGAACTTCATCGATCACTTCAGTGTGCTTTCGAATGTAGCCATTAGTATCGAGACAAGTGTGAATACCTTCAGCTTGAGCAGCGCGGAAAAAGTCACGGACAAACTCAGGTTGCAACATTGCCTCACCACCTGAACAGGTGATACCACCACCAGAGGCTTTCATGAAATGACGGTACGATTTTGCTTCGTTGATGATCTCTTCGACCGTTACTTCCTTTCCATCATGAAGATCCCATGTGTCGCGATTATGGCAGTACATACAACGCATTAAGCAGCCCTGAAGAAACACAATAAAGCGGATACCAGGGCCATCGACAGTACCACAAGATTCGAATGAGTGAATACGACCAGTTGTAGACATGAGCTATTCTCGTAGAGGAATTTATGCCCCTTATTTTATTACAAAAACGGTACATAAAATAGGGTCAAATGGTAACGAGGTCTTTAAAAGTAAAGGCAATCATCGACGAAGATGATTGCCTTTCTTAAACTGGAAAAGTAAAGGAAAAAAGGCCTTATGGTACCTAGAAGAAAGCAAACATGGTGATGCCACCCGTGGTGTACACTGACTCTTTCGCTTCTTTGTAATCAGGCGTTTTTGCCGTTAGCGCCAAGGATGCACCAACGTGTTGGTTATACCAAGCAAAACCCAGTACGGCTGTCGCTTGTATGTTCTCTAATGTAACATCGTAGATAGCAGGGTCTTCGTTGTTTTTATTCGCATACTCGTCCACACCTGAACGATTGCCTTCGATAGTCAGGTCGTTAAATCGGTAACGACCTTCAAGGCCAGCATAGGTAAACCAACCCGTGTTTGACGCGCCGATCATGCCCGGTTTGAATGGGTTTTCTGTAGTGATGTTGGCTGCACCAAAGTTGCCACCTAAGTCTGTACCCCAACGGAACATGAAGCCTGTTGAAATATCACTTCTAAAGTTACCCACGTTGATTTCTGAAACGTTAGAGATTTCGAAGTCAGTGTTTACTAACGCTTGATTGCGCATTAGGTTGAAATGACTCAGATACCCCACACTACCGGCGTACTCATTATCAACTTGATATTCCCAACCCATAGGTTCGTCTGATTTCGTGATCGAGTGGACTAGCTTTTGAGCGTCTTCAGAAAGTGCACGTTCACCCGTTGTACCAAACGTGATGTTAAAGCGTTGGGCTTGCTGCGGATTTAAGCTGATGTAGTTGAATTCTGTGTGTAGGAAACCGGCATATGGGCGATCATTGGCTGATGGTATTTCCAATTCAATATCAGAAGGGGTATACATTTTGTGGCCAATGGTGATCTCCCACTTATCTAGAGAGTTTGCGCCCCAATAAGAAAGACTTAATGGTTTCACCCAATTGTACGGAGTAATACTTGATGATGTGTAACCCAGAAATAAGCCATTGGTGTAGTCTTGGTCGACACCAAAGATACCATCGTTGTCTAACGCAAAAGTTAACGTAGAGCGTTCAGATGCCAGTGATGAACAAGAGAGGAGAATCAGTGGTAAATAACGAAGGTATTTCATGTAGCAGTTACTCTAAAATGATGAACAGAAATAGTACCGTAGTTTGAGTGGATTTGTAGAAAAAAGTGAATGCGAGTGCGCTTTTTGTGGCCAATCTAATCTTTCTTAGGCGAGGGTGTATTGATGATATTTAGGGTAGATATAAAAAAGCCCCGCACATTGGCGAGGCTAATAGTTTTTACTGTCTATTGAGCGTGAGCTTATAGAGACTCAGTAAATGTACGTGCGATTACGTCAGCTTGCTGCTCTGTAGTCAGAGAGTTAAAGCGTACAGCGTAACCAGAAACACGAATCGTTAGCTGAGGGTATTTCTCAGGGTGCTTAACTGCGTCTTCAAGAGTTTCGCGGTTAAGAACGTTCACGTTCAGGTGTTGACCACCTTCAATGCCAGCTTCGTGGTGGAAGTAACCATCCATTAGGCCTGCAAGGTTAGCACGTTGGCTGTCTTGTTCTTTACCTAGTGCGTTTGGCACGATAGAGAAAGTGTAAGAGATACCATCTTGTGCGTCAGCAAACGGTAGTTTACCGACAGACGTTAGTGAAGCTACAGCGCCTTTCTCATCACGACCGTGCATTGGGTTAGCACCAGGAGCGAAAGGAGCGCCAGCACGACGACCGTCTGGAGTGTTACCTGTTTTCTTACCGTATACCACGTTAGACGTGATAGTAAGAACTGACTGTGTAGGGATAGAGTTACGGTAAGTCTTAAGCTTACGGATCTTGTTCATGAACGTAGAAACGAGTTCACAAGCAATGTCATCTACACGAGAGTCGTTGTTACCGTATTTAGGGTAATCGCCTTCGATTTCGAAGTCAGTTGCGATGCCATCTTCGTCGCGGATTGGTTTAACAGTCGCGAATTTGATTGCAGACAGTGAGTCAGCTGCAACAGATAGACCTGCAATACCACAAGCCATAGTACGACGAACGTCACGGTCATGAAGAGCCATTAGAGACGCTTCGTAGCTGTACTTGTCGTGCATGTAGTGAATGCTGTTTAGTGCAGTCACGTATTGCTTAGCCAACCAGTCCATGAAGTGATCTAGACGGTTCATTACTTTATCGTAATCAAGAACAGCGTCAGTCATTGGAGCTTCTTTAGGACCAACTTGCATCTTAAGTTTTTCGTCCATACCACCGTTGATTGCGTAAAGCATTGTTTTCGCAAGGTTAGCACGAGCGCCGAAGAACTGCATTTGCTTACCAACGATCATTGGAGATACACAACAAGCGATTGCGTAATCATCAGAATCAAGGTCAGGACGCATTAGGTCATCATTTTCGTACTGGATAGAAGAAGTATCGATAGATACCTTCGCACAGAAACGTTTGAAGCCGTCAGGCAGTTGCTCAGACCAAAGAACAGTGATGTTTGGCTCTGGAGAAGGACCCATAGTGTATAGAGAGTTAAGGAAACGGAAGTTCGAACGCGTTACTAGCGTACGACCGTCGATGCCCATACCACCCATAGACTCTGTTGCCCAGATAGGGTCGCCAGAGAATAGCTCATCGTACTCAGGAGTACGTAGGAAACGAACCATACGTAGCTTCATTACGAAGTGGTCGATCATTTCTTGAGCTTGGTCTTCTGTGATTTTGCCAGCAGCGATATCACGCTCGATGTAGATGTCTAGGAAAGTCGAAGTACGACCTAGAGACATTGCAGCACCGTTTTGAGACTTAACAGCAGCTAGGTAGCCAAAGTAAGTCCACTGGATAGCCTCTTGAGCAGTTTGAGCTGGCTCAGAGATATCGAAACCGTATTTAGCTGCCATTTGCTTGATTTGACCTAGAGCACGATGTTGCTCAGAGATTTCTTCACGCAGTTGCATTGTTTCTGCTAGGTTTTCGCCGTTTTCGAATTGCTCTTGAAGAGAAGCAAATTGAGCTTGCTTGTCTTTCATTAGGAAGTCGATACCGTATAGAGCTACGCGACGGTAGTCACCAATGATACGACCACGGCCGTATGCATCAGGAAGACCAGTCAGAACACCAGACTTACGACATTTTAGGATATCAGGCGTGTAGATATCGAAAACGCCAGCATTGTGTGTTTTGCGGTATTCTGAGTAGATTTTTGAAACCATTGGGTCAAGAGTTTCACCGTATGCTTTACAAGAACCTTCAACCATACGTACACCACCGTTAGGGATGATGGCACGTTTTAGTGGTTTCTCAGTTTGTAGACCAACGATAGTTTCAAGATCTTTCTCAATGTAACCTGCATCGTGAGCAGTGATGGTAGAGATAACAGAAGTATCGAAATCTACAGGTGCCTTAGTTGCGTTTTCCTGTTTGATACCTTCCATTACCGAAGACCAAAGCTTGTTAGTTGCTTCAGTACCCTCAGAAACTAGGAAAGACTCGTCGCCTTCATACGGCGTGTAGTTCTTTTGAATGAAATCACGAACGTTTACTTCGCTTTGCCACTCACCTGCAGCAAAATCTTCCCAAGCTTTAGCAAATTGCTCTGCCATGACATACCTACCTTTTTAGTAGAAAAAACACGTACATTAACACTGTTGAGCCAGTGCCCCTCGTAAGGGTAGTACACTCTTATTAATAACAATATGTATGAGCATATTCGCTTCATATGATTATATATATTGTCACTACTCTTTATATGTTGTCTTTAACTCTATGTAATCAAGACTACGCTAAAAAATTTCTGTAAACCTTAAACTAAATCAATAAATACCAACAAAAGTTGAAAAAATTTGAGTAGCAGGGGTTGCCACCCAAACTTTTTTTTAATCTTAATACTACTTTTGTATAGTAAAAGAGTTTATAGCCAAGATGTTAGGCCATACTGACTCTCTAGCATACCAACTGCAAGCATTGCTACTAGACAGATAACTAAAACGCCAACTGGGATAACAATTTTGTCTACAAATGATAGACGCTTCGCACGCTCTTTATCACCAATTAGGCCGTTGTTATCAAGAAGCATAGTTAACGCCCAAGCTAATACTGGGTTAACAACTGCAGAACCAAAGATACAGATACCAGCGGCTTGAGAATCTTTCGAATCCTTAACCATTTGCATACCCGCTTCCAGTAGAGGTAGAGATACACCGACAAGTAGCGCAACACGCATTACTGGTGGCCATACCGCAACGTCCATCGGGAAACCAAGAATTGCAACAATGATACATAGCGAACCAAGTAAGATTGCGCCACCAGGAATGGGACGTTTCGCAATTGCAGCTGGGATCATATAAGTACCCCAAGAAGAAGTGATATTACCACCACCCACTGCAGTACCAACCATTTGACGAACTGAACACATAGTCATTGTGTCATCTACGTCCATCAGAACTTTTTCAGAACGTTTAGGGTAGTTCAACTCTTGGAAGATACGGTGGCCTAAGAAATCAGGTGACCACATTGCTACTGCAAGAATTGCGAACGGTAAAGAGGCGATAAAGTGTTCAATGTTTGGCAAACCAAGCATCCAACCTTCAGAAGTCGAACCCCACCAGTAAACAGGGTTTAGGTTTGGAATACCCATTTCAGTTTCGAACACGATATCGAAACCAGCGCCTAATGCTAATGCAATAGCAAGGCCTGTAAACGCACAGACTGGGATAGCTAACCAACGCTTGTTCACTTTTGCTAGGAAAGCGTAAATAGCAATAGTAATAGCAAGAACGATAAGACCCACGTAACCCATGCTACCCGCTTCAACAGTAGAAGATTGAAGACCAACCGCCCATGCTTGAATTGAGTTGATTTGGCTCATAGTACCGGTTAGGCCTAAGAAAATGAGCAAGCCACCAGCAGTACCTTCTGAAGTCAGGTTAACTAGCTTGGAGCCGCCTTTTAGGAAGCTTAGGATTAGACCGAAAATACCGATAAGGATAGCCAATGCAAGAGGGTGAGCACCAGCTAGAGCGATGGTACCAATAAGAGGGATCATTGGGCCGTGGTTACCGGCAAGGTTGGCTTTTGGATTAAAGAAACCAGAAGCAAGGATACAGAACAGCAGTGCAGGGATAAGCATTTCTACACGAGCTACTTCAATCGCAAATTCTTTACCAAGGTTTACGTGTTCCCAAGCTTGAGTGAGGCCATCAGCCCAAGACATCATTACTGCAGAATACATTGCGATGATACCAATGGTGCCAGCAAGTGCAGGAACAAGGTCTTCAAGTTCAAAGCGGAAATCGCGGCCTGGAAGGTTTAGGCCAAAACGACGAGGCTTCATGATTTGAAGTTCGTGGTCTAGGTAATCTGAGCGGCTCTCAAATTCAGAAGCAGGGCGGTGTAGCTCTTTATAGCTTTTCTCTTCTACTTCAGAGTTCGCATTATTGACAACGTCTGACATAGATTCCTCATATTTTTGTGTTAGTAATTCTAAGATTGAATTCTATAATTTCGCGTAATTGCGTTATTTATTAGTTTTAACTTGTTAGCACTATGTTGCGCAGTTTTTATGTGCATTATGCTGTGAAGTTAAAAAAAAATTTGGCATTTTTTATGCCTTATTGTGTGTCGAGGAGTTTAACAAGCTTACTCTTTAGGGTGATTGATCTTGATCACTTTAAGAGTGTATGTGAAAGAAAGCTACAAAATGAAGCGATTCGTTAACGTACCATTGATGAATCATGTAATTTGTTTTCACAAGTTAACGTTTACTATCTTCTTTGAGCTCTGTTGCCACAGCGTTCGTTGATGTGCCTAAAACTTACTGGATTGTTTAATTACTATCTGCTTACTAGCGAAACTCTTACAATCTAGTCCCTTTATAATAATTGTGATTTATGTAATGACTTGTATATTTATGTGTGCGCTATATCTTGTCGGCAATAAAGCATCTTAGTCACATAACTTGTTTTCCTTACCGAGTATTAGGTTACGACAATCTCATTTTGGTTAACTTTATTTAAACAATGTAAGAAAGGGTATTACGAGTTATTGATATAACTCATTCATTAAATTGAGGGTAAAACGCTACATAGTGCATAATAAGTCAGCGTGAAGTGCTATTTATTCTGAATTTGCCAGGTTAATAATTTGTTGCATGTTGATCCGTGTGGTGCTAATTTGTATCGCATGAAAAGGTCGGAGTACCTTGCATTTTCACAAACTTGGGAGAGAAAGCGCATGAAAGATGTACCAGCGCTGGACATAAAGGATCTACACAAAACGTTTGGTCAAAATGAAGTTTTAAAGGGAATTTCACTTTCAGCGCATAAAGGCGACGTGGTATCAATTATCGGATCTTCAGGATCGGGTAAAAGTACCTTCCTTCGATGTATCAATCTTTTAGAGACACCTACCGCCGGCGAAATTTGGGTTAATGGCGAATTAATTCAAATGAAAAATAATCGTCAAGGTGTTTCTGTTCCTACCAATGAAAAACAAGTTCAGCGAATCCGTTCTCGTTTGGCAATGGTTTTTCAAGGTTTTAATCTATGGTCTCACCTGACCGTTCTCGAGAATGTTATTGAAGCACCTGTTCACGTATTAGGTGTGCCTAAAGCACAAGCGATTGAAAATGCAGAGTTACTATTGAAGAAAGTAGGGCTGTATGAGCGCAAAGACTACTACCCAGGACACTTATCCGGCGGGCAACAACAGCGCGCTGCGATTGCACGAGCGTTAGCGGTCGACCCCGAAGTGATGTTGTTTGATGAACCAACATCGGCACTCGATCCTGAGTTAGTTGGTGAAGTTCTTGGCGTAATGCGTGATTTGGCTGAAGAAGGAAGAACCATGCTTGTGGTAACTCACGAAATGGCTTTTGCTCGTGATGTATCAAACCATGTGATGTTCCTGCACCAAGGTCTAGTGGAAGAACAGGGCGATCCAGCTAAACTATTTACGGAACCTGAATCTGAACGATTACAACAATTTATCTCATCGATCTACTAATCAGAATTGAAATATCGTTGCCAAGGTAAATGACGACGGTATTAACAATGAAGCACAACCAGTAAGTTAATAAGCAACAACAAACACAATATTAAAACTAGCAAAACATAAAAACCTAAATCACAGGAGTAGGGATATGAAAAAGTGGTTATTAGTCGCGGCACTTGCTGCAACTGCTGCAACGGGCGTAGCTCAAGCAAAAGAATGGAAAACAGTACGTTTCGGCATTGAAGGTGCTTACCCTCCATTTAGTTGGACTGAATCTGACGGCTCACTAAAAGGCTTTGATGTCGACATGGCTAACGCACTTTGTACTGAAATGCAGGTGAAATGTAAGATTGTTGCACAAGATTGGGATGGCATTATTCCTTCTCTACTTGCTCGTAAATATGATGCGATCATTGCGGCAATGTCTATCACGGAAGAGCGTAAGAAAAAAATCGACTTCACTGGTAAATATGCACTTATACCAAACAAGTTCATCGCAAAAAAAGGTGCAGGCCTTAACTTTGATGATCTAAGTGGTCAAAAAATTGCAGTTCAACGTGCAACAACTCACGATAAATACCTAACAGACAACTATGGTGACACAGTAGAGATCGTTCGTTACGGTTCATTCGACGAAGCTTACCTTGATCTAGCAAACGGTCGCGTTGCTGCTGTACTAGGTGATGCTTCTGCTCTAGAAGAAGGCGTTTTAAACAAAGCAGGTGGTGAAGACTACGAGTTCGTTGGTCCATCACTGACAGACCCTAAGTGGTTCGGCGAAGGTTTTGGTATTGCTTTACGTAAGCAAGACAAAGATCTGACTAAACAATTAGATGCTGCAATCCTTTCACTACGTGAAAAAGGCATCTATCAAGATATTGCGGCTAAATACTTCAACTACGATGTATACGGCCAGTAATCTCTAGCGTCATTTCTTAAGGGAGAGGTCTCCTCTCCCTGTCTTACCAACTTTTCGCAGTTCTGTTGGAATTCATTATGTTTGATTTACAAGGATATGAAGCGTCGATCCTGAAAGGGGCGGTGCTTACAATCGAAGTTGCCTTACTGTCGCTGATTTTAGCTATGGCGCTTGGTATGCTAGGCGCTTTGGCAAAGCTTGCACCTTATCGTTGGGCTCGCGCCATCGCAACCCTCTACACAACCGTCATTCGAGGCATTCCAGATCTTGTATTGATGATGCTGATTTTCTTTGGTGGACAAATCCTTTTAAATAACAGTTTGTACTCCATCAATGAGTGGCTCAATGAGTGGTTCACATCAAGTGATCCTAACCATGAATGGACCGCTTACTTACCTGATTATATTGATGTCAGTCCATTTGTTGCTGGTGTTTTAACGATAGGCTTCATCTTTGGCGCTTACATGGCTGAAACCTTCCGTGGTGCGATCATGGCGGTTGATAGCGGTGAAATGGAAGCAGCAAAGGCCTATGGCATGGGACCTGTTCTAGCGTTCCGTCGTATCCTGTTACCGCAAATGATTCGTCACGCACTACCGGGTTTTGGTAACAACTGGTTGGTTTTACTTAAAACTACCGCGCTGGTTTCCATTATTGGCCTAGAAGATATGGTACGTGTTAGCGCATTAGCGGCAGGTTCAACCAAAATGCCATTTACCTTCTATATGACAGTGGCGCTTATCTTCCTATTCTTCACCAGTGTTTCGACGGGCTTGCTTAAGCTGGTTGAACGTAAATTCAGTATCCACGCGAGGTAGTTATGGACTTTTCATTGATAATTGAAAGCCTGCCGATTTACCTTAGTGGTTTATGGACAACGGCTTGGATGGTTTGCTTAGCTTTGATCATTGGCTTATTTGTTGCCATACCATTAGCTATCTCTCGCAATAGCCCCAATATGCTAATTAATGCCCCTGCTTGGTCATTCATCTATTTCTTTCGTGGTACGCCATTACTGGTACAGTTGTATCTGATCTACTACGGAATGGATCAGTTTTTCCCGGTAAAAGATACATTATGGGAAAACGCATGGTTCTGTGCATTAGTCGCATTTATTCTTAATACTTCTGCATACACTGCCGAAATTATCCGCGGTGCGATCAATGGCTTGCCAAAAGGTGAAGTTGAAGCGGCAAAAGCATACGGCATGAGTACAGCGAAGACTTATAGACGTATTATTCTGCCAAGTGCTCTACGTCGCGCACTACCAGCGTACAGTAACGAAGTTATCTTCATGCTTCACGGTTCAGCCGTTGCGGGTATCGTAACCATTATGGATCTAACCGGAGCTGCGCGTTTGGTTAACTCACGTTACTACGCTCCATTCGAGTCTTTCCTAACGGCAGGCCTGTTCTACATGGCGCTAACGTTTATCATCATCGCGATTTTCAAATTCGCCGAGAAACGTTTCCTTGCTTACTTAAGACCACTTAGCTAATCGTACGGTATCCACACAGTTAACAAAACGGCGCTCATTGAGCGCCGTTTTTTATGATAACAACAATCTAACTTGTTACTTAAACGCCGACCAAATTGGCGCGTGATCAGACGGTTTTTCGATGCCGCGTAGCTCGTAGTCGATACCCGCTTCAGTACACTTATCAGCAAGTTTCTGAGTTGCAAGTACCACATCAATGCGTAGGCCACGGTTGTCCACGAAGCCTTTTGAGCGGTAATCGAACCACGAGTATTGATCATTCACTTCAGGGTGTAGCATGCGGAAGCTGTCCACAAAGCCCCAGTCCATCAATGTTTTCAACCATTCGCGTTCTTCTGGTTGGAAAGAACATTTACCTGTTTTTAACCAACGTTTCGCATTAGGTTCACCAATGCCGATGTCTGCGTCGATAGGGCTGATATTAATGTCGCCCATCACAATCACTTGCTCATCTTTGTTGTGATAGTTGTTTAGGTAAGTCATTAAATCTTTGTAGAACTGGCGTTTGTACGGGTATTTTGTTTCATGCTTGATGTTATCCCCTTGAGGGAAGTAGCCATTTAGCACGGTAACCTTTTCACCATTCTCATCTTCAAACGTCGCCATGATCATACGTTTTTGATGCTCTTCATTGTCTGTTGGGAAACCCTTCTGCACAGATATTGGTTCTTGCTTACACAACATAGCCACACCGTAGTGTGCTTTTTGGCCGTGAAAGTAAACCTTGTAGCCCATTGCTTCAACATCAGCAATAGGGAAGGCTTCATCGTGTACTTTTATCTCTTGCAGACCAATCACGTCGGGTTGGTGTTTGTCGATAATAGCTTGCAGTTGGTGAAGGCGGGCTCTAAGACCGTTGATGTTGAAGCTAATTACTTTCATTTGTTTTTATACCTCTCGTAAACCTTTGTCACTGCTTGTTTTTAAAGGTTTTTGATTTGGTGGGTTTCATGGTTAGTCGTATTTAACCATGCTTAATAATTTATGTCGCCATTTTGTAGAGACAAAATAGCGACATGAGATGATGTGAGTACTTACATTTATGCTGAATCTATTGAGTCTTTAGTAAACCTAGAAAGAACGCGTATTCAAGTGCGTCTTCTTTCAATCGCTTAAATCGACCAGAAGCGCCACCGTGACCAGCTTCCATATCGGTTTTGAACAGCAACACGTTGTTGTCTGTTTTCATCTCACGCAGCTTCGCCACCCATTTCATTGGTTCAAAGTATTGTACTTGTGAGTCATGCAGGCCTGTTGTTACCAACATGTTCGGGTAGTTTTGAGCTTTCACGTTGTCGTATGGCGAGTAACTTAGCATGTAATCGTAATAGGTTTTATTGTTAGGATTGCCCCATTCGTCATACTCGTTGGTGGTTAGAGGAATCGATTCATCAAGCATGGTTGTCACAACGTCTACAAACGGGACATGCGCACCAATACCACGGTACAGTTCTGGTGCTTGGTTGATGATTGCTCCCATCAATAAACCGCCAGCAGAACCACCAACAGCGAACACTTTATCTTTCGCGCCGTAGCCTTCTTCAACAAGCCCTTTGGTTACATCAATAAAGTCGTTGAACGTGTTTTGTTTGGTCAGTTTTTTGCCATCTTCATACCAAGGGCGACCAAGCATTTCTGAACCGCGGATATGTGCGATTGCATAAACAAAACCTCTATCCAGTAGGCTTAGGCGAGTTGAGCTGAAGGTAGGTTCAATCGTAGAGCCGTAAGACCCATAGCCGTATTGGTAGATTGGGTTAGTGCCGTCTTTCTTGAATAAATCTTTGCGATAAACCAAAGAAACAGGGACTTGCTTACCATCGCGAGCCGTTACCATGATTCGCTCCGACTGGTAGTTATCCGCTTCGAAGTCTCCTAATACTGGTGTTTGCTTCATTATTTCAGATTCACCTGTACTTAGGTCGAAATCATAATAAGTCCCTGGCGTAGTCAAGCTGCTGTAATAGATTCGAACTTTTGAGTTGTCTAATTCATAGTTACTCGTTAGGTAAGCGGCAAAAGCGGTGTCGTTAAACTCAAGCGGGAACTCTTTGCTTGTTGAGAGTTGGCGAACTTTTACTGTAGACAAGCCATCCGCGCGTTGCTCGTAAACAAGATGGTCATCAAACAACTCGAAATCAACAAGTTGAGTGTTGTCGTCTGCTGCGATGACATCGATCCATTTTGAGCGGTCATGCATGTCTTCGGCTGTGACTTTCATTAAACGGAAGTTGACCGCTTGGTAGTTGGTGTAGATGTAATACCAATCACCTAGCTTAGCGATACTGTACTCAATACCAGTTTCCCTTGGGTAAAAAGCTTCAGCTTTAGCCTTCGGGTTGTTGGCATCGATGACCGAAACACCGCTGGTTTCTGTACTTGAATGCCAAATGTAGACCTGTTCACCATCTTTGCTTTTGCTCAAAGAGGTATAGTAAGCACTGTCGGTTTCTTCGTAGATTAGCTCATCGCTTGTTTGAGGTGTGCCTAAAACATGGCGGCAAACTTGGTAACCCAGCAACGTTTGCGGATCTTTCTTGATGTAGTAGAAGGCTTGGTTGTCGTTTTGCCACGCGATCGCACTCGAAGCTCCTTCAATTTCATCTTTTAGATATTCACCTGTTGTGAGGTCTTTGATCTTGATGGTGTAAATGCGGCGGCTTAGCGTATCTTCGCCATAGGCCAACAAGTTTTCGTCTGGGCTGATGTTTAAGCCACCAATACTGAAAAACTCATGTTCTTTTGCTAGCTCGTTAACATCTAAAATGACTTGCTTGTCTGTGCCTAAAAAGTTTTTTTCACGCAGGTGAACTGGGTATTCGTTGTCGCCTGTGACCTTATTCGAGTAGTAGTAACTGCCTTTGCGAACCGGTACCGAATTGTCGTCTTTCGCGATTCGGCCTTTAATCTCTTCAAATAATTGTTTTTGTGACGCTTCTGTATGTTTCAGAACTGTATCTGCGTACTGATTCTCTTGTTCAAGTTGTTGCAAGATCTCTGGATCTTGGCGTGCATCATCGCGCATCCAGTAGTAATCATCGATTCGGATGTCACCATGAATCGTCATTGCGTGAGGGACTTTCTTAGCAACGGGTGCTTGTGTTTGCTGAGCGATGAGTTGCGCTTGAGAGTAGTGGTTCATGGTTGGTATTCCTTGATTGCTGCATCCGGCGACAAGTGCGACCGATGATATGGCTAATGTGGTTAAAGCGAAACGCATCTGTATATCCTTAGTCGGTACCTTACTCGCTTTTATGCGAGCATCCTTATTAATTAGAGCCTGGGTACGTTGATGTTCTTCCAGTGATGTTATTTATAATTGGATTCTGGATATGCACTTTCATTGTAAGTGTCTGTTATTGTTTTTAAAAAATCAAAGTAATGTTGAATGAAATTACTGATTCGTGAGAGAGGAAAAAATAAATGTGAAAAAAGGGACATACTCTTCAGTATGTCCCTCTTCGTTGTTTGGGCAGGGTTGAGTTTTAGATTACCAACGGCATTTCGTTTGAGTGATCATGTTTACGATTGACCCAACGTAAACCAAGCATAACGATAAATGACATTACAATCATCAGGCAACCGAGTGGCAGTTGGTCTTGAGCGGGGAAGAACGATGCCAATAGTGTTGCGATGCCAGCACCTAGGTTCTGCATACCGCCTAAAATCGCACCTCCAGTACCAGCGTGGTACGGGAATGGCGAAAGTGCCCCTGTTGTCGCAGCTGGAAATAAGATGCCAGCGCCCAAGAAGTAAATTGTGGCACCGCCAATCAAAGTTAATGCTGTTGTTTGACCAAACAGACCGGGTATCAATACCACTGTTGAGCCCACCAATATAGCCACTAGACCAACATTCAGTGAGCGGCGCTCAGAGCGGCGTTGTGCGATGTAACTAGATAAGCCAGCACCGACTAAGTAACCCGGAATGGGTAAGACAAACAACAAGCTTACTGTGGTCGCTGGTAAGCCTAGTACGCCGCCAAGCAACACACCTGCAGCGGCTTCAAATACGGCCACACCAGCAAATGTTGCGACCAATATAAGTAAGAAACCTTGGAAGCGTTTGTCGGACAGAACGAATTTGTAGCTGTTGGCAACCGATTCATGTTTGCGTCGTTCTTTCGGCAGTGTTTCCATCATGCTCGTCATCATAGCGATCACAACAGCAATGCCGAACAGCGCAAGGAACAAGTAGCTAGAACGCCAGCCGAAAACTTCGGTTAGGTAGCCGCCCAATACAGGAGCCATCAATGGGGAGAAGATCACACACATGCTAATCAAGCTGTTTGCACGGTGCAGTTCTGCGCCTTCAAAACAGTCGCGAGTCAATGTACGAGACATCGCCCCGCCACAACCGATGCCCAAACCTTGGATAAAGCTACCTACTAAGAACCATTCATACTCGTGAGCGAACAATGCCACCAGAGTACCGATGATGTAGATGATCAAACCAATAACGATGATCGGTTTGCGACCTAGGCGATCAGAAAGTGGGCCGTAAACAAATTGCGAAAGACCATAAGGAATCAAGTAACACGCCATCACCGCTTGCAGTGAAGATGCCGAAACTAAGAACTCACCTGCCATATGACCGATAGAAGGCACGTACATCGTTTGAGTCATTTGACCTACGGCAGTCAGAATAGCGATTAGAAAGGTAAGTTTCGCTAATGGAAACGAGGCGGACATTTGCGTATCTCTCCAAAAATTAAGACGTAAAAAGCCTTAGCGCTCCATTAAGGAGAGCCAAATAAGTAAAGTGATTAGGGAATCTAGGCGCGAGATATTAGAGCTTGAGTGGCGACTTAGCAATCAAAAAATGTGAAGTTGAACAAGATAAAAATCTATAACTTGGATTACAAAAACTAATCTGAAATTAGTAAAGTTTAAAAGATAAAAAGGGTGAATAGGTTTCATTGAAATATAATAATTACTCAGACCAACTTGAGTTACTCATGACCTGAAGCGCAGGCGCAAAGAAGTTTATGGAGAAAGGTTTCAGTAGCCGAGTGCAATATAACAATTTCTATCAGAGTGACTATGTAGAAAATAAAAAGGTTGCCTTGATAAAACAGCATTCCTCTAAATTATGGGAGTTTACAAGATCAATCCGATTAGTGAGCATCGAAAATTGCGCGTTATGCCTTCGACAATTTTACTTGGAGTGACAAGCTGAAAGCTCTTGAATTCACAGTAACAAAAGACAAAAACACGACTTATTAACATTTATGTAAACTTTCGTTTTATATGTATGCAAATTGTGCTGTAATTATTCGCTAAGCTATTCGTCTAACCTCATTAGCATTGTATGCAGTAATTAGTTATCAATGTGAGCGTTAGGGTTAAGGAAGTCTTTTGGCTTAAATAAGGATATTAAATGCGCTCTCTATCGGTACAGTGGAAAATAACCCTTTTAGCAGGTTGTTGCCTAATCATTACATCACTGTCTCTTATTGGTTTCTCGATCTACAACGCGACGAGTAATCAACAAGTCATAAAGTCTCAAAGTTCAGAATCGGTTATCAATAAAACTCAGCAGTTGTTGGCGTCTGTTTCTCAGCTCAATGCTCAAGAAACGCAACGTTATATCGACGAAGCTATTTACCGTGCCGAGATGCTTGCGGCGAGTGCTCTGTTTCTAAAGAATAATGCGGATGAAAACTTTACCCCAAGTGAAGAACTTCGTACTGCATTGGACGAAATGGTGCGTCGTTCAGTTTTAAACTTTGATTCGATTCAAGGGGCGTACTTAGTCTTTAAGCCAGACTTGCTTGATAGTGAAGACGCGAACTATGTGGATGCTGATTATGTCGGCTCTAACGAAAAAGGCCGTTTCGCACCTTATTGGAAGGTGGCTGATAACGGTGAGAATGTTTTGCCGAACGTGATCTCAGAATCAACATTGAGCGATGATAGCAACAGTGAGCGTTTTTATTGTCCTTTGTCATCAGGGCAAACGTGTATTAGTACACCAAAAGTTGTAAACAGCGGAGGTAAAACCTTACTGACCTCCTCAATTTCTGTGCCTATTTTAGTCGATGATGTAGCCATTGGTTTCTTAGGGATAGACCTAAGGCTTGATGGCTTAGTGGATGTAGTCACTCAATCTGATCAAAGTTTGTTTGATGGTGCTGGTGCTATTTATGTCGTTAGCTTGGACGGTTCGGTTATTGCTTCTGATGATTCTAGTATTGCTGTTGGTTCGACTTTCCAGAGTGACCACACGAACAGTGATTTGATGACCGACTTTATCTTTGGTGGCGAAGTGACAACGCAATGGAGCAAAAACGACGAGTGGTTACTTGCATTTGCACCTGTTGTTGCGGCTAACCAAACTTGGGGTGTGTTGTTTGAGATTCCGAGAGAGAGCGTCGTCGCTGATGCCAACAAATTGGATTCCATCATTAGTACTAAGCTAAGTGAAGGCATCAAAACGGAAGTAATTGCAGGTACCGTATTCATTTTGTTCGGTTTAGCTATTATCGCATTTGCTTCCCTTTCAATTGTTAAGCCTATTCGACAGGTGGTCGAGAGACTGAATGACATTGCTTCTGGCGAGGGGGATTTGACTCAACGTCTAGAAGTCAAATCTCAAGACGAAATCGGTCAGTTAGCGAAAGGGTTTAACTTATTCTTAGATAAGTTACAGCACACAATTAAAGAAGTGGTTTTAACTACAGAGCAAGTGGCGAGCACAACAGGCCAAGCGAAAGCATCCGCATCAAGCACACGTGAAAGCAGTGAGTCTCAATTTAAAGAAGTCGACTTAGTAGCGACAGCCGCTGAGGAAATGACTCAAACAGCAGGCTTGGTGGTGCAAAATGCAGAAGTGGCCGTTGATGCGGCTAGCGAAGCTAACCGTTCTGCTCAACAAGGCCAAGAAGTTATTGAGCTTTCTGCCGGTGAAATGAGAAAGTTGGTTGAACGCATGTCGAGCGCGGTGCCTATTGTTGAAGAGTTGGCTAAAAATAACGGCAACATCACTGAGATTTTAAGTGTTATTGAAGGTATTTCTGAGCAAACTAACTTATTAGCACTGAATGCGGCGATTGAAGCGGCGAGGGCCGGTGAGCAAGGTCGAGGTTTTGCGGTTGTGGCGGATGAGGTGAGAAACCTAGCAAGTCGCACGCATTCATCGGTTGGTGAAATCAGAGCGGTTATCGATAAGGTGCACGCAGGTACTCAAGATGTTGTTGAGGCGATACAAGAAGGTAATATTCTTGCCAATGATACCGCGTTACATGTTCAAAAAGCGGTTGAAGATCTCGGTTCGATCTTTACCTCGATAGAAGCGATCAGTGACATGAACAATCAGATCGTCAGGGCGGCAGAAGAGCAGCAATCCGTTTCTGGTGAAGTGAATCAAAGCGTGGTTAACATTCGTGATTTGAGCGCTAAGATTTTAGAGCAAGCCGCGGCGTCTGAACAAGTCGGAAGTGAAATTGATCGGCTGTCTCAACAGCAACAGAAATTAGTTAATCAGTTTAAGGTCTAGTGGTTTAAAACTGATTAAAAAAGTGAATTAAAAAAGGACAAATGGAGATTTCATTTGTCCTTTTTTGTTACTTCTGAGGTTTGGTCTAACGTTCTAGCTTCTAAAACTCAGTAATTTTCGCCGAAACCTCTGCTAGCGAAGTTAGTCTTCGATAAACCAGTAACCTTTGTTCACTAACTCAGTCACAACCGTTACGCCCGAAGGAGATAGAGTGGCAGCTGAATTAATTACGGCCTCATCGCAAAGTATGTTGAGTAGTGATGAGTCAGCTTCGTCGACCTTAACCACTTCACCATTGATGTAAGCCGTATTGCTTTCATTTTCATGGTAGAGCGCTTTTAAGCCAGATACACGATGGATCTCGCCCTCAGACTCTAAGTGCTGAGCGATCTCTTCTTGAGTCCACAAAGGATCAGGTGCAACGATATCAAGCTGGTGGCGTGACTGGCTTAGCAGGCAACCCATGAAATCACTGATCGTTTCTGGTTCTTCCAAGGCTGACTTCAACATATCAGTCAGGTTATCTAAGTCTGATGAACGAATCTTGCCGTAACCATCTTGCGTTTTAAATTCTGGGTCATGTAGGTGAACGTCACCCATATCATGAGCAAGTACAAAGTCGGCAAAATTACTGATTAGCTCTTGCTCTTTAGGAGAACGGTAGCCAATAGAGTAGCTCATTGATGGTTCTAACGTGTTACCTTCGTGCGGGAAGCCTGGTGGAATATAAAGGATATCACCTGGCTCTAAGGTTTCATCAATGATTGGCTCAAAGCCTTCTATTTGACGAAGTGCTGAAGCTTGAACGGATTCTGTGTACTGACCTATATCCTTCGCACCAACCTTCCATTGACGCTTACCTTGACCTTGGATGATGAATACATCGTATTGATCAATGTGAGGGCCAACACCGCCTTCAGGTGCTGAGTAGCAAATCATGAGATCGTCAAACAACCAGTTTGGTAATTGTTGGAACGCTTCAGTCAGTTGATTTGCACCTTGATGCCAGTGGTTCGCCGCTTGAACAACCAATTGCCAATGGCTTTCAGTGAGTTCACCAAACTTCTCTTCCGTGAATGGACCATGTTCGGCTGTCCATTTGTTGTCGAGGTTAGAAACAAAGCGAGAATCCACTTCTTCTTCCATCGATAAACCAGCAAGTTCTTCCGGCGAAATTGGGTCGACGAAGTTTTGGAAGCCACCTTTTAAGATGGTTGGTTTTTTATGCCAGTAATTTTCAAGAAACTCGGGCATAGAAAAGCTAAGTTGGTACATGTGAATCCTGTATATTTTAATGCTAGATGCTAGATGCTAGATGCTAGATGCTAGTTTGGCTTGTAAATCTTGCTGGACAATTTTGATTGCTTCTAACGCTACTTTTGGATCGATTTCGTTGCTTTCGAGCAGATAGATCAGGTCGACAGCCAACTTAACTTCTTCTGGTGCGTTATCCAGTGGTGATGGTGTGTTATCAGTATTCATTTCGCTTAGGGTTCTCTAAGTTAATCAATCTCTCAATATTTTTCATTGAGTCTTCACAGCGCTCTAATCGTTCTTTTGCTAACTGCCAAGCCTCTTCCGCTTTTTTCTTACTGTGGCGAGGCGCAGAATCAAACGCTAACTTTCGTGCTTGAACTAAATCGACTAGCCGCTTTTGCCAATCTTGATGCTGTGCAAGTTCATTGTATAAATCGTTTAAACTTTTCCCTGATTTACTTTTTCTATCTAGACGCAAATCGTGATTCGCTAACTCTCGTTGAATCGCTGCAACCTGGTTGGTCAGTTTTTCAGTTAGGTAATTCGCTCGTGATGAAGTGAGTTGATTGGTGTCCTGTTCACGAATGATGGTGTTATAAGTCGCCTGAGTTTCAAGTGCATAAGGAAGCAGAATAGAGGAGCCACACTTAAACAAGGCTCGATCAAACAATGCTTGATGGTAAGCACCACGAGATTTATCGACCTGAGAGCAATGGCCAATCAAGGTGTCAATAACACTTTTTAGTTTTGAAAACTGATTCATGTTGCTTCCTGTTTGCTGGTAGCTATAAGTTTACAAACCACGCTTCGTAAGCCAGTTTAATTGCAAGAACACTGACCACAGTCACAAAGACAGGTCGTATAAACGTCGCACCAAAACGAATCGCAGAGTGTGCACCAACAAATGCCCCTGCCATTAAGCAAACACCCATGGTTAAACCAAGAACCCAATCAATATGACCCAAAATGGCGAAAGTTACCAAAGAAGTGAAGTTACTGGTAAAGTTCATTGCTTTAGCTAGGCCAGAAGCAAGTAAGATATTCAGGCGGTAAAGTGCCATAGAACTTACGGTCCAAAATGCGCCGGTTCCTGGGCCTGCAACACCATCGTAAAACCCAAGAATGAATCCTTGGTACTTTTGTTTTCTTTTAAGTACCGGACACGGTTTAGGAGACACATCGTGGCTCAAGTCTGGAGTCTTGTGGAAAATGGTATAGACTGCCGCCGCTAAAATAATGAGCGGTAAGACTTTCTCTAACCATTCAGTACTGATTGCATCAACGGTTAATGTGCCAATAGTCGCACCTATTAGCGTTGCTATAAATGCGTTGACCCAGCACTCGGGTTTAAATAATTTCTTACGGTAATACGTAAAAGCCGCTGTCGATGAGGCAAACGTCGCAGCGAGCTTATTGGTACCCAACGCAATGTGTGGTGGCAGGCCAAGTGATAACAAAGCGGGGACGGTTAACATCCCACCACCACCGGCGACAGCATCAATAAAGCCAGCTGCAAATGCAACCAGAGCAAGAATAACCAACATGGTTGGTTCAATCATTTCCATAAATAGCTAGTGTTCTCGTTGTCGGCTGGTCGTACAGCCACACGAATAATCGATGGATTAGTCATGTTGGATTGTGAATGAAGGGCCTAGCGATAACTGGCCCATAACTACCTTAATGGTAGGAAAATTAGTAATTTATTGTTCTTTTAAAAGGCGGTAGCGAGTCGAGTAGGGACTTCCCGTATCGCTTCGTCACTATACGTCTATCAAGGATGGTAACTTTACCAGAATCTCGTTCTTTTCGCAGTAGCCGACCGACAGATTGAATAAGCTTTTTACTCGCATCTGGAACAGTAATCTGCATAAAGGGATTACCGCCACGTGATTCAATATATTCTGAATGTGCTTGTTCTACTGGGGAGGTTGGAACGCCAAAAGGAATCTTGGTAATAACTAGGTTTTCAAGAAGTGCTCCTGGTAGGTCAAGGCCTTCTGAAAAGCTGCCAGTCCCAAAAAGAACGCTTGTTTTACCTTGGTCTATGAGTTTTTTATGTTTTTTTAGGATTTCAGTGCGTGAAGTATCACCTTGAACCTGTAAAGCCCATGACTTTTTAACGAAATCTGTTGCCAAAGCTTCTGCAACTTTATTCATTTGCCAGTAAGAAGAGAATAGAACGAGATTGGCTTTGTTTTCTTCTATTATCTTAGGCAAAATTTCAATAAGATATTCGGTAAACTGAGGTGCTTGCGGTTCGTATTTCATAGCTGGAACGATCAGCTCTGCTTGATTCTGATAATCAAACGGTGACGCTAAAGCCAGAAATTGCACACCATCTTCCGCTTTTTGACTGATACCGGCTTGATGACTGAAGAAGCTGAAGGAATTGAGCGCTCTCATTGTCGCAGAAACTAAGACGGCTCCAACACAGCGGCTCCAAATCTGTTGGTCAAGTTGCCAGCCCACCTCTAATGGTGAAACATTCACGACGATATCGCCTTCACTCTCTTTGTTTAACTCAAGCCAACGCGCTAACGGCGCCCCCTTTTCTCGCTTAGGTTCCGCCATTAGGCGCCATACTTGCGCTAGATTCTCTGTCCTTTGTATATAGAAACCTATTTCAGCGAGTGCGGGCTCGGCTAATTTCGCTGAAAGTTCACCGTCTTTAACACGTTCAGCAATGAGGTCTGCAACTTTTGCGACGGCTTGACTCGCCTTTTGAGTGAGCTGCTTGAGATCTTTAGATTCACTTTCTAGCCATTCGGGTAGCTCGCCGTGCTCAAAACGAAACAACCCGTCTTCAAAATGGGCGGTGTCAAATTGTTTGTTTAGCTGATTCAGAGTGGGAATCAGCTGCTGTACTGAATCTTGCAGTTCATTTCTGAATCGATTAACGCGCTTTTCGTCCGCGAGGCCCGAAAGCTTGGTGATGGATTGATTTAAGCGCTCTAACCAAGATGCGGCGCCTTTTAAGCTCGCCGCTGCAGACGAGTGATCTCTTGCTACGTGAGGTAAATGATGGGCCTCATCGAAGATATAGATACTATTCTCAGGTTCTGGAAGAATAACTCCACCGCCTAGGTCTGCGTCAGCCATCACTAAACTGTGGTTGGCGATAATCACGTCCGCTTTATCTAGCTCCGAGCGTGCTTTTTGGAAAGGGCAGTCTCTATGAGAAGGCATACTGTTATTACAGCTGTGCTTATCACTGACAATCATTTGCCAAATTATATTGTCGATTGGTTTCGGCCATGAGTCGCGGTCGCCATCCCATTTGCCTTGAGCCAAACTACGGTACATGGTTTGAAGTTGTTCGGTATCCTTTTTCTTTGGTTTGGCGTCGAACATAGCCATTTGTCCACCATCAACTCCACAAGCAGTGGCTAACTTCTCGGTACAGCAATAACGCTGTCTACCTTTGGCGAGTATAAAAGAGAACTCTCTATCAGTAAGTCTTCTATATAGAGGGAGGTCTTTATTGACGAGTTGTTCTTGAAGTGCAACCGTCGCCGTTGAAATGACGATTTTTCGATTGTTGAGTACCGCAACAGGAATCGTCGCCATCAAATAAGCTAGTGATTTACCAATCCCCGTTCCTGCCTCTGCAACAATCATGCGATTACTTTTGTGGTATTGCCCACAAAGTGTCTTTGCTATTTCTGCAACAAGGTAATTTTGAGCACGTCGAGGTACAAAGTTGTCCAACTGATCTTGGAGGTTTTGATAACTGGTGCGGATAGAGTTTTGAATTTTAGTAGTTAGCATACTGTGACCTACGTAACGGAGCGAGGATAGTAGCACATATCACTAGCCGGTACATTTACGGCAAAATAGCTCGCTTTTGAATCAAAGGTAGATCTCGTTCACAAAAAAAAACTGAACCATCAGGAACTTAACTATTTTATTTATCTTGTGAAATATAAATATTAAAAAAGACTGGCTATCAGGTGTAAAATTCTTATTTGGTGGTTTTGTTTTTGTTTTTATGGTTTTTAATACTGTATTTTTTGTTTTTATAGTTATTATATTTCCCAGTAAAACTAAGGATAAGTCACTCGTAAAACAATGAAAAAAAATGTAAGTATTTGATTTTTAGATGTTTATGTTTTTTTTGAGTGTTTTTTTAGTTTATTTGACACGCAGGATAATCTTTTGCAATCTAGACATCGAAATTTAGTGACAGTGGTTAGCCAACAAAGAGTGGTAATTACTAGTCACAAAAATAATAGGGAACCGGGCAAGGATCTCCCATTCTTAGAAAAGGCAGTGGATTTATTATGAAAAAGACTCTAATCGCATTAGCACTAGCGGGTATCTCAACTTCTACGCTAGCAGCAGGCAACATTTATGACGACGGCACTACAGCGTTCAACGTTAAAGGTGAAATCGATACTTACCTAAGTACTGCTGAATCAACAACAACAGCTAATGGTGCAGCTACAAAAACCAAGTCTGACATTGACGTGGATCTATGGGCAAAAATCCAAATCGATGCAACGCATAAGTTGAACGATAGCGTATCTGCATTCGGCTCTTTCGAAATCGAAAACGGTAACGGTTTTGATGGTTGGAAAGGTAAGGTAAGTGACGATCAGTCAATGAAAACTGATGACCTTTATTTCGGTTTCAATATTGGTGAAAACTTCGGTATTGCTGCTGGTGAAGTAGGTGACTTCGGTGACTCTCTAGACGCAGTAACACTAGACAACACTAACGAAGGTTTAGGTTACATGGATGACTTTGTTAGCTCTCTTGAGTCTGCTGGTCATGCAATTTCAGCTAAGTACACAACTGGTGGTCTTAAGTTAATCGCTGATACTTACCTATCTTCAGATGAAAATGAAGATGCTGCATACGGTGTATCTGCTGAATACACTTTCGATGAGATGTTCACTCTTGGCGCTACTTACCAAGATCAAGGTAACCGCGGAAAAGGTACTGACCACAGCATCATGGGTGCAAAAGCTGGTCTTACTCTAGGTAACTTCGGCGCGGCAGTGAACTACATCTTTGAAGACATCGATGGTGCTTCAGATCTAGACACTATTTCTGCAGCTCTAGATTACCAAATCGAAAAAGCACGTCTATACACGTCATTCGGTTTCACTGACGGTGATAACGATGAAGAAATCAACTACTACACTATCGGTGCTGATTACTCAGTGTCTAGCAACATCTTAGCATTCGTTGAATATACTGATGCAGAAGATGTAGCTGATAACAACAACAAAGTTGAAGGTGACGGTGTTGTTGCTGGTATGTACTACACATTCTAATCACTTGATATCAAGTTGAATGTAAACAAAGGTCGCATTTATGCGGCCTTTTTGATTATATAGGAAAGCTGTCAGTGTTATACCCAACTGAGCTTAAATCTCTGGCTAGTAAGCTATATTTTTATGCATGGTGTTAGCGAGACCTCGAGGTTATTTGGGTATAAGACTTAATGATAAAAAAGGGTTAAATCATGAAACGTACTATTTGGACTTCGATTTTAATGGCGCTTTCTGCGTTGAGTGTCCCGAATGCATATGCAAACACCAATTCGTCGACCGAGCTAGATGTGGCTCAAGGGGTTGAAGTGTTATTTATCAATAGTCAAAAAAAGATGGACGAACCGTTTATGCTTACCACGGGACCTAATCAAATCGTGTTACGCATGGATACGATGTTGGGGCGAGGTGAGCAGCGTGGCAACTTCACTTCAGCGCCTTATATTCTTACCTTGGATGTTAATGGTGGCGAACTGGAAATCGACGGTCCGAAACTGAAGGACGTACTTCAAGCAAGAAAAGTGTTTGAAGGCGATACGATTGACTGGAATGTGAGCCTCAATGGCAGCGATATAGATTACGACCAAATCAAAATGGTGGGCAAAAAGGGCATGCTCCCATATTCAAACCTTGACGAACAACTTGCGATTTATAACGCAGCCAATGGCATCAGCTTTGCGGGTAATGTCATTGCACCTGTTGCCGCTGCAAGTTTAGTAAACGGTAAGCAACAAGCAGCTAAGTCTGTAGGCCAAGATAGCTTAGAAATGCAAAAAGCAAAAATGTCGTATTTGAAATTGTCGCCAACTGAGCGTAAATCACTCCGTAAATGGTTGGTTGATCAGCAGTAAACGAACTCAATCAACGTTGATGACTGTTTTTAGGAAGCGAAGCCAGGAGCACTAGCTGCTGGCTTTATTCGCTCAAGCGGTTAAAGCTTTACCTCTCTCCACTCACCAGGCTGAAGCTCACCGACGTTCATATTACCCATCGAATAACGAATGAGGCGTAGAGTAGGGAAGCCTATATTGGCTGTCATACGCCTTACCTGACGGTTACGTCCTTCAATGATAGTCATCGCTATCCATGTAGTCGGTATTGCAGCTCTAAACCTAACTGGAGGGGTTCTTTCCCAAACCTCTGGCTCTGGCATTATTTCTACTCTTGCTGGCAGTGTCATACCGTCTTTTAGCTCGACACCTTTTCTCAATTTATCTAAATCTTCCTCAGAGGGGCTTCCTTCAACTTGCACCCAATAAGTCTTTGGTGACTTTGAGTTGGGCTGAGTTAGTTTAGCTTGAAAGATGCCATCATTGGTTAAGACCATTAATCCTTCGCTGTCGCGGTCAAGTCGTCCTGCAGCATAAACATCTTTAATTGGTATAAAATCAGCCAACGTTTTTCTGCCTTCACCATCGGTGAACTGGCTGAGAGTATCAAAAGGCTTGTTAAACAGAATCACTTTTCGCTCTTCCAATGTTACCTTTGGTTTGGTACTCATAGGTTTGCTCTTGTAACGGTGTTTACTTGAGTGAGGTTTTTTATGTGAATTGCCAGTGCTATTTTTATCACTGCTTCGGTTCTGCCTATTACCGCTTTGTTTTAATGTTGCGCCAGAACGAGTTGGTTTGTCTGAGCGAGATGCGCTGAGTGAGCGAGTAGACATGTTAACTACCTTGCAAAAATGTAAATGAAGTGTGCTGAAAAGTTTTCACTGAAACGGAATTGAGCTATCATTTGCGCGCCTAAAAGACACAAAATAGAACAAGTTGATGGACTCTTAAGCCTGATTTGTTTAATTATACCTTCGTGTTTTATTATAACAACGCACTCACGGATTTGGTTCATGCTGTAATCAAGATAGCATGAGGAATAAGATAGAGTACGACTACCAAGTAAGCAGTTTTCACTCTCAGAGACGCTTATTGGTCAATTTATAACATTCTCACTACTCTCAGTGAGCTTGTAAGAACTATAGGGAAATTTCATGCCTACTGAAAAACCAACCATCATCTATACCATCACAGACGAAGCTCCGGCACTAGCAACTTACTCTCTGCTGCCAATCATTCAATCTTTTACGGCTTCTTCTGGTATTGACGTTGATACTCGCGATATTTCACTTGCAGGGCGCATTATTGCCAACTTCCCTGACTACTTGAATGAAGAGCAGCGTATTGGTGATGCATTAGCAGAGCTAGGTGAGCTGGCTAAAACCCCAGAAGCGAACATCATTAAACTTCCAAATATCTCTGCATCTGTACCTCAACTTCAAGCAACGATCAAAGAGCTACAGTCAAAAGGTTACGCACTTCCTAATTATCCTGAAGAAGCGAATACTGATGAAGAAAAAGCAGTGAAAGCGACTTATGACAAGATCAAAGGTAGTGCAGTAAACCCAGTACTACGTGAAGGTAACTCTGACCGTCGTGCTCCACTTTCTGTTAAGAACTACGCGAAGAAAAACCCACACTCTATGGGCGCTTGGTCTGCAGACTCTAAGTCACATGTTTCAAGCATGGACGATAAAGACTTCTTCGGTAGTGAAAAGTCAGTGACCATTGAGGGTGCTACTCAAGTAAGCATTGAGTTTGTTGGTAAAGACGGTTCTAAGAAAACGCTTAAGCCAGCTTTCGCATTGCAAGATAAAGAGATCATCGATGCATCGGTAATGAACAAAGCTGCTTTGGTTGCGTTCTTTGAAAAAGAGATCGCATCGGCTAAAGAGCAAGGTGTACTGCTTTCACTTCACATGAAAGCGACGATGATGAAAGTCTCTGATCCAGTGATTTTTGGTCACGCGGTTAAGGTTTACTACAAAGACGTATTCGCTAAGCACGGCCAACTATTTGAAGAGTTAGGTGTTGATGTTAATAACGGCATCGGTGATGTATATGCGAAAATTGGTGAGCTTCCTCAAGCGCAGAAAGAAGCAATAGAAGCTGACTTACAAGCGGTATACGAGACTCAGCCTCCACTAGCTATGGTTGATTCGGACCGTGGTATTACTAACCTACACGTACCAAGCGATATCATTGTTGATGCATCTATGCCTGCAATGCTGCGTTCTTCAGGTCAAATGTGGGACCCAGAAGGTAAGCAAAAAGATACGAAAGCAATGATCCCAGATCGTAGCTATGCGAGTATCTACCAAGCGGTTATTGATTTCTGTAAAGAGAACGGTGCTTTTGACCCTACGACTATGGGGAGCGTACCAAACGTTGGTTTGATGGCTCAAAAAGCGGAAGAGTATGGTTCTCATGATAAAACTTTCATTCTTGAAGCTGCTGGTCAGGTTCAAGTTGTTGACGCTTCAGGCTCAGTGCTTTTGGAGCAAGACGTAGAGGAAGGCGATATCTTCCGTATGTGTCAGGTTAAAGATGCGCCGATTCAAGACTGGGTTAAACTGGCGGTAACTCGTGCTCGAGCTTCGGGTGTTCCAGCTATATTCTGGCTAGATGAGTCTCGTGCGCACGACGCTCAGCTTATTAAGAAAGTTGAAACGTACCTTTCTGAATACGATACTGATGGTCTTGAAATTAAGATCCTTGCTCCACTTGAAGCAACTCAATATTCATTGGCTCGTATTAAAGAAGGCCTAGATACGATTTCAGTTACAGGTAACGTTTTACGTGATTACCTAACTGACTTGTTCCCAATTCTAGAGCTTGGTACATCAGCTAAGATGCTATCAATTGTTCCGCTAATGAACGGTGGTGGTTTGTTTGAAACAGGTGCTGGCGGCTCGGCTCCTAAGCACGTGCAGCAAGTAGAGAAAGAAAACCATCTTCGCTGGGATTCTCTAGGTGAATTCTTAGCATTAGCGGCGTCATTAGAGCACCTAAGCGTAGTGACAGGGAATGCTAAAGCGCAAGTTCTAGCTGATGCACTTGATAAAGCGACGGGCGAATTCCTAGATCATAATAAGTCACCTTCACGTAAAGTGGGTGAGCTTGATAACCGTGGTAGCCACTACTACCTAGCTGCATACTGGGCTAAAGCACTTGCTGAACAAACTGTTGATGCTGATTTAGCAGCAGAGTTTGCTAGTGTGGCGCATCAACTGACGGAAAACGAAGAAGCGATTGTTGCCGAGCTAAACAACGCTCAAGGTGTAGCTGGTGACTTAGGTGGTTACTACCTACTTGACGACGCATTGGTTTCAACTCTAATGCGCCCAAGTTCAACGCTAAACGCATTTATTGATGCATAGTGATTGTACTCATAACTATCAAGTCATAAACATGGTTTGATAGTTATTTTTTAGTCAAGTAAGAAATGTATTTCCTGACTAAATCAAAATTGAAGACGCTTTAATGAAACCGTTAAAGCGTTTTTTACTTGATGTCTATTGTTCGAAAAAAAACGCCCATTTAAGACTGTATGACAGTGCTAAATGAGCGTTTACTGTGTAACTTAGTCGTTTTTAACTAGGACTAATGAACGTAAACATGTGTTGGCAGTCAACCTATTTACTGGCGTTACCTTCTACAGGAACAACAGAGCTAGCATGCGATCCTTTAGGTCCACTTTCTACTTCATAGTCGACCTGCTGACCAGCCTTTAAGGTTCGATAACCTTCCATTTGTATTGTGGAGTAGTGCGCGAAAATATCGCCGTCTTCACCTTCTGGACAAATAAAACCAAACCCTTTGGCGTTGTTAAACCATTTTACTGTACCTGTAGCCATGCTATACATCCCTCATGCATTTTATTACTAACGTTGTTATATCAATTTTTGTAAGTGAGATTGATATCATTCTGATCAGCGAAAGAACTTCAGCTGATAGCTTGAACCTCGTACATTGCTTACGGAAATTAACGCTACCCTGCGTAACTATTCCTTATTGTTAATTTTTAAAGCGTGTTGCTGATTTTAAATCATGTTGCAAAAATGTATTAAAAACCTTTTAGCTCCAATGTAGCTAATGATTGAGCACAGTCAATAGCAAATTGGTATAAAATTGATCAATTTTAATAACAAATCACATTCGAGATTAACTGCAAACTATTAACTAAATAGTAACTTAGTGGCGGTTTTATTGTCAGAGTCAATAGTTGTGGTGTCTTTTTAATCAATCACATATCTTAACCCTGTTAATCGAGATCTTTTATTTGCAGCTATGGAAATGGTGGATTAGGCTCAGTATAGAGGAATATTTTTTGGCCCTGTTTCTTGGTGCAGTTTCTTAGTACACCATAAAGCGTGAATATGATAGATTTGAGTGAGCTAAACATTCACGATTTCCGGAAAATAACCCTTAGCAAAACTGATATGAGCAGAAACTTTGAATGGGCATCTCCAGGCTCAGATCTACTGGAGAAAGAGACAACTAAAGTAAAGCCACCGGCAATGTATAACGTTATATTGAATAACGATGATTACACGCCTATGGACTTTGTAATCGAGATACTAGAGCGATTTTTCTCACTAGATATCGAAAAAGCAACGGAAGTGATGCTCAAGGTTCATTATGAAGGTAAAGCTATATGCGGCACATTCAGTGCTGAAATAGCGGAAACAAAGGTAGCTCAGGTAACGATGTATTCAAAGGAAAATGAGCATCCGCTACTATGTACAATGGAGCAAGTATAAATTGCTCGAACAACACTGTTGTTCACTTAGGAGGTACTTATGCTAAATAAAGAATTAGAGACGAGTTTAAATGGTGCATTTGCTCGTGCACGAGACAAGCGGCATGAATTTATGACTGTCGAACACCTCCTACTAGCATTATTAGAAAATGATGCGGCCAAGGAAGCGCTACAAGCTTGTCAGGCTGATCTCGACGCTCTTCGCAACGAGCTCGATATTTTTATCGATCAAACAACCCCACTGATTCCAGAGAGCGATGAGACTCGTGAAACGCAGCCTACACTGAGCTTTCAACGAGTGCTCCAACGCGCTGTTTTTCATGTCCAATCTTCAGGTCGCAGTGAAGTAACAGGTGCTAATGTACTTGTCGCTATTTTCAGTGAACAAGAATCTCACGCGGCGTATCTTCTTAAGAAAAACGACATTAGTCGCTTAGATATTGTTAATTTTATTTCTCATGGTATTACCAAGGTCAATAACGAAGGCGACAGCTCATCATCGTCTGCTTCATTTGGTGGTACAGAGAGTGCAGAAGAAGCGAATTCTGAAGAACGTCTAGAAAACTTTGCCACCAACCTTAACGAAGTGGCGAAGCAAGGTAACATTGATCCACTTATCGGGCGTGATAAAGAGCTTGAACGTACAATTCAAGTACTATGTCGCCGTCGTAAGAATAACCCTTTGTTAGTGGGTGAAGCTGGTGTAGGTAAAACCGCCATTGCTGAAGGCCTTGCATGGCGTATTGTTGAAGGACAAGTACCTGAAATTATTCAGAGCAGTGTGATTTATTCTTTAGATATTGGTTCACTTCTAGCTGGGACTAAATATCGTGGTGATTTTGAGAAACGCTTCAAAGCAATTCTTAAGCAACTAGAGAAAGAAGAAGACGCGATCCTGTTTATCGATGAAATTCACACAATTATTGGTGCGGGTGCCGCATCTGGCGGTCAAGTTGATGCAGCAAACCTAATTAAGCCGCTATTAAGCAGCGGTAAATTACGTTGTATCGGCTCAACAACATACCAAGAGTACAGCAGTATTTTTGAGAAGGAGCGTGCGCTATCTCGTCGTTTCCAGAAAATCGATATTGTTGAACCGTCATTAGATGATACGACTAAGATTCTGATTGGCCTGAAGCCAAAATACGAAGCTCACCACGAAGTGCGTTATACCAATAAAGCGTTGCGTGCCGCTGTGGAGCTGTCAGCTAAATACATTAATGAACGCCACCTTCCTGATAAGGCGATTGACGTTATTGATGAAGCTGGCGCTCGTAGCCGTCTGGCTCCTGCAAGCCGTCGTAAGAAGACGGTAAGTGTGGCTGATATTGAGTCAATGGTGGCGAAGATGGCGCGTATTCCTGAGAAATCAGTATCGTCTTCAGACAAAGATACACTGCAGAAACTGGATCAACGCATGAAAATGTTGGTATTCGGACAAGACCCTGCGATCGATGTATTGAGCGAAGCGATCAAGCTAACTCGTGCAGGACTAGGTGCTGACAATAAACCGGTTGGTTCATTCCTATTTGCTGGTCCTACTGGTGTGGGTAAAACCGAGGTTACGGTTCAACTGTCTAAACTGATGGGTATTGAACTGCTGCGCTTTGATATGTCTGAGTACGGTGAGCGTCACTCGGTTAGCCGCTTGATCGGTGCGCCTCCAGGTTACGTTGGTTATGACCAAGGTGGTCTACTGACTGACGCGGTAATCAAGAACCCACACTCTGTTGTGTTACTTGATGAGATCGAAAAGGCTCACCCAGATATCTTCAACCTGTTACTGCAGGTGATGGATAACGGTACACTAACTGATAACAACGGTCGCAAAGCGGATTTCCGTAACGTTATCTTAGTGATGACAACAAACGCTGGTGTTGCTGAAACCGAGAAGAAATCGATCGGCCTGATCCAACAAGATCACGCCCCTGATGCTATGGGGGAAATTAAGAAAGTATTTACTCCTGAGTTCCGTAACCGTCTCGATAATATTATTTGGTTCAATAGCTTAGACCCAAGTGTGATTAGTCAAGTAGTCGACAAGTTTATTGTTGAGCTTCAGGTTCAACTAGACGTACGTGGCGTATCTCTAGAGGTTTCTGAGGATGCTCGTCACTGGTTGGCAGACAAAGGCTACGATAAGACTATGGGAGCTCGCCCTATGGGACGTGTGATTCAAGATAAGCTTAAGAAGCCTCTTGCCAATGAGCTGTTGTTCGGTAGCTTGGTTGATGGCGGTACAGTTAAGGTATCCCTGAAAAAAGACGAACTAGACTTTGTTTATGTAGGGGCGAAAGAAGAAGTTATGCACTAAGCATTATTTCTTAATGATTTAACTTTCTAGCGGCTTAGGCCTCAATGAACACGTAGCTAAAATAAAACGCATGATTTCGGTTGTGCGTTTTTTATTTTTGGGAGATGGGGAATTTTAGGTGTTAAAAAACGGAGCATATAGCTCCGCTTCTTATCGTATTCGATAATTAAAAATTAACGAGCACGGAAGACGATGCGGCCTTTAGAAAGGTCGTATGGAGTCATCTCAACAGTTACTTTATCACCAGTAAGAATACGGATGTAGTTCTTACGCATTTTACCAGAGATGTGTGCTGTCACTACGTGACCATTTTCAAGTTCAACACGGAACATTGTGTTTGGTAGAGTATCAAGGACAGTGCCTTGCATCTCGATTACGTCTTCTTTAGCCATCTAATCCTCTTTCGAAATTTGGCGGTTTTCAACGGCTTGATTGTGCCGTTAAAATCAAAATATGTAAAGTTGTCGCGTATTCTACCCTTGCCACCGTTGATTTACTAGCCTTTGATGGCGTTGAAACCGTACTTTATAGTTCATTGCAGGGCATTCATCGATTTGATAACCCAAATATAGCCATTGTTTATGCTCTTTCTGGGCGTGTTGGATTTGGAATAGAACACTAAGTGTTCCCATGGATATGTCGATATCTGGATCGAAGAAGGTATAAAACGCGCTAGTGCTATGAGGCATAACATCGGTAACAGCAATTCCGATCAACTTATTCTCGTCGTAGATATGCATGAACTTTGTTGTAAGCCACTCATTTTGTGAGAATTGTAGAAACTCCTTTTTCTTTGGTGGATACATGGTTCCCGAACGATGACGAGCGGTTATGTAGCGGCTATATAAATCAAACCAGTTATCATCCATTGTGTCTTTGAGTTCCCAGCGAAATGTTTTCGCCTTGTTGAGGGCCCGTCTTTGGCTTTTGGAAAACTTAACTTCTGGGATAGAAACACGAATGGCCTGGCATGCTGAGCAATTGTCGCAATGTGGCTTGTAAATGGTAGTTCCACTGCGACGAAACCCGTTTGCGAGCAGAACTTCATAACTCTCTGAAGTGTGCATGTGCTCATCAAGCGTGACTGCCACTCTTTCTTCGAGGTGTGGTAAATAGCTGCAAGCGTGATTATCTGTTAATCCAATTCTGATTTGTTGTAAATCTGGATTCATTAAGGCATTTCCTTTAACCATTGGGTTTTAAAGCATGCATCGTCAACGGAGGTTTCTTTTAGTGACTGCAGAGCGTTTAAGAATTCGTTTCTATCGACCTCTATAGCGCCCAAGGACTCCAAGTGAGGGTTCATGACCTGACAATCAATGAGCTTCCCACCGAACTGGGTAAAGTGTTCACAAAAGTACCACAGCGCGATCTTAGAGGCATTGGTCTTCAAGCTAAACATCGATTCACCGCAAAAGACTTGGCCTCTTTGTAAGCCATAAAGCCCGCCGATCAATTCATCGCCTTGCCACACTTCAACGGAATGACAGAATCCTAATGAAGCAAGTTCGCGGTAAGCTAACTGCATGTCGTTGTTTAGCCAGGTTTCCTCTTCGGATCTTAACGAAGAGCAGTAACCGATTACTCTGTCCGTCGCTTGATTAATGCTGACACGATAATTATGTTTTCTTTGAAACTTTTTAAGACTTTTTGATGGTTTGAATGTCTTAGGATTAAATATCGCTCGCGGTGCGGGGCTCCACCAAAGTATAGGCTCACCTGGGCCGTACCATGGAAATATACCTTGGCTATAAGCGTTCAAAATTCGCATTGGTGACAAATCACCACCAAAGGCGAGCAGACCGTTGGGTTCATCAAGCGCGTCGAAGGGCGAAGGAAACTCTATACTAGTAGTATCAAGTTCGGTTAGGTATATAGTCATAAGTACCGCGTTACAGGTTAATCACTGACCAAGAGGTCTTTAGGAGTTTTACCATGAAGAAGTTGCTTTGGATTTTACTTGTTTTGCCCATGTTGGCAAATGCAGCTTACAACAGAAACCAAGCTCGACCAGTGAATGAGGTGGTTTATGGTGAGATCGATACGGTTAGATACATCACTCAACAAGAGATCGTTGAATCGAAAGCGAATGGTTGGGAAACCTTATTGGGTGCTGCGATCGGTGGCTTGATCGGTAATCAGTTTGGTGGTGGCACTGGTAAGGAAGTCGCAACGGCCGTGGGCGCAGTGGCTGGTGCGGGAATAGCTCGTAACCGGGGCAATACACAGTACAAAGTCGAATACAAACTTGTCGAGTTATTGGTCAAAACCAAAGAGGGCAAGTTGGTTAACATTATTCAAGATGTCGATAACTCGATGTTGTTTAACCGAGGTGACGATGTGCGCATTCTCTATTTTTCTGATGGTGTTCGCGTTGATATCGTGTACTAGTGTGTTGGTTTTATTGATTGGCTGATTAATCGCCTTTATCAAGGGGATTAGCTCTGGAGTTAGTTGGAAAAGTTAGTTATTCTGCAAGTACGAAGAATTATTCATCACCCGAAAATAAATACGCGCCAGTGACTTCGGGTGGTACAAGGACTATAAGATTTAATGGAAAGCCTTACGTTACAACCAATTCAAAAAGTGAACGGGGAAGTTAACCTACCTGGTTCAAAAAGCGTTTCCAACCGTGCACTTCTTTTGGCGGCACTTTCTACGGGAACCACTCGCCTAACAAACTTGCTAGACAGTGATGATATTCGTCATATGTTGAATGCATTGACTCAGTTAGGTGTTGATTATCAGTTGTCTGCAGACAAAACCGTTTGTGAAGTGACAGGTGTTGGTGGTGCGTTCTCAAGCGATAAAGCCCTCGAGCTTTTCTTAGGTAACGCGGGTACGGCGATGCGTCCGTTGGCGGCTGCACTATGTTTAGGCCGCGGTGAGTATGTTCTGACAGGCGAGCCTCGCATGAAAGAGCGTCCGATTGGCCACTTAGTCGCTGCACTACGCGAAGCCGGCGCCGACGTTCAATACTTAGAGAACGAAAACTACCCACCATTGAAGATCACAGGTACAGGTCTGAAGAGCGGTACGGTTTCTATCGACGGTTCAATATCTAGTCAATTCTTGACGGCATTTTTGATGGCTGCGCCCTTAGCTGAAGGTGAAGTGACCATTAAAATTGACGGTGAATTGGTTTCTAAACCTTACATCGATATTACGCTGCACATCATGAAGCAATTTGGTGTGGATGTGATTAATAACGATTACCAAGAGTTCGTGATTCAGACTGGGCAATCTTACACAGCTCCGGGTGACTTCTTAGTGGAAGGCGATGCATCATCAGCGTCTTATTTCCTGGCAGCCGCTGCGATTAAAGGTGGTGAAATTAAGGTCACTGGTATTGGTAAAAACAGTATTCAAGGTGATATCCAATTCGCTGATGCGCTTGAAAAAATGGGTGCGGAAATCGAATGGGGTGACGACTACGTTATCTCTCGTTGTGGTGAGCTGAAAGGCATTGATATGGACTATAACCATATCCCTGATGCTGCGATGACTATTGCGACAACGGCTCTGTTTGCGAAAGGCACAACAGCTATCCGTAACGTCTACAACTGGCGTGTGAAAGAGACGGATCGTTTAGCTGCGATGGCAACCGAGCTGCGTAAAGTCGGTGCTGAAGTGGAAGAGGGAGAAGATTACCTCATCGTTAACCCAGTAGCTGAACTGACACACGCGGCGATTGATACTTATGATGATCACCGTATGGCGATGTGTTTCTCGTTAGTGGCCTTGAGCGATACGCCGGTTACCATCAATGATCCAGGTTGTACTTCAAAGACATTCCCTGACTACTTCGATAAGCTGAAAATGCTAAGTCTATAAAAATGCAAAACATATATAGGTTGAGGAAGTAAAAAGCTTGCCTAAATGGCAAGCTTTTGAATTATTGCTGAAGCGTAAATTCTTTCGAAAGATGGTGCGCTAAGTATTTAAACATGTTAAATACCGCGGTTGTATGTTCTGTTGGCATTCCATTACTGTCTAAGAAATATTCACCTTTGAAAATTAGAACATCGTCTTTTTCTACTACGCTGTTTGCGCGCATGCCTTCAATGTAGTCATCATGTGATTGGATAATTTGGTTTGCGATAAGCAGTAAATCAAATTCTGCTATTACTTTCTTTGTCATGAGTTTATCTCTGATAACTGAATATAATGTTGAGTTTATGGTGTCGAACTAGAAATTCAATGATTTCACAACCGTTTAAGAGAGTCTTTTTCGAATATCCACAATTTATTTTGTGATTTACGACAAAAATAATTGAATGGAACTCGCGTTAGATTCGCGGACAAGCTTAGTATGAGCCCGTTTAGACGTAATGCCTGATGAATAGGCTCTTGCAAGTATTCTTCGTGAGTACTTTATAGCTTCTTTATATTGTGACCCTTTATCTATGAGTCGTCGAATTGTCGAGCGATCAGATCCAATTTTGAAAAAAGCGGTTGATCTTCTAGTAATCTCGCACAATAGTAAAAAAAGAAGCAATGAATTTAGAATATCATGCGTAAAAGCCCGCAAGTTAAATTGTTGGTGCTGAAGCATCGTGATTAAGGACGTTAGAGTCAATATGGGTAAATCGCTCGTTATAGTGGAGTCGCCAGCCAAGGCTAAAACTATCAATAAATACCTTGGCAAAGACTTTGTCGTTAAGTCGAGTGTAGGTCACGTACGTGATTTACCAACGGCAGGTCAAAGTACTGGTAAAAAGGCTGCTGCAGTTTCAACCAAGGGTATGAGCCCAGAAGAGAAAGCTCGTATCAAAAAAGAAAAAGATCGTAAAGCACTTATTAAAAAAATGGGTATTAACCCTTACAAAGAGTGGGAAGCGAATTACCAAATCTTACCTGGTAAAGAAAAAGTTGTTGCTGAATTACAAAAACTGGCTGAGAACGCAGACCACGTTTATCTCGCAACCGATTTGGACCGCGAAGGAGAAGCTATCGCATGGCACCTTCGTGAGATCATCGGTGGCGATGAAACGCGATACAAGCGAGTGGTCTTTAACGAAATCACCAAGAATGCTATTCAACAAGCTTTCGAAACTCCAGGTGAGCTAAACATTGATGGCGTAAACGCACAACAAGCACGACGTTTTATGGACCGTGTTGTTGGCTTTATGGTGTCACCTCTGCTTTGGAAGAAAGTAGCACGAGGCCTGTCCGCAGGTCGTGTTCAATCGGTAGCCGTTAAGCTGTTGGTTGAGCGTGAGCGAGAGATTAACGCTTTCATCCCTGAAGAGTTTTGGGATGTACATGCTGACACTAAAACAACAGATAAAACAGATTTCAGGCTACAAGTCGCGCAGAAAGATGGTGTTGCGTTTAAACCTGAAAACGAAGCGCAAACTCAAGCTGCCGTTAGTGTTTTAGAAAAAGCCCAATACGAAGTATGTAAGCGTGAAGACCGCCCTACCAAGAGTAAGCCGTCTGCACCTTACATTACATCGACATTGCAACAAGCGGCGAGTACGCGTCTTGGTTACGGCGTAAAGAAAACCATGATGCTGGCTCAACGCCTGTATGAAGCGGGTTACATCACTTATATGCGTACTGACTCAACCAACTTGAGCTCAGAAGCTGTAGAAGCCGCTCGTGAATACATTGGTTCTGAGTACGGCGCGCAATACCTTCCACCTAAAGCACTTGCATACGGCAGCAAAGAGGGCGCTCAAGAGGCCCACGAAGCGATTCGTCCTTCAAGTGTAGATGTTAAGTCGGAAGATCTAAACGGCGTAGACGCAGACGCACACAAGCTTTACTCGCTAATTTGGAATCAATTCGTAGCGTGTCAAATGACGCCAGCTCAATACGATTCAACGACAGTAAGCGTTAAAGCCGATGAGTACACGTTGAAAGCGAAAGGTCGTATCCTTAAATTTGATGGTTGGACTCGTGTTCAGCGTCCAATGGGTAAGAACGAAGATACGATCCTTCCAGCAGTTCAGATCGGCGATAAGCTGGATCTGATCGCGCTAGACCCTAAACAGCACTTCACTAAGCCACCGGCTCGTTTCACTGAAGCGGCGCTAGTTAAAGAGCTTGAGAAGCGTGGTATTGGTCGTCCTTCAACATACGCATCTATCATCTCGACGATTCAAGATCGTGGTTATGTAAAAGTTGAACAGCGTCGTTTCTATGCTGAGAAGATGGGTGAAATTGTTACTGACCGTCTAGACGGCAGCTTCAACGACCTAATGAACTACGACTTCACTGCTCGTATGGAGCAGAAGTTGGACCAAATCGCAGAAGGCGAAGCAAGCTGGAAAGGCGTGCTAGATAACTTCTTCGAAGACTTTACTGGCGATTTGGAAAAAGCAGATTTAGACGAAGACGCTGGTGGCATGAAGCCAAATCATATCGTGGAAACCGATATTGAGTGTCCGACTTGTAGCCGTAAAATGGGTATTCGTACGGCTTCGACAGGCGTATTCCTTGGTTGTTCTGGTTATGCACTTCCACCAAAAGAGCGTTGTAAGACAACAATCAACCTTGGTGATGAAGAAGGCATTATCAACGTGCTTGAAGAAGACGTTGAAACAGCGGCACTTCGAGCTAAAAAGCGTTGTCCTATTTGTGAAACGGCAATGGATGCTTATCTAATCGATGATAAGCGTAAGATGCACGTATGTGGTAACAACCCGAACTGTGAAGGTTATGTGGTTGAGCACGGCGAATTTAAAGTGAAAGGCTACGATGGTCCACTTGTTGAGTGTGACAAGTGTGGTTCTGACATGGTTCTGAAGAACGGTCGTTTTGGTAAATACATGGACTGTACGAGTGAAGATTGTAAGAACACTCGTAAGATTCTGAAAAATGGCGAAGTTGCGCCACCAAAAGAAGACCCGGTGCATTTCCCTGAACTTCCGTGTGAAAATTCAGACGCGTACTTTGTTCTTCGTGATGGTGCTTCTGGTCTATTTATGGCTGCGAGCAACTTCCCTAAATCACGTGAAACACGTGCACCATTAGTGGAAGAGCTGGTTCGTTTTAAAGACCGTATCTCACCTAAGTTCCAATACCTAGCATCAGCGCCAGTTGCTGACCCTGATGGTAAGCCGACAGTGGTTCGTTTTAGTCGTAAGACTAAAGAAAACTACGTTCGTACTGAAGTCGATGGAAAACCATCCGGTTGGACTGCGTTGTACATCGACGGTAAGTGGGAAGTTACGGATAAGCGTAAAAAGCCCAAAGAAAAGTGATTAAACGTTATTGATTGAAAAAGCAGCCATTCGGCTGCTTTTTTTTGATCTAAATATGACTAATTATGCAAATGATTGGCTGTTGTTAGTTCTGGAGTATTATTAAATGACCACAGGAGAATGAAGGAAATGATTAATCGTATCTTTTTATGTGGCTTTAACAATATTGTAACTCAATTAAAATACTGTAACTCTCAAGTTTGGGGTTAGTTGTATACCTAATGTATGGTGAGTGTTAATGTAATGTATCTCTGAGAGGGGGGGGTAGTGTGAGCTGCTTTAAGTCTTAGAAAAAGCAATCGGTTACATAGCGCAGAATGGCGTATTAAAAATTGAAATCGACAGGAAAGTCGATAACGTATATAAAACTAAGTGCAAATAATAATGCACATATAATAACGTTTGGCTTAGGATATTGTCACTGTATGTGAATAGATATTCGCTAAGTACCCTGAATAAGTGTTAGTGCTCATCCCCCAGAGGAAGATACCTCTACGAGTACTGACATCGACAAGCTATAGATATATGGAGAATAAAATGGCTGGTGTATTGGGAATGATTCTTGCTGGTGGCGAAGGCTCGCGCTTGAGACCTTTAACAGAATCTCGCAGCAAACCCTCAGTTCCGTTCGGTGGTAGCTACCGCTTAATTGATTTCGCTTTAAACAATTTCGTTAATGCAGATCTTATGAAGATCTATGTGTTAACACAATTTAAGTCACAATCTTTGTTTCATCATATGAAAAAAGGTTGGAATATCAGTGGCATAACAGATCGTTTTATTGACCCTATTCCAGCGCAAATGCGTAAAGGAAAGCGTTGGTATGAAGGTACGGCAGATGCTATTTACCAAAATATGGGTTTTATGGAGCTGGAAGAACCAGATCAAGTCTGTATTTTCGGTTCTGACCACATCTATAAAATGGATATCAAACAGATGCTTGATTTCCATAAAGAAAAGAGAGCGGCTTTAACGGTTTCAGCTTTACGTATGCCACTTGCAGAAGCTTCTGAGTTTGGTGTTATTGAGGTTGATGCTGACGGCCGTATGATTGGCTTTGAAGAGAAACCTGCAAATCCGAAGTCGATTCCGGGCGATCCAGAATCAGCGCTCGTTTCAATGGGCAACTACGTATTTGAAGCGAAAGAACTTTTTGCTGAACTAACGGAAGATGCTGATAGAGAAGGTTCGACACACGATTTCGGCAAAGACATTATTCCAAACATGTTCCCCCGTGGTGACGTGTTTGTTTATGATTTCAGCACCAACCGTATTACTGGTGAGAAAGAAGAAGTTTACTGGCGCGATGTAGGTACGATTGACGCATACTGGCAAGCGCACATGGACCTTCTCAAGAAAGATGCGCCATTCTCACTATACAACCGCAAATGGCCTCTACATACTTATTACCCACCACTACCACCAGCTACGTTTACTGATTCGGCAAATGGTCGAATTCAGATCATTGATAGCCTTGTGTGTAGCGGTAGTTATGTACGTGGTTCGCGTATTGAAAAGAGTGTATTGGGATTCCGCAGCAATATCGCATCAGCGTGTGATATTAGCGAAAGTATCTTACTCGGTGATGTAAAAGTGGGTGAGGGTTGTATCCTGCGCCGCGTTATCATTGATAAAGATGCAGACATCGCACCGGGTACACAGATTGGTGTAAATTTGACAGAAGACAAAAAGCATTACCACGTATCTGATGATGGTGTCGTAGTTATTGAAAAAGGAGCACGAGTTGGTTACTAAGACTCTCTCGGTACTTTTTGTAGCGTCTGAAGTTGAAGGCTTGATTAAAAGTGGTGGCTTGGCTGATGTAGCCAAGGCACTGCCGAAGGCTTTGCAAGCTCTCGACCAGGGCGTTCGAGTGACTATTCCCGCATATAGAAATATTCCAAACATTGACTCAGCAGACGTTATTTTATCGACTGAACTCGATCATTGGCCTCATACTGCTTATCAGGTTAAGAAACTGACCGTAGAAGGCGTTCAAGTTTTAGGTATCGAATGTGCCCAGTATTTCGACCGCCCAGAAATGTATGCAGAGAACAACCAAGCTTACGCTGACAATGGAGAACGTTTTTCGTTTTTTAGCGCCGCGTGTTTGGATATGTTGCCAAAGCTTGGTTTCCAACCTGATATCGTTCATGCGAACGACTGGCATACGGGCTTTGTTCCTTTCTTGCTTAAGTTTCGTTATCACCAGCACGAATTTTTCGAAAACACTCGCAGTGTTATATCAATTCACAACGCGGTTTTCAAAGGCGTTTTTTCTTACGAAAAGTTGCAGTGCCTGCCTGAAATGCACAGCTATAACGTACCTGAAGCTGCGGTAAGTGATACTCACGTTACCATGTTAAAAGCGGGTGTTTTGTGTGCAGATAAAGTGAATGCAGTAAGCCCAACCTATGCAGTAGAGCTCAAAACTGAGCTTGGCAGTCATGGTATGGAAGCAGAGTTCCAACACAGAGCCTCGGACTTGTTCGGTATTTTGAATGGCTGTGATTATGGTGCTTGGAATCCTGAAACGGATGATTTTTTACCTCGCAAATACAAAGCGACCAAGCACAGCATGGTTCGTGGTAAATCGGCGTGTAAGCAAAAATTGCAACAAAATGTTGGTTTGCCAGCTATCGACTGCGCTGTGTATGGCATGGTTTGTCGTCTGACCCATCAAAAAGGCGTACATTATTTATTGCCCATCATCGAGCAGTTTTTGAAGAACGAGCTTCAGATCGTGATTGTAGGAACAGGCGATCCAGTGTTGGCGAGTCAGCTAAAAGATCTGTCGGCACTTCACTCAGATAAGTTCTCGTTTGTTGAAGCGTATAACAACGAATTGGCGCATTTAGTTGAAGCGGGCTCTGACTTCTTTTTGATGCCTTCTGAATTTGAACCTTGTGGCTTAAACCAAATCTACAGCATGGCTTACGGTACTTTACCGATTGTTCGATCTGTCGGTGGCTTAAAAGACAGCGTAAATGATTACGATAAGGATCCTGAAGTCGCGACTGGGTTTGCTTTTGATGAACCAACACCGCAGGCGTTACTGGCAGTCTTACATCGTTCATTGCTGCTTTATGCGCAAAATCCATCTGAAATTAAGCGCGTTCAGCTTTATGCGATGCAGCAAGATTTTAGTTGGGAAGATGCGGCTAAAGAATACCTAGCTATGTACCATTCAGCATTTTAACTTGTTGACTTAGCTTTAAAATTAGCTGGGAGCAACAACCGCTCGTAATAAATGAAGGCGCTCTAATTGTAGAGTGCCTTTTTGTTTCCTGGTCAGAGCACATCACGTTTACGAAGACAAAGCTTGCAAACTCATTTTAGTCAGGTAGAAAAGGTGAGGTAAGTATTCATATGACTAATGATAGGTTTGACACTATTATCACTTAAAGTTCTTAATAGCGTGATATCCTAGTCATCGCCTCGTGATGAGGCATAGCTCCATTCCAATAATTAAAGCGATAGGTATGTCTGAGAGTTTACTATTTCATAAAACATTTACTCACCCTACGAGCGATGAGTGGGTTGTATTTGTGCATGGCGCAGGAGGCAGTTCCTCCATCTGGTTCAAGCAGATTAAAGCGTATAAACAGCATTTCAACTTGCTGCTCATTGACTTGAGAGGGCATGGTAAATCAGACAATATACTTAAAGGGCTGATTTCGAATCGTTATACCTTCAAATCGGTGACGCTTGATATTCTCAAGGTATTAGACCATCTTAAAATCCGTTCTGCACATTTTGTTGGCATGTCTTTAGGCACGATCATAGTACGTAACGTTGCGGAGTTAGCTGCAGGGCGTGTGCGTTCAATGGTATTAGGCGGCGCTGTCACTAAACTCAACACTCGTTCTCAAGTTTTAATCAAATTAGGTAACTTAAGTAAACACATTATTCCTTATATGTGGTTATACAGTCTTTTTGCATATGTAGTAATGCCACAAAAAAGCCAAAAAGAGTCTCGTCATCTGTTTATCCGAGAAGCAAAGAAACTGTGCCAAAAAGAGTTTAAACGTTGGTTCATCTTAACCGCAGATGTTAATCCCCTAATGAAGTATTTCAAAGATAGAGAGTTACCCATTCCTACTCTCTATTTAATGGGAGAGCGTGATTACATGTTCATTAAGCCAGTAAAGGAAATGGTGCAAGCACATGAGTCGAGTGAACTGGTTGAAATCGCTAACTGCGGTCACGTCTGCAATGTAGAAAACCCTGAAGCATTCAATCAACATTCTATCGAGTTTATCCAAAAGCAAATCCAATGATTCTCTAGGTTTATTATCAGCTTAGATGATTAGATAGAATTGAAATAAAAACGGGAAGCTAGATTAGCTTCCCGTTTTTATATTGAGGAGGTATCAAACCGAACCTCTTGTCACAGTCTTTGCGTATTACTCAGGTGAGGCTGCGCCACACTGCCAACAAGAACCAAATAGTGCTTCGTTGACTTCGTGACACTCACTACATCGCCACTCTTCATAGATGATCGAATCTTGCTGCTTTTGGTAATCATTTACAATAGTGCGAGCTTTGTTAGCCAGTTCTGGTTCATACAGCCAAACGTACGGGTCAGTGTCTTCTGTAAATGGGAGTTCCCCTTTTAAACCAAACAACCCCTCACCACGGACCTCACATGCAATATTCTCACTTTCTAGCAATCCACATATGATGTGGGCTTCTGTCGGATTCGATGCAACAAAGATTTTCATGACATAGAACCTTAATCAGTTATCGGTGTTGAGCGAAATTTGCCCATTAGCCATTTAGCAAAAATTGGGAACACCCCGAGTAAAGCAAATGACAACAATACTGAAGGGGAAATGATACCTGAAAGCGAGTCAATCTCCGCAAGTTGAGTACCGGCGTTCAAGAAAACCGCAGTGCCTGGTAGCATGCCTATTTGGCTTGTAATGTAGTAACGACTGACCGACATTGGCGTTAGGCCCATCAGCAAGTTGATAAGGAAAAATGGGAATACAGGAATCAGACGCAAAGAAAATAAGTAAAATGCGCCGTCTTTTTCAACCCCCTTGTTAATCGTCGCCAATTTGTCACCAAACTTGGTTTGAATCCAGTCACGTAATAGATAGCGGCTACTTAGAAAGGCAAGGGTAGCACCAATTGCACTTGCGAAAGATACCAGCAGCAAGCTATTCCAGAAACCAAATAGAGCAGCTCCGAGCAGGGTGACAACAGCGGCACCAGGAATTGAGAAAGCAGTAATCATTACATACGCAACAAAATAGATAGCGGCAGCTGCAATAAAGTTGCTGTCAATGTAGTCATTTAAGACAGCTTGTTGGGTCTTAGCATTTTCAAGCGTTAAGTACTGGCCGAAATTGATGCCTAACAAGACAATGGTTACGACCAACACAATACCCAATATCATTTTCTTACTCATTGATACTTCCTCTAAATTTTCAATGCATACCGATAGTATAGATAGACAGGCAAAGCATAGATTAACTTTCACCAGATATAAAAAAAGCCGCAGTAAATGCGGCTTAGTTATGTATATATTGCACTGACAATGTTAATTGACGCGATTGATAAGCTCTTCGCGACGCTGCTGCGGTATAACAGACCAATGTGTACCATTGATCGCACCTTCTAGCGCCCAAAGTAGTTCAATACTGACAGAAGACGCATGCGATTCTTTGATGGCGTTAAATGCGTTTACAGAGCCAGATTCATATAAACGTTCTACAGAATCGATTCCTGCCTTTTTCAACATACGCTCGGTAGCGAGTCGAAGATTAGGCAGATCTTTGAGTCGGGTCGGCTTGGCAGAAGACTGCTCAGCTTTTTCTTCTTTAGCAAAACCCAGAGACGTGGTTGCAAGCTGCAAGATTTTCTCTTGGTCTTGCCATAGGCCTTCAGGTAAAGCGAAATATTTAGTAACAACAGGGAAACCACGTTTTTTGTAGACGTACGGTTGAAACCCTTGTTGTTCGAATTGCTTTGTTGTGCATTTGTCTGCTCGTATGTGCAGTTGGTCATTAACAACCAGAGCAAACATTGTGTCATCAGCAAAAAGACCGAATCCACCAAACATTGAGCGTGATTTTATTTTTCCTAGGGACTCAAATAACTTCATTGAGTCCTTTAGTATCGGTTTATCCATGTTATTTATCTCGGTGTATTTGAAGTACGCCACCAAATAAGCAGGTCCGAGAGATTAGCAAAATGTTGCAATTAAATTGTCAATAAGCCGTAAATTACTAAATGATTAGTAGTTACTGCATTTTGCCATCGGTAACCCCGCTACCATACCAACGAGTGGTTTAGGCCGGAAGCTTTGCGTCTCACTCTTTCGAGTGGTTTGCCCTGTGCGTGACTGATTGAATAGAATAAAGTTTTTGTTGAATGAGGCTCACACTTGTTATTTCAAAATGTGATATTGCTTCAATTAATGATCTTTGTATTGTGCATCTAGGTTCATTTTGGGTGCTGATAAAAAAAGCGCACCTAAAGGTGCGCTTGATGAAATTAAACTCATTTTATCAATTAATTTAACGTTTTAACTGTACATCGCTCTACGATTTCAGGGTGCATTTCGAAGACACGTTTTTCATGATCTTTGTCTTTTATACGTTCTAATAGAATTTCGAAAGCATTTTTACCAACACGACGTTTCGGTTGGTGCACCGTTGTTAAAGGTGGTGAAAAGTATTCAGCTAGCTCGATGTTGTCGTAACCAATGATCGAAATATCTTCAGGAATACGAATACCTTTCTGTTGCAGGCGACTCATTAGACCTAGTGCCATCGTGTCATTAAAGCAGAATACAGCCGTCGGGCGATCTTCCATCTCAACGATTTGCTCTGCAGCAAGAACTGCCGTATCGCACTCGAAGTTGCCTTCGATGATCATGTTATTATCGGTAGAAATCTTAGCTTCGTTCAGTGCGCGCTTGTATCCGGCAATGCGTTCAACACATGCTGCTTTGTCTAAGTGGCCACTTAAACAGGCAATTTTAGAGTGACCGCGTTCAATCAGGTACTTGGTTGCTAGGTAGCCACCTTCTTCAGAGTTATCAATGATCTTATCAGCTTGAGAGCTCTCTGGGCCCCAGTCCATAATAACTTTCGGGATGTCAGCGTGACGGTCTAACATCACTCTTAGTTCTTCAGTTAGGTCTGAACACATAACTAAGATGCCATCTACACGTTTCTCTGCCAGCATTCGAATGTAGTCACGTTGCTTCTCATAGATACCACCTGTGTTACACAGGATCAAAGTGTAACCTTGACGGTAGCAGTAGCTTTCAACACCATCGATAACTTCAGAGAAGAATAGGTTGGTTGATTGAGTAACAAGCATGCCGATAGTGCGTGTTGTATTGCACTTCAAGCTACGAGCTACAGCACTTGGCGCATAGTTCAGTTCGTCTACAGCTTTGTTTACTTTTTCTTGAGTCGCTTCTGCAACAAAACGTGTTTTATTGATTACGTGAGAAACGGTTGTTGTCGATACGCCGGCTAAGCGAGCGACATCTTTTATCGTGGCCATGGTTTTATCCTATTAGAAGCTACTTTCCCAAAGTACGGAATAAAGTAGCCGTTAAGCTACCTAACTAAGAGCTATAATTTGTAGGGCTCTTTGGGTACTAACGTGCTAAAAAACAAAAAACCGCTATTGAGCGGCTTGTCTTAACACCGAAATGCTCTGAACTTAAATAAGCATAGCATTTCGTGAATGTTTCATATTTTATCGTTTGCGGTCACAATTTTAGACTGACTAGAAGTTACTCGCAATAAAATTCACCCTGAAATCCGGGTGAATTGTCACATTCTATTGAATTTATTTACCTAGTCATGCAATAAGCTTAGTCACCAGCTAGATATTGAGCGTCTAAATTACAGAAGGCGAGTAACAGAGATGAGACTGAAGCGTAGAAACCGAATTCGTCAACGTCATGACATTTCACGTTGAACTTGGGTACCCAAGTAAGGAGTTGTTGTTCGATAAACTGTTGTTGAACGGAAAATGATTTTTCTAGCTTTTCTTCAAGCTCAGTTTCGTTAGAGCGAATGATCAAGTTACCAAGGAAATCGAGTTCGATAGCAATGTGGTCTGCTGGCTCTTTTAGATCTTGGTTCACCACTAAGTTGTGCTTAGCCATGATCTCTTCCATATCTTTTGCTGGCTTATCATTCAAAAGGCCAGTTTCGCCGATATACATAGAAGCGTATGGAAGGGCGCCATGTTTATCTGTTTTTAAGAAAAGGTCACAAAAGTCTGCAGACAGTTCTAGCTGAGCATCTTCACGTGTTTGTAGGCGGTTCAGCGCGTCCACTAACTTATCAATCGCTGGCTTTAGTGTTTCATTTTCGCCTAAACCAGTTAGGAAAGAACGAATGTCAACAGAGTGGTAGTGATCGAGTTCTTCTTGAGTGAGTTCTTTAGCGAATAAGCTTGATAACCACCAGTAGATTTCTGCTCTTTGTTCGTTGAACGCTTTTGTATCTTTCATTGGATTGATCCTAATATCGTCTTTCGTATACCCGGGGTACTCAGTCTAACTAACCGTGATATTTGCTAAGCGCAAAGCTACTCGTTAGTGGTAATGCCCATATTGAATTGTTATGGACGATAAATAGCAAGGTTTAAGATTGTCTTGTATCAAGAAAAATCCATGTTTCTGGCTTTTATCTTCTGCACCACTAGAATTGTTACTAGTTATGAATAGAATAGTCATTGAAACTATTAAATAAGAAAAGTGGTGTAGATGAGCTATCACGTATTAGTCGTAGAAGATGATGTGGTAACCCGCAGTAAATTGGTTGGATACTTCCAGAACGAAGGTTACACAGTGAGCGAAGCAGAAAGCGGCGCTCAAATGAGAAGCGTGTTAGAAGATAACAACGTGGACCTCATTATGCTGGACATCAACTTGCCAGGCGAAGATGGATTGATGCTAACTCGCGAATTACGCAGTCAATCAGACATTGGAATTATTTTAGTTACTGGACGCACGGATAGCATCGACAAAATCGTAGGCCTAGAAATGGGGGCAGACGATTATGTTACTAAACCTTTCGAACTTCGCGAGTTATTGGTTCGAGTTAAAAACTTACTTTGGCGTATTGCTGCTGCTCGTAAAACAGCAGCGGGCGCAGTCGAAGAAACATCAGATGAGTCTGTGGTTCGTTTTGGTGAGTGGACATTTGATATCCCTCGTCGCGCGTTAAGCAAAAACGGCGAACCGGTGAAACTGACCAAAGCAGAATACGAACTGCTAGTGGCTTTGTCTTCTTACCCTAATCAAGTATTAAGCCGCGAACGTATTCTGAATATGATTAGCCACCGAGTGGACGCACCTAATGACCGTACTATCGACGTACTAATCCGTCGTATGCGTGCAAAGATGGAGTTCGACCCTAAGAATCCACAGATTTTTGTGACGGTTCACGGTGAAGGTTATATGTTCGCTGGTGACTAATACCCTTTGGGGACTTATCGTCAGTAACGATATTTGAAGGAAAAAAGCCGAGACATCATTTGATGCCTCGGCTTTTTATTACTTAACGATTATTGCAAGCGAGCTAAGAACCTATAAATTTCTTTGCTGTTCTATCTGCTCAACAGGCTGAGTTTTCAGGCTGGACTGAGCTTACTGTGCTGCAGAAACTTCACTGTCTTCCTCAGCTAAGCTAGAAGCTTCAGGGACAACAACCGGTTCTTCTGAAATGTCCCTACTGGTGTCTAGCCAGTCACGTAGGTTTTGCCAAACCAATCCCATAGTCTCGTGCCAGTAACGCTCGGTTTGCTCAAGGTAGAGCGCCTTAGGCATGTACTTATTCCAAGGCTCAACAATCCCTTCTTGTGCAAGATAGTTTGTGGGTGCAGGTAATGGATCCATACCTGCAGCATTGAACTCATTCAATGCACGAGTCATATGACTTGCAGAAGTCACCAATACCATTCTCTTGTGCTTAACAAACGCAGCAGCTTGGCGGGCTTCTTCCCAGGTATCTTTTGCTGTCTCAAGCAAAATGATGTCTGGTTTTGCTACGCCGAGGGCCAAGGCAACCTTAGCCATCATTCTGGCATTGCTCACTTCAGTGCCTCCCCCGTAACCAGACAAAATGAGTTTGGCACCAGGATAAAGACGTAGAATACGAATTCCTTCACTCAAACGCATCAAACCGGTGCGGCTAAGCTCTGATGTAGGCGGGATTTGGTCGTCTACGACGTGACCACTTCCAAGCACCATCACGTAATCGACGGTATCGTCGACGGGTAAAAAAGCGGTGTGTTGCCTTTCCATTGGCATTAAAAGTTGGCTAGAAACTGGCTGGAAAGCGATTAGGAAAATACCACAGAGGGCTGAAAGGGTAATTAGGCAACCCGTCTTCCTGTTGATAGTAAACATCACTAGGGCTAAACCCAGAAAGGCGAGAATTAACATTGCTGGCAGTGGCATCAGTAACGAAGACACTACTTTTTTCAGCTCAAACATATCCGAATAGTCCGAAAAAACATCACTTAGTAGTAAAAAGAGACATCGCCTCTTTATTCCTGAAATTCCTGTGACAGAATAGCAGGCACGATAGGACATAATAACTCAAGTAGCCGTGACTGAAGACCGTAATTTCGACGATATTGCCCACAAATTTGCAAAAAATATTTACGGCTCTGACAAAGGAGAGATCCGTCAAGTCATTGTATGGGAAGATTTAGAGCAAGCTTTGAGCAAATTTGAGCATTCATCTTCACCGTTGCATGTGCTTGATGCTGGAGGGGGACTTGCACAGGTGTCGCAAAAAATTGCCGCACTTGGACATAACGTGTCTTTATGCGATCTCTCATCTGAGATGCTTAAACTCGCCGAAGAAAGTATCAGCGAAGCGGGTTTGCTAGAGCAATATCGATTTATTCATTCACCGGTACAAAAAGTCGCAGAACATCTCGATGAGAAAGTCGATTTTGTGATGTTTCACGCGGTCATGGAGTGGCTAGCCGATCCTAAAGAGGCGCTTGATTTATTGCTTGAACAAGTTAAACCGGGTGGCGTTGCCTCGATAATGTTTTACAACCACCACGGATTAGTCCTGAAAAATGTGATTTGTGGCAACATTCCTCATGTATTGAATGGGATGCCACATCGAAAACGGTTTAAGCTGCAACCACAAAAAGGCTTGAAGCCGGAAGAGGTTTATCAATGGATAGAAGACGCTGGTCTAGAAATCTGTGGTAAATCAGGCATTCGCTCTTTCAGTGACTACATAGGTAATATGGAGTACATGGGCGATTACCAATTTGAAGATGTATTGGAACTGGAAAAACAGCTATGTCGCCAAGAGCCATATCTGTCGCTAGGCCGTTATATTCACGTTTGGGCTCAAAAACCTGCGCAATAACAGCGGTGAATGTGGTAAAAGAAGCCACAAGATGCGCTATGCGATCGTAAGAAGCCCGCGTCATAAAGAAATAGGCGTCATATATAACATGTTTGATATGACAAAGAACAGTAACAGGAACCACAATGAGTGAAATGACTCAAACTGCCGAAGAGCAGCCAATTGATGAGTTGGTGGGCTGGGTCAAGCAGCATGATTTTTCATTAAACTTGCCACCAGAGCGCTTAGCATTTTTGATTGCTATCGCAGTATTAAGCAATGAAAGGTTCGATGAAGAGTTGGGCGAGGGTGAACTGCACGATGCATTTGCCATTGTCACTCGACTGTTTGAAGATACTGGCGAAGCGTCAGCGTTTCGTGCCAACAATGCCATCAACGAGTTGGTTAAACAGAAGTTGATTAGCCGCTTTACCAGCGAAATCACTGATGGCGCGAGCATTTATCGCTTATCACCATTGGCGATTGGTATCTCAGATTATTACTTACGTCATCGTCAGTTCTCCAAATTAAAATTGTCTATCCAGCTTTCTATGGTTGCAGATGAGATGGCAAAAGCCATTGAAGCAGCACAAAAAGGCGGAACGCCAGGACATTGGAGAAAGAACGTATACGGTGTGCTCAAATACTCTGTTGGTGAAATTTTCGATCAAATTGATCTTAACCAACGTGTTATGGATGAGCAGCAGCAAACCGTTAAGCAGCAAATTGCCGACCTTTTAAATAAGGATTGGCGAGAGGCGATTAACAATTGTGAAACCTTGCTTTCAGAAACCTCGTCCACGCTAAAAGAATTACAAGACACCTTGCAAGCGGCGGGTGATGAACTGCAAACGCAGATCCTCGATATTCAAGAAATTGTTTATGGTGACGATGAACTCGAATTCGTCGGCGAAACCCTGTTCGGCTTGCAGATGAAGCTCGATCGAATTACCAGTTGGGGTCAGCAAGCGATCGACTTGTGGATCGGTTACGACCGCCACGTTCACAAGTTTATCCGTACCGCGATTGATATGGATAAAAACCGTGCCTTTAGCCAACGCTTGCGTCAGTCGGTGACCGACTACTTTGATGCGCCGTGGTTATTGACTTACGCCGATGCTGAGAAGCTCACCGATCTGCGTGATGAAGCACTCGTGCTTCGTGATGACGAAGTGATGGGTCAAGCGCCAATCGACGTAGAATACGAAGAATTTGAGCAAGTGAATGATCTGCTTTCAGACCGAATTGCAGAGATGTTAAAAGCTCACAAACAGCAAGGTTCGCCAATTGATCTTGGCCTTGTGCTACGCGACTACCTCGCTGCACACCCTCGCACACACCATTTTGATTTAGCCAGAATTGTTGTCGACCAAGCGGTGCGCTTAGGTTACTCAGAGTCTGACTATCAGGCTATTCAGCCAGATTGGCAGGCAATCAACGATTTCGGTGCAAAGGTACAAGCAAATGTCATTAACAAGTACTGATGATTACATGCCAGAGAAACTGGTAAAAGCGATAGCGAACCCACTGTTCCCCGCGCTAGACAGTATGCTGCGTTCAGGTAAGCATATTTCAACAGAAGATCTAGATAACCACGCGTTACTTTCTGATTTTGAAGTTGAGCTTCAGCATTTTTATCAACGCTACAACACCGAGCTTGTGAAAGCGCCAGAGGGCTTCTTTTACTTGCGTCCGCGTTCTACGTCTCTCATTGGTCGTAGTGTGTTGTCTGAACTAGACATGTTGGTTGGCAAGGTATTGTGTTTCTTGTACCTAAGCCCAGAACGTTTAGCGCACGAAGGCATTTTCAACAACCAAGAGTTGTTTGAAGAGCTAATGGCGTTAGCGGATGAGAAAAAACTCATGAAGCTAGCAACCAACCGTGCGTCTGGCTCTGACTTAGACAAAGAAAAGTTATTCGAAAAAGTACGTACTTCTCTACGTCGTCTACGCCGCATCGGTATGCTGATTGCGATTGGCGAAACGGGTAAATTCCGTATTAGCGAAGCGGTATTCCGTTTCGGTGCTGACGTACGTGTTGGTGATGATATGAAAGAAGCGCAATTACGTCTTATCCGTGATGGTGAGGCTGTGGTGCATACTCAAGAGCCTAACCAAGGTAGCTTGTTGAATGAAGAGCAAACAGAATCTGTATCAGAAGTCGATGCAGACGTAGACGTAGACGAAAACGGTCAACAAGACATTTTTAACGATCAAGCCGGCTTTGACCTTGAGTCGAACGATGGCGAACAAACAAAAGTAGAAGGTGAAGCATGATTGAAAGAGGTAAGTATCAATCATTAACCATGGTCAACTGGAACGGCTTCTTTGCGCGTACTTTTGATATTGATGGATTGGTTACAACACTTTCTGGCGGTAACGGTGCAGGTAAGTCGACCACAATGGCGGCATTCATCACTGCACTTATCCCCGACCAAAGCCTTCTGCATTTCCGTAACACGACGGAAGCGGGCAGCTCACAGTCGTCTCGTGATAAAGGCCTTTACGGTAAGCTTCAACCTGGCGCATGTTATTCGGCGCTAGACGTTGTGAATTCTCGCAATCAACGCCTACTGTTTGCAGTAAAACTGCAGCAAGTCGCGGGTCGTGATAAGAAAGTCGATATCAAGCCGTTCGTTATCCAAGGTCTTCCAAGCCATGTGAAACCAACGGATGTACTGATTCAGAACGTTTCAGACAGTCACGCTCGTGTGTGTCAGTTGAACGATGTGAAAGCTGCAGTTGCACAATACGAAGGTGCACACTTCAAAGCCTTCTCTTCGATTGTTGATTACCACTCACAGATGTTTGAGTACGGTGTCGTTCCTAAGAAACTGCGTAACAGCAGTGATCGCTCTAAGTTCTACCGCTTAATTGAGGCATCACTTTATGGTGGTATCTCTAGTGCGATTACGCGCTCTCTGCGTGATTACCTTCTGCCGCAAAACGGCGGTGTGAAGAAAGCATTCCAAGATATGGAATCAGCATTACGCGAAAACCGCATGACGCTAGAAGCGATCAAGACAACGCAGTCGGATCGTGACTTGTTCAAGCATTTGATCACTGAATCAACGAACTATGTGGCAGCAGATTACATGCGCCATGCCAACGATCGTCGTAACAAGCTAGATCAAACCATGAAGCTCCGTGGTGAACTGTTTGGTTCTCGCGAAACCTTGCTTGATCAAAACAACCTGCTGAATCGTGTTCAAGAAGAACTTGAACTGCTGGTCGATCAAGAGTCTGCGCTAGAGCAAGATTATCAAGCGGCTTCAGATCATCTTCAACTGGTTCAAACTGCACTTCGTCAGCAAGAGAAAATTGCCCGCTACAGCGAAGATCTAGAAGAGCTTAATGAGCGTCTAGAAGAGCAGATGATGGTGGTTGAAGAAGCCCAAGAGCGAGTACTTCTTGCTGAAGAACAGGCTAACATTACTGAAGAAGAAGTGGATAGCCTGAAAACTCAGTTGGCTGACTATCAACAAGCTTTGGATGTTCAACAAACTCGTGCATTGCAATACCAACAAGCGGTTCAAGCATTAGAGAAAACGAAGCAGTTACTTGGTGATGAATCTATTACCGCAGAAAGTGCATTAACTCTGGTTTCTGAGCTAAAAGCCCAACAAGAATCAAGCACGCAAACGCTACTGTCTACTAAGCATAAGCTAGACATGTCATCTGCTGCGTCTGCACAGTTCGACAAAGCGTTATCTTTGGTTAAAAGCATTGTTGGTGACGTAGAGCGTAAAGAAGCATCCTACAGTGCTAAGCAGGCGTTAGAAAAAGGCCGTAACGCAAAACACGTTGTTGAAAATGAACAACAGTGGCGTGCTCAGCACCGCGACATGGCTCGTGACGTGGCACAACAACGTCAAGCAAAAGAGCTTGCGACTGAATATCAAAAGCAACATAACATCTCACTGACTGACGAAGCGGTTTTCGACGAAGAACGCGAACGTCATGCAATGCAGATCGAAACGCTTGAGTACGCTCAAGAAGAGCTGCGTGAAGCGAAGAGTGAGCAACGTCGTGTGCAACAAAACCACGATCAAGAGATTCAAAAGCTTGAGTCCATTGCTCCTGCGTGGATAACGGCAAACGATGCTCTTGAAGCGTTAAGAGGGCAAACCGAAGCTGAGCTCGAAGATAGCCAAGCAGTGATGACTCACATGCAGCAAGTACTTGAAGATGAGAAATCTCAAGCGGCCGCGAAAGAGCGATTGGCAACTCGTCGTGCTGAACTTGATCAAGAGATTGAACGCTTAGCTTCACCGGGTGGTTCTAACGATCGTCGACTGAAAGGCCTGGCGGATATGCTTGGAGGCGTGCTGCTTTCTGAGATCTACGACGATATCACGATTGGCGATGCTCCTTACTTCAGTGCGATGTACGGCCCAGCTCGTCATGCGATTGTGGTGTCTGATCTCAGTGGTATTAAAGAGAAGTTGGTGGACCTTGATGACTGTCCAGAAGATCTTTACATCCTAGAAGGCGATGTCGATGCGTTTGATGACAGCTCATTCAATGCCGATGAGTTAGAGGGCGCTGTATGTGTTCAGCTTAACGATCGCCAAATGCGTTACTCTCGCTTCCCTGAGATCCCGTTGTTTGGCCGTGCGGCTCGTGAACAACGCTTAGAGAAATTACGTGAAGAGCGTGATGTGGTTGTTGAGAACCACGCGAAAGCAGCATTTGATGCACAAAAACTGAATCGCTTATACCAAGCATTCAACAGCTTTGTTGCGAGACACCTGCACGTTGCATTCAACGCCGATCCTGAACAGGCTCTAGCGTCTATTCGTGATAAGCGTAGTCAAATTGTTCGTTCTTTGGCTGAGTTGGATTCTAAAGAACAGCAGCAACGCAGCCAACTTCTACAAAGCAAGCACGCACTTGGTGCGCTAGACAAACTCGCGCCTATGGTACGTATTTTAGAAGACGAAACCTTAGCTGAACGCCTTGCTGAACTAGAAGTACAACTTGAGCGTTTGAGTGAAGCGAAGTCTTTCTTGAACAATCACGGTAAAGCACTTAATTCATTGGAGCAGGTTGTTTCTGCACTAGATGCAGACCCTGAGCAATTTGAAGCGCTAGAAGCGGAATATCAACAAGCTGATAAAGCGCTACAAGCTCTAAAAGGCAAAGTATTCGCACTGTCTGATTTGATTGAGCGTCGTCACTACTTTGCTTACGCAGATTCTGTTGATTTACTTAATAAGAGCAGTGAACTGAGCGAGCAATTAAAAGCGAAACTAGTTCAAGCTGAACAAGCAAGAACCAAAGGCCGCGATGGTTTGAAGCAAGCTCGCGAACAGATGAACCAATACAACCAAGTATTGGCGGCACTGAAGAGCTCACATCAAGCGAAGCAAGAAACGGTTCAAGAGTTTAAGCAAGAGCTTCAAGAGTTCGGTGTAAACGCTGATGAAGGCTCTGAAGAGCGTGCTGTACGTCGTCGTGATGAGCTTCAAGAGCGTTTGCACACCTCTCGTAGCCGTAAGAGCGAATACGAGCGTACGATTACGTCAACAGAACTTGAGATGAAAGCACTGGCTAAGCGTCTTAAGAAAGTACAGAAAGAGTATACAGAGCTTCGTACCTTCGTGGTTGCAGCGAAAGCAGGTTGGTGTTCAGTACTTCGTTTAGCCCGTGAGAATGATGTTGAGCGTCGTCTCCACAAGCGTGAATTGGCATACCTAACGGCAGGCGAACTTCGCTCAATGTCGGATAAATCACTGGGTGCGCTACGTTTGGCGGTGGCTGACAATGAAGACCTACGCGATTCGCTACGCCTATCTGAAGACAATGCTCATCCAGAGCGTAAGGTTCTGTTCTATATTGCGGTTTACCAACACCTTCGTGAGCGTATTCGCCAAGACATCATTCATACCGATGATCCGGTTGAAGCAATCGAAGAGATGGAAGTTGAACTGGCTCGTCTAACAGAAGAACTGACGCAGCGTGAAAATCGCCTAGCGATCAGCTCTGAGTCGGTAGCTAGCATCATTAAGAAGACGATTCAGCGTGAGCAGAACCGTATCCGCATGCTGAACCAAGGCTTGTCTAATATTTACTTTGGTCAGGTTAAGGGCGTACGTCTGAACGTTAAGATCCGTGAAAGCCACGAGATCTTATTGTCCGGCCTCGCTACCCAGCAAGAGCAACATAAAGACCTGTTTGAAAGTACTCGCTTTACCTTCTCAGAAGCAATGGCGAAGCTGTTCCAACGTGTTAACCCACATATCGATATGGGTCAACGCTCTCCACAGGTTCTGGGTGAAGAGTTACTGGATTACCGTAACTACCTAGAGTTAAGTGTAGAAGTTAACCGTGGTTCAGACGGTTGGTTACAAGCTGAATCGGGCGCACTTTCTACGGGTGAAGCTATCGGTACGGGTCAATCCATTCTGTTGATGGTTATCCAAAGTTGGGAAGAGGAGTCTCGTCGACTTCGTAGTAAAGATATCGTCCCATGTCGCTTGTTGTTCCTTGATGAGGCAGCACGTTTGGATGCCAAATCTATCTCAACACTGTTTGAGCTTTGTGATCGTCTAGGCATGCAACTTTTGATTGCAGCCCCAGAGAACATTAGCCCAGAAAAAGGCACAACCTATAAACTGGTACGTAAGGTTTTCAAAGATCACGAACACGTGCACGTTGTTGGCCTGCGTGGTTTTGCGCAAAATAAACCAGCCTCTCCGGTTCAAGAGCTTATCGAAGAAGCTGAGCAGTAAGCTCGGTAATGGCCCAATGATATTTGTTCAAAGCCCCTAACCATTAGGGGCTTTTTTGTACCTCACATTTAACTCTTTTCAACTGAATGCCTCCAGTTCAATCTTCTCATCGACACTGATAAGACCACTCATATCTTATGGTTATTATCAATGGAACTTGTTTGAGGTCACACGTACAAATCCACAAATAATGTATGGTAATGCCATGAGTCTAATAATGTTAACGATATTGTATTGCTTATATTTTTAATTGTTGATATCCCGCGTGTGCGAAAGGTAAAGGTAGGACTAAGGTATGATTCAAATCGTCATTGATGGAAAATTTCGAATCGTTGAACAAGGGCAAACCGTTCTTGAGGCAGCAAAAACATGTGGTTTAGAGATTCCATCGTTATGTGGTTTGAACAAAACAACGGACAAAGTGCCGTGTGATTTGTGTGTGGTTGAAGTGGATGGGATGGGCGTGACACGTTCTTGTGAGCTTGGGGTAGCCAATGGCTTGAACATCACCACTCAATCTAAACAGCTAACGGCTCATCGACAAGATGCGTTGAATCGTATCATGGTAGACCACTACGCTGACTGTGAAGCACCGTGCCAAACCGCTTGCCCTGCGGGTGTCGATATCCAATCTTACCTCCATCATATTGCGCAAAATGATCACATCAAAGCGATTGAAGTGATCAAAAAGACATTACCAATGCCGCTTTCAATTGGTCGTGTGTGTCCTGCTTTCTGTGAAACCGAATGTCGTCGTAACTTGGTCGATGAATCCATCGCGATTCGTCAGCTAAAACGACATGCAGCCGATGCCGATCTGGCCGCTCAAGAGAGCTACATGCCAGCGAAGAAACCCAACAAAGACAAGAGTATTGCAATTGTTGGTAGTGGCCCTGGTGGCTTAACAGCAGGTTATTACCTATCTAATGAAGGTTATGATGTCAGTGTTTACGAATCGATGCCTAAAGCTGGTGGTTGGTTGCGTTATGGCATTCCTGAGTATCGCCTACCGAAGTCGATTCTAGATAAAGAAATCGAGCTCATGTGTCGTAACGGAATGGCAGTAGAGTGCGATAAGAAGCTTGGTGTTGATTTCACCTTGTCAGATCTTAGCCGTGATTTTGATGCGGTTTGCTTAGCAGTGGGTGCGTCACAAGCCGTTGAGATGAATTATCCCGGTAGTGACCTTGGTGGCTGCTATTTGGGTGTCGATTACTTGAAAGATTATGTGACTGACAAAAACTTCATTACGGGTAAGAAAGTCGCGGTGATCGGCGGTGGTAATACCGCGATTGACTGCGCTCGAACAGCAGTCCGTGATGGGGCCGATACCACGCTAATTTATCGACGAACACGAGACGAGATGCCGGCGGAAGACTACGAAATTGAAGAAGCTGAACACGAAGGAGTGAAGTTTCACTTCTTGACCAATCCTACTGAGAATATGGCTGGTGAAAATGGCCATGTATCTGAAATAAGATTAGAGCGTATGGCGCTTGGCCCTGCGGATGCATCAGGTCGACGAAGCCCGAAACCTACGGGTGAGTTTTTTGTTGAGGCTTTCGATACTGTGATTGCCGCCGTGTCGCAAAAGCCTGATCTTAGCTTTATGGACAATGAGTCACTAGAAATCCCGTTAACGCGTTGGAATACTGCGGACGCTGATCCGCGAACCATGCATACCGGAACCGGTAATATATTTAGTATCGGTGATTTCCGGCGAGGTCCTGCAACCGCGGTTGAAGCGGTGGGGGATGGGCGTATTGCTGCACAAGCGATCGATCGCTTCTTCCATGGTGATATGGAAAATATTCCGGCTAAACCGTTTAACTCAAGAAAGCACAAACAGCTCAAAGCGGTGGATCCTGAGCAATATCAGTCGATACAACGCATGGCTCGTAAAATCATGCCAGAGCTCACCCCAGAGCAGCGCGAGCAAAGTTTTGAGGAAGTAGAAACAGGCTTTGATAATGCCGATGCCATTGCTGAAGCTGCAAGATGTTTAGAGTGTGGCTGCCAAGCTAATACCGATTGCGACCTACGAGACTACTCGACCGAATACAAAGCAACGCAAACCCATCCAGAATACAAAATCGATGTGGCTTCGAATGAGAACTGGCAGGCGATACGTGCAGAAGAAGCGAAGGTCGGTTTAACAAGACAAAAATTTTCAGTCGATGATAGCTCAGAATTTATTGTCTTTGACGCCAACCGCTGTATCAGTTGCGGCCAGTGTATCCAAGCGTGTCGAGAACAGAATGTCCATGGCGTTTTAAGCTTTATGAATCAATCCGATGGCAAACCTGCATCAAGACCTGAATGTCGCCCTAACTTTGGTGCGGACAAGACCTTAATGGGCGACTCAAACTGCGTTCAATGTGGATCGTGTATTCAGGCGTGTCCGACCGGTGCAATGGTCGATGCTCGTGATAGAAAGCAGGGAGACACAGACGTACTTAAGAAAGTCGATACCATCTGCACTTATTGCGGTGTCGGCTGTAAGCTAACCATGCATATCGATGAGCAGAAAAACAAAATCCGCTATATCGAGGGCGGTGATTCTCCGGTTAATGAAGGCATGTTGTGTGTTAAGGGACGATTCGGCTTCGACTTTGTGGGCAGTCATGCGCGTTTAACCACACCACTAATTCGTAAAGATGGCTGGTTGCAACCTGCAAGCTGGGATGAAGCAGTCGAGCTTATTGCCGAGAAGTTTACCGCGATTAAGCAAGGCTTGGGCAGTAACGCTTTGGCGGGTTTTTCGTCGGCTAAAACCACCAACGAAGATAACTATGCGTTCCAAAAATTTATACGTCGCGAGCTAGGCACCAATAACGTCGATCACTGTGCGCGCCTTTGTCATGCTTCGACTGTTACAGGTTTAGAAGCTTCGCTGGGCAGCGGGGCGATGACTAATGATATCCCAAGTATCAAACACTCAGATGTTATCTTTATCATTGGTTCAGACACTACATCCGCGCACCCAATTATCGGCTCACACATCAAACAGGCTGTGAGGCATAACGGTGCTCGTTTGATTGTCGCCGATCCTAAAAGAATCGATATTGCTGACCATGCTGAGCTTTATTTAGCGCACAGACCGGGTACCGATGTGATGCTGATTAATGGTGTGATGCAACAGATCATCAAACACGGTTGGTATGACCAAGAGTATATCGAAGATCGTGTCGATGGCTTTGATACCTTGCTCCAAGAGGTGATGTCACCAAGCTATTCACTAGACAAAGTAGAGCTGGTGACTGGCGTTAAAGCGGAAGACATCTTCGCAATGGCACGCTTGATCGGTACGGCAAAACGTACTGCGGTGTATTACTCCATGGGTATCACGCAACATACCACTGGCCACGATAACGTTCGCTCGATTGCTAACCTGCAACTCTTGTGTGGCAACATCGGTATTGAAGGTGGTGGTATCAACCCACTGCGTGGCCAATCCAATGTTCAAGGTGCGTGCGACATGGGCGCATTGCCAAACAACCTGCCAGGCTATCAGAAAGTGTATAACCCAATGGTTCGCCAAAAGTTCGCGATGGAGTGGGGCGTTGCTGATTTGCCTGCTGAAACGGGGTTAACGTTGACCGAGATTATTGATGGTGCGTGTAATCGAGATGTACGTGGTTTATACGTGATGGGCGAAAATCCAGTGCTTAGTGATCCAAACCAAGCGCACGTGATTGAAGGGCTTGAAGCGTTGGATTTCCTTGTCGTTCAAGATATCTTCTTAACTGAAACGGCGCAGTATGCCGATGTGGTTCTGCCATCTTGCTCGTTCGCTGAAAAGTCAGGTCACTTTACCAATACTGAGCGACGCGTTCAGCGTATTAACCCAGCGGTGCTACCTCCAGGTGAAGCGAAAGAAGATTGGGTGATTATCCAAATGTTGGCTAATGCGATGGGCGGTAATTGGGAATATGGCTCGGTTGCTGATATCACCAATGAGATAGCACGTGTAACGCCACAGTATGGTGGTTTACGTTGGGAGAACATAACGGTTAATGGCGTACAGTGGCCGAGTAATAAGAACAACCCAGACGGCACTCGCATCATGCACCAAACCCAATTCACTCGCGGGCGTGGTCAAATGGAAGCGATTCCGTTTCGGTATGCGGCAGAGCTGCCGGATTCAGAATTCCCATTAGTGCTAACAACGGGGCGGGTATTGGAGCAGTTCCACACCGGAACCATGACACGTAAAACCAAAGGGCTGGATAACTTAGCAGGGCCGCGTGCCATGGTGAGTGTTCATGATGCTGAAGCGCTAGGTATCTCGAATGGTCAGATGCTGAAAGTCTCAACACGTCGTGGCGAAATTGAAATCGCAGCGTTTGTAACCAAGCGAATGCAGCAAGGCGTGGTGTTTATTCCATTCCATTTCGTAGAATCACCGGTTAACCGTTTGACTACCACTGCGACAGATCCGCATGCCAAGATCCCTGAGTTTAAGGTAGCGGCTGTGCGTATTGATCCTATTCGCGAGACTGAGAGTGAAGTAACAGAGGCTTAATCATATTAGCTAGGTGACGATGGCAGGCATTAAAAAGCCGCATAACTCTGAGAGTTACGCGGCTTTTTTGTTGAGCTCTAATTAGGTATCAAGTGACCTAGTCAGCAAATAGCTTAGTTCGGAACAATCTCGTTACCGTGAACACCGAATTGCTTAGCGGCGTATGCAACGCGCTCTGCTGCTTTTGGGTATTCGGCGGGTGTGCCTATGTTTTCAATATGGTGTAAGCGAGGAAGCAAACCCGCGCCGTTTGCAATCTGTATTGCTAACCCAGGACGAGCGTTGAGTTCCAGTACCATAGGGCCCTCTTCTTGGTCTAAAACCATGTCAGTACCCATGTAACCAAGACTTGTCATTTCCCAAGCGCTTGATGCAAGAGTTAGCAGCTTTTCCCAATGCGGTACTTGAAGTAGCGCCAGTTCTTTACCGGTATCTGGGTGGTGAGTCACAGGGTGGTCAAACTGGACCGCACGGACGGCTTTTCCGGTAGCAATACAAATACCAACCCCCACAGCGCCTTGGTGTAAGTTTGCCTTGCCGTCAGAAGCAGAAGTTGAAAGGCGCATCATAGCCATCACAGGATAGCCTTTGAATACGATGATTCGTACATCGGGCACACCTTCATAACTAAAGCCATCGAAACACTCGTCAAACTTGATGAGGTTTTCAACTACGGCTACGTCGTTCTTGCCACCCAGAGAGAAAAGGCCCGCTAGAGCGTTACTGATATGGCGTTCTACATCTTCTTCATTGATGGTTGAACCGGATGGCTTGGTATAAACGCCATCCTTGTGAGATGTCACAACAAGGATGCCTTTACCACCACTACCTTGAGCTGGCTTGATTACGAAACCCGGCCACTCTTTAACCATCTTGTGGATTGTTTTCACTTCAGCTTGGTGACTAATAACGCCAATCAACTTCGGTACAGTTGCGCCTGCCTGTTCTGCAATGATCTTAGTCTTAAGCTTGTCATCAACGAGTGGATACTTGGAACGATCATTGTAGCGACCAATATAGCTATGGTTACGCTTGTTCATTCCCATTATGCCTTTGTCTTTCAACCTAAACGGTGAAGTAAACTGATCAAACATAACTTAGTCCTCCGCTAGCGGTTTAAAGCGACGAAGCTCGGTTAGACGGTAGCCAGTATAGTTACCTAGTAGCAAGATGGTTGCTAGAATAACAAGCTGTAGACCAATAAAGTTAAACGTTAAGTGCTGAATGAATGGGTTCGTCATGCCTAAATAAACAAGAATAGCGGTAAACAGAGAACCACCACCTTGTAACACGACTTCTTTCGCGCCTTCTTCTTCCCATAGAATAGACATACGTTCGATAGTCCAAGATAGGATGATCATTGGGAAGAACGTAATGGATAGACCTTCTGTCAGACCAACCTTAAATGCGACCACGGTAAACACGGAGATGATCATGATTACTGTAATGATGACGGCGGATATCCTAGCTACCAGGAGTAAGTTGAGTTTTGATAAGTAACTTCGTATCACCAGACCGGTACCGACAATTAATAGGAAACCGACAATACCCGTTATTAATTGTGTTTGAACAAACGCCACGGCAATCAGAACTGGCATGAACGTACCAGATGTTTTCAAACCGATGATCACGCGTAGGAACACAACAATCAGTGCACCGATAGGAATAAGCATGATGGTTTTGAACATCGCTTGCTCTTCTAGCGGCAGGCTGTGAATCGATAGGTTCAATAATCGATCAGCTGAAACCTTGTTGTTGGTTGCTTCAGTTGGAGATACTTCCTGAGCAATCATAGAGAAATGAACTTTACTGTTCTGACCACCAACAACATCTAGCAGAGAAACGTTGGATTCATCCCAGATAAGTAGGTTTGGTTGAACTTGTCGTTGACTCGACTCTGGAGAGAACAAAATCCACTGGTCATTGTCCCAGATTTGGATCATGTGTTGGATTGATTGTCGACGACGTCCATCTTCCAATTCAATAACACCGACTACTTTGTTGTGAATTTTGGCTGTCGAAAGTAGCTTGTGTGTCGCTTCAACTTTCGTCATGTTATTCAGAATTAGAGCAGAGTTTTGACTATCAGGATCGTTAAGCGTTTTAATCAACTCACGAGTAAAGGTTAGGTTGTCTGCGGAACGCTTTGTTGCTCTATCTATCAGAGCAAGAGATGCCGCTTCTTCTGGACCGTCGAAGCTTGGTTGCGTTATTTCACCTTCTGGTGGTGCATCGTTTACTTTAGCTTGGTTGTCGACTAGAAATTGTGTTTTGTAGTAGATGGTTTGAGGACCATCTGCATAACGAATAGACCACTCTGCACGGCGACCTGACTCTGTATTCAAGTAGGAGATACCGTAGCCTGGTGATGAAGCTGATTCACCGATAAGTGTGTAATTAGACTGAGTGTGAGGAGCTGCTAATGAAACCTTTGCTTCTTTACCTATTGCATTGAATTCGATACGAGCTTCAATGTCCCATACTTGTCTAGTTTCTCCTGGAGTCCAAGGTACACCGTAGGTTGTATGCCTAAACATACTTAGCGTTATACCTGCCACAATGAGCAGGAAAATAGAAATATAAAATGGAATTCTTGACGTCATAGCTTGCCCTACTATTGTTATTTAGCTTCCGTTTGTACGTACGTTTTGCTTACATCCACTAGCGCGATGTCTTTGATAAATTCGCGCCCTAGTAATACAGGGTGACTCATTTGAGAGCGATCCGCCAATGTAAATTGCGCTTTTTCATGGATTTTTCCAACTTTCACCCATAATTCAATCACCGCTCTTCGCTCTGTCTGATCATTTGTTGATTGTCGGATTTTCACATAACGTATAACAGGTGCTTCGATCCATTTTTGTTCTTTTTCTGCTTCTGCTTGGTCGTCTAGGTGGAATTTAACCCAGTTCTTACCGTTACGTTCGAATTCTTTAATATCGACGGCATTTAAAGAGGAGGTGGTTGCGCCGGTATCAACACGAGCGTCAAAGCTTTGTTTTATCGAGTCGATAGATACCTTCTCGATTCCGCCTAAGATGGTAGGTTGTAACGTCGGGGTGACAGGGTCAGCGACAACGACTTCAGGTTCTTCTTCCTCTTGCTCTTCAATAACCTTGTGTTCAATACGAGTTAGATGAGCATTTAGTTGACTAGAAAGAGTCGTAATTTCATCTTCTAGGCTTTCAATATAGTCGCTTTGGTTACTCATTTGTAGTTCAAGATTCTGAACTTTATTTGCGATGTTTGCCTCTGAGTGGGAAATTGCGTCGAGCGTTTCTTGGTGGTAGGTCGCACCGTTAGTGAGGGTGCAGCCAGAGAGCAAACCAACCGCCACAATTGGCGATAATCGCTTAAACATAAAAAAACCTTTGGGAATTAGAGAATAGTTCATACTATTTAGCAGTTTATCCTACCGGAAAGCATGCGTGAAGCATCCTAATGTTAGAGTCTGGTCATATTGAATCGCAATGTGAGCGCTACGCCAATTATCGCAATCTTAAATAGCTTACTTATTAAACAGGCGTCAATTTTGGGGCTCTTTGGTCAAAGTGTACTGCGAAAAAATGATGGGTTTACACGCAAAATAACCCCTCATTTTTCCCTCAGTAGCTATTATTTTGTGGGCTGAGAATCTATGGCTTTGTTGCTACCAAAATCGCACGCCTTGGTGCAGGGTGGCCTTCAACCGTTTTACTCGGATCGTTCGGATCTAGGTAATCTGGCAGAGAGTTATGTGTCATCCATTCCGTTGTGCGTTGTTCACCTATAGTGGTGACATTTTCGTCAACGATACGAACGTCTTCAAAGCCAACCTGTTCAAGCCAACGTTTCAGTGCGCGAGCTGAAGGGAAGAAGTAGACGTTTCTCATCTGCGCGTAACGGTCAACAGGAACTAGGACTGCATTTTCATCGCCTTCAATCACTAAGGTTTCAAGCACTAACTCACCGCCAGATACCAATTGGTCTTTCAGTTGAATTAAGTGATCAAGCGGTGAACGTCGGTGGTATAGCACGCCCATGCTAAATACTGTGTCGTAGGCTTCCAATTTTGGGAGTTGCTCTATGCCTAGAGGTAAAAGGTGAGCACGTTGGTCATCGCCCATTAACTTACGGATAGCTTCAAACTGAACCAAGAAAAGGTGAGAAGGGTCGATACCCACCGTTAGGCGAGCGCCTTCGCCAAGCATGCGCCACATGTGGTAACCATTGCCACAACCTACATCGAGCACCGAGCGGTTTTTTAGTGGGGTGATATGTGGAAGCACGCGATCCCATTTCCAGTCACTGCGCCATTCCGTATCGATATGAATGTCGTGAACCGTGTAAGGGCCTTTTCTCCAAGGGTGGAAAGTCTTCAGTAAGCTTTCTAACTTTTTAAGCTCACCGGTGTGGAACGGTGTTGAGCTGCCAATGGTCACTGAGTTTTTCAGATCAATTTGGTCAGGCACACCTTGTGGAATCTTGTTTAGTGCACGTAACCAACGGTCGAAGTCACCGTGCTCTGCATTTTGCCAATCGGTCAGTTGCTGTGGCAGGACGTTTAACCACGGCTGAAGGCGAGTATCTTGGGCGATAAGTTGATAAAAATTAGCAAAATTAAACATGGGTAATATAAACCGTTGTGGAATTCATAATGTGTGTGACGCTGAGCATCACAACACAGGAAATTAGTGGTTAAAGTCCGAATGAATCGTCTCTAACTGATTATGTTTGTGTTTTATTTGATAGCGAACATCGAACCAAAGTTGAAACACTGGAACCAAACTTCGCAACTAGAAAAACCGATTTTTTGAAAACGTTCTTTATGAACCTTGACCGAGTCAGGCCGCATCACGTTTTCAATTGCGCTGCGTTTCTGGCTTACCTCTAGCTCGCTGTAACCGTTAGCACGTTTGAAATCATGATGCAGGTCGATAAGCAGCTCGTTTGAGCTTTCATCTTCGAATACGTATTTTTCTGACAGAATTAAGATGCCACCTGGGCGTAAGCCTGCGTGAATTTTTTCAAGCAAAGCGTATCGGTCGTCTGGAGACAAGAATTGCAGCGTAAAGTTAAGTACCACAACAGAAGCATCTTTGATTTCTACTTCACGAATATCAGCTTCGATTACTTCTACCGGCGTGTCACTGCGGTAAGCGTTAACGTGTAATTTACAGCGCTCAACCATGGCTTCTGAGTTATCGATAGCGAAAATCGTGCAGCCTTCTTGCTGAATGTGTCTGCGCATTGAAAGCGTAGCCGCACCAAGAGAGCAACCTAGGTCATATATATTTGAATGCGGTTTTACGAAGCGCTCAGCTAACATGCCGATCGCAGAGATGATATTGCTGTAGCCAGGCACCGAGCGTTGAATCATATCCGGAAATACTTCAGCAACCCTTGCATCAAAGGTGAAGTCTCCAATTTTATCAATAGGAGCGGAAAAGATATTGTCTGTGTTGCTCATGGCATTTTCTCTCGACAGTCAGCGTAATTGGTCCGAAATTCGTACCAAATAAAAGGGGGCGTATTTTACGTAAAAAAAAGACTGCTGTCACGAAAACTGAGATTAGTCCTGATGTTTGGCTCTATACGAGAGAGTGGGATTAAAACATTGATATTTGGTGATTGCCTTTCTGAGCTGGAAACTGAGCCAGATCGGGCAATAATAATGAAGTATTTTCAGATACTTGCTTTTGCAATCGCTGATATATATCAATTGCAAGTTCAGGCGCGTGGTTGTTGTCTGGAGTGTGGATCATCAAATACGGTTGTTTGCCTTCACTAAGCCAGTTTGGAATTTTGTTAAACCATGGTTTAAAAAACTCGATGTTAGGCTCTTGATCAGGGTGGCCAATGAATCGAATCATTGGGTTGTTGGCGGTTGCAATCGCATGAACGGGTACGCGTGGCTTCTTCTGATGTGCATCGATCACTGCCTCTGTGGTTGGCGGCGCGGAAAATACGGGGCGGCTATCCATAATGATGCGATTGATGCCTTCTTCAACCAGCCATTGGTTGAAGCGTTTTTCGGCATCACCTTTGTCAAAGAAACCCAAGTGACGGACTTCAACACCAAGCTGCATGTCTTTTGGAAATAACGTACAAAACTTTTGTAGCACTGGGAGCATGCTAGGTTCAAAGCTATGTGGTAGCTGAATCGTCCATTGACCAATGCGATCATGGAGTGGTGACATGGTCGTTAAGAACTCTTTGAGTTCGGCTTGGCAATGCCTGAGTTGTTGCTGGTGGGTTATGAATTTAGGTAGCTTGAAAGTGAACCTGAAATCATCGTGACTCGCGGCTTTCCAGTTATGAACGGTAGACATACTCGGCGTAGCGTAAAAGGTCGTGTTGCCTTCAACGGTATGAAAAACTTGGGTGTATTTTTCTAGGCGTTCTGCAGGCTTTGTCCCCTTGCCATAGAACTGACTTTGCCACTCAGAATGAGACCACATTGTTAAGCCAAGTCTTAGAGGTAAAGTTTCCATTGTTATTACACCGTTAGTTATCACGCTATTTGTCATCGCGTCATTAGTCATTACAAAAAATTTTTAGTTGAAGTGCAAATCTACTGTACGAGACTTTTGCCGATTACGGTACTTTCGAGATATAATTATGCCAATTTTTTTGGTTTTGATGAATCTTTGCGCACTTGATGGGCTAAAAAGCAGTAAAGCCAGATAAAACATAATAAATTCGAATGTGGAAGGTCGATTTTAAGCGAGTTTCCGCGTATAAATGATTCCTCGCTTCGTTAGGTGAAAAGCTCTGTAGGGCTATTTTGACACCTACAGCTTGGAAATTAGTAAATTATTAAGAGATTGGGAAATTCATTATGCGTACCCATTACTGTGGTAACCTGAACAAGTCCCTGGCGGGACAAACTGTAGAATTGTGCGGCTGGGTAAACCGTCGCCGTGATTTAGGCGGTCTTATCTTTATTGATATGCGTGATCGTGAAGGCATCGTTCAGGTTGTTGTCGATCCAGATATGAAAGATATCTTCCCGATCGCTAACCAACTGCGTAATGAATTCTGTATCAAATTTACTGGTGAAGTGCGTGTTCGTCCTGACAGCCAAGTAAATAAAGACATGGCTACTGGTGAAGTAGAGCTTTACGCGACGGGGCTAGAGATCATCAACCGCTCAGAAGCGCTTCCACTAGACTTCAACCAAACGAACTCTGAAGAGCAGCGTCTTAAGTACCGTTACATCGATCTTCGTCGTCCAGAAATGAGCGACCGTATCAAGCTTCGTGCACGTGCTTCTAGCTTCGTTCGTCGTTTCCTTGATGAGAACCTGTTCCTAGACATCGAAACGCCAGTACTAACGAAAGCGACACCAGAAGGTGCTCGTGATTACCTAGTACCAAGCCGTGTTCACAAAGGTAGCTTCTACGCACTTCCTCAATCTCCTCAGCTGTTCAAGCAACTGCTGATGATGTCTGGTTTTGACCGTTACTACCAAATCGTTAAATGTTTCCGTGATGAAGATTTACGTGCTGACCGTCAGCCTGAATTTACTCAAATCGATATCGAAACATCGTTCATGACTTCTCAAGAAGTACGTAACGTAACTGAGAAGCTTGTTCACGATATGTGGAAAGAACTTCTAGATGTTGAACTGGGTCAATTCCCAGTAATGCCTTTCTCTGAAGCGATTCGTCGTTTCGGTTCTGATAAGCCAGATCTACGTAACCCACTAGAGCTAGTTGACGTTGCTGACTTGGTTAAAGACGTTGAGTTCAAAGTATTTTCTGGCCCAGCTAACGACGAAAAAGGTCGCGTAGCGGTTATCCGTGTACCAGGTGGCGCTAAGCTAACTCGTAAGCAAATCGACGGTTACGCTGAACACGTAAACATCTACGGCGCGAAAGGCCTAGCTTGGATGAAGGTTAACGACCGTGCTGCAGGCATGGAAGGTATTCAATCTCCAGTTGCTAAGTTCCTAAGCGAGGACGTAATCAACGGTATTCTCGATCGCACTCAAGCTGAATCTGGCGATATCATTCTGTTCGGCGCAGACAAAGCGGGTATAGTTGCTGAAGCAATGGGCGCACTTCGTCTTAAACTAGGTACTGATCTAGAGCTAACAGACACATCTGCATGGGCTCCACTGTGGGTTGTTGACTTCCCAATGTTCGAAGAAGACGGCGAAGGTAACCTACACGCAATGCACCACCCATTCACATCACCACTAGGTGTGAACGCGGAAGAGCTTAAAGCGAACCCAGCAGCAGCAAACTCTGATGCATACGACATGGTAATCAACGGCTACGAAGTGGGCGGCGGTTCTGTACGTATTCACAACGCAGAAATGCAAACAGCGGTATTCGGTATCCTAGGTATCGAAGCACAAGAGCAGCAAGAGAAGTTCGGCTTCCTACTAGATGCTCTTCAATACGGTACTCCACCACACGCTGGTCTAGCATTCGGTCTTGACCGTCTAGCAATGCTACTTTGTGGTACAGAGAACATCCGTGACGTTATCGCATTCCCGAAAACAACCGCTGCAGCATGTCTACTAACAGACGCGCCAAGCCTAGCGAACCCAGCATCATTGGAAGAGCTAGCAATCGCTGTTAAAGTTGCACAAAAAGAAGAGTCAGCCGAATAAGCTAAGTACTCTATCTTTTAAGTGAATAGAAATGCCCGTAATTTGACGGGCATTTTTTTTTTGCGTTCGATATACTAAGCTCATAAAGCATGTATAAATAATCAGTATTTGAAGTTATGTCTATTATCTTAGGGATTGACCCTGGCTCACGCATTACCGGTTACGGTGTTATTCGTCAAAATGGCCGCCACCTATATTACTTAGGGAGTGGTTGCATTCGCACCTCTGAAAAAGAGTTACCGGGTCGACTAAAGCAAATTTATGCGGGTGTAAGTGAAATCATCACTCAATTCCAGCCGGATGTGTTTGCGATAGAGCAGGTCTTCATGGCGAAGAATGCGGATTCGGCGCTTAAACTTGGTCAAGCTCGTGGTAGCGCAATAGTAGCGGCTGTAAATGCGGATTTGCCTGTTCATGAATACGCGGCTCGTTTAATTAAGCAAGCGGTGACAGGTAATGGCGGCGCGGACAAGTCTATGGTTCAGAACATGGTAATGAGCATGCTTAAGCTACCTGCCAAGCCACAGGCCGATGCAGCCGATGCTCTGGGTGTAGCAATCACTCACGCGAACACCAATAAAACCTTAGTTGCACTTGCTGGTAAAGCAACTGGAGCAAAAAAAGGGCGTTACCGTTAACCTAGATCTTAGTGCTTTCTTAAAAGCTTGAATAATGCGGCTTCACAAGCCAAGCAAGTGTAAATAAATCACTCTAATAAACATAAAGAACTGGATAAGCATCCAGTTCTTTTATATTCTGTCCCTCAAATTATGTTCCACCAAGAGAGTGAATTGTGATCGGACGTCTACGCGGTATATTAATAGAAAAACAGCCACCAGAGTTATTAATCGAAGTGAGTGGCGTTGGCTATGAAGTTCAAATGCCAATGAGCTGTTTTTATGAATTACCAAACGTGGGCGAAGAGGCAATTATCTACACTCACTTTGTTGTACGTGAAGATGCACAACTGCTTTATGGTTTCAACACTATTAAAGAGCGAGCGCTATTCCGCGAAGTTATCAAAGCGAACGGTGTTGGCCCTAAGCTAGGCCTTGGTATCCTTTCAGGTATGACGGCTAGCCAGTTTATTCAAAGTGTTGAACGCGAAGATATTTCTACGTTGGTAAAATTGCCGGGTGTTGGTAAGAAGACGGCAGAGCGACTTGTTGTTGAAATGAAAGACCGTTTGAAAGGGTGGGGCGTCGGTGATTTGTTCACGCCTGCGACGGATGCAGCACCTATTGATTCTGTGCCGACGGTTCATGATGCTGAAGAAGAAGCGGTAAGTGCACTACTTGCATTAGGTTATAAACCAACTCAAGCTTCTAAGGTTGTTTCTCAAGTGGCTAAAGAAGGCATGACGAGTGAACAGTTGATTCGCGAAGCATTGAAGTCGATGGTTTAAATAGATCTTACTTTTTTGCAGGGTTTTATATGCTGCAGGTAAGCCTCCACTATATTGGTGTTCAGCCGTTTCACGTTCAACGTCGTGGACAACAAAACATCGAGTTAGAAATTAGATATAACAGAGTTAGAGCTCTCAAATTGGAACCCCTATGATTGAAGCAGATCGCCTCATTGCTCCTGATAATCCGGTCTTTAAAGATGAAGATGTTATTGACCGCGCGATACGACCAAAAGCATTAGCCGATTATCAAGGTCAGGATCACGTTCGTGGCCAGATGGAGATTTTCATCAAAGCGGCACAATTACGTAGCGAGGCGCTCGATCATCTGTTGATATTTGGTCCTCCAGGCTTGGGTAAAACCACATTGGCTAACATTGTTGCCAATGAAATGGATGTGAACATACGGACTACTTCAGGGCCTGTGCTAGAAAAAGCGGGTGACTTAGCGGCATTGCTGACAAACCTTGAAGAGAATGATGTGCTGTTCATTGATGAGATTCATCGACTAAGCCCTGTGGTTGAAGAGGTTTTGTATCCAGCAATGGAAGATTACCAACTGGACATTATGATTGGTGAAGGGCCTGCGGCGCGTTCTATCAAGATCGATCTCCCTCCTTTTACTTTGATCGGCGCAACCACTCGTGCTGGTTCGTTGACCTCTCCATTACGTGATCGTTTTGGTATTACTCAACGCCTTGAGTACTATAAAGTTGAAGATCTACAAAATATTGTTCAGAGAAGCGCAGATTGTCTCGGTCTTTCGATGGAGTCAGAAGGCGCGTTAGAAGTTGCTCGCCGTGCGCGTGGTACACCTCGTATTGCTAACCGTTTGCTGCGTCGTGTACGTGATTATGCAGAGGTCAAAGGGGATGGTCATATTTGTCCTGAGGTTGCTGATAAAGCGCTTAACATGCTGGATGTCGATGCGAAAGGTTTCGATTACATGGATAGAAAGCTTCTACTCGCAATTATGGAGAAGTTTGGTGGTGGTCCGGTTGGTATCGACAATATGGCAGCCGCAATTGGTGAAGAGAGAGACACCATTGAAGATGTGCTAGAACCATATTTAATTCAACAAGGTTATCTACAAAGAACTCCACGAGGTCGAATTGCTACCGACAGAGCCTATTTGCACTTCGGAATAGATAAACCTTCTAATCGTTAAATTATTCATTTATAAAAATCCCAGTTGCATAAGCACTGGGATTTTTTTGTTTTTAGTGAATAACAATTTTTTTAGCTAATAGGTAAAAAGGCTGAGTAGTGGATGTTAAAAGTGGAAACTTTGATTTCAAGTTTGATTTGGTTAACAAAAAATGAAATAAGTTGTCATATATTTTGTTAATACTTTATGGGTAGTTGTAGTTCGTATGTTGAAGTGGTGATGAGCTTTTGTCACAGATATCATGCACTGTTATTAAGACAAGCTAAATTGGTGTGATTTTAATCATAACTGTTCAAAAATAACTCTAATTTGCTAGAATAAATTTGATACAAATCAACGCAGGGTTCTCCCATAAACCTTTTGAAACATACTGATTTTACCAGTAATATTAGCGCCAGCTATATTAGCTCATGCTTAACAATAATCTAACTATAACGGTACGTTTTTGCTACAAATTTCAACTTGTAATAACAATTGCATAAATTGTTTTAACATGGATTTTTGAGGTGAATATTCACAAAAGTGTCATTCAGCCGACACAAAGGAGTTACCATGATTGATGTTGTTGATCTGTCGCGATTGCAGTTTGCATTTACAGCGATGTATCACTTCCTATTTGTTCCACTGACTTTAGGGATGGCGTTTTTACTTGCCATTATGGAGTCAGTTTATGTAATGACTGGCAAGCAAATTTACAAGGACATGACTAAGTTCTGGGGTAAATTGTTTGGTATTAACTTTGCTCTTGGTGTAGCGACAGGCTTAACCATGGAGTTCCAGTTTGGTACTAACTGGTCATACTATTCTCACTATGTTGGCGACATCTTTGGTGCTCCGTTGGCTATTGAAGCGCTTGTTGCATTCTTCCTAGAGTCTACTTTTGTTGGTCTTTTCTTCTTCGGTTGGGACAGATTGTCGAAGCGTCAACACTTAGCGGTAACGTGGTTAGTCGCTCTTGGTTCTAACTTTTCTGCGCTTTGGATATTAGTAGCAAACGGCTGGATGCAAAACCCAGTGGGTGCGGAATTTAACTTTGAAACGATGCGTATGGAAATGGTGAGCTTCGCAGAAGTTGTACTAAACCCAGTAGCGCAGGTTAAATTCGTACACACAGTAGCGTCTGGTTACACAACGGGTGCTATGTTCATCCTTGGTATCAGCTCATACTACATTCTTAAAGGTCGTGATCTTGCCTTTGCACGTCGTTCTTTTGCGATTGCAGCATCATTTGGTATGGCAGCGATTTTATCAGTAATCGTACTAGGTGATGAATCTGGTTACGAGCTTGGTGAAGTTCAAAAAGTGAAGTTAGCTGCTGTTGAAGCAGAGTGGCATACGGAAGAAGCACCAGCCGCATTTACTGTTTTTGGTATTCCAAATCAAGAAACAATGAATACTGACTACGCAATTAAAATTCCTTACGTAATGGGTATTATCGCAACACGTTCTCTTGATAAGGAAGTAACGGGTCTGCGTGACTTACGTGATGACCACGTTGATCGTATCCGCACGGGTATGTATGCGTACGATTTGCTTGAAAAGCTACGTGCAGGCGACAAGTCTGAAGAAAATATGGCGGCTTTCGATGAAGTAAAAGGTGATTTAGGTTACGGCTTGCTTCTTAAGCGCTACACAGACGACGTTGTTGATGCAACAGAAGAGCAAATCCAAATGGCTGCGGATGATTCAATCCCAACGGTTTGGCCTCTATTCTGGTCATTCCGTCTAATGGTTGCTTGTGGCTTCATTATGCTGTTTGTATTCGGTGCTGCGTTTGTTCAAACATGCCGTCAGAAAATCGAACAAAAACCATGGATTCTTAGAGCTGCATTATTCTCAATTCCACTGCCTTGGATTGCGATTGAAGCTGGTTGGTTCGTTGCTGAGTTTGGTCGTCAACCGTGGGCGGTTGGTGAAATTCTACCAGTTAACGTTGCTGCATCAGCATTAACTATTGAACAGCTTTGGAGTTCTCTATTCGCAATTCTTGCACTGTACACCGTGTTCTTGATTGCAGAAGTTTACCTAATGCTGAAATTCGCGCGTAAAGGTCCAAGTAGTCTAAAGACAGGCCGTTATCACTTCGAACAAAACGATAACTCTGTTGAAGACAAAGTTAGCCGTTCAGTCGAAGTATAAGTGAGGGAATATTATGTTTGATTACGAAAGCTTACGACTTATTTGGTGGGTACTGATCGGTGTTCTACTGGTTGGTTTCGCCGTAACTGATGGCTTTGATATGGGTGTTGCAGCTCTTTCTCCTGTTATCGGTAAGAGTGACACAGAACGTCGTGTCATGATTAACACTATTGCACCGCACTGGGATGGTAACCAAGTTTGGTTAATCACGGCGGGTGGCGCATTGTTTGCTGCATGGCCTCTGGTTTATGCGACGTCTTTCTCCGGTTTCTATTTTGCAATGTACGCGACGTTAGCCGCGCTTTGGCTACGTCCACTTGCTCTTGATTACCGTTCTAAGATTGAAAATCCAAAATGGCGTAAAGCTTGGGACTACGCACTTTGCTGCAGTGGCACAGTGCCGCCAATCATTTTCGGTGTGGCATTTGGTAACCTACTACAAGGTGTACCATTCGACCTGAATGACTTAATGATGTCTAAGTACCATGGCACATTCTTTGCCTTGCTAAACCCTTTTGCATTGCTTTGTGGTGTGTTAGCTCTAATGTTGTTCGTTATGCAAGGGGCAACATGGCTTCAAATGAAGACAACAGAGGAATTACATAACCGTGCTCGTCGTGTAGCTCAGATTTCAGGCCTTGTTGCTATTGCTCTGTTCGTTATTGGTGGTTTCTGGGTTCAGTCTATTGAAGGTTATGTAATCACAAGCACGATTGACACCTTTGCAGATTCGAACCCATTAAACAAAGAGGTATCACTTCAAGTTGGTGCTTGGATGACAAACTTCGAAACGTATCCTGCAATGTGGGCAGCGCCAATTCTTGGTGTCACAATGCCTCTATTAGCTGTGATTGCATCTCGCTTTGAGCGTGGTGGTTTCGCATTCTTGTTTTCGAGCCTGTCTAACGCAGGTGTTATCTTAACGGCTGGTTTTGCAATGTTCCCATTCGTTATGCCATCAAGTTTGAACCCTAACCATAGTTTGACTATGTGGGATTCAACAGCGAGTGAACTAACACTAGGTTTGATGACAATGGTTGCTGCGGTAATGGTTCCTGTGATTCTTGGCTACACAACTTGGACATACTACAAAATGTTCGGTCGTCTGGATAAGAAACACATCGAAGATAACGACGTTTCAGCTTACTAAGCTAGAAGTGAAATAACTTAGGAGAAATTTTATGTGGTATTTCGCATGGATTTTGGGTGTACTTCTAGCATGTGCATTCGGCATCATTAATGCTCTTTGGCTTGAGCATTCAGAAATGATGGACAAGGACAGTGAGTAATCTCGCGGAAAAAATCGCTAAACTGCATCAACCAATGGATAAGACTCTGTTAAGAGTTTTATCCCTGATATTGGGTTTCATGCATGTGGGTTTAGTGATGTGGGATCCTGAAGCGTATGCGACAAGTATCGGGGGTTTTAACGCGATCATTGGGCCAATGTTTATCTGGGCTGTGTGCTCAAGCATGGTTTTCGGTATCGGGTTTAAGCCAAGAGCTTGGGTTTGGCAGCTGTTGTTTAGCCCATACGTTTCACTCACCATTTTGATCTACCTAACGGTGCTACGCTTTACCTGAAAGGTAATAGTTTAGGTTCATATCAAAGCGAACTTTTATACTTGTTGGGTTTTTAGTCAAAAAGAGGTCATCTTATACAGGTGGCCTCTTTTTTCGTCTGTTAAATCAAAAATTCACGGCCATATACTATTAATGAAAATGAGTTAGGTTATAGTAATATCTTTATCGTTTTTGGGTTGTGGTATCAATTTGCAAGGACTATCTAAGCCGTTTAAGTGGCCAGTAACCGTATATTACGAAGACACCGATGCGGGTGGCGTGGTGTACCATTCTAATTATCTCAAGTTTTTTGAACGCGCTCGAACCGAGATGTTGCGCTCAATTGGTGTCTCTCAGCAAGTATTGTTAGAACAAAGCATAGGTTTTGTCGTCCGACATATGGAGATAGATTTTATTCAAGGTGCACGCCTTGATGATTCTTTACAAGTTATTACTAATATTTACGAATTGAAGCGAGCTACCTTGGTCTTCTGTCAAGAGATCGTAAATCCTGATGGCAAAGCATTGTGTAAAGCACTGGTTAAGGTAGCATGTATAGACAATCAAAAAATGAAACCCAAGGCAATGCCAACATTTATTCTTACGGAGCTAACGAATAGTGACTGCTGAAATCTCAATATTAGGCCTAATTTTAGAAGCTAGCTTTCTAGTTAAAATGGTCATGCTAATCCTAATGGGCATGTCTGTTGTTTCTTGGGCAATGATCATAAAAAGAAGTAAAGTGTTATCGCAAGCTTCTAAACAAACTGAAGTGTTTGAAGATAAATTTTGGTCTGGTGTTGACCTAGCTAAGTTGTATCAGGAAAGCAATAAGCGCAAAGATGAGCTTTCTGGCACTGAAGAGATTTTTTACGAAGGCTTCACCGAGTTTGCTCGCCTTCGCAAATCCAACGCTACTTCTCCTGACTTTATTATGGAAGGCACTGGGCGTGCAATGCGCGTTGCAGTAGCCCGTGAAGTAGACGAGCTAGAGACTAACTTACCTTTCTTAGCGACAGTCGGTTCTATCAGTCCTTATATAGGCCTATTTGGTACGGTTTGGGGCATTATGCACTCATTCATCGCATTGGGCGAAGTGAAACAAGCGACACTCGCTATGGTTGCTCCTGGTATTGCAGAAGCACTTATTGCAACGGCAATGGGTCTGTTCGCCGCAATTCCTGCAGTAATGGCGTACAACCGCTTCAGCAGCCGAGTAGGTAAGCTAGAACACAACTACGCGACTTTCTCTGAAGAGTTTCACAGTATTCTTCACCGTCAAGCGATGGCTGGCAGGGAATAATAGATGGCTGGATACCAACCTAAAAAACGCAAAATGACCGCAGAGATTAACGTTGTACCTTACATTGACGTTATGCTTGTTTTGCTGATCATTTTTATGGTGACTTCACCGTTTGTAACTCAAGGTGTCGACGTTGAGCTGCCTCAGGCTTCAACCGCTAAGTCTGCACAAGATCTGCTGGGTGACGATAACGCGAGTTTTATTATTGTTGAAGTGAACAAAGACGGTGAGCTTGGTTTAAGTGTCAATAACGAAGAAGTACAGCGTGGTTTATCATTGGAAGATATTATCGTCCGAGTGAAAGCTGAGTTGTCTTTGAAGCCAAACTCTCCAGTGGCGGTTGGTGGTGATGCCGCAACGCCTTACGCTGAAGTGGTTTTATTACTTGATGAATTAAGCCGTGCAGGTGTGCCAAAGGTTGGCCTTTTAACGGATATAAGGGAATAGCTCCGTAGCATTCATGAAAGCGACTAATAAGAAATCCAATAATTTTAGAACACCGCTTCTTATTTCACTTGGGCTGCACGTCATTTTATTTGTTGCGCTCATTTGGGGAGCGGACTTCACGATGTCAGAACCTAAGCCAACTGGCCAGATGGTTCAGGCTGTGGTGATTGATCCTCAGTTGGTTCGCCAGCAAGCTCAACAAATTCGTCAACAGCGAGAAGCGGCGAGTAAGAAGGAGCAAGAGCGTTTAGATAAACTCAGACGTGAAAGCGAAAGACTTGAAAAGAATCGAAAAGCTGAAGAAGAAAACATTCGTAAGCTAAAAGAACAGCAAGCTAAAGAAGCAAAAGCAACTCGTGAAGCTGAAAAGCGTCGAGTTGAAAAAGAAAAACAACGTAAAGTCGAAGAAGCACGTTTACAGCAAGAAAAAAAGAAAGCTGCTAAAGCAGAAGCTGACCGTAAGCTGAAAGAAGCGGCGTTGGTGAAAGCTGAAAATGAGCGTAAAGCTAAAGAAGCAGCAATCGCAAAAGCTGAACAGGAACGCGTGGCAAAAGAAAAAGCCGCGCAAGAGGCTGCTGAAAAAGCTCGTAAAGAAAAAGAAGCCGCTGAACGTGCTGAAAAGCAACGCATAGCCAAAGAGAAAGAGGCAGCAGCGGCAGCAGAGAAAGCCCGTAAGGAGAAGGAAGCGGCAGCAAGAGCTGAAAAAGAGCGTAAGCAGCAAGAAGCAGCATTGAATGACATCTTTGAAGGGCTTGAAACAGAGGCGACGCAGAACTCTTCAGCAAGACAACAATTTATTAGTGATGAAGCTCAGCGTTACGGTGCTATCTATACCCAACTGATTCAGCAGAACCTTTTGCTAGAGGACAGCTATAGAGGGCGATCGTGCCGAGTTAACCTTAAGCTTATTCCAACGGGCTCTAATGCTATTTTGGGGAGCTTGAGTATTTTGGATGGTGACAGTCGTTTGTGCGCAGCAACGAAGCGTGCGGTGGCACAAGTGCAATCGTACCCATTGCCTAAAGACCCAGACATTGTGACATCACTGAAAGATATTAACTTAACTGTATCACCAGAGTAGAAGGACGAACTTGTGTTAAAAAAACTATTACTGAGTTGTGTTTTTGTAATAGCGACAAGCAGCCAGTTTGTACATGCGGCGCTGGAGCTGGTTATTACAGACGGTATTAACTCTGCACGACCTATCGCTATTGTCCCTTTTCGTTGGGAAGGAACTGAACCGTTGCCACATGATGTATCAGCAGTTATTGCTTCTGACTTACAGCGCAGTGGTAAATTTAGCCCCGTTCCGACAAGCAAAATGCCTCAAACGCCTTACAGTGAAACCGAGGTGAATTTTGATGCTTGGACCAATCTAGGTGTTGATTCATTGCTGACGGGTAGTATCACTAAAAATGTCGAAGGGCAGTATGTGGTGAACTACCAACTGGTCGACATTGTTCGTGGTCAATTGACTAAAGGACAAAGCCGAGCGTTAAGTGATGAAGGTCAATTAGTGCTTTCGAAAGACCATGTGCTGTTTAATAAAAAGGCAACGGTGTCTGGTAAACGCTTGAGAGAGTATGCGCATCGTATTTCTGATTTAGTTTATGAAGAGTTAACTGGTGAAAGAGGCGCGTTCTTAACACGTGTCTCTTATGTGGTAGTGAACGATAAAGATAAGTACCCATATCAGCTTCGTGTGGCGGACTATGACGGCTTCAATGAGCGTTTGGTACTTCGATCTAAACAGCCTCTTATGTCGCCATCATGGTCTCCAGATGGTAAGAAGCTTGCTTATGTGAGTTTCCAAAATGGCCAAGCTGAAATATTCATTATGAATATTTATACAGGTGAGCGTGAGAAGGTGACTTCATATCCTCGTCATAATGGCGCGCCAAGATTCTCGCCAGATGGTAAGACATTAGCATTGGTATTGTCGAAAACAGGCAGCCTTCAGGTGTACACACTTGACCTTGCTAGCCGTAAGCTGACTCAAGTTACCCGAGGCCGTTCGAATAATACTGAACCATTCTGGCATCCAGATGGAAAGTCTCTTATTTTCACATCGGATCGTGGTGGTAAACCACAGATTTATAATGTAAATTTGTCAAATAATTCGACATCTCGTATTACTTGGCAAGGTAGCCAAAACTTAGGTGGTCAGATCACTCCTGATGGACGATTCCTAATCATGGTAAATCGAAGCAACTCAGGCTTTAACTTGGCTAAACAGGATTTGGAAACTGGTGCGGTTCAGATACTAACAAAAACATTGTTAGATGAATCACCAAGTATTGCACCGAATGGAGGTATGGTTATCTATAGCTCTATTTACAACAAGACAAACGTACTCTCGATGGTTTCTATTGATGGGCGTTTTAAAGCGAGATTACCGGCAACCAACGGACGTGTAAGAGCACCTGCATGGTCACCGTTTCTCTAGCTAAAGTGATACATTCTATTAGCTATTGATAGTGTTAACTATTGTGGCATTTAACTATCTATAGCACTTAGTCGCTGTAGAAACTAAGTTTGATAACGTAAGGAAAATAAGATGCAACTTAATAAAGTTCTTAAAGGCTTGATGATTGCACTACCAGTAATGGCAGTGACGGCATGTAGTTCAACGGATGAAGCGACATCTGCAACATCTGGTACTGAAAGCAACCAAACAACTTCAGGTTCAGAAAGCAACGTAGATACAACGGTTGTAACGCCAATTGACGCTAACGGTCAACTGTCTGAGCAAGAGCTTAAAGAGCAAGCGCTACGTGAAACTCAAACAATCTACTTCGCATTCGATAACTCAACTATCGCTAGCGACTACGAAGCAATACTAGCAGCTCACGCAGCTTACCTGAGTAAGAACGTTGACATGAACGTTACTATCGAAGGTCACGCTGATGAGCGTGGTACTCCTGAGTACAACATCGCACTTGGCGAGCGTCGTGCACAAGCTGTAGCTAAATACCTACAAGCGCTAGGTGTTCAAGCAGACCAAATTTCTATCGTAAGCTACGGTGAAGAGAAGCCACTTCTTCTAGGTCAATCTGAAGATGTGTACGCTAAAAACCGTCGCGCAGTACTAGTTTACTAATTTTAGTAGACTATATAATTGAGGAATTGCCTCATGTTCAGTAACACAAAGCGAGTCATTTTGCTTTCGTTACTGGCAAGTGCAGCGAACACCGTGTTCGCTGCACCAGCTCCAGTATCCGATCTCAATAGCACCGCAACCAATTCATCATCTTCCTCTCGATCAGGGGCTGTATCTAACGAATCAGATATTGAGCGTTTAGAGCGCCTGCTTCAAAATCGCAACCTAGTTCAGCTTCAAATGCAGCAGCAAATCGATGATATGTCACTGGAGATCAGTGAACTTCGAGGTGCGCTGGAGCGAAACAGCTACGATATGAAGCAAATGCTAGAGCGTCAGCGTGAACTGTTCATCGAGCTGGATCGTGTAAGAGGCGAGGTGAAAGCTGCAGGTACTGCAACGGTAGCAGTGGCGGCGAGCGAAGGCTCTAAAGACGCTTCTGGTACGTTCAGTACTGATGTAGATGAGCAAACTGCTTATCAAAATGCTGTAGATATGATTCTAAAGCAACGAGACTACACGGGTGCTATCGCAGCATTCCAAAAGTTTCAAAAAGACTTCCCAGATTCTACCTTCACACCTAACTCACATTACTGGTTAGGTCAGCTTTATTTCGCTAAGAAGCAAGATAAAGAAGCGGTGAAGAGTTTCGCTGCTGTTGTGTCTTATAAAGACTCAAACAAGCGAGCAGATGCACTGGTTAAGCTTGGTGATATAGCTGCGCGCAACAACAACGCGACGCAAGCTAAGAAATATTACCAACAAGTCGTCACAGAATACCCAAACAGCGCTTCGGCAAACGTGGCTAAAACCCACTTATAAACAAAATAGGGGTGCTTAGGCGCCTCTTTTTTATACTTGTTCATTTCCGTTTAGTGTTTACTCATCTTGTTAGTGATGCCAACGCCACGCCTTGTTTATGCGTTTTAAGCATTAGCTAGCCACCGCTTGCAACCAATCCTTTTTGATCCCAATCGCTGTCCTGTGTAGAATACTCGGATTCTCGGAAGAAGTTGCGTAGAGCAAGAGCAATGAGTCATATACTAGATAAAATCGATACAGTTTACCCGTTTCCGCCTAAGCCAGTTCCATTGAGCGACGCTCAGAAACAGGCCCACATCGTAAACATCAAAAAACTACTTCAAGAAAAAGATGCAGTTCTAATTGCACACTACTACACCGATCCTGAAATTCAGGCTCTGGCAGAAGAAACTGGTGGTTTCGTTGGCGATTCATTAGAAATGGCTAAGTTCGGTAACCGTCACTCAGCAAGCACTCTGATCATCGCTGGTGTTCGTTTCATGGGTGAGTCTGCAAAGATTCTTACTCCTGAAAAACGCATTCTAATGCCAACACTTGAAGCTGAATGTTCACTTGATCTTGGCTGTCCGGCTGACAAATTTACAGAATTTTGTGATGCTCACCCTGACCACACCGTGGTTGTATACGCGAACACCTCTGCAGCTGTTAAAGCTCGTGCAGACTGGGTAGTTACGTCGAGCATCGCTTTAGAAATCGTTGAAAGCCTAGACGCTGAAGGCAAACCAATCATTTGGGGGCCAGACCGTCACCTAGGTTCTTACATTGCAAATCAAACTGGCGCTGACATGTTGCTTTGGCAAGGCGAGTGCATCGTTCATGATGAGTTCTCAGCTGATGCTTTGAAGAAAATGAAGTCTGTATACCCAGAAGCGGCTATTTTGGTTCACCCAGAATCGCCAGCAAGCGTCGTCGAATTGGCTGATGCGGTAGGTTCAACAAGCCAACTGATTAAGAAAGCAAAAGAGCTTCCTCATCCACAGATGATTGTTGCGACAGACAAAGGTATCTTCTTCAAGATGCAACAATTGGTTCCTGAAAAAGAGCTAATTGAAGCGCCTACAGCCGGGGCTGGTGCAACGTGTCGTAGCTGCGCACACTGCCCTTGGATGGCAATGAATGGCCTTGAAGCGATTGAAAACGCGCTTGAAAATGGCGGCGAGCAACACGAAATTTTCGTTTCTGACGAATTACGCGTTAAGTCTCTTATTCCATTGAACCGCATGTTAGATTTTGCTGAACAGCTTAATGTGCAAGTGAAAGGCAACGCTTAATTTCATTATTGGGCTGTTATTATGAATAGAAAACCAGCTTGTAGTGCTGGTTTTTTTGTACCTAAAGATAGGTTGCGAGTATCAATCTTGTGGCCATGTATCTTTTTCTTATGGTACATCTTGTTGATATCGCGTATTTTTTCTAGCATGTAAGTAAGAGAAAAAGATTTGAGGCTCGAATGATAATCTGGTTACAACTCAAACGCTGGGTCAAAGCAAATATCTTTGTTTTGAACGGAAAAAACTTGCTGTTTACCTTTCTTGGTTACGTATTTTTGTCGTGGTCGACGTTGTATCTAGCGGGTGAATCGGACCTAACCAGTTCGTTTACCACATTCGCTTACTATCTAGTCGTGACTGCGTCGACGGTGGGTTACGGTGATTTATCACCAACGACAGATGCAGGACGATGGATCGTTATACTGTTCGTGATTCCGGGAGGGCTTAGTCTTTTCGCGGCATTACTCGGTAAGGTCGCGACAGAAGGTGTTGAATATTGGCGAGCGGGTTTGTTAGGAAAAAGGAGAGTTAGAGTGGACAACCACATTTTGATGCTTGGATGGAATGAGCAAAGAACCATTCACCTCATTCGTATGTTACAGCACGAAGAAACGGGTAAACGACCAATCGTGTTATGTACGCGTTCAGATATCGAGAACCCGTTACCCGGTGAAATAAATTTCGTTAAAGTAAACAGCTACACCGATGGCAAAGAGATGGAGAAAACGGGCATTGAGTCGGCCAGTTGTATTCTCATTGATAATCCTGAAGACGATATAACTTTATCTGCGGCGCTTTACTGCGCGAACCGAAATCCTAAGGCGCACCTTCTGGTGTACTTTAAAGATGAAGCATTGAGTGATTTGTTGCATCAGCATTGCCCTAACTCAGAATGTATTCCGGCGGTGGGGGCAGAAATGCTGGCCAAGGCTGCGGTAGATCCGGGGTCGAGTGCGCTTCACCAAGAGCTATTGAGTACGACAAGGGGGATGACACAATATTCAACTTATTACCCTGAGGGGGCTGAGCCTGTAACGGTTGCGCCAATTTTTTCGGTGTTCAAAGAGAAGTATCAAGCCACGTTGATTGCGATTGATACGGGCAGTGGTATTGAGCTTAACCCTGAGCTAGACCAAGTGGTCAACAGCGGGACTAAGTTGTTCTATATTGCAGATGAACGAATTGATCACTTCGATTGGAAAGGCTTTTAAACGATTGATATACCTTCAGAACTAAAAAAGGCCTCATTGTGAAGTGAGGCCTTTTGTTATTGTTTGGTCGAGAGAGTTAAGCTTATTTTTTCAGAGCTTATTAATATTCTCTAGGTTATTGAGCTTCAGCTAATGCAATGCCACGTTGCGTTAGACCGCACAGCATCACAGGAACCGAATTAAAGATCTCTTCGAACTGCTCTAAACCTTCAATGCCTTGCTCTGCAAGTGTCGCGATTGAGGTTTCTGGATCGTAAAGCATGCTTAGTGAAAGCAGCACACCGCCAACCAGCGCATTGTCTTCGCTGTCTTCTGGCATCAATGTTTCCCAATCATCACGGGCAATCTGCCAACCTTGAAGTAAGCCTTCACAAAAATCGCGAGCAGCTGTGTTGACGACTTCTTCATCATCCAATTGACAAGTTTCAGGCCAAACCCAAGTGCCTTCAATCAGTTCTGGGCGGGTTTCGTTCCAAAGCGCGATGATAATTTCAATGTAGCTTTCAAGTTGCTCACCATCAGTAAAAGGAGCGACTTCTTCACCACCCCAAAGGAACGGAAGCCATTCATGAGGAGGTAATACGTTAGGTGCCGCTGCCATTGCAGTGACAAATCCTATGGTTTTGTGTTCTGTGATTAGCTTTCCTTCCAACTCTGGAAGCGCAAGAATATCTTGTAAAGTCAAAGTGAGGTACCGTAAAAGGGAACATATTTGCGCTTATAGTACCAATGAACTTGCGCCAATCAAGCTTCAATCTAAAAAGGCTTGATGTCCTTGATGATAAACACTAGGTTTAACAAAAACGAAAATAACAAAAAAATTATGCAGATACGGTCGTCTCTTAAGAAAAACAGTATGGTAGCGCTCGGGTTATACTTGGGCATGTTCATTGCCATTGTCGGTAGCGTGACGTACCACGTCGTAGAGACTCCTGTACGTGCCGAATTAGAACAAAACCTAGACCTACGTGCTGAGTTGTTATCCGCATTGATTACAGAGCCACTCAGTAGCTCTAAAGGTGTTGTCGATAGCCTAGTCGGTTTCGCTCAGAAACAACGAAAAGGTTCAGAGGTTGCTTCGGTATTAAAGTCAATTTTGGCGGCGAGCGACGATACGATCGTTAGCGCGGGCATTTGGCCAGAACCTTACGCACTTGATCCGAATAAACGCCTGAACAGCTACTTTTTCAACAAAGCCGATGATGGCAAGATTGATCAACTGTTTTCTTATAACAATCCTAAGAACGCGCCTTACCATCAAGAATATTGGTACACTTCTGTTGTTGATGAGCCGCAAGGAAGCACCGTATGGAGCGATGTGTATGTCGACCCGTACACACACGTTCGAATGATTACGGCGTCTTCCCCTTATTATTACGATGGCACCTTTGCCGGTATTGCGACAGTGGATCTCTCTCTGGAAGAGTTATTGGGTTTCATTAAAACCCACGCGGAGGAATATAACCTTGGTATCACTATAAGAGATAATCTCAACCAAGTTCTGGTTTCTCATAACTTCAATCTTGTCGAGGGAGTCTACATTAGTAATAACCAATTTGGTGACTTTGATTGGCAAGTCGCAGTGGTTAACTCAAAACTATTGGTGGCAGACGAGGTGTTTCGTCTGGTGATGCATATTGAGGGCGGTATTGTTCCGCTATTGCTCGTGTGTGTCATGGCGGGTTATTACTTGTTGAACCGCTACTTGATTAGTCCAATTACCAATATAGCAGTTAAGATCGACGCTTCAAAAGCGGGTGAGATCATCGATGTTGAGTATTCAAGTGATGATGAAATTGGCCACTTGATTAAAACCTTTAACGAAAAGACCATTTACCTCGAAGCGGAAAAGGTTAAGGCTCAGGCCTCAACCAATGCGAAAACAGCGTTCCTTGCGACCTTATCCCATGAAATCCGAACTCCAATGAATGGCGTTTTAGGAACCGCCCAAATTCTGCTAAGAACCCCTTTAAACAGAGAGCAAGAGAAGCATCTTAAAAGTTTGTATGAGTCTGGGGATCATATGATGACTTTGCTTAATGAGATATTGGATTTTTCAAAGATCGAGCAGGGCAGGTTAGATCTAGATGAAACCCGTTTCCCACTCGATTCGATCATCGGAAGTATTAACAGTGTCTACTACACATTGTCTTCCGAAAAAGGACTTCAATTCAAAGTGTACTCTGAGGTGCCTTCTGGCCGTTGGTACTTCTCGGACAAAGCTCGACTGCGCCAAATCTTGTTTAATCTACTGAACAACGCCGTGAAGTTCACTTCAAGAGGCTTTGTTGAGGTGTACCTGAAAGAAATTATCGAAGGAAATGATGTTTTCCTTAGTATTCGAGTTCGTGACACCGGAATAGGCATATCTAAAGAAGCGCAAAAACGCATCTTCAAACCTTTCGAGCAAGCAGAATCTACGACTACAAGACGTTTTGGTGGTACAGGCCTAGGCTTAGCGATTGTGAAGGAAATTGCCCAATTTATGGGCGGCAGTATCACGGTTACCAGTGAAGAGGGGATTGGCACTAGCTTTGATGTTCGCTTAAAGATTAAGCCTTGCCAACCTGGTGAGATAGAAAGCCTACCTCATAAAAAATTGGATTACTCTGGCTTGAAAGTGTTGATTGTTGAGGATAACAGGACCAACACCGTCATCATTGAAACCTTTATGACCAGTAAAGGATTTACCTGTAAGAACGTTGAAAACGGCGAACTTGCGCTACAAGCTGTCGTTACAGAGCACTTTGATTTAGTGTTGATGGATAACCACATGCCAGTGATGGATGGAGTGGAATCAACAACGGCTATTCGCGCTCTAATTGGTGATGTTTCATCTGTCTTAATATTTGGTTGTACCGCAGATGTCTTCAAAGAGACTCGAGAACGTATGATCGGTGCTGGTGTGGATTACATTATAGCTAAACCAATTGACGAACGGGAGCTCGACGATGCGTTATTTCGTTATTCGAATAAGCTTTATCAATTCCATGAAGCAGAAGTTTGTGCTCCGGAAATTCAAGAAGTAAAAGATCACGATTGGAAAAGTAAAAATGAGTCACTGCCTAAGCCTGAGTTACGAAGCAAAGGCAACATCGAAGAGTTGCTAGTGACACTGTACGTGGCGTTAGAAGACAACAATTTAGAGCAGATTCAATTTGCGCTAGAGAATCTGCGTGTTCACGCTAAACCTATGAACAATACAGAACTTATATCTCAAATTGATAAGGCTCTAGAGTACGTCTTCTCGGGAACGCGTCCCGCGCAAGATGTTATTGATATCATTACTGTAAATCTACCTATGGCTTAGGTGTTGTTTAATTACAGGAAGTGAACGTCAAATTGCGTAATTTTTAACATCCATGTGGTTTTTTGGTCAAAGTGACTGCTTTTTAAGTGGTTTTTGGTTGTTAATTTACCACTTGATTTGTAATTTGGAATGTATAACTGCTAACGTTGTGTTTTAATAGTGATATTAACTGGCTGGGTGCGAATGTGCCTTGTTTATGTGTCACTAAATCACTGATCAAGCAGTGATATATTTCAGGGTTGTCTCTAATGAAGTCTCGTGGTCCATTTTGTATTCGTAATGCAGCTGCGGATACATTTGCTATGGTAGTTTTCTGTTTTATCTCTGGCATGATCGTAGAAGTGTTTATTTCCGGCATGACGTTTGAGCAGTCTCTTGCTTCAAGAACGTTATCTATTCCGGTAAACATTGCTATTGCTTGGCCTTATGGTGTATTTCGTGATTGGTTCTTACGTAATGGTGCAAAACTTTCAGAAAGTTCATTGATGAAGAACTTGGCCGATCTTATGGCTTACGTGTTATTCCAATCGCCAGTGTATGCTGGGATTTTACTAGCAGTAGGCGCTTCAACTGACCAGATTGTCACCGCGGTTACTAGCAACGCGGTTATTTCATGTGGTATGGGCGTACTTTATGGTTATTTCTTAGATATGTGCCGTAAATGGTTTAGAGTTCCAGGCTATTACCAACAAGCGTAAATAAAGTGAAATAAGCGATACTTGGTTTGTTTTTGATCTAATGAGTTAATTTGTAATCGAACAAACTGAAAAAGGCACTTTTTTTGATAATGCCCCTTGACCAAAGCAAGCAGAATCAATAAAGTAGCGCCTCGTTGAGTGACAAGCTTAACACAAAATTTGTGGAAGGATGGCTGAGTGGCTTAAGGCGCTCGCCTGGAAAGCGAGTATACGTTTATAGCGTATCTGGGGTTCAAATCCCCATCCTTCCACCACTATTCAAAACCCTAGCAGAAATGCTGGGGTTTTCTCGTTCTAGAGCCTCTATAATTCTCAACTTACAATACCTTCAACATTTCGTCTGAAGTGACTCGGTGCACAAGTTAGTAAGCGCAAACGAGATCTCGATAAATTGGGATATATTTGAATGCCAAACTTATGAGACGCTTGGTTTAGGGTTAATCGAATTACAAGGTAGTTGAATGCATCACTTTAATATCCGTGCGCTTGAATATTTAAATGCGTTATCCAAATATGGATCACTACGTAACGCATCCAAAATGATGAACGTCGACCCAGCGGCGATGAGTAGGATGCTAACGCAACTAGAAGCTCAGGCTGAAATGAAAGTTTGGGAGCGAAATAACCGCCACTCACTGTTAACTGAGGCGGGTAATGAACTATTGAATTATTATCGTTCTGTCGTTCGCGGAGAAGCGGCAGTGTTAGCTCGGCTGACTAAGCTTAAAAACCTCCAAGGGGGTAACGTCAGTATTGCTATTGGTGAAGGCTTTATTACCAACTTGGTGGCTAAACCCATGCAAACCTTCATGACTCGTTATCCCGATATCAACCTTTCTATTGAGATTGCGGGAGCTCTTGATGCCGTCAAAATGCTTGAAGATCAACAGATAGATTTTGCAATCACTTATGCTTCTGCTCCACACCCTAAGTTGCATTCGCATGTCGAGCGTAGCCACCCACTGGAACTCATCGTACCTAAAGGGCATTTCCTTACCAGTAAAGAAGCTCCTATAACACTGCAGGATATTAAAGATGTTTCTGTCGCGCTAATCGATAACTCGACAGGAATGGGAAGGCTGGTAAAACACGCTGAGCAGGTATCTCATCTTACTTTACAACCAAAGCTTCAAACTAACTCGGTAACGGCACTCACTAACTTTGTGTCAGCAGGGTTAGGCGTCACGTTTATGCCAAAGCTTACCGTGCTTGATGAAATCAAATCAGGTCAAATTGAAGTGGTCGCGACTGAGCTAGAAATGCTTTCGAAAGCAACCGTTAAGGTTCAATCTTTAAAAGGCCGAGCACTTACGCTTCAAGCCGAAACATTGTTAGGTTTTTTGCTCGAAAATGCAACGTTCTTGAGTCATGATGCCTACAATATTTAGGCATCATAGATTTATGTAACGACTCCTCCCAAGCTTCTAAATACCGCTAATATCACAGTTCCCAACTTCCAAATTCGTTTCTAAGTTGAATTGACTTTTTATCAACGGAACCTCTATTGTTAAATCAACGCCTGCCGAATAAGTTACAAATTATTAACGAAAATAATATTTGAATTAAAAACAGTGTTTGGCCGATTGAGCTTTTGCTGGGTAGGTATTAGGGGAAGAGAATGGAAGTAATTGTAATTGGCAGCGGTGTTATAGGATTGACCAGCGCATGGTACTTGGCAAAAGAAGGTCACTCGGTCACGGTTATTGATCGTCAAGATAGCAGTGGTAAGGAAACCAGCTTTGCGAATGCCGGGCAAATTTCTTACGGTTATTCTTCACCATGGGCAGCGCCTGGTATTCCATTGAAAGCGATGAAATGGCTTACCCAAGAACATGCGCCTCTAAAAGTGAAGCCGTCACTTTCTCCAGAGTTAGTTTCTTGGGCGACGAAGATGCTCGCCAACTGTAACGAAGCTAAATATGCACAGAACAAATCGCGTATGTTACGAGTCGCAAATTATAGCCGAGATTGTTTGACTGATCTAAGGACCAGCGAAGATCTGGCTTATGAAGGCCGACAAAAGGGAACCTTACAAGTATTCAGAAGCGAGAAGCAACTGGACGCGATTCAGCAAGATATGAAGCTCCTACATGAAAGTGGTATTGAGCACTCGCTGTTTGGAGTCGAACAGTGCCTTTCAGTGGAACCGGGTTTGGCGGACGTTAAAGATAGGCTCGTTGGCGGTTTGTATTTACCTCATGATGAAACTGGGGATTGCCATCAGTTTTGTTTAGCCTTGACTGAGAAAGCCAAGCAAATCGGAGTTCAGTTTGTGTTTGATACCGAAGTGGTCAAGCTCAATCATCAGAATCAAACCATTGAGAGTATTACAACGACTCAAGGCGAGTTCAAAGCGGATGCTTACGTGGTTGCTTCAGGAAGCTATTCTCGAGAACTATTGAAGCAAGTCGATTTGTCGATTCCTGTTTATCCAGTGAAAGGCTATTCATTAACACTACCGATCGTGAATGCAGATAAGTCACCAACTTCGACTGTTATGGATGAAACCTATAAGGTGGCGATGACCCGCTTTGATGACCGTATTCGTATTGCTGGTACCGCAGAACTTGCTGGGTTTAATTACTTGATTCCAGAAAAACGCAAAGCCACGATTGATATGGTGATAAAAGATCTATTCCCACAAGCGGGGGACTTCTCTAAGGCTGAATACTGGACAGGTTTAAGGCCGATGACGCCAGACGGCACTCCTATCATCGGTAAAACTCCGATTAAGAACCTATTCACCAATACGGGGCACGGGACATTGGGCTGGACGATGGCATGTGGTTCAGGAAAGCTGTTAGCGAGTGTGGTCAGTGGCTCTGATAGTGACATTAAATCAGATGACTTGAGTATCCATCGCTACATGTAGTTCATCAAAGTACTTAGTTATACGAGTCAGCCCATGTTTATCATTGAGCATGGGCTGATTTTGTTGTGGCGTTGCCGCTTATCGGGTAGTGGTTTCTAGCACATGGGTAAATCTATCCCAGGATTTTTGATCAGCTTCATTTTGGTAATTATTGGAACCGAACACGGTAAAGGCATGCGGAGCGCCACTGTAGGTGATCATTTCATGCGGAACCTTGGTTGTTTCAAGTTGAGCGGCAAGGTTGCCAAAGTCTTGCATTGAAATCATGGCATCAGCTGTGCCGTGGAACACGAAAACCGGAGCCTTAGTCTGCGAGTAGTCTTGGCCTTCTGGTGTTGATAAGCCGCCATGGAAAGTAACGTAAGCCTTCGAAGGAATCCCCGCGCGAGCGGCTTCTAACACAGCGGCCCCGCCAAAGCAGTACCCCATCATCACGTTGTTATCTAAGTTGCCGCCAAGTCTTTTAGCTTCCATGGCTCCTGCATTAAGTAGCGCACGCATTCTCTGTCTGTCTTTGTACAATTCGCCAGTGTGTTGCTTTTTATCTTTCACTTCCGTCGGGCGAATGTCTTTACCAAATAGATCGATGGCGAACACGTTGTAACCGAGTTCGTTGAGCATCTCAGAACGTTTCTTTTCGTAATCGGTTAAGCCATCCCAATCGTGTATGAGTAGCACCAAAGGCGCTTGGTCGCTGGCTTCACTCCAATACCCTTCGTAGTTCATACCGTCAACTTGGTAAGTGACGTTTTCTCCAGAAATTGCTGAAAAGGGTAGTAAAATTGAAAACAGGCCGAGTGTAGTGAGTTTTCTCATGCGTTATTCCTTCAGGTGACAATGACGTTCCAATCGAAAGTATAGATAACGCGATGATTCTCGCCAGATTTCTGTTTCTAATTTGAAGTGCAAGAGTAGAGTGAAAGATGAAAGGGAATTGCGTTAAACAGCCATCACGTATGTAGTGTGATGGCTGTTTGAAGGTGTTTCAGAAACGGAAACTCAATTAGCTTGAATTTAGAAGTAAGACGAGCAATTACCAGGAAGCGTTAGTCGTAATTCGGCACATGTCTGGATATTTTCGCTGGTAGCGTGGCAACATCGATTCGTTACCTAAGATGCCACCTTGGTGAATGTAAATGATGGTTTTAGTTGGGTTATCTTTTTGCCATTGTTCTAAGCATTGCCACATCAATGGATCGTAAAGCAGGTCAAACTCGATGTCGGTTTGCTCTTGTAGATCCAACCAAGTTTGATAATCCTGCTGATACAATTTTCCAAAGTGGTGTTTGGTTTCAAGCGATAAGATCTGTGGATGATCGGTTTCACCAAGCTCATTAAATTGCTGTGTTAAATAGTTGCTGCCACCAACACAAGCACAGGTTAACACTGGGATGTTGTGCAGCTTTAAATGCTTATGAAGGTACAGCGCAGTGCTGCCTGTCCCTGCAGGGAGTGCGACCACAAAATCGTGTTGGTTTTCGAAGCGAGTCCAGCTCAGTATTTCCATCGCCAGTTGTTTTACACCATACTCAGCAAGCTGAGAGCGTCCTCCTTCTGGTAATACAATGCAGTTGAAGTCAGGTTGTCTCACTTGCTCAATATACGCTTGTGGATGAAGTTCGGAGCCTGTTTCTTTGACTGAAATTACCTTAGCGCCAAGGTCTACAGCACCACGGTAATTACCTATTGGGCGTTCTATTAGCCACTGAGGCAGGTGGTCGACGTAGAACTCAAGCGTCCACCCTTTTATCTTTGCTAGTGCCGCGAGTGAGAAAAGAGAGTTAGCCTGCGCAGAACCATAGCTGATCAAGGTTGTGGTCTCTGGGTGCTCGTCTTCCAGCAGCTTCATGAACTTTCGGGCTTTGTTGCCGCAAAAGTGTGAGTGAAGCTGATCGTCACGCTTTAAGAAAAAGGTGTGGTCGTTAAATTGATGCTGAGTTACAGGGCTATTATTTAGTTTCATCGCACTTAAACAAAATGCTGACTAAAGAGCCAGCATTTTTAAATCAAATAGGACGGACGAGTATCTAGTAGCCAGAGGCGGCTGTAAACCAACTAAATCAAGTTTTCGTTCGATATTGGCACAGATGAATCGGCTTGAAAGGTGATCTTGGCGGTGCATCCACCACAGCTTCGATTGAACAATTTAAAGTCCCAATCAAAACGCTGACACAAGTCATCGACAATCAATAATCCCAGCCCGTGTCCATTCGGGTTGTATTGCTCCTGCAGGCCTTCGCCTTGGTCTTCAATAACAAGACTGTCTTGGGAAAGGGTGATCGTTACTGTACCGCTATTAGTGGCTGCAATCGCGTTTCTCAGCAAGTTTCCGACCAACATATTCATGAGCGCGCTGGTGGCTTGAACGGTTGCTTCTGATTGAACTTGTAAGGTTATCTCGACTTCCTTCTCGTCAGCCTGCAACGAATTTTTAGCAATGATAGTCTCTAGCTCTTGCTGGCTAAACAAACGTAGCGGTGCATCGTCAATGTCTCTTTCATAACGAACGAGACCAAGCAGGGCATCGACCATTTCTGACATCTGAACAATGGCGTCATCTATACGTTCAACCTGACGAAATTGAAACTCGGTTGTTTCGCTGCGAAGGAGCAGCTTATTCGCCCCGCGCGCGACAGTCAGAGGAGTTCTTAATTCATGACTTGAGTATCGAGCAAAGGCCTGTTCACGTTTGAGTAACGAATTGATTTCTCGACGATGTTGATTGAGCTGATCGGTTAGTTGGCGAAATTCCACCGCTGCATCGTCACTCACACCAAATTCTTCGTTGAGATTAAGCTTATTGGATTCGAGTTGCTCGGAAAGTAAGTTAAAAGGCTCTATTAGTCGTTTCGATAATCGATAGAGCAAAGCTCCAAAGCTAAAAATTAAAATGGAAAGTAGTGTTAAAACGAATGTTGTTGCGTACACCAGTTCGTTATGACTAAACTCGACTCGGTCAACTTCAGACAAAAGGATGATTGGATAGGTTTCCCCTTCGTCAGAATACTCACCTACATACACCATTCGTGAATCAGGCTCTTCTCCTACTTCACCAACAAAGCTATCTTTACCTTCAATGTATTTCCGGTATTCGTCAGGTATGAATGAAATGTCATTGTATGCCATGGTAAGGCCATCGATACGAATTTTGCCATTCTCTCCTGATTGAAACTGCTCGACCGCATAGTTTCGATCAATCAAGATACGTCTTTCCCCCACGCGATCTTCTGATAGATAAAGCGCAGACATAAACACTATGTAGGTAAAGACCGAGACAATAACCGCCATTAACCCAAAAAAAACCGCTAGGCGGCCGGTTAAGGTTTTGGTGCTTGTGAGAACATTTAAGATCAATTCGACGACTCCAAGCGGAATCCAACTTTAGGTACGGTAATTAACATTTGCGTGTCGAAAGGCTTGTCGAGTTGATTACGCAGCTGATAGATGTGACTGCGTAGCACATCGTTGTTGGGTTCGTTTTCCTGCCATAACTTGTAGGAAATATCTTCACGAGTCACTACCTCAGGTGCGTTTTGGCACAGCATCTCAAGTATGGTGTAAGTGGTTGGGTTTAGCGCAAGTAACTTATCTTGGCGGTAAGCTTTACGAGTCTTTTGGTCGATGGTGAGTTCATCGAACTGAAGTTTAGAAGAGGCGACTTTTCCGCGGTAACGACGAACTAACGCGTTCATTCTTGCTTCTAGAATATCCAAATCAAAAGGCTTAGTTAGGTAGTCATCAGCTCCATGCTCAAAGCCTTTCAACATGTCTTCGCGGCTATCCAGTGCGGTCAGCATGAGAATAGGTGTCGCGTTGCCTTGATCTCGCAATTTATTACAAACCGTTAGGCCATCCATTCGCGGCAACATCAAATCTAAGATAATGATATCAAATGAATTATCCAACGCGAGTTGCAGGCCAAGCTCGCCGTTGTCCGCGTAATCGAGTTCCATGCCAATACACTCAAAATAATCAAACAAGACACCTGCAATTTCACGGTTATCTTCGACCAATAGAACTCGTTTCATTTTGATTCTCATACACAAATAGACGGTAACATTATCCTGATTGAGCGTGAAAAATATGTCAATAACATAACTTTCACTTATGGGAGGGTAGATTGGGTTCAGATTAAAAAATAGAAGAACGTATTATGTCTGAACTTCATATTAGCCGCCCTAAGATACCTACATCGCAGATTAACCCTGCGGTCTCTTTGTCTATCATTGTGCCTTTTTATGATGAACGAGAGGTGTTGGAAGAGTTTCACTCTCGCCTTACTAAGGTTCTCGATAGCTTACCGATTACGAGCGAGATTGTTTATGTCGACGATGGCAGCAAAGACAACAGCTTGGATTTGGTGAGTTCATTCACTTCGATCAATAGTTCAATCTCGGTGATTGGTTTAAGCCGTAACTTTGGTAAAGAGTCTGCGATGAGTGCTGGCCTAGAGCATTGTCGAGGACAGGCAGTGATCTTGCTAGACGCTGACTTACAAGACCCACCTGAGCTTATCCCGCAAATGATTGCCAAGTGGCGTGAAGGTTATGACGTCGTCAATATGCAGCGCAGCCAGCGTGATGGTGAAACGTGGTTTAAGAAGTTTTCAGCGGCAAGCTTTTACAAAGTCATGAACGTGGCTGCGAAGATTGATGTTCCTGAGAATGTGGGTGATTTTCGGCTGTTGAGCCGAGAGGTTGTCGACCATATCAATCAGCTTCCAGAACGTAACCGCTACATGAAAGGCATTTTTTCATGGCCGGGTTTCCGACAAGCGACGCTCCAATTTAAGCGTGATGCTCGCTTCTGTGGTGAGACCAAGTGGAACTACCTCAAGTTAATCGGTTTGGCGATGGATGGGATTACCTCGTTCTCTATCCGACCTCTGCGCATTGCGACGGCCGTTGGTGGTTTAGTGGCGCTTACTGCTTTTGTGTATGGCGTCTTCATCGTATTCAAAACCATTATGTTTGGCGAGCCTATCACGGGCTATCCGTCAATGATGGTCGTGCAACTTGCACTTGGCGGTATTCAACTTCTGAGTATTGGCTTAATGGGTGAGTACATAGGTCGTATTTTCATCGAAACCAAGAATCGCCCTCTGTATTTGATCCAATCGGTGGTCGATACACCAGCATTAAAAACACATTTCAAATTAGAGGAGTCAGCATGAGCCTGAACCGAACACACCTATGGTATTTGTTGGCTTTTGCGTTGGTTCTAAGGCTCTTATCTCTAGCGACGTACCCTTTAATGGATACTACGGAAGCGCGCTACGGTGAAATGGCTCGCTTGATGGTAGAAACCGGCAATTGGTTAACCCCTCAGTTCGATTACGGCATTCCTTTTTGGGGCAAGCCACCATTGTTTACATGGATGAGTGCTGTCGGTATTGAGTTGTTTGGTTTGAGTGAATTTGCTGTTCGTGCACCTCACTGGTTAGCGGGAGTAGCGACGATTTTGTTAACCGCTTACATGGCGAAGCGCACCGGGCAAAGTGCGTTGGTGGCGTCGGTGGTATTGGCGACATGTGGGGTTTTTTCTATTGCGGCGGGTGCTGTGATGACCGACATGGCGTTAACGTTAGCGATGACCATTGCCATGTTAGGCTTCTACTTGTGTTGGCTAGGAGGAGAGGGTTGGAAAGGTGAAGGCAGTGCGAAGGCTAATAGATCTTGGGGCTACGTCGGTTTCATTGGTTTAGCACTAGGCTTGCTTGCAAAAGGGCCAGTAGCGATTGTGATCATGGGTATCGCAGTTTTCCCTTGGTTAGTATTACAACATGGCTTCTTTGGCGCTTTCAAAGTGCTTTGGCAACGCTTTCCATTGTTGTCTGGCTTAGGTTTGATCCTAGCGATTGCTTTGCCTTGGTACATCATGGCTGAAATGGCAACACCGGGCTTTATTGATTATTTTATTGTTGGCGAGCACTTTAAGCGTTTTGTTGTGAGTGGCTGGGAGGGCGATTTATATGGTTCTGCCCATGACCAAGCAAGAGGTATGATCTGGCTGTTTTGGCTTCAAGCGGCTGCGCCGTGGTCGATTGTATTACCTATATTGGCATTTGCTCGACGTAAGAAAATTGCAGAAATTAATACTGAAAATCGCGGCTTGTTTTTATTTCTTGTCTGTTGGTTGATTTCACCTCTGATTCTTTTCACTATGGCGGGCAATATTCTCCCAGCTTACGTCCTACCAGGTATTCCGGCCCTTGGCTTGTTGATTGCTATACTCGTAGTGGAAAAAGATAAGAAGTGGTTCTCGATCGTGGCTTTGGTTCTACCTGTGTTGCTAATGATTGCGATGGTCTACCTGAATCTCGGCAAGGCGGACGAGAAAAGTGACCGTATTATTTTCGAACAGATTACGGATTCTTCGCCAAGCTTTTACGTGGGTAAACGACCATTCTCTGGGCAATTTTACAGTCATGGTCAAGCGAAAAGACTTCTCGATATCGAGCAGCTAGATGGCATTGATAAGTTCTATCTGATTGGTAAAAGATCTGAAGTGGAAACCAAGATTAAAGAGAACGCATTAACGTGTATTCTAGAGCCAACGGTGAAAATAAAGCGTGCTTTATTCAGCTGTCATAGCTCAAGCATCAAGCCAAATCTATCGTTGAGTCACATTCAAAGTGGCAGCGATGTTCAGCGTTAACTCGGGGTTACGAATGTTCAACAACAAGCTTCAAACGCACAGTCAGAGGTTACGCTCTCACCACAAGGTGGTTCGATTTGCTGTGGTTGGGGTTGGTGGGTTTGTTGTTGATTGCTCTGTGTTTGCATTGCTGCATTACGTCTTTGGAGTACCCCTAATGATTGCACGAATTGGTTCTTTCATTGCCGCTGCAACGACCACATGGTTTGGTAATCGCGTGCTTACTTTTGGGTTTAGAGGGCAGGGTAATTGGTCTGAAAAATTGATTCAGTGGCAAAAATTCATGTTTTCGGCATCGATATCTGCAGTACCTAATATACTGTGCTTCAAACTAATGACGGGTCTGCTTCCCCCGATTACTGGGGTTGTATTTATCGCAATGGCCGTCGGCACCTTGGTTGGTATGGTGACTAACTACCTGTTCAGTCAATATTGGGTATTTACTCGTTAGACAAGTAAATGGAAGGCAAGCCATCCAATGACTTGCCTTCCATTTAAGGTGATTGCTAAGCGAGGAGAACGGTAGCTTTGACTCTGCTATTTTCCTGTGTTTGCCCGTTTGGGCTGGGTTTGTTTTGTTTTAGCGACTTCTAACTGCCAGTTTTTGATTGTATAGCAAATTAAACCTAAACAAAGCCCCCAAAATGCGCTGGCGACTCCGGCAAAGTTAATCCCAGATGCGGTCAGTAAAAAAGTGAATAACGCCGCTTCTCTATGTGTTTCATCCGAAAGTGCGGTTGTTAAGCTGTTAGCCAATGTCGGTAGCAAAGCTAGCCCAGCGATAGCTACGATGATGGATTGAGGAACAGACGAAAACAGAGAGACAAAGGTTGTTCCGAATACTCCTGCCAATAAATAGAAACCGCCTACAGCTAAAGCCGCTTTGTAGCGGCTCTTCGGGTTCGGATCCGCGTTTGGGCTCATACATATTGCCCCTGTCAGTGCCGACAAATTAAAAGCAAAACCGCCAAATGGCGCAAGCAATAAACCGGTAACGCCTGTTGTGGTTATAATTCGAGATGCTGGTGGGTTATAACCATTGGCTTTTAATACGGCGAAACCCGGTAAGTTCTGGGATGCCATTGTCACAATAAATAGGGGAATCCCTACACTCAATAAAGATGACCAGTCAAAATCGGGTGTGATGAACATAGGTTGAGTCAGCGTTAAGTTCACATTCGATAAATCCAACTTTCCCGCGATGCCACTCATCATGGCTGCGAGTAGTAGAATAAAAGGTATCAAAAGATTCCCAAACCTAGGTTTAGCGAGAATATAAGCGGCTAGCATAGTGCTGATGATGACAGCTTCTTGAGACATAGAAGAAAACATTCCGATGCCAAACATCCACAACACACCAGCTAACATTGCAGAGGCGATTGACGTAGGTATTCGCTTAAGAAGTGTTTCAAAAACCCCTGTTAGACCTGTAATGGTGATGAGGAGCGAACTAAATAGGAAGATCGCGACGGCTTGTTCTACGGTGAGTCCATCCAGCGATGAGATGAGTAAAGCCGCACCCGGTGTAGACCAAGCCGTCACAATCGGTTGCTTATATCGCCATGACAGTAGAAGAGTTGACATGCCCATACCTATTCCAAGTGCCCAAAACCAAGATGCAATTTGCTCTTGATTCGCGCCAGCACTGCTAGCAGCTTGGAAAATGATCGCCGCCGCACTCGCATAACCGATAAATACTGCAATGAAACCAGTACTGATGTGAGAAAACTTAACTTGATCCATATTCACCACTCTCGTTGTGCGTTATAACATACATAGGAGTAACTTAGCACTTGTGCGTTATAGCGCACAAGTGCTATTTGTATAAACTTGTTCGTAATAGCTATTCGTAACAATTTAATATACGAGCAAACTCAAATAGGTAGATGAACGAAAACATGTCGAAAAACGTGAATACAGAAGACCGCTTGAATGTAATGGGTAGCCTGAATGCCGAAGGTCGTTTGAAAGCAGATGAAGTTTCGAATGCAGGAGAAGCTTTAAGTGTACAAAATAACTTGAACGTGAAAACCGAATTGCAGGTAAGCCAAAATCTAAAGCGGATTCGTAAAGAAAAAGGATGGAGCCTCGATGCGACCGCGAAAGCGACTGGGGTAAGCAAAGCTATGCTTGGTCAGATTGAGCGTGGTGAGTCTAGTCCAACGGTCGCAAAACTATGGCAAATAGCGACTGGGTTTAATGTGTCATTCTCAAGTTTGATTTTGCCTTCTTCAAACAACGAACTGGTGAGCTTGTTCCGAGATGCGAATATATTACGCGACGAAAGTTTGAAGGACGGTTTCTCGGTAAGTGTTGTGTTCCCTTTTGAGCCATCTGTAGGCTTCGAATTGTATGAGCTTAGGTTGGCAGAAAACTATCAACATTTCTCTGAACCTCATAGTGCCGGTGTGACGGAGCATATTTTGTGTATTTCAGGTCAAATGGCGGTTTTCTTTGATGATAGTTGGCATGAGTTAAGCTCGGGACAAGCCGTTCGTTTTAATGCAGAACAGCGTCATGGTTATAAAAATACAGGGCAAGAAAAAGCCATTTTCCACAATATTATCCATTACCCTAATCAATGGCAGCGGTCATAGTTGGTGGTACTTAAGATAATGTCGTCATGTTTCAAGATACAAAAAAGCGCAGCTAAATAGCTGCGCTTTTTATTAATATGATAACCAAGTAAATGAAGTCGCTATAGCTATATTAACGCTGTGTTGCGCGTTGGCGATTCTTGCCGTTACTCGCAGGTTTACCACCTTGACCATTGCCCGCTTTACTGCGGTTTGGCTTGCTATTTCCGCTGCTATTGCCTTGCGATTGCTGGCTACCAGGGGCTTTTTTGATGAAGCCAGTCGCTGGTTTATTATCATTACCGTTCTGTTTTCCGTTGCCCTGATTGCCGTTGTTTTGGCTACCTGTTGGCTTCTTACCACCCGGTTTAGGCTTATTGCCACCAGGCTTAGAATGGTTACGTGGGCTTTCGCCGCCAAGACCCGGTTGAGCTTTACTGTGCTTAGTTGCAAAACGTTGTGAGCCGTGACGACCAGATTTACGACGTTGTGCCGGTGTTTGCGTATCAAAGTCTTCTTCCGGAATCAAACAGCCCGGCTTGTCACCGATAAGGTGCTTCTTACCCATATCGATTAGCGCTTCGCGGATGATCTTCCAGTTCTCTGGATCGTGGTAACGAAGCAATGCTTTATGCAGACGACGTTGACGGTCACCTTTAGGCACAGGCACATCTTCACGTTTTTTATATTTCACACGCTTCAGAGGGTTAGTCTCTGAGTAGTACATCGACGTTGCATTACACATTGGCGATGGGTAGAAGTTCTGTACTTGGTCACACTCGTAGTTGTGCTTTTTCAGCCACAACGCAAGGTTAAGCATGTCTTCATCTTCTGTGCCCGGGTGAGCCGAGATGAAGTAAGGAATTAGATACTGTTTCTTACCGGCTTCAGCGCTGTACTTCTCGAACATCTCTTTGAAACGATCGTAAGTGCCCATGCCCGGTTTCATCATCAGATCCAGAGGGCCTTTTTCAGTATGCTCTGGAGCAATCTTCAAGTAACCACCTACGTGATGCGTTACAAGTTCACGTACGTATTCTGGAGATTCAATCGCAAGGTCATAACGAACGCCTGATGCGACCATTACTTTCTTAATGCCCGGAACTTTTCTCGCTGAGCGGTAAAGGTCAATCGTGTGCTGGTGGTCTGTGTTTAGCTTCTCACAGATTTTCGGGAAAACACATGATGGGCGACGACAGTTAATTTCCGCTTTCGGGTCTGAACAGCCTAAACGGTACATGTTTGCTGTTGGGCCACCCAAGTCAGAAATAGTACCGGTAAAGCCAGGTACTTTATCTTTAATGTCTTCGATTTCATCCAAGATAGATTCTTTCGAACGGTTCTGAATGATACGACCTTCGTGCTCTGTGATTGAACAGAAAGAACAACCCCCAAAACAACCACGCATGATGTTCACAGAGGTTTTGATCATGTCGTAAGCAGGAATCTTCGCTTTGCCGTACATAGGGTGAGGAACACGTTTGTAAGCAAGGCCAAATACGTAATCCATCTCTTCTGTGGTCAATGGAATTGGTGCTTGGTTAACCCAAAGTTCACGGTCTCCGTGACGTTGAATCAAAGCACGACCTGAATACGGGTTTGTTTCTAGGTGTAAAATACGGCTAGCGTGAGCGTAGAGAATACGGTCGTTGTTTAGCTTTTCGAATGCAGGGATACGAACAGCAGTTGTTTTTGCATCGTGACGAGAAGGGCGAATGGCAATGGGTTGTGCCTTTACTTCTTCCACTTTTTCGTCTTTCTTGGTATCACATTGCGTTTCCACTTCGTACGGGTTCACGGGCACGTAAGCTTTGTTCGGCTTTTCGATACGAGAAGAGTCGATGATTTTGAAGCCTTCAGGGGCTGCTGCAATATTGATTGCAGTACCACGAATATTAGTCAGCGTAGACATGTCTTCGCCGTCAGCAATGCGGTGTGCTACTTCAACTAGCGCACGCTCAGCGTTGCCAAAAAGAAGAATGTCAGCTTTTGCATCAAACAGTACAGAGCGACGGACTTTATCTGACCAGTAATCGTAGTGTGCAACTCGGCGTAAACTTGCTTCGATACCACCAAGCACGATTGGCGTGCCTTTATAAGCTTCACGGCAGCGTTGAGAGTAAACCAGAGTTGCACGGTCAGGACGCTTGCCACCTTCGTTGTTTGGCGTGTAAGCATCATCGTGACGTAATTTGCGATCAGAGGTGTAGCGGTTGATCATGGAGTCCATGTTACCCGCTGTGATGCCGAAGAATAGGTTAGGTCTACCCAGTTCCATGAAGGCATCTTTACTGTCCCACTTAGGTTGGGCAATAATGCCCACGCGGAAGCCTTGAGCTTCAAGCAAACGGCCAATGATAGCCATACCAAAGCTTGGGTGATCGACATAAGCGTCGCCCGTTACAATAATTATGTCACAGCTATCCCATCCAAGAGCATCCATCTCCTTTCTACTGGTAGGCAAAAAGGGTGCGGTTCCGTAGCACTCGGCCCAGTATTTTTTGTGTTCGTGAATAGGAGTGATATTGCTGTACATATTTCAACCTCTGATTTTTGAGGCGGGAATTATAGCGGCATGAGACTAGAGTAGCCAGTAGAACATGCCCTTGTTAATTCTAGTGTCTTTAGTCATTTTGGTGAAATAAGACACAAGAGCTACACCCCAGCATAGTTGAAGCGTTAAGTAGAGTGGCTAATTTGTTATTTTGATTAGTGTTCGCAGCAGTTTTTGATATTATTCGCGAAAATAAGTCTGAATAAGTAGATCCATAATGGTCGAATCATTATTAGTACAATTTGCTCCGATGCTATTGGGAGCCCAACTGATCTTAACCCTCATCTTGGTAAAAGGGGATATTTGCCCGGGACAACGTGGCCGTATTCACAAGATGTTACCTGCGATTGGCGTGCTTTGGCTTGCTGTTGCTTCATTGAGAATTGAAGCGTTTCTGATCGTATTCGCTATCTTTTACTTCTATTCTCAAGTTCAAACTAAGAAGACACGTGACTCAGGCCCTGTCTGGGTGATGTATCTTGCGTGTGGTTTGGCGCTGTCATACGTTGCTATCCAAGCAAGCGAACAGGTAAATCCAGTTGGTATTATTACGACTGTGGTGCAGGTGGCTTTACTGGGTGCTTCTTTCGGACATTTACTGCTGACTATCGCAAGAACGCGCTTACAAGCATTTCACCGCGTTCTGCCTGTTGTGGGCGTATTAAGTGGCATGCTAGTGGTATTGGCGACCGTGATCAACGTTTATTCACTGTCTGAAGCGCAACTAGAACCTGTTATTTCAACCTTGTTGTTTAGCTTTGCTTTGCTTATCTCTTCCATCGTGATTTGGTGTTGGCATTTACTGTTCGTTAAGACACCTGAAAAGCTTCAGCTTACGGTTTCATTGTTGATGTTATTAGCGGCAGCTGTTGGTTTAACGCCAGTTTGGGCACTGTAACTTTGTGCATTGTAACCATTCATCTGATTTAAGAAGTGTGATCTATTTTTTAGCGTGACCTTGGTAAGCGTTCTAAACTTAACTTTAGTCGGTATGTTCGTAAGGAGTACGGGATGGATTTAAGCAACGTCAAAAGTCTGGATAGCATTATTTTGCTTGGAATTGTGAATGAGAAACTTCGTTTAGAGTGCGATAGCTTTGAAGAGCTGATCAGTATGTATGAAATGGATACTGAAAGTGTTGTGGGTAAGTTGGATATGCTTGGCTATCAATACGATCCACTGACTAACCAGTTTAAGTCTTATTCGAGATAAGTCATAAATTAGCTTATGAATCGACACCATTTAAAAGTCACAGAACGAACCTGTGACTTTTTTTGTTTCTTTCTTATAGTGCTGGCTTGTATCACATCATCATGTATCGATCTTAAACGACTTCAATACCATCAAGGTGACTCTTACTTTGCTGTCTTGCTGTGCTAAAGAAAGCTTGTAGATAGCGTTTGTCTTTTTCTGAGTTTCTTACCGCAGCAAATAGTCGTCGCGATAAGCCGTCGCCCAATGGTTTACTAGCGATTAAACCTTGTCTTAAAAATTCACTGATCGCCCAGTTTGGTAGGGCTGCGACCCCTAGACCAGCTGATACCATTTGCACCAACATTAATGTGTTATCTGCCTGTTTCCATTTATTCGGCTCTACACCTGCAGGTTGCAAAAAGTGTTTCACTACATCGAGACGTTGCTTCTGAACGGGATAGGAAAGCATTGTCACATTACTAAGATCTTGTGGGTCGATGCTTGGCTTCTCTGCTAAAGGTGAATTAATAGCCGTGATCAAACGCATCTCGAAATCAAAGAGTGGTTCATAGTGAACCTCTGAACGGGGCTGAATGTCTGAGGTGATCACCAAGTCTAGCTCGCCCGCCATTAATGCGGGTAGCGGTTCAAAACCAAAGCCTGATGAAAAATCGAGCGTTACGCTTGGCCAAGCCACTTGGTATTCCTTCAAAGCGGGCATTAACCATTGGAAGCATGAGTGACATTCGATCGCCATGTGCAAACGACCATTCACATCCTCTTTTAGGCTTGCGAGTTCGTTTTCTGCTTTAGCAATTCTTGGTTGTATCTCATCGGCGAGCTTAAGCAGAATCTCACCTTCAGAGGTGAATTTTACTGGCCTAGTTTTGCGCAGGAAAAGCTGACCGCCAATACGAGCCTCAAGGTCTTTCAATTGGTGAGAAAGCGCCGATTGCGTCAGATGAAGAGAGGTTGCCGTTGCTGTCAGTGAGCCGCTGTCTCTCAAGGTGGTCAATGTTCGAAGATGTTTAAGCTCTATCATGAGTATTCCTCATATTCCCTAAGCCAATTCAATATTTCTTAATGATCACCCTACGGGTTTTTTTATTATTTGTAAACGTCTAGATGTCCAGATGGATTTAAGGGCCTCATCTTTGGTTTATTCAATATGAATATTTTTAATAAACAAGATGAATATTTGGACGTTGTTCATTATTCAGATTGGGTAGATAGTTTAGCCATCCAGACGCCTTTTTGTGAGGGTGAAAATCACGATAGGCCATCTGAACAGATACTAATAATTATTGAATAAGGAACAGGTTCATGACTACAACAACGCATATTCTTGGCTACCCACGTATCGGTGAAAAACGCGAACTTAAATTCACATTAGAGAAGTATTGGCGCGGTGAGATTGATCAATCTGAGCTCAAGCAGCTCGGCAGCGAATTGAGAAATCGTAACTGGAATGTACAAGCTGAGGCGAATCTAAGCTTTGCAACTGCGGGTGACTTCGCATGGTACGACCATGTTCTAACAACGACGTTACTTCTAGGTCATGTACCTAAGCGACACGCTGGTGGTAGCGAAGACGAAAAAGCCTTCCCAGACTTAGATACCTTGTTCCGCGTTGGTCGCGGGCAATCTCAAACTCAAATACAATCTCAAAAGCAGCCAACTTGTTGTGGCGGGAAACATGGCTCAGAAAGCGCTAAAGATGGTGCTGCGGCGTCTGACATGACCAAATGGTTCAACACTAATTACCATTACATTGTGCCTGAATTCAGTAAGGACGATTCGTTTGAAGTGAGCTGGCCACAACTGTTTGATGAAGTGAGTGAAGCGATTAAAGCGGGGCATAAGGTGAAGCCAGTTCTTCTCGGCCCGCTGTCTTACTTATATCTCGGCAAAGAAGTTGAAGAGGGTTTTGACCGCTTAACCTTGCTCCCGCGTCTGCTTACTGCTTATCAAACTATTCTGGCAAAACTCGCTAAGTTGGGCGTTGAGTGGGTTCAAATCGATGAACCAATCCTTTCTTTGGAACTTGAAAAGCCATGGGTAGAGTCATTCAAGTTGGCATATCAAGTGATTCAAGGCGATGTGAAGTTATTACTTACCACCTACTTTGATTCGGTGACTGACACGTTAGATAAAATCGTGGAACTGCCCGTCAACGGTTTACATATCGATTTGGCTGCCGCTCCGCAACAACTCGATGAAGTGGTGACTAAGCTACCTGAAGATTGGGTGCTTTCTGCAGGTGCAATCAATGGACGCAATGTTTGGCGAGCAGACTTAGCCGCTCAGCTAGAAAAACTACAACCTGTGAAAGAGAAATTAGGCGATAAGCTTTGGGTCGCAAGTTCATGTTCATTGCTGCACAGCCCGGTTGACCTTGAGTTAGAGGATACACTCAGCGAAGAAGTGAAGAGTTGGTTTGCTTTCGCGAAACAGAAAGTCACGGAAGTTAGCTTATTGGGTGCTGCGCTTGACGGCGATCAAAATGCCATTTTAGCGTGTGAGACGTATAGCCAACCGATTGTTGCGCGCAAGAGCGCGACTCATGTGAACAAGCCGCAAGTTCAAGCTCGTATTAACACTATTACCAAAGCGCTAGCGGAGCGTAGTGCTCCTTATGCAGAACGCGCTTCACACCAATCTGAGGTGCTGGGTTTACCGTTATTGCCAACTACAACCATTGGTTCGTTCCCACAAACCGGAGAGATCCGTGTACAGCGTAGTGCTTACCGCACCGGAAAACTGAGTGAAGCGGAATATAACACTGCACTGAAAGGCCATATTGCGGATGCCGTTAAGCGTCAAGAAGCCTTAGATTTAGATGTACTGGTTCATGGCGAAGCTGAACGTAATGATATGGTGGAGTACTTTGCTGAAAATCTAGCAGGCTTTCAAACCACTAAATTTGGTTGGGTGCAGAGTTATGGCTCTCGCTGCGTGAAACCAGCGATTGTAGTCGCGGATATAGAACGTGAGAAACCGATGACGGTGGAATGGTCGACCTATGCCCAATCTCTGACCTCGAAGCAGATGAAAGGGATGCTGACAGGCCCTGTCACTATCTTATGTTGGACATTCCCACGTGAAGACATCTCACGCAAAGAGATCACTAATCAATTGGCATTTGCGCTGCGTGATGAAGTGTCTGACCTACAAGATGCAGGAATCAATATTATTCAGATTGATGAACCAGCGATTCGTGAAGGTTTACCATTGAAAAAACGTGACCACGCAGAATATTTAGAATGGGCCGTCGATGCCTTTAAGATCTCGGCCGCGAGTGCTAAACCAGAGACGCAAATTCATACTCACATGTGCTACAGCGAGTTCAACGAAATCATTGATTCAGTGGCCGCATTAGACGCCGATGTGATTACCATTGAAACCTCTCGTTCAAATATGGAACTATTGAAAGCGTTTGAAGAGTTTAACTATCCGAATGCGATAGGCCCGGGTGTTTACGATATTCACTCGCCAAACATCCCTTCAGAAGAGTGGATTATTGATTTACTTAAGAAAGCGGCAAAGAGAATTCCGGTTGAACGTTTATGGGCAAACCCTGACTGCGGACTGAAGACGCGTAACTGGGCTGAGACAGAAGCCGCCTTGGCCAACCTTGTATCGGCGACGAAGACACTGCGTAAAGAGTGGGAATCAGCTGAGGCATAGTTCGGCCTAAGATTTGATTGACCCGCTAATCCACGATGAACCACAAAAAAGGCCTCGCAAATGCTAGGCCTTCTGGTTTTATGCTTGTTTAAATCTCGAATCTAACTGCTGCTCTGACAGGTATTTTTGCTGATCAGCTTCTCAACCATCAATTGTCCGCGTGTGTTACGAATCTTGATGTTGTAAGCCAAGCCCATATCGAGGTTTGCTCTCACTTCAGAGCTGGTGCAGTAGCTGTTCACACTCATATCTACAACTTGGTTTAAAGGTTTTGCACCTTTAGCATCTTGGTTGTAAATCATCATGATCTCAATCACGGTGTTTTTTGCTAGCACACGCATGACCGACAGTGGGCCATACTCAATCGGCAGACCAGCAGATAAAACGCCAGCTCGGTGCTGCGCCATCATCTCTAGCTGTCTTTGTTCGTCTTGCTCACTTGAAGCACAGCCTGCAAGTAGAGCTAAAGCCAGTGAGCCAATAATCCATTTTTTCACGTTAAAATACTTTCTTGAATGGTTTTACAATCACATTTTGGTAAACGCCAGCATCAATGTACGGGTCAGCGTCTGCCCATGCTTGAGCATCTTCCAAAGAGTTAAATTCGGCAATTACAGTTGAACCTGTGAAGCCCGCTTCGCCAGGGTTATCTGAGTCAATCGCTGGCATTGGACCTGCTGTTAACAGTCGGCCTTCATCGTGAAGTGTTTGTAGGCGTTCTAGATGTTGTGGGCGAACACTTAGGCGTTTTTCTAATGAATTTTCGACGTCTTGAGAAAAAATCACGTACCACATATTGAGATATCCTTATTTTACTTCACTAAATTGGGGTGTTTATATTCGCTATCTTGCTAATTTACGCGAACTAATTGGTATTGGAAGGGCTAATGATAAGAAATTGTGAATTGGTGCGAGAGAGTTGATGGTCTTTAGCAATTTCATTTATACAAACTAAAGACCATCGACATAACTCTCTTAATAAAAGGTATTATTTGTTGATAGCGCGAGGCTTGCCACTTTCATCAACAGCCACGTAGTTAAAGGTCGCGCCACATACTTTGTAACGGTCACCGATGCCGTGATCAAGGACAGGCTTAACCCATACTTCTAGGTCGATATTCATAGAGCTACGACCAATCTTAGTGCAGTCACCATAAACACACACGACATCGCCAACCGAAACTGGCTGTTTGAATTCGATGCTTGATACTGACACGGTGACTATTTTTCCGTTTGAGATCTCTTTCGCCAGTATGCCGCCAGCCAGATCCAGTTGAGACATTATCCAACCACCGAAAATCTGGCCTGCTGCATTTGTATCAGAAGGCATCGCTAATGTGCGAAGAAGTAAAGAACCAATCGGGTTCAAAGTTGATTGAATAGTCATTGTCGTACTCTTGGTGGTATTGATTATCTTAAATAAAAATTGATGTGTTGACTGGTTAAGCACATTGGCAAATGAGTGCAATGAACAACAAGAAACCAGATGATTGCTAATTTAGTGAGGTTTTCATTAAATAATAGGCTTTATTTTGACCAGTTTCCGCAACACAAAAAAGCCAGTGGCCAATGATCACGAGTATCATTGGCCACTGTTAATAGAATATTGATAAGAATTGTATCAAAAAGGGAATGAGGACTCATCCCTTAGAGTTACTTCTCGTCGGTATTTTTATCCGTTAGCTCTTTCTACTGGTCTTTTGGCAAATGCTGATCTTTTGGTAAATGCTTATAAATATATACACCTGTCAGTAATGTGAACAACAAGGTCGCGATGAGCAGACCAAACACCTTGAAGTTAACCCAAATATCCAACGGCAGGTTGAAGGCAACGTAAACATTGAGGATCGCACACAAAGTGAAGAACAGAGTCCAAGCCCAGTTGATCTTGCCCCATACAGGCTCAGGCAGTGTGATCTCTTTACCTAACATACCTTTAATAGCAGATTTACCCATAAGGTGGCTGACTGTCAGACCGATAGCGAACAGCGCATAAACGATGGTTACTTTCCATTTAATGAAGTTGTCGTCGTGCAAGAAGATAGTCATGCCACCAAATACGGCAACCATTAGAAAAGTGATGATCTGCATTTTCTCTACTTTCTTGTAGATCAAGTACGTCAAAACAATTTGAACAGCAGATGCAACGATCAAAGCACCAGTCGCTGTATAGATGTCGTACATCTTATAAAGTGCAAAGAAAATGATGAGGGGTATGAAATCAAGAATTTGTTTCATGTGGCACTGAATATCCAGTTAGTTGAGTTGCAAACAGTCTAACTAAAATTACTCCGATGCTAAATAGCCCAAGGCAATTGGCTGCAAAACTAATTATTTTTATCGGCCAATCAATTCATCGGCGCTGTTTGATAGCGATGAATGAACTTCTTGGTGTCTTCTAAATAGCCTTTACTTTTCAGACTATCTTAGGTGTTCTCTATCTCTTGCTCATTTATCAACGAGCCAATCTACTAAAGTCGACAGGGACGCATTCTGACGATTCTTTGGTTGAATTAAAAAGTAACCATTTCCGGAAAAGACACTGTCTTCACTCACTTTCACCAATCGGCCCAAATCGATATCTTGCTGAGCGAGTGTGATATCGCCTATGGCAATCCCAAACCCTTGAATGGCCGCATTCATGGCTTGATCGAGCGTGGCAAATTGTTGGTTGTTCTTGCTTGAAAGGTCGAGGCTCCCGATATGCTCCAACCAAAGTCGCCAATCACTCTGCTCATTGTTGGCGTGTAACCAAGTGTACTGAGCAAGTTTGTGTGGCTTGATAACAGTCGAAGTGCTGTTTATCCGATGACTCGGCACAATACTCTGTGCTTGGCAGATGGGGGCGAGTTGCTCGTTGAACAGTAGTTGGCTAACAATCGATTGTTGGTTGGGTTTCTTGCCATAGGTAATCACCGCATCAAATGGGTCAAAGCTTGGCTCGAAAACGTGCTTGATGGTCGATGTAAGCTCAACATCTATCTCGGGGTAAGCCTGTTGAAACGACATTAACTTAGGTAACAACCAAGAAGTAATACAACTTGGCGCGTTGAGTTTGATCTTAGAGGGTGAAGTGGCAATTTGATTGAGAGCTGATTGCAGTTGTTGAATTGTCCCTTGAATGAGAGGGACCAATTCCTCCCCTTTGGGCGTTAACGACAACCCGCGAGCATGCCGATAGAAGAGATCACAGCCAAGACTTTCTTCAAACGACAGTACCTGACGGCTCACTGCTCCTTGCGTGACATTAAGTTCATGTGCCGCTCGAGTAAAATTGAGGTGCCTTGCGGTGGATAAGAACGCGAGCAAGGTTTTGGTTGAGGGAAGGGTTCGATTCATCTATTTACCTATGATTTTTTATCATGGCTATTATGTGATTATTTCGATTCATTTATCAATAGTGTTCTGTTTGAATGTAAATACTTAATCATCAATTGTGATTCAATATGTGTATAGTTCGCATTTTTTGAATATGAAGGCAGTGATGAAGGTATCGTTATTACATGGAAGGGACAGTTTTTGACATCTTTTATTGATAGTTTAGTACCTCAGGCCGTAAAAAAATTAATACCTTATCAATCGGCAAGAAGAATTGGTGGTGATGGACGTGTCTGGTTAAATGCCAATGAACTAGAGAGCACTTTGTTCGAAGCTGAGCCAAGCTATAATCGCTACCCAGATTTCTTACCACAAGATATTGCCAAGGCGTATCAAAGATATTGCGCAACAGAAGCTCCAACAATCGCGGTCCGTGGTGCGGATGAAGCAATTGATCTTCTGATCAGGGCATTTTGTAAGCCAGATCAAGACAAGATTCTTATCTGTTCACCAACGTATGCCATGTATGAGTTTTGCGCTGATGCACTGGCGATTGAAACGCTCGACTCTCCTTTACAGGAAGATTTTAGCTTAAACGTTGCTGACATTGTGAAAAAAGCCGAGTTGGCCAATATCGTTTTTCTTTGCTCTCCCAATAATCCAACCGGCAATGTGATTCCTAAATCAGATTTGACTCAAGTACTCGAGGGGACCGTCGGAAAATCGCTAGTCGTGGTCGATGAAGCGTATATTGAATTTGAACCTCAGACATCGGCCGTGAGCCTTATTGAGCGTTATCCGCATCTCGTCGTTATCCGTACTTTATCTAAAGCGTTTGGACTCGCAGCCGTACGTTGTGGCTTTATTTTGGCGAGCCCTAACGTGATGCAATACGTATCTAAGCTGATTCCCCCTTACCCAATGCCAGATTGTTCGTCTCAGATAGTTTTAGAGGCGTTATCTAATGAGCGTGTTGCCGTGATGAAACAGGCGACCGCTAAACTGGTAGAGATTCGTAATCAGTTTGCTGCGGAGTTAATGCAGTTCGACTTTATTGAACACGTTTATCCGTCATCGACCAACTTCATTTTGTTACGTCAAAAATCGGGGCATGAACTGTTTAGCGTATTGATGAAGGATGGCATTGTAACAAGGAACCAAAACCACGAACCGGCTTTACGTAACTGCGTTCGAATCAGCATTGGTAGCCAAGAGAGCATGTTAGAAGTGATAACGTCACTAACACGCTACCAAACCGAATTAGGACAAAATCAACAATCTCAACATAAAGAAACTCAACCTCAACTCGATAAAAATCATATCTAGGATGGCAATGATGAAAAAGATAATTCTCGGACTCGCTTGTGCGGCCGCTTTACTTGGTACAACAGTACAGGCGAAAGAAATCCGTTTAGCGTCAGACTTTACGTATCCGCCATTCAACTATAAAAACAGTGACGGTGTGCCTGTCGGGTTTGATATTGAGATAGCTGATGCCTTGTGTGAGCAAGCCAAACTCGATTGTACTTGGGTTTCACAAAGCTGGGATTCGTTAATTCCAAGTTTGTTGGCAAGAAAGTCAGATGTGATTATGGCGTCGATGCGTATTACCGAAGAGCGTAAGCGCAAGATTTTGTTCACCGATAAGTACTACCAAACACCAGCCGTATTTGTTGCTGCCAAAAGCGCGGAGTTCAGCATTGATGAGACAGGCTTAGCAGGCAAAACCATCGGTGTTCAGCAAGGTACGATTCATGATCGCTACGTAACCGATAAGTTTGGTGACATCGTAAATATCAAGCGGTACACAGGTCAGGACGAAGTGTACCTTGATCTGCAAAATGGCCGTTTAGATCTCACCTTCGGTAACTCAGATCAACTGTCGCTTGCTTTCTTAGATAAGAAAGAAGGAGAGGGTTTCGAATTCAAAGGTAAAGCGGTAACCGACAAAGCCTACATTGGCGAGGGTACGGCTTTAGCGTTAAGAAAGCAGGACTCAAAACTGGCGAAACAATTCAACGCCGCGATTGAAGAGATTAGAGCAAACGGTACTTACGACAAGATCGCCGCTAAGTACTTCACGTTTGATATTTATGGCGCTGATTTGTAATTCGTCTAACGCCTAAAAACTAGAACACCAAAAACAAAAATCCGAGAGCTGTGAGGCTCTCGGATTTTTTCGTTGATGTTCGTGGTATAAATTCAATACCACCAACTTAGCGTTTATTTATTACGCTTGCTGTTTTTGTAGCTCAGCTTCTTTCGCTTCGTCTTTGATCAGAGAATCAACGATGACTGCACATGCTGCATCACCAGTGATGTTCAGAGCAGTACGGATCATGTCGAAGATACGGTCTAGAGCGAACAATAGAGGTAGACCTTCGATAGGGATACCTGCCGCAAGAAGAACCGCAACCACTAGGAAAGAAGGGCCTGGAACACCTGCTTGACCAACTGCGCCTAGCGTAGACGTTACGATGATAGCAACGTAAGCACCCATAGATAGGTCGATGTTGAACAGCTGTGCGAAGAAGATCGCCACTAGGCCATAGTAAATTGCGTTACCAGACATGTTGATCGTCGCACCAAGTGGCAGAACGAATGAAGCCGTAGAGTTGCGAACGCCAAGTTCTTTCTCTACCGTTTCCATTGTTACTGGCAGTGTCGCCATTGAAGAGGCTGTTGATAGTGCAACCGCTTGAGGCTTCTTCATTGCCACTAGGAACTTCTTCGCAGAAGTCTTAGTGAAGATTTGAATCATCAGTGGATAAGCCACAAAGCCGAAGATCAGAATCGCAGCGATGTAAACAATAAACAGCTTGAACACAACCATAAGTGCGCCAAAACCGAATGTACCTACTGCTTCTGCCATTAGGCCGAACACGCCAAGTGGTGCGATGATCATAACCTTGTTGATCATCCAAACCATTGCATCAACAATCGCATTTACACCGTTGATGATAGGGTCACGTTTCTCTTTTGCTTGTTTAGAGATCGCAATACCAAAGAATAAGCAGAAAACAAGGATTTGCAGAATGTTTGCTTCATTCAGTGACTGGAAAACGTTGGTCGGGATCATGCCAGTGATGGTTGCCCAAAACGTTGGAAGCTCGCCTTTCGCAGCGTATTCAGAAGAGAACATGCCTTCTACGCCAGAAACATCGATACCACGGCCTGGTTCGAATACTTCACCCATTACCAGCGCTAGTGCTACAGCAAGTGCTGACGTTAGTGCGAAGTAACCCAGTGTTGTTACACCGACTTTACCAGCCGATGAGCTATTACCTAGACCTGCAGCACCTGAAATTAGGGCAACCGCGACTAGAGGAATAACCAGCATCTTGATCAAGTTGATGAAGATAGCACCCAGTGGAGCGAACATAGTTGCGCTGTCACCCATCATTGCACCGACTACGGTACCGACGATCATTGCAATAACGACTTGAATGCCGATATTGCTTAGTAAATTCTTTTCTTTTAACACTTCCATAACCTCTGTGCTACTAAATATAAAAATCCCAGAACTACTCACCAATGTACGATGTGCCATTGGATAAATATTTCGTTAAGAGTTTTACACGTATCTTTTACATTTATCAATATGAGCTGAGGTGAAAGCCCTCTAAAAACACGTGGTCTAATGTTATTTGTCGCTTTTTTGTGTTCAAGCAAACGTTTGCTTTTTGGGTTTTTTGCTTGAGTATTTGCTTTATTTATAAAATTAGCATTGCCAGATATTTTGTGAATAATTATCTCTGCTTAGTGGTAGGGATGTGTTGTTAACATTTACGTTTCATTTGTGCACTTTTTTTGCTCGTTGGATATGGGGGAAATATTGATAAGTGTGTTGTGGGAAATCCAGCCTGAGCTATGCTTAAGATAACGAATTATTACCAAGATGTTACCTCTACGCTTTAAATAAACGTCTATTTAGCATCTCAATTGTAAGGAGAGGGGCTATGACTTTTATATTAAAGTACTTGTTTGCGTTTCTTCTGTTGTTTAGCTCTGCGAATGTTCTGGCAGATGATGTCTGGGTTATAGAGGTGAATGGAGGTATAGGTCCGGCGACCAGTGATTACCTTACGAGAGAAATAGAACAAGCTCACGATGAGCAAGCTAAGCTCATCATATTGAAAATGAACACGCCCGGCGGGTTAGACACGTCGATGCGCGACATTATTCGATCCATCACCACGTCACCGATTCCGATAGCAACTTGGGTTGGACCAGCAGGTTCACGCGCAGCAAGTGCAGGGACCTATATTCTTCTCGCCAGTCACATCGCTTCTATGGCCCCAGGAACTAATTTGGGGGCAGCAACTCCAGTGTCTCTTGGTGGAGGTAAAAGCCCTTCTAATCCGTTATCCCCACAAGAAGACGCGAATAAAGACGACAACGCCACAGCCAATGAGCAAGGTTCACCCAAAGAAGAGAGTTCCGAGCAAGTAAAAGCCACCACTGCGATGGAGAAAAAGGTGATCAATGATGCTTCGGCTTACATTGTTAGCCTAGCTAAATTGCACAATCGTAATGAAGAGTGGGCAGAAAAGGCGGTGCGAGAAGCAGCGAGTTTGGATTCAGAGAATGCACTCGAACTTAACGTGATTGATTTCATTGCCAGCGATATTCAGCAACTGGTCGAGATGAGCAATGGGCGCACCATCACAATCAACGGTGTCAGCCAGGAAATTCTGCTCAACGAGGTGGCTTTTGTTGAGCGAGAACAAGACTGGCGCTTTAGTTTGCTCTCGGTTATCACCAACCCGAACGTGGCTTATATTCTCATGCTTATCGGTATCTACGGTTTGTTGCTTGAGTTCTATAACCCTGGCGGTGGTTTACCGGGTGTGCTTGGTGGTATTTGTTTGTTGCTCGCCATGTATTCCTTACAAATGCTGCCTGTAAGTTATGCTGGCCTTGCTTTGATCTTGTTGGGTATTGCGCTAATGATCGCAGAAGCGTTTAGCCCGAGTTTTGGTATTTTCGGTTTGGGTGGCGTCGCTGCATTTACATTGGGCTCAATCATGCTGATGGACACAGAGGTACCGGGTTACCAAATCGCCTTGCCGCTAATTATTGGAATCAGTTTGTTCTCTGTGGCGTTTATTGTCGTAACAATATCAATGCTAGTCCGAGTGAGAAACAGACCAGTGACCACGGGGATGGAAGCTGTGGTTGGCGAGACAGGTAAGGTGGTCAGCGGTTTTCCGGGTGTGGGTCGAGTGCTGGTTGAAGGTGAGATCTGGCAAGCCAAATGTGCCGATGAACTGAAAGCGGGGCAGAGTATCAGAGTCACCAAGCTAACAGGGCTTTCTTTGGATGTTGAGGCGCTGCCCGATGAGAGTTCATCGAAACCTAGTTAGGCGCGCCATGCATGGCAAACTTTATCGAATTATTAATTGCTTAACCATCGTTACCATTAGGGGGCGGTTATGTTTATACACATTATAGGTATTGTCATCGTGCTCGTTATCTTGTTGATAGCCAGCATGTTCAGAGTTTTACGTGAGTACGAGCGCGCAGTGGTGTTCTTCCTTGGGCGCTTTTATGGTGTGAAAGGGCCGGGGTTGATTATCATCATCCCCTTTATTCAACAGATCGTGCGAGTGGATTTACGAACAATCGTATTGGACGTACCGACACAAGACTTGATCACTCGTGACAATGTGTCGGTTAAGGTCAATGCGGTAGTCTACTTCAGAGTGTTGGATCCAAAGATGGCGATCAATAATGTGGAGAACTACCTCGAAGCGACCAGTCAGTTGTCACAAACGACGTTACGTTCAGTATTGGGGCAGCATGAGTTGGATGAACTGTTGTCTGAGCGAGAAGAACTCAACAGAGACTTACAATTGATACTGGATCAACACACGGATAATTGGGGAATTAAGATAGCCAATGTTGAGATTAAACATGTTGATCTTGATGAGAGTATGGTGCGAGCTCTAGCGAAACAAGCGGAAGCTGAGCGCACCCGTAGAGCTAAGGTGATACATGCGACTGGTGAGCTCGAAGCATCGGCTAAGCTTACAGAGGCTGCAGAAGTCTTGAATAAGGCGCCTAATGCTATTCAATTGCGATATATGCAAACGCTAACCGAGGTGGCTAACGAAAGGACCTCCACCATTATCTTCCCAATGCCCATCGATTTAGTGGAAAAGATAACCGACCCGATCAAAGCGACGATAAATGAGGCTGCGATTAAGAAAGCGATGAAAGCCGATGAGTGATTGGCTCAAATGAAAAGCAATAAAAAAAGGCTCCACAACTGTGGAGCCTTTTTTTATTTGAATCGTTGGTTCTATTTACTGCCCATTGCTTACGAGCGTCTATTTAATGACCGTAGATTATTTCTGCGTAGCCGCTTTCATTGGCGTTACAAACTCAGCAAGTGCTTTAAGCATTGCTTCTGGTTGTTCAACGTTGTTTTCAATGATTTTCACAACCGCTGAGCCAGAGATAGCACCGGCAGCACCAGCTTCGATGGCTTCTTTTACTTGCTCGGGAGCAGAAATACCGAAACCAAGTAGTGCTGGTGGAGCGTCAAATTTGTTCAAACGATCAAGCAGTGCGCTTACTGGCATGTTTGCCTTGGTTTCTGCCCCCGTTACGCCAGCACGAGAAAGTAGGTAAGTGTAACCACCACCTAGCTCAGAAACCGACTGAAGCGTCTCATCACTTGCTGTTGGTGGAGCAATAAAGATTGGGTGAACGTCAAATTTCTTAGCTGCAGCAACAAACTCGCCACTTTCGTTGGTTGGTACATCAGCAATCAGTACTGAATCGATACCTGCTTTTGCACAACGCTCGTAGAAGTTCTCGATACCACGTGCGTAAACCAAGTTTGCGTACATCAGTAGGCCGATTGGCAGCTCTGGGTAGTTAGCGCGGATTTGCGCAATAAGGTCAAAACACACATCTGGCGTGACTTTTGAATCTAATGCACGGATGTTTGCGCCTTGGATTGTTGGGCCATCTGCAAGCGGATCAGAGAATGGAATACCAAGCTCAAGTGCATCTGCACCCGCTTCAACCAAAGTTTCCATGATCTTAAGAGATTGCTCTGGGTTAGGATCACCAACCGTTACGAATGGTACAAATGCGCCCTGATTCTTTTCAGCTAAGCGAGTGAAGAGTGATTGATAGCGATCCATTATAATGCTCCTTTCTCTTTAAGAATGTCGTGTACAGAGAAAATATCTTTGTCACCACGGCCAGATAAGTTAACGACCAATAGTTGTTCTTTCTCTGGATCGTCGTGAGCCATTTTGATGGCATGAGCCAAAGCATGAGATGACTCTAGCGCTGCGATGATACCTTCGTTACGCGCGATAGCTTGGAAAGCTTCTAGCGCTTCGTCATCGGTCACGTTGTCGTATTCAGCACGGCCAATAGCATTTAGGTGTGCGTGTTGAGGACCAACTGATGGGAAATCTAGACCAGCAGAAACAGAGTAAGACTCTTCTACTTGGCCATTATCATCTTGCATCAGTGGTGCTTTCATACCGAAGAAGATACCCGTTTTGCCGTGCTTAAGTGGCGCGCCGTGTTGGTCGGTATCAATACCTTTACCAGCAGGCTCTACACCGATCAGGCGTACAGACTCTTCTTCAATAAAGTCAGCGAACATACCGATAGCGTTTGAACCACCGCCGACACAAGCGATAACCGCATCTGGAAGGCGACCTTCACGAGCTAAGATTTGGTGCTTCGTTTCTTCACCGATCATGCGTTGGAAATCACGAACAATCGTTGGGAATGGGTGAGGGCCAGCCGCAGTACCCAATAGGTAGTGCGCGTCTTCATAAGTTGCAGACCAGTCACGTAGCGCTTCGTTACATGCATCTTTTAGCGTTGAAGAGCCAGAATGAACAGGGATAACTTCTGCGCCCATTAGCTTCATACGGAACACGTTCGGGCTTTGACGTTCAACGTCTTTTGCACCCATGTATACACGACACTTAAGACCTAATAGAGCACATGCTAGAGCCGTTGCCACACCGTGTTGGCCTGCGCCAGTTTCAGCGATGATTTCGTTTTTACCCATACGTTTTGCTAGCAATGCTTGACCAAGTACTTGGTTTGTCTTGTGAGCGCCGCCGTGAAGTAGATCTTCACGCTTTAGGTACAGTTTGGTCTTTGTACCTTTTGTTAAGTTGCGTGCTAGCGTTAGCGCCGTTGGACGACCAGCGTACTCTTGAAGAAGCGTCATGAATTCGCTGCGGAACTCAGGATCGGCTTGTGCATCGATAAATGCTTGTTCAAGTTGGTCTAGTGCTGGCACTAGGATCTGCGGTACGTATTGACCACCGTATTCACCAAAGTAGGCATCGAGTTTAGCCATTGTGTTATTCCTTCAATTCTATTGATGTGTATTCACACCAAGTCATTTAATCTTGCTTGAGCTTCGCAGAAGGCAAAGCTCACAAATATGTTTTTAGTTTCTGCTTTCTAATTTCTAACGCCGAGCTTGGACTAGTAATTACGAATCGCTGCAAAAGCGCGTTGCAGTTTTTCTGCGTCTTTTTTACCTGGAGCGGATTCAACGCCAGAGTTTAGGTCTAGCCCCAAGCAGCCCAACTTAGCCGCTTGGTTAGCATTTTCAGGATTTAGGCCACCCGCCAACATGATTGCGCTTTGGTTGTTGATTAGGTTCCAATCGAACACTTGGCCTGTGCCGCCTGTTTGAGAACCCACTTTAGTATCTAGCAGGTGGCGAGTCACGTTGCTTTCCAGTAATTCTGGTAGCGAGCTTTTAGCACCGGAATCAGCACCAGAAGCAACACCATAAGCTTTCCAAATCTCAACGCTTTCAGGCAGTGATTGTTTTAGCTCATCGACATATGCTTGAGACTCATCACCGTGCAATTGCACAGCGAACAGGCCTAGCTCAGAAACCGTTTTCGCAACGTCAGTAACGCTATGGTTTTGGAACACACCTACGTAGTTCAAAGGTGCGCCGCTCATAGTCAAACGAGCTGCTTCGATATCCACATAACGCTTAGATGCTTCAACGAAAATCAGGCCACCGAATACCGCACCAGCTTGATACGCTTTCGCTGCATCAACAGAGTGAGTTAAACCACACACCTTGTTTTCACCCAGCGTTACTTTACGCACCGCAAGCTCAAGGTTCTTCTCAGCCATTAGAGAGCTACCGATTAGGAAGCCATCTGCAAACGTTGAAAGGTCACGCACTTGTTGATGTGTGTAGATGCCAGACTCTGAAATCACGACTGCGTTTGGAGCCAGTTCGCGAATCAGCGGCGCCAACTCTTTAGTACGGTTCAAATCAGTCGAAAGGTCACGTAAGTTACGGTTGTTAATACCGATCACTTTTGCGTTTAGAGCGACTGCGCGGTGAAGTTCTTCTTCGTTGCTGACTTCGGTTAGCACACCCATGTTGAGTGAGTGAGCGACTTCTGCCAGCGCTTTGTACTCCTCGTCATCCAGTACCGATAGCATCAACAAGATAGCATCAGCGGAGTAATGACGAGCTAAGTAAACTTGGTAGGTATCAACCATGAAGTCTTTACACAGGATAGGCTGCTTAGCAATGCTGCGAACCTTAGGTAAAAACTCAAAGTCACCTTGGAAGTACTTCTCGTCTGTCAGCACTGAAATCGCGTTTGCGTGGTTGTTGTAAACCGACGCAATGTAGTCCAGGTCAAACTCGTCACGGATTAAACCTTTTGACGGAGATGCCTTTTTACATTCAGTGATGAAAACAGTTTGCTTGCCGCTCAGAGCATCATAAAAGCTGCGGTCTGTTGCAGTTAGTGATGCTTTAAACTCATCTAATGGTTGAGTCTGCTTACGTGCTTCAACCCATTGGTATTTATCACGAACGATTTTTGCTAATACTTCCGCCATTTCAGCTTCTTTGACTGAAACGTGGGTCGACAGTTTATCGGTAGTCTGTGTCATGTTCTTTGTCTCGATTCGTCGTTCGTTAGGCGTGCGCAGCAAGCTTTTGTACAAGCTCGTACGCTTTGCCTGAGTTCATTACGTCAATCGCTTGCTGTGCGTTGGCTTTTAGGTCTTCGTGACCAAACAGACGCATCAATAGAGCAACGTTGACTGCCACTGCGCCAACTTGGGCTTCAGTGCCTTTACCCGTCAGGATATCGGTTGTGATGGATTTGTTCTCCTCTGGCTCGCCGCCCTTAATCGCTTCAAGAGGGTGAGTGTTCAAACCAAAGTCAGCCGGTGTCACTGTGTATTCGTGAATCTTGCCATCTTTAATTTCAGCAACAATGGTCTCGCCGTGAATCGCTACTTCATCAAGGCCGCTACCGTGAACAACCGCCGCGCGCTTCATACCCATTTGTAACATGGTTTCTGCGATAGGGCGTACTAGCTCTTTGCTGTAAACACCCATTAATTCGATGTTAGGGCGCGCTGGGTTAATCAGTGGGCCAAGAATATTGAAGATAGTGCGTGTTTTCATTGTTTGACGAACCGGCATCGCGTGACGTACACCGCCGTGATATTGCGGAGCAAATAGGAATGCTACGCCAAGTTCATCAACAGCCGTACGTGTGTCTTCTGCTGTCATCGCTAGGTTGATACCGAACGAGTCTAGTAAGTCAGAAGAGCCTGATTTGCTCGATACACTGCGGTTACCGTGCTTCGCGACTTTTAAGTCACACGCTGCGGCAACAAACGCAGAAGTCGTCGAAATATTAATGGTGTTGTGACCGTCGCCACCTGTACCTACGATGTCTGCGAAATCGTAATCAGGGCGTGGGAACGGGTTTGCATTCGCAAGCAGTGCTTTTGCTGCGCCTGCGATCTCATCGGGCGTTTCGCCTTTGATTTTTAGTGCAGTCAGCGCTGAAGCCATCAAGATTGGGTCAAGTTCACCCTTGATGATCACATCAAATAACTGTTGGCTTTCTTCTTGAGTAAGAGACTGCTGTTCGTAAAGCTTATTAATCTGTTCCATGATTTCGTCCTAGTTAGTCTTTTGGTCAAGAGTCGCTGTCTTCTCAAGGGGAGAGCTTTTCTCTAAATGAATAGGTTTCTCAAGAGCCCATTCGATAGCGTTTGCTAGAAGCGTTGCACCGTAGGTCGTCATAATTGATTCAGGGTGGAATTGGAACCCACAAACCTTGTCTTGTTCTTGAACCACAGACATCACCAAATCATCGACTTCAGCTGTCACCGTTAGGCTATCAGATACATGCGTTGCCACCAGAGAGTGGTAGCGAGCGATAGCCAATGGCGAAGGTAAGCTTTGGTAAGTCGCATGGTTTTGGTGTTCCATCATCGACACCTTACCATGAATGATTTCACCAGCGCCTGCAACGGTGCCGCCATAGGCTTCAACAATTGCTTGGTGGCCTAAGCAAATACCAATCATTGGCACTTTACCTTTTAGAAGCTGAATCAGCTCTGGCATACAGCCCGCATCTGCTGGAGCGCCAGGGCCTGGCGAAAGCAGTGCAACAGGGTTGTCTAGTTCGTCGATCGCTGCTTCAACAACCTTTGCCGGAATGTTGTTACGGTAAATTTTTACGCTGTGACCTAATGAACGAAACTGGTCTACAAGGTTGTAAGTGAACGAGTCGAAGTTATCGATGAATACAATATCAGCCATGATTACGACTCCTTCTTGTTTGATGTTTGCTGATTTGCTGCTGCGCTTTTAGTATGTGCAGCTTGAATCGCAGAGATAACCGCTTGTGCCTTGCCGCGAGTTTCATCGGCTTCTGCTTGTGGGTCAGAGTCGAATACCACACCAGCGCCAGCTTGTACTTGTGCAACGCCATCTTCAACGTAAGCAGAACGAATTACGATACAAGTATCTAGAGTCCCTTCACCGGTTAGATAACCGACTGCACCACCGTAGCTACCACGACGCGTTTTTTCTACGTCACGAATAAGCTGCATTGCGCGGATTTTTGGTGCGCCCGTTAGCGTGCCCATGTTCATACAAGCTTGGTAAGCGTGCAGAGCATCTAAGTCTTCACGGAGCTGACCAACAACACGAGAAACCAAGTGCATTACATGGCTGTAGCGATCTACTTTCAGCAAGTCTGCTACGTGGCGAGTGCCTGCTTCAGCAATACGAGCTACATCGTTACGTGCTAGGTCGACTAGCATCATGTGCTCGGCGTTTTCTTTCTTGTCGGTGCGCAATTCAAGCTCGATACGGCTGTCTAGGTCGAAATCGATTTGACCATTCGGGCGCTTACCACGGCGACGAGTACCAGCAATTGGGTAAATCTCGATTTGGTTGGTTTCGGTTTCGTATTTCAGCGCGCTTTCTGGAGAAGCACCAAACAGAGTAAACAGCTCATCTTGCATGTAGAACATGTAAGGGCTTGGGTTACTTTGCTTGAGCTCTTTATAAGCCGCCAGTGGAGCTGGGCAAGGTAGAGTAAAGCGGCGTGAAGGTACTACTTGGAATACGTCGCCTTTAACTACGTACTCTTTTAGGTTACGAACCGTTTGGCAGAACTCTTCATCTGAAACGCTTGGTACCGCTTCAACGTTGTCTAGTGGCGTTACTTCTGTGATGGCTTTCAGTGACTGACATTGAGTTTGAATGTCGGCTAGACGGTCAGTTAATTGCGCCTTGATGCTATCATCTTGAGCAAACAAGCTCGCGTGAAGTAGGCCTTCGTGCTCTTGGTGATCGAAACGCAGTAGTGTTTCAGCTACGTAGAATACAAAGTCAGGGCACTTGTTGGTTGCTTCCGCATCGCCTAACGGTTCAAAGTTTGCCACGATGTCGTAAGCGAATAGGCCTGCCATGAATAACGCGTGTTTGTTGCTTGGGTCTTGCTCGAAACTGTGCTGAACCAAACGTAGAGCGTCAAAAGAAGAGGCTTCTCTTAAACGCGAGTCTTCGTCCAATTCGTTGCTTGGCTCGACAAAAGATAGCGTTAGTAAGTTTTCGCTCAGATCAGATTTAATCTCTGTTTTAACGTTTTGAGTTAGATGCTCGATCAGTGCTTGACCGTTTTGAGTCAACGCTTGAAAGGTTACTTCATGTCCGCGACATACGATGCGAACTGCAGAATCGATAAGGAGTAGGCTTGTTAGGTTCTGTTTAGATTCAATTTCAGCAGATTCCAGCAGCAAGCTGTCTGTTTTATTTTCACACAACGTATGAAAAACACTGGTTGGATCTTGCGAGTAGGGAACTGAAGAATTGATGGTCTCAATAGCTCCCAGCTTTTTGATTTCAATGGCCTTGTTCACAAGACCTCCTTTATGATTTTTTAAATTTCCTGCCGTACATAGTCGCATAAAGATACCCTTCACCCAATATAGAATATGGTCAACTCGTTGATTTGTTAGTGAGTGGAATGTGAAATGTTCGACAAATTAAAAAGCCCGCTATGAAAGCGGGCTTAGTGATAACTTTTTTATAAACAAATCGTTTAACTAGAAGTACACATTAGCCCACCAAGAACTTGTCCAAGTGCGCCACCAATTAAGTTCTGAACTTGCTTCTGCTGAAGAAAGTTCTAAAACTTTATCTTTATGGTACTGGTTAAATTCTTGTAACATAGTGGACCTATCAAATGTGATACTTCGTATTTGTGTACTAGTTAACTAGTTTTACTCTTGCAGGTCAAGTGTGTTGACACAAATATAACGATAAAAATTGAAAACAATGAAAAAGAATATATGAGAATTGATCTACATAGTCATACAACAGCCTCAGATGGCCGACTTACTCCACCTGAGCTGATTGACCGAGCGCTAGGCTTTAACATCGAAGCGTTAGCGATTACAGATCATGATACGACTGATGGACTTGCTGAAGCACGCAACTATATTGCTGACAACAACCTTCCTATTCAGTTGATTAACGGAATCGAGATTTCAACCGTTTGGCAAAACAAAGATATCCATATTGTTGGGTTAAACGTCGATCCTGAATCGCCAGAATTGAAAACGTTAATTGAACAACAAAAGCTTCATCGTATTGGGCGTGCCGAGATGATTGCTCAACGACTCGAAAAAGTGACCCGAGCAGGGGTGTTAGAAGAAGTTAAAGTGATTGCGGGTGATGCGCCTATTACTCGCGCTCACTTTGCTAAGTGGTTAGTCGATAATGGCTACGCGAAAACCATGCAGCAAGTGTTTAAAAAGTTTCTGACTCGCAACAATCCAGGTTATGTACCACCAACATGGTGCTCAATGGGTGACGCTGTAACGGCCATTCATGCGGCAGGTGGACAAGCTGTGCTAGCACACCCTGGAAGGTATGGTCTCACCGCGAAGTGGATTAAGCGTCTTCTCGCTGCATTTGTTGAAGCAAAGGGTGACGCTATGGAAGTTGCTCAACCTCAGCAAGCGCAACAAGAAAGGCGCACACTTGCGGATTATGCTATACAATACAAACTATTAGCCTCCCAAGGCAGTGACTTCCATTATCCGTCTCCGTGGATGGAACTTGGACGTAATCTCTGGCTACCTTCTGGGGTCGAAGAAGTATGGAAAGATTGGGAGTTTCAAACGGTTTCACCATCTGATACCAATGACAGTATTTAGGTGAACCAGCTCCTTCTGATGATAGAGTCGAGAGATTCGATAACGAGGATCAACAATGAGCCAGTTTTTTTATGTACATCCAGATAACCCACAAGCGCGTTTAATCAGCCAAGCGGTTGCTATCATTCGTAATGGCGGAGTTGTGGTTTATCCAACAGATTCCGGTTATGCGCTGGGTTGTCAGCTTGAAAACAAACAAGCACTTGAACGTATTTGTAAAATTCGCCGTATAGATGATAAACACAACTTCACTTTGTTATGCCGTGATCTTTCTGAGTTGTCATTGTATGCACGAGTCGATAACGTGGCTTTCCGTCTGCTTAAGGCACATACGCCAGGTGCTTACACGTTTATCTTTAAAGCAACCAAAGAAGTGCCAAAGCGTTTGATGAATGCCAAGCGTAAAACGATTGGTATTCGTGTCCCAGACAACAAGATTGCACTCGACTTGTTGGAAGCGATGGGCGAACCACTGATGTCGACGTCATTGATTCTTCCGGGTAACGAGACTACTGAGTCGGATCCAGAAGAAATTCGTGACAGCCTAGAGCATGCGGTTGATGTAATTTTGAATGGTGGCTACCTAGGTGAGCAACCAACGACGGTTATTGACTTCAGTGACGATGATGCAGTGGTTCTACGTCGTGGTGCTGGCGATCCTGCGCCGTTTGAATAATCGCTTTACTGATTAACAGTCTGTAACGATACAGCAAGCCTGCCACAGTAAATAACAAGTGCTTTTTGGCAGGTTATTTGCGATAATACGCGACCGCGATTTGGTCGCGAAAAATTCATTCGACGTCTGTGAAGACGACAATTAGGTAGAAAAGAGTAAATGAGCGAAAAATTACAGAAGGTTTTAGCGCGAGCTGGTCACGGTTCTCGTCGTGAACTAGAAGGTTTAATCAAATCTGGTCGTGTAAGTGTTAACGGTCAAGTTGCGAAACTGGGCGAGCGTCTTGAAGACGAGAACTCAGTGATCCGTATCGATGGCCATACTGTTTCAGGCAAGGCTTCTGAAGAAGTGGTTTGTCGTGTACTTGCTTACTACAAACCTGAAGGTGAACTTTGTACTCGTCACGATCCTGAAGGCCGCCGTACTGTTTTCGATCGTCTACCTAAGATCCGTGGTTCTCGTTGGATTTCAGTTGGTCGTCTTGATGCAAACACATCAGGCCTTTTGCTTTTCACTACTGATGGTGAGCTTGCAAACCGTCTAATGCACCCAAGCCGTCAGGTTGAGCGTGAGTACCTAGTACGTGTATTCGGTGAAGTGACTGAGCAAAAAGTTAAAAACGTTACTCGTGGCGTACAACTAGAAGACGGCATGGCTCGTTTTGAAGATGTGGTTTACGCTGGCGGTGAAGGTATGAACCATACTTTCTACGTAGCGATTAACGAAGGTCGTAACCGTGAGGTTCGTCGTCTTTGGGAATCTCAAGAAACGACAGTAAGCCGTCTGAAACGTGTACGTTACGGTGATATCTACCTTGATAAGAAACTGCCTCGTGGCGGTTGGAAAGAGCTAGATCTTCAAGAAGTTAACTACTTGCGTGAGCTTGTTGAGCTTAAGCCAGAGAAAGAGACACTGTTGGACCTTGATCCTTCAAACACTTCTCGTAAGCGTGAGCGTTCTCGTAGCCAAAAAATTCGTCGTGCTGTTAAGCGTCACGAAGAGCGTGCAAACGCACCAAAAGGCCGTAGCAATCAAACTAAACGCAAGAAGCCTGCAACGCGCGGTACTACAACACCTGATTCAGGTCGTAGCGCTCCAGCTGCAAACAAAGGCAAACCTCAGGCTAACAAAAGTAAGCCTAAACTGAACAACGGTCGTCCGGCTAAACCAGCTAAGCCAAGAACACGTCAGTAATTACGGCAGTAGTTGCTACAGTTCTTAAGCTTAAAGCTTCATTAGCTAAAAGCACTGAATACTAAAAAACCTGCTCATTGAGCAGGTTTTTTACGTCTAGAAGAAGTAAAAGATGCGGGACACGAGTAATCGAGTATCGAAAATATACTGCCATAATCGGCAGTAGCATGCTCTTCGCATCTCTTATCTCGTTTACGCGCATCTATAAATCTTTTCGTATCTCGTTGTATTTACTTATGGTTCGAAAAGTTATCGCCTTTCGCTAATCGATCGTAAAGCACAACGTTTACTGATGCGGCTAGGTTCATGCAACCATTGGTTGGGACGTAAATCGTCTCACGACAGAAGTCGGTGATCTCTTTCTTTAGCGTGCCGTCTTCAGGGCCAAAGATGTAAAACGCACGTGGTGGATGTTTGTAATCCGGTAGAGGCTTTGCGCCCTCAATCAGATCGACAGCAACAGGTACGCAGCCTACTGGAATGATGTCTTTCAGATTTTCAACACCAATTAAAGGCAGTTCTAGGTGCTTCTCTTTGGTATCGGTATGGAATTTTCGCGCGTGGTCGTAGCGAGTGCCCGTGTAAAACACAGAGTTGGCGCCGTAGCAGCCAGCCGCTCGCATTACTGAGCCTACGTTTTCAGGCGTCTTTGGGTTAACTAGGCCAATGCAGGCATAGCCTTTCGATTGTGTGTCTGTTTTTGCTTTGGTCATAATCAGTGAATCTAACGTTGATGATGAAAGTGGGTAGTCACGATGGGGAATAGCGTGATAAAAATAGCCGAGCAATGGGCTCGGCTAACTTTTAACTAGCGTACATGAATACTTGTTTACTCATGCAGATGAGCGTCAACAGCGGTATTAGTCGCGTTTCCACAGCATGTGACAGAACTTATGGTCTGGATCACGGCTGATTAGCATGCGAGCAAATACGTCGTCTAGAACGTCATCCGCTTCATTCACAAGACCAATGCGCACTTCAGCGTAGATTTCTTTGTCGACTTCAAAGCCAACATGTTCAACCCAATCATCGCCAGTTTCAACAAGCTCTGCTGCGCCACGATCTTCAAACTGAGCCGTGAAAAGAATCACGTCTGCAGGTTCTAGGTTGTCAGGTGCCATCTCTAGGAAGATGTCGTATGCAGTGTCAATTGCGTCGTCATAAGACATTAGGTCGTTAGCTTCGGTCATAATAAGTATCTTAGCTTGCGCGGTTCATGTATTTACGTTCAGCAGTGTTTACTACTACTTTGTCGCCAGTCGCGATGTACTCAGGTACTTGGATTGTAAGACCTGTAGATAGACGAGCAGGCTTAGTACGAGCAGACGCTGATGCACCTTTGATTGAAGGGTCAGTTTCTTCGATAACTAGCTCAACAGAGGTGGGTAGCTCAAGCGTCGCAGCGTTGCCATCGATAAGGATCGCGTACATACCTTGAGTTTCTTCGTTGATGAATAGTAGTTCGTCTTCGATTGTTTCACCGTTGAAGATGAATTGAGTGTAATCTTCGTTATCCATGAAGATGTACTCGTTGCCATCAACGTAAGAGAACATTACTGCACGCTTAGTTACGTCGATAGTTTCAACGATTTCGTCAGCCTTGTGGCGAACTTCAGTTTTAACGCCAGTTGCTACATCGTTACCACGGAAGCGGTAAATTTTTTGGCCGCCACGGCCGCCTGGTGTTGTTACTTCGATATCTTTAACGATCACTGTTTTGCTTTCTACTGTGATAGCAAAACCTTTTTTAATTTCACTTGCTCTAGGCATTTTGTGTTTGTCCTTATTGGGTCTATCCGCTGATTATATCTCGGAGATGCTATAAATAGGAATAGCTTGAATCATAAAGTCACCTAGGCGATCATAGAGTTATAGTTAAATCATTATTTTATTTACCGAAACGACCTATGCAGCTACCTGTTATTGACCCAACACAGCCTTTTCAACCTGAATTCCAACCTGTGGTTAACGATCTGATTACCTTCTTAAAAGGTGGGTTAGGTTCTAATCTACACAGTGTCTATATTTATGGCAGTGTCGCTCGCAAGCAAGCCGTCGTCGGTCGCTCAAATCTTGATGTGGTTGTAGTGACACACCGCCCGTTTCCTGAACAACGAACCACGCTGTTAAACACCATTAAATGGCGCTTCCAAAAAAGCTTCCCGCAGGTCACTCAAGTCGCGATTAAAACTACCTTAGTGAGCGAGATAGTCGATTTCGACAACATCTTCACATGGGGTTTTATGCTCAAGCATTTAGCCGTGTGTGTGCATGGTGAAGATTTGTCAGATTGCTATGGTGATTTTGAAACAAGTTGGGAAATTGCTAAGCACTGGAATATGGATGCTGAAAACTGGTTAGCGGTGTATCGCAACAAGATTGCACGAGCGACAACGTCAGAACAACAAATCGCTGCGCAGGTGATTATCGCCAAGAAGCTTTTACGAGCGAGTTACTCACTGGTGATGTACCGCGATAAATATTGGTACGATGATCCATTAGAGTGTGGTCAACAGTTCTTGAAGTATCACCCAGATAGAGAAGTCGAAATCCAAAGACTGGGGATTTTACTTTCTGGTAGACCAATCCCTAAACGTTCGGTGATCGGTATTCTTGATGGCTTTGGTGAATGGTTGATTAAGCAGTATCAGAAAACCGAGTTCAGAATCGGATAGAGATTTATAACGGGTTAATTGATACTAAAAAGCAGAGCGTGCTGAAGAGCATGTCTCTGCTTTTTTCGTTTAAAGGGCATATAAAATAGTGCTAGAACAGACCCAACTGCTGCCCACTGACTCTTTCAAAATCTAAACCGATGAAGGGTAGGATAGCCTCTGCGACGGGCTTAATCTGTTTGTCGATATAGTGCTGATAATCGATACCACTCTTTAAATACTCTTTGGGCTCAGGGCCACTCAGAGTAATCAAATACTCAATACGTCCTTTGTTTTGGTATTGAAGAGGGCGTCCTAACTGAGCATTAATCTCATCGGCCATACGAGCTGCGCGAACCTGCGGCGGAATGTTCTTTTGGTATTCATGTAATTTGCGGCGTAAGCGCTTTTGATACACCAATAAATCATCATGTTTGCCAGCAGAGGTTTCATCAACAAACTGCCTAACATAGTCGGTTGGGTCTTGATCGTGAAACACCATCTCATACAAGGTTTGTTGGAATTGCTGGGCGAGAGGTGTCCAATCGGTGCGTGCACTCTCTAGTCCTTTAAAGATGATCTTCTCTTGGTCGCCTTGAGTGATTAAGCCTGCATAACGTTTCTTCGAGCCAGTTTCTGAACCTCGAATGGTTGGCATCAGGAACTTGCGATAGTGAGTCTCGTATTCCAATTCAAGTATCGAGGTTAGGTTGTAGGTCTCTTTGAGATGATTCGTCCACCAATCGTTTATGTAAGCGACAAGTTCATTCCCGATCTCGTCGGCTTGTCGTTGATCATAACTGCCATTCAGAGACACGAAGGTTGAATCGGTATCGCCGTAGATAACTTGGTAGCCTTTGTCTTCGATAAGCACTTTGGTTTGCTTCATGATCTCATGCCCACGCATGGTAATCGAAGACGCTAACCGGGTATCGAAGAAACGACAGCCAGACGAACCTAACACACCATAGAATGAGTTCATGATGATCTTAATCGCCTGAGAGAACGCCTTCTCGTTGTTCTTCTTCGCCACATCACGTGCAGCCCAGAGGTTTTCAATCATCTCAGGCAAGAAGTGTTTAGAACGGTGGAATTGTCCACCGCGGAAACCATCAACCGCTTGGTTTTCTGCAGTCCCTAGTTCCAACTTCAACCCTTCAATCAGCCCCATAGGGTCAATCAGAAACGAGCGAATGATCGATGGATACAGGCTCTTAAAATCGAGTACCAAAACTGAGTCGTAGAGGTTGGGAATTGAATCCATCACATAACCGCCGGGGCTTGCAATCCAATTCTCTGGCTCTAAGTTCGGTGCGACATAACCCGCTCTGTGGATTTGAGGCAGATATAAGTTAGTAAAGGCAGCAACAGATCCACCAACGCGATCCAGTTCTACACCGGTTAATCGAGAGCGTTCAATCGCGAAGTCGAGTAAGTGAGTGTGTTCGAAGATGCTGTTGACTAGCACGCAGTCTTGAAGGTTGTACTTAGCGAGTGAAGGTTTATCGAACTTAAACATTCGGTTTATCTCATCCATACGGTCATGAACGTTGTGGATGTCTTTGCCTTCACCAAGCAGTTCTTGCGATACCGATTCAAGTGACCAAGAACGGAAGTGGTAGGTCGCAGTCTTGAGCATATCGATGCCATCCAAGACAACGCGCCCTGGAATCGTGATAAAGCCTTGCTGATTTTGTGCCGAACTGCGGAAAAAGCTCGGTTGGTTGTCTCTGCCGATGTTGAGCTTCACTTCGTTCCATTCTGAACGTTTGTGTAGCAGCCTAAAATCGAAGTCGATAATGTTCCAACCAATAATGATGTCAGGATCAAATTCAGAGAACCAAGCTATCATTGCTTCGAGTAGCGCTTTCTCGTTGGCAACCCATTGGATATTGGTTTCAGCTTGTTGTGCTTTGCCGACCATTATTACTCGGCTGTCCATCGGGCTGTCTAGGCCAATTGAATAAAGCACGCCTTTTTCCGAACACTCAATATCAAGCGAGACCACAGATAGATTAGGTAAGTAATCACCTGCTCGGCATTTCGCATTAGAGACTCGACGATGCCGATTTTTTTGCGTAGCAGATCCTGTGAACTCAATACTTCCTTTGATAAAACGTTCCATTAAGAATCGATCGGCGAGTCGAATATCGCTTTCAAAGGTTTGAATTTCTTCGTTGTGGAAGGCTTGCGCTAGACCAAAGCTACTTCTCGACAGCGAGGTGTAACACGCGGCGAGAGGTATTTGCTCGAATGTGGCTAGTTCTAGAGGCTTAAATTGGCAATCAATCGACTCTTTCGCTGCGATTGCCTGACATGCTTCAACGTCAGATTGAGCTACAAAAAATACAGGTTTTTCATTTTGAATTGTCAGCAGAGTAGGGCCTTGAGGGGTGCTTAACCACAAGTCGATTTGTGTGCGCCCTGAAAAATCTCTTGCTTGTCTTGTGAGTACAAAGCCTTGCTGAATATCCAATGTAGTAACCTATTGAAACTGGGAATCGAATACTACCATCTAGCGCCGAATTTCGCACAACAGGCTGACCAAATAGTCATTAATTTATCGGTAATAGCGTTGAATAACGGGACTATATAAGCAAAAAAGTGAAATTGTCACGAATGGTTATTCAATGGTATTGAAAATATTTTTATCTTATGTAATTTTATTGGCGTTGTTTTAACTAGTTGACTTTTAACAAAAGCTTGTTGTTTTAGCTGCCTTATTTATAAATAAGTACTTGCTAAAGTTCGTATTTCAGCACATATTCAACAGAGCTTTTTTTTACTAACTAAGTTAAGATGTACTCAATGCTGCGATTCACTGTTCATTCGTTTAATTGTTTCAAGCAAATGAAACGGCACAGTGGTTGCAGAGCCAATTAATAGTGTGGAGATACAAGTTTGATAAATGTTTTCCTTGTAGATGATCACGAGCTGGTTCGCACAGGGATACGACGTATTATTGAAGACGTCCGTGGAATGAACGTAGCAGGGGAAGCTGAAAGCGGTGAAGATGCTGCAAAATGGTGTCGTACTAACAATACAGATGTCATTTTGATGGATATGAATATGCCTGGTATTGGTGGCTTAGAAGCAACCAAGAAGATTTTGCGCTTCAACCCTGATGTTAAAATCATTGTTTTAACTGTTCATACGGAAAATCCGTTTCCAACTAAAGTGATGCAAGCTGGAGCTGCTGGTTACCTTACTAAAGGGGCAGGTCCGGATGAAATGGTCAATGCCATTAGAGTGGTGAATAGCGGCCAACGATACATTTCTCCAGAAATTGCGCAGCAGATGGCTTTGAGTCAGTTTTCGCCTGCGTCTGAAAATCCATTCGCAGACTTATCTGAACGTGAATTGCAAATCATGATGATGATTACCAAAGGTCAGAGAGTGACGGATATTTCAGAACAACTCAATCTAAGCCCTAAAACAGTCAATAGTTACCGCTACCGTTTGTTCAGTAAACTGGATATCAGTGGCGATGTAGAGTTGACGCATTTAGCGATTAGACATGGAATGCTAGATACTGAGACCCTTTAACACTGAGATCGTATAGTGTGACTAACTTGTTTGACTCTGTCTCATTCCTTAAGACAGTAACAGAACAGCCTGGCGTTTATCGAATGTATAACGCCGAGGCTGTTGTTATTTACGTCGGTAAAGCTAAGAACCTCAAAAAACGCCTTTCCAGTTATTTCCGGAAAAAAGTCGACGGTGAAAAAACACGCGCTTTAGTTAGCAATATCGACAAGATCGATGTCACTGTAACGCACACGGAAACAGAAGCGCTCATTCTTGAGCACAACTACATCAAGCAGTACTTGCCTAAATACAATGTACTTTTGCGTGATGATAAGTCGTACCCTTATATTTTTATTAGTGGTCACAAACATCCTCGTTTGTCGATGCATCGTGGTGCTAAGAAGAAAAAGGGAGAGTACTTTGGTCCTTATCCTGATTCCGGCGCTGTGCGTGAGACGTTGCACCTAATACAGAAAATTTTTCCTGCTCGTCAGTGTGAAGATACGGTTTATGCCAACAGAACACGCCCATGTTTGATGTATCAGATTGGTCGTTGTGCAGCGCCATGTGTCAGTTCGATTATCTCTGATGAAGAGTACAGTGAACTTATCGACTACGTTCGCCTGTTCCTGCAAGGGAAAGATAAGCTGGTTCTTGAAACACTCATCGACAAGATGGATAAGGCGAGCCAAGAGCTTCGTTTTGAGCAAGCGGCTGCTTTCCGCGATCAAATCCAAGCGATCAGACGCGTTCAAGAGCAGCAGTATGTATCTGACGATTCTATGGAAGATATGGACGTGTTGGGGTTTGCCCAAGAGAATGGCGTGGCGTGTATTCACATCTTGATGATTCGCCAAGGCAAAATCTTAGGTAGCCGAAGCCATTTCCCTAAAATCCCCAACAATACGGTGCGAGAAGAGGTATTTTCGAGCTTTTTAAGCCAATATTATCTAGCGCACAATGAAGCGAGAACCATCCCGACTCGTTTAATTTTAAATGCCGATTTGATGGATGATGTCACACCTATTCAAGAAGCATTGTGTGAAGTCGCAGGCCGAAAGATACACTTCAACTCCAATCCTTCTGGGACTCGAGGCCGTTACCTTAAGCTATCGAATACCAACGCATTAACGGCAATAACCACCAAGATTAATCATAAGATGACGATCAATCAGCGCTTTAAAGAGCTTCAAGAAGTGCTGTCGATGGATGCTATCAAACGCATGGAGTGTTTCGATATCAGCCACACCATGGGTGAAAGCACGATCGCTTCTTGTGTGGTATTCAATCCAGAAGGACCAGTTAAACCAGAATACCGTCGCTACAACATCACGGATATTACAGGCGGCGATGACTACGCGGCGATGGCTCAGGCGCTGGAGAGGCGTTATTCGAAGCAGCTTGATGTCGATAAGATCCCAGACATCATCTTTATTGATGGCGGTAAAGGGCAGTTAAATAGTGCTTATGAGATTATTTCTAAATACTGGGGAGATTGGCCGGTTAGACCAAGAATGATGGGTATTGCAAAAGGGGTGACTCGTAAGCCTGGCCTAGAAACCTTAGTGACCTTAGAAGGCGAAGAATTTAACTTACCCAGCGATGCGCCAGCGTTACATCTAATTCAACACATCCGTGACGAGAGCCATAATCATGCAATTGCGGGACACAGGGCGAAACGAGGTAAGACGCGTCGAACCAGTGCACTGGAAGGAATCGAAGGGGTAGGACCAAAACGTCGCCAAGCATTACTGAAATATATGGGGGGCTTACAAGAACTTAAGCGTGCAACTGTCGAAGAAATAACCAAAGTGCCGGGCATTAGTCATTCTTTGGCAGAAAATATTTATCAAGCATTGAAACAATAGTAAAAATCCCGCACCATTGACGCGCGATTAATAAGAGCCTAATAAAATGCGTTTAAATATACCTAACATTTTGTCCTTGCTGCGACTATTTCTGATTCCAGTGTTCGTTGTGGTTTTTTACTTACCTTATGAATGGGCTCCTTTTGCTGCTGCAATGGTCTTTTGGGTTGCGGGTTTCACCGATTGGCTAGATGGCATGCTGGCACGCAAGCTTGGACAAACCTCTCGCTTTGGTGCATTTATTGACCCTGTCGCTGATAAAGTACTTGTTGCGACTGCTCTTATTCTTATTACTGAACATTACCACTCAATTTGGATTACTATTCCAGCGGTAACCATGATTGCTCGCGAAATTATTATTTCCGCTCTTCGAGAATGGATGGCGGAAATCGGCAAACGTGCAAGTGTTGCTGTGTCTTGGGTTGGTAAGGTTAAAACAGTTTCTCAAATGTTCGCGTTATGGGTACTTATTTGGCGTTATGACGATTGGATGGTTTGGGTTGGTTATATTGCGCTCTATGCTGCAACGCTTCTAACTTACTGGTCTATGGCGCAATACTTGATGGCCGCCAAAGACGATTTGTTAGACGAGAAACATCATTGATGAAGAAGCGAGCTGAGGCTCGCTTTTTTGATCTTTAACCTTAGGTTAAGTTGTCAATACTGGACATCTAATGTGATATAGATCTCCTTTGAATAACCCGCTCACAGTGTGTTTTGAACATAAAGTCAGCTATTTGGCCTGTTTCGTATGAAATCTACCCAAACGAATTAAAAATACAAAAATAATATTGACTCAATCGTCTGAATCCGTAAAATGCATCCCGTACTCAAGAGGATGGCAATGAGCGATTCGACTGGAGTTACTAAGGCGCCTTGGCAGAGTGGCTATGCAGCGGATTGCAAATCCGTGGACCTCGGTTCGACTCCGGGAGGCGCCTCCATTCTCTTTCTTCTAGAAAGAAGTTGAATGAAAATGCGATACTAGCTCAGTTGGTAGAGCGCAACCTTGCCAAGGTTGAGGTCATCGGTTCGAACCCGATGTATCGCTCCAAAATTTGTAGTGTTGATTGGCGTCAGCATTAAGATGGTGTTTTACTTTTCAGTAATCGGCATCGCAATAAAGAATTGCGTGCCCTGGTGGTGGAATTGGTAGACACAAGGGATTTAAAATCCCTCGGCGTTCGCGCTGTGCCGGTTCAAGTCCGGCCCGGGGCACCATCTATTAAAGTCTTTATCTCAATAAAGCAAATGCGATACTAGCTCAGTTGGTAGAGCGCAACCTTGCCAAGGTTGAGGTCATCGGTTCGAACCCGATGTATCGCTCCAAATTAGAAAGCCCGAACAGAAATGTTCGGGCTTTTTTGTTTTCTGCTATTTTAATTTCTCGTTACCCTCAAAAATTGACACTTAAATATCGATATTTTAAGTAATCACCCAACCAAATCTTGTATTTATGAAGCCATCACTAAAAATTATTGATAGTTCATTTCACTTTATGTTACTTTCCCGCTTAATCTCGGAATGGATGATGTTCAAAACGAATCATGATGGCTTCTGGGGGATACGCGTAATGACCATTCTTGCTGATTGGGACATAACGTAGGGTAGGTATCGGCTAGTCCTTAAGCTGATAGACGGGATACTTATGGCGCCATTCGCCATGTTAATGGGAAACCCAACATTGAACACACTAAAAACAACATTGCTAATCAGCTCTGCATTTCCAAAGGGACTAGCGCTTCATAGCTGTCCGATCCTGCAAAAATGTCCAATTCTTCAAAACAGTAGCATTACTGAACCTTGAGCTTACGTTAACAATTTATCGCTGTCTTAAGACGGCCTAATTTCGTGTTCGTCATTTGACTTATACGAGCGTACAGCTATATCTCATTTCTAGACAACGCACATACTTCATAATGAACTCTCTAATATAAACAGAGAGTTATAGTGAAATCGAGTCTGGTGAGATGAGTATGAACTCATTCAAGGGGACTTTTATGACTACTGCCTTTGAAGCCGATATCAATACTATCGCAAATTCATTTTCAACTATGGTTCCTATCGTAGAGGGAGCGTACGACCTAACACCTGACGCTATTTTGCTAGAGCAAGAACAGCATGAGTCGGATGTTCGCTCTTACCCAAGACGACTGCCTATTGCTATTAAGCGAGCATGTGGCGCTTTAGTTGAAGATACTCGTGGCCAGATCTTTCTCGATTGCTTAGCCGGTGCAGGTACACTTTCTTTGGGTTATAACCACCCAGAGATTAACCAAGCACTTAAAGACCAACTTGATTCTGGTCTACCATACCAAACTCTTGATATTACGACTCAAGCAAAAGAGACGTTTATCAAGCGAGTTAAAGCTTTTCTTCCTCAAGACTTTTCAAATAACTCGGTTCTTCAATTCTGTGGCCCATCGGGAGCTGATGCTGTGGAAGCGGCGATCAAGCTCGCTAAGCAAACCACAGGTCGCAACACCATGTTTGCTTTTCGTGGTGCTTACCACGGCATGACGAACGGCACCATGGGCATGATGGGCAACCTCGGCACTAAAGAGCGTCGTAGCGGTTTGATGTCTGACGTACATTTCATGCCTTTCCCATACAACCTCCGCTGCCCGTTTGGCATTGGTGGTGAGGCAGGTGCCAACGCGAGCGTTCGTTACATCGAGCGCATGTTGAATGACGACGAATCCGGCATCATGAAACCAGCCGCGATGATCGTAGAGCCTGTGCAAGGAGAGGGCGGTGTGATTCCGGCTCCTGCTTCTTGGTTGCAAGGCCTACGTCGTATCTGTGATGAACACGGCATCCTACTGATTTTTGATGAAATTCAGTGTGGTGTGGGCAAAACGGGTCATAGATTTGCGTTTGAAGAGTCGGGTGTTAACCCTGATATCTTATGTTTGTCTAAAGCGATCGGTGGTGGACTGCCGATGTCGCTACTTGTGTTCGATAAGAGCATTGATACATGGAAAGCGGGTGAGCACACAGGTACATTCCGTGGTAATCAATTAGCTATGGTGTCTGGCGCTAAGGCGTTGGAAATCATCGAGCGTGATGGTTTGGTTGAACACGCGAACATCGCAGGCCAATACTTACGTCACGGGCTTGAGAAGATTCAATCGCGTGTGAGCTGTATTGCTGAAGTTCGCGGTAAAGGCTTGATGCTTGGCGCTGAGATCAAGCAACCAAATGGTGAGCTTAACAAGTTTAACGAACCACAATCCGACGGCGAACTAACCCTAGCTATTCAACGAGCAGCACTAGAGCGCGGCTTGATGGTTGAGAAGGGTGGGCGTGATGGTTCGGTCATTCGTTTCCTTCCGCCAATGATTATCTCTTTTGAGCAGATCGACTTTGCATTGCGCGTGATGGAAGAAGCGATCATCGCAGCGGGTGGCGGTTTGCAACAAGACCCAGCTTCAACCGAACAAGCAAACCAAGAATGGAACAGGCATTTCATCCAGACAGGTTTAGGTGGTAGCAACGAATTTGCTAATGTGATGAATCAAACCACCCAAGCGATGAAAGCCGTTTTTGAGCAGGTTGAAACTCCATATTCAGGTCTAGAACCAAAAGTGCTAGAGGCCGCTATCAAGGCTGTCGACCTAGATAACAATCAACACGCTTTGGTTGATGTTGTAGATAGTACTGCAGACCTTGTCGCTGCAAACTCCATCTTCGTACAACACCCAGACTGTATTGCACACCTTCACACTCCTCCTCTTATGGCTTCTGTAGTAGCCGAATCGATTATCGCGGCGTTGAATCAATCAATGGATTCATGGGACCAAGCGTCTGCTGCGACTTATGTTGAGCAGCGCGTCGTGGATTGGATGTGTGACAAATACCAACTTGGCGCACAAGCAGACGGTGTTTTCACCAGCGGAGGCACGCAAAGCAACCTAATGGGTTTATTGCTTGCGAGAGACTGGGTTGCCGATAAGCACAATGGTCATTCTATCCAAAAGCTTGGCTTACCAGAATACGCGAGCAAGCTGCGTATCTTATGTTCAAAGAAATCTCACTTTACGGTTCAAAAGTCAGCCTCCCTACTAGGGCTAGGCGAAGCGGCAGTGTGCTGTGTTGATACCAATGCAAACGGCACTATCAAGCCTGACTTGCTAGACGCAGAAGTGAAAGCGCTGAAAGCTCAAGGGTTGATTCCTTTTGCTGTTGTTGGTACGGCGGGTACAACCGATCACGGTGCTATTGATGATCTTGAAGCGATTGCTGACATCGCAAATCAACAAGATCTTTGGTTCCATGTCGATAGTGCTTACGGTGGTGCGCTTATCTTAAGTAGCCATAAAGCTCGTCTGAAAGGCATCGAGAAAGCGGACTCAGTCAGCGTTGATTTCCACAAGTTGTTCTTCCAAACAATCAGTTGTGGTGCTGTGCTGCTGAAAGACAAAGCGAACTTTAAGTACCTATTGCATCACGCAGATTACTTGAATCGCGAGCACGATGAGCTGCCGAATCTAGTCGATAAGTCTATTGCGACTACTAAACGCTTCGATGCATTGAAAGTCTTCATGACGATGCAAAGCGTTGGGCCAAAGCAATTGGGCGATATGTACGATCATCTTCTAGAGCAGACGCTTCAAATTGCCGAACTGATTCAGAAGCATGACGATTTTGAACTGCTTGCTGAGCCGTCACTGTCTACTGTGCTGTTCCGTTCGGTGCCTAGCAATGGGCAATCAGCAAACAGCGCTATTGATTTAGACAAACTGAATCAAACGCTAAGACTGGAAGCACTGACTCGTGGCGTTGCCGTGCTTGGCGAAACGGTTGTTGACGGTAAAAGCGCGCTGAAATTCACTATCTTGAATCCGTGCTTAACGACATCAGATTTCAAATCTCTAATTAACAAAATTCAAACTTTAGCTATTGAGCTAGCAGAACAACAAGGGTAATTAAAACTATGGCTATTCTACAAATTGGTGCAGGCGGCGTTGGTTGGGTTGTTGCACATAAAGCAGCACAAAATAACGAAGTACTGGGTGATATCACAATCGCTTCTCGCACAATCGCGAAGTGTGAAAAAATCATCGAATCTATCAAGGGCAAAAACAACCTTAAAGATTCAACTAAAAAACTAGAAGCTCGCGCAGTAAATGCTGACGATGTTGATGAACTTGTTGCTCTGATTAACGAAGTGAAACCAGACCTAGTAATCAACGCTGGTCCTCCTTGGGTAAACATGGCGATCATGGAAGCGTGTTACCAAGCAAAAGTATCTTACCTAGATACATCGGTAGCGGTTGACCTATGTTCTGAAGGCCAACAAGTACCACAAGCTTACGATTGGCAGTGGGGCTACCGTGAGAAGTTCGCAGAAGCGGGCATCACAGGTATTCTTGGCG